>NZ_JAQMHV010000009.1 GCF_028307215.1 Falsirhodobacter sp. 20TX0035 | reverse complement strand
AAATTGCCCGTGCCCATCATGGCCTCCTTGCCTCAAAGTTAGCGAAGAAGGCGTCCACGAAACATGGGGCTATTCAGACATCCGGATCCAGGCGCGGGATCAGGAGGGTCAAGCGATCGACCGGATCGCCGTCTAGCTCGACAAAACGGACTACTGTGTCAGATTCTAATTGCCTGAACGGAAATTGCATGGCAACACCGCATTACGGTGGGTGGCGCGATGCGGCCTCATCATCGTAATCGAGCAGAATTAGCCTGAATAATTGGGCCGCGGGGCCAGTATGAACAAGATTGACAACCGGTGGGAAGTGGTCAGCAGTTCCGAACTTGGCCGATGTGCCGAGACTCTGGCCAAGGCACTCGACGTGCAGTTCAAGGAAGTCCATCAGCCCGGGGGAACGAAGGTCCTCAGGAAGTTCTCCGTGTCGGAAACCTGCGAGCTACTCGGAGTTACCCCCGACATGCTCCGGAATCGGCACAAGAACAAGACCATCCCGGAAGTCGAGGCCGATGCGCGCGGTCACAGGTCCTATTCGGCCGAGGAGATCGACGCGATCCGGAAGGCCCTCTGTGAAACGACCCGCGGGAAGGCCAAGGATGTCTTCCGCCCCGGACGCCGTGACGGGGACAGGTTGCAGGTCATCAGCTGTGTCAACTTCAAGGGCGGGTCCTCGAAGACGACCACCGCGATCCTGCTGGCCCAGAGGCTGGCGCTGAAGGGATATCGCGTCCTCAGCGTCGACCTGGACCCGCAGGCCAGCCTGACCACGCTCTTCGGCTATCGTCCAGAGCTCGAGTTCAACGAGGGGGGAACGATCTACGATGCACTGCGCTACGAGAACTTCGACGCCGGCCCCGGGGAAGAGAGCAACGCACCCGTCCCGCTCCGGGACATCATCCAGAAGACCTACTTCCACAACCTCGATCTCGCGCCTGCGGGGTTGATGTTGACCGAATACGAGACGGAGACGGCCCACAGCTTCCGGGACCCCCGTCATACCATCTTCGCCAAGCGCCTGGACGACGCGCTCAAGTCCGTGGAGGCCGACTACGACGTCGTCGTCATCGACTGCCCGCCACAGCTCGGGTTCACGACCCTCTCGGCGCTGACCGCCTCGACCGGCCTGGTCGTCACGGTCGTCCCGGGCATGCTCGATATCGCCTCGATGAGCCAATTCCTGAAGCTGGTGTCCGAAACGCTCGACGCCGTGGCCGATTACACCGAGACGGAGGTCGCCTACAGCTTCGTCAAGTTCCTCGTCACACGCTACGAGCCCAATGACGGGCCGCAGCGCCAGACCGAGGGCTACCTGCGGGCCATCCTGAAAGACAGGGTCCTGACGAACCCAATGCTGAAGTCGACAGCCATCTCGGACGCCGGCATGACGCACCAGACGATCTACGAGGTCGATCCGAAGGACTTCGTCCGCTCCACGCTCGATCGGGCCATCGGAAGCGTGAACGACGTGTCGGCTGAGATCGAAGCGGTCATCCAGGCCGCGTGGGGGCGCTGATGGGTCGCAACATCCTCGAGAAGCTGACAAAGCAGCAGGCCGACATTCCCGCCTCTCCGGCATCGATCCGGAAGATGGGGTCGGCCCCGTCCGTGAGCGGTCTGCGCGACGGCCTGGACAGGCTCGCCACGAACGCCGTCCGCGAGATCGACCCGGACCTGATCGATCAGGACGGGCTCCAGGATCGCCTGGCGCACACCGCCCACGGCATAGCCGAGCTCGCGGCGAGCATCCGCCAGCACGGCCAGCAGGTTCCGATTCTCGTCCGCCCCTCCCCTACCCCCGGCCGCTTCCGCGTCGTCTACGGGCGCCGTCGCCTCGCCGCCGTCAGGCTGGCGGGCGGAACAGTCAAGGCCATAGTCCGGACCCTCGGCGACAAGGAAGCGGTTCTCGCCCAGGGGCAGGAAAACAACCTCCGGCTCGATCCCTCCTTCATCGAGAAGGCGGTCTTCGTGCAGGCGATGCGGGCGGCCTCCTACCCGACCGAGACCATCATGGATGCCCTCGGGGTGTCCAAGCAATCCGTCAGCACCTACGAGGTGGTGATGCCGGCGATACCCATGGAGGTCGTTATGGCGATCGGCGCGGCCCACAGTATCGGCCGGCGGAAGTGGACGGAGCTTGCCGACACGGTAAGGATCCACGGTGTCGATCTGACCGGCATCGTCGAGGAGCACTCGGAGGCACTGGCCGCCGCGCCGGCGAGCGCCGACCGCTTCGAACTGGTGCTTGCCGCCGCCACCCGTCAGGCTAATACTGTTGCAGAAATGCAACACACCACCGGCTTCGAGGCTGTCCACCGCGGTGGACAGCACAACGGCACCACGTCCCCGCGCGGGGGAAGGAAGGGGGACCTGGCCTTCGGCGGACACAAGATCGGTCATTATAAGGCGAGCGCCAAGGCCGTGTCACTCGAGGTATCGCGCAACGTGGCCCCAGATTTCGGTCAGTGGCTCGAGGAGAACGCGGACGAAGCCGTCCGGGTTCTGCATGAGCGCTGGCAGGAAAGCCGGGGAAAGGGCTGAGGCCCCTTCCCCTCCCCGCAACATGATCAGCAAAGAAAGGAGCGCATAGGAGACCGTAAACGAAAAGAGCCCCCCAAAGTCACCTCTGGAGAGCCCTGATCTGTCGTTTTGCACCTACAGATCTACCGCTTCTTCGAAAGGCCGTCAAGCACAACCGATCCGGTTGACGGTGAAACTTTGCCCACGAATCAGTGAGATCCGAGGCAGGTACTGGTGACGCATGGGCTGACGGTCGCCCGACGCGAAAGAACCATGGCATTTCGACACGCAACAGCGCCGGGCCTCGCCCCGGCGACCGATGGAGCTTTGTCCGCCTCCCGCCCGCTCGACCTGAAGACGGTCTACCGCAGCCTGGCATCCATCGCGCCCACGTTCGGGCTGACGGCGAGCGTCCTCGCGACGCTGCGCGCGATGATCTCCTGTGTCCGCCCCGAAAAGGGCATGGTCTGCTTCGCCTCGACTGCCACGCTCCTGCGCCTTCGTTCGGGTGGATCCGAGCGCACCGTCAGGCGGCACGTCGAGCAGCTCCAGGACGCCGGCATCCTCTGCCGCAACGACAGTCCCAACGGCAAGCGTTATGCGATGCGCGACGCGGTGACGGGCGAGACCGTCGCCTACGGTTTCGACCTGTCGCCGATGTTCGAACGTGCAACGGACTGGTCCGACCTGGCTGAGAAACAGGCGGCGGAGGAAAACCGTCGAAAGTATCTGCGAACCGTCATTCTGGGTCGGCTCCACCGGCTCGACAAGCTCGAGAGTGGCGTCGACACGGCCGAGTTCCGAAAGATCCTCCGCCGCAGGAACCTCCCCCTCCTCGCCCTGGAGGACCATCTGTCCACCGTGGTGGATCTCCTGGCCGCATTGGAACCGTCCTGCCATGCCCCTCCGGAACGGGCATGGCAGGACGAAACTGTTCCAGAGGACGGCGCGTGCCATTCGCATGAGCCTCAAGCACCTTCCCCGACCGTCACTGGCGGCCAGAATGTCCGCCACCAATCAAGATCTGAAACTGAACATCCTGACTCTGACTGCGCCCGCCCCGTCGACGAGCCGCAAGCGGACGCGGCGAAGCTGCTGAGAATGACGAGCGCATGCTGCACCGAGGCGATGAGCTTTGCCCAGGAGCCCCCGGCGAGCTGGACCGAAATGGAGCGCCTGGCGATGATGCTCGGGCCCATGATCGGGATCGGCACGGACGTGATCCGCGAAGCGGCCGAGAGGAACGGAAGGATCGCGGCCGCGCTGACCGTCCTGCTCGTCCTGCAGATGGGTTGCAGGATTACCAATTACGGTGCCTATTACCGCTCCGTCACGTTGGGAAGCCGCCGAGCAGACTTCGACCCGGCGAGGATTCTGATGAAACTCTCACGTGCCCGGACATGAGCCTCCACGACGGCGCCAGATTGCCCGGATGGACCGCCATGACCTGCGGGCGGGCCCCATGCCCGCCATCGGCTAAAGCTGCGTTCGCCGTTCGCATCCGGAACCGGTTGTTCGTTGAGCGCCGCGGTGCAGTCGCATCGCTCCGTGTGGTCGATTCGGCACCCGAGGGCTTCCCGGCCGTCGCAGGACGTGACGGGCTGTCCACCGCGGTGGACAGGTTGCAGGGTCACCATTCACCCGACACAGCTCGTTGCAGATACTCCGGGAGATGCGATGCGCCCTATTGCAACTGAAGCCCCCGAAGTTGGCAAGAGAACGCCGGGGTTGCGTCCACCGCGGTGGACCGTGGCCGCGCGAGCGTGCGAAGCACGGCGAGAAACATGGAATAGCTGCGCCAGGTCACGCCGTAGCTACCCATCCTAGCAGACGCGCATGCACACTTCCACGCTTCTTGTTGCGCGCCGAGGTGACCGTCATACGGCACGAGACCGTGGTCGGGATAAACTAGGCCACGCTCGAGCCGGCCGGGAGGCACCTTCACAATCTGCTGTCCACCGCGGTGGACAAGAGGCCAAGCTTAGGTACACCTGCCAGTGGGCACGTGTCCGGCTTCAGGCGTGATTTTAAGCGGCCGACGTTAGCAGAGACCCCGAGCATATCCACCGCGGTGGGCAGCTTCGATGGCGGCCACACCAAACCGAATTGTTTACGGTCGGTCGACGCTGCGGGACGGACGTTGCTCGCGACCGGTCGCCCGTTACCGTGTGGGACAGCCTGGCGTCGATGGTCACCAAGCCATCGGGGTGCGTCTCCCTGACGATGCCCTGCGCGGGGATGTGTTTGGCGCACATGTTGGTGGCGATAATATCTCTGTTCCAACTTTAGTCCGGACCCGGGCAGGGCGTCGCCACGATTACTTCAGAACGCCGAGGTAACCGGCCGCGACGCCATCATCGCGCGTGGAAAGGGATGCCGGGGAGGGCTGACGGGCAAGGAGGGCAGGGGGGGCGGGGTATTTCAAGGTCCCGAGGAGCGATCTCCGAGTGAGATTGGCGCTGGCATCTTTCGACAACGTCTCGAGCCGGGTCAGGATCAAGAGGGTCTGGCCGTTGCCCTCGAACCTGCCATGGTCGCGCATGCAGTAGTTCAGCGCCACCTCGCCACCATGCCCGAACGGCGGATGCCCAAGATCATGGGTGCTACTGATCGCGAGGATCATGCTCTGGCAGGGCAGATGGAGAACCGCCCCATGATCCGGGAAGGTCTTCGCGAGCTGGCGCACGAGCCCCGTCGCGATCTGGGCGACCTCGAGCGAATGGGTCAGGCGCGTGCGGTAGAAGTCGCTGTCGCCGAGGCTCAGGATCTGCGTCTTGCCCTAAAGCCTGCGGAAGGACGCGGAGTGGACGATGCGGCCCTAGTCGATGTCCCGGGTGCTTCTTGCATCGTTGTCGCGTGTTTCGAACCCGCTCCGTCGTTAAACCAGCCCATCGCCCCTCACGTTGTCGTCTTCCCATCCCGCGATGATGACGATGAAAGACAGGGGGTTGCAAGGGCGGGGGCGGGGGAACGGTGGGCCGAATGAGTCCGGTGTGCTCCGGATGCCGTTTCCCGTGCCCGATCGAAGTCCGCCGGGGGCATTTTCGCAGAGTGCGGTCCCTTCCCAACAACCTGGGATCACCGAAATGGGGTGAAATGTGGCCCATGTCGCGGCCCGTGCCCGCTTCAGGCCCCTCCGGCGGGTCGAACGACCCGAAACCTCCCCTATGTAACGTGGCTCGTCACAGTTGCGGTTACATGCAAGGCATTGTTCTCATTGCGAGAATGAGGGGGTGTAACCGATGTAACGATGTAACCGGGGATGAATGTGTTTATGGGGGTGAATGTCTCTCATGGGATAGGAGGATGACTCTCTCTATGTCTATACCTGTATTATACGTTATATAGATACAGATACATATTCTCATAGGCTTACCATGGGCTTGTGCGTAACCGAGGACGTTACATCCGGGTTACGCCGGTTACGCCGGTTACGCCGCTGCCCGTGGTGCCATCGTCTGCGAAAGCCCCGCCCAGGCACCGATCACCCGGGGGCGACGCAGAGCGTGCCTGAGGGCTATCTCTGCGGCTGGACGGGGTTGGGTGCCTCCCGCGTTCCCGCGTCTCCACGAGGCTCTCCGCTTTTCTCAGGGCATGAGAACTACATATCGTTCGCACCGGGGAATACCTGCGGAGGCACGTGGATGGAGAGCCTTGGACCTTGGGGCACGCCGGAAACCCGGTGTTTCCGTGGATCCAGGAAAGGGGCATGGGGATGACATGCACGGGCATCGTTGCATCCGGATCTCTGCAGTCGTCACGTCGGCGCAGGTCAGACAGGGAGGGGGTGGATTACCGCATGGGGGCGGTCGGCTCCCCTCCAAAGGAAGGCCAGCGTGACCGGCAGACGGAAGCGGCGCGGGCCGGCGGCACCCGGGTTCAGCCAGAGAACGCTTCCGGTCTCCTCGATGCCTGGCTTGTGGGAGTGGCCGGAGATCACGACATCCCATCCTTCCGCGTCCGGATCCGCCCGCAGGGTCTTCCGGTCATGGATCAAGTGGATGCGCATACCTCCGATCGCGAGGGTAGCCGTTTCCGGCAAGGCCTCCGCCCAGGGGCCCCGGTCGATGTTCCCGCGGATCGCCGACACGGGGGCGATGCGCGCCAGCACGTCGAGATGGTCGGGATCGCCCACTTCGCCCGCGTGCAGGATGCGGTCGACGCCTTCGAGGGCCCTCAGCGCCTCGGGGCGCAGCAGGCCGTGGGTGTCCGAGATGACGCCGATGCGTCTCTCGGACGAAGGTGGGGCGAGCGATTGCATGAGGCGGCTCCTGTCGATCGCCGGACGTTCGCGATTCGTCGGCCGATGGATTCCGGAGGAGAGCGGATGTGATGATGGCATGCAATGGCATCTGCTGACGATCGACTCCATATCGGGAGCCTTTGTCGCCGGTATGTCTCGTGACCGACGTCGGACGTGACATCTCGTGCCCGACAGGATAACCAGCGCCCACCGCCAGGCGTCCGCCGAGCCATTGCACACGTCTGATCGCGGTAGCTCATGCAGGACATCCATCCCTTGGCCGATCTCGTCGTCCGCATCTACCCCCGGCTCCTGTCGCGTCTGCGGCGGACGGTGGCGGTGGATGCCGAGGATGTGCTGCACGAACTGTATCTGCGCCTTGCGCGCCTGCCTCCAACGACGGAAATCCTGCGCCCCCGCGCCTATCTGGTGCGGGCGGCGCAGCGCCTTGTCATCGACCGACACCGGCGGGCGGGCCGGACTGATGCCCTGACCGGCGATGTGGCCGATGCACGACCGTCGGTGGAACGCCGGATCGACGCCGCGCGCAAGCTGTGCCTTCTGCGCGCAGCTGTGGAAACCTTGCCCGCTCGCCAGCGTGAGGCCTTCGTGCTGGCGCGGTTCGAGAACCTCGGCCATGCCGAAATCGCCCTCCGCATGGGCATCAGCATCAGCGCGGTGGAAAAGCTGCTGGTAAAGGCCCTGATCCGCTGCCGCGCCGCCGTCGAGGACGACGCGTGAGCCTGCGCGACGACGCCTGCGCCCGGTTCGTGCGCCTCCGCTCCCCCCACTGCACCGGGGCGGAGCGGGAGGCCCATTGCCGCTGGCTGGCCGACCCCGGCCATGCCGCCGCCTTTCGCGCGGTCGAGGAGATGTGGGGAGAGCTTGGCGATCTGCGCGATGTCGCCGCCGTCGGACCCGCGCGTCTGTCCCGCCGCCGCGTCCTTGCCATGGGCGGCGGCGGGCTCGTCGCGGCCTCGGCGGGGGCGGCATTGGTCTGGCCGCGATCGGATTTCGCGACGCCCGCGGCCCGCTTAGCCCGCCTGCCCCTGCCGGACGGCGCGGACCTGCTGCTGGATGCCGCGAGCCGCGCCAACCTGGATGCGCCCGTGCGCCACGTCCATGTCCGCGCCGGACGCGCCCGCCTGCGCGTGGGGGCCACCGAATACCAGATCATCGCCCCACGCTGCCGCATCGCCGCCCGCGCGGCGGAGGTGACGATCCATCTGTGGGACGGTCAAGCCACCGTCGCCTGCCATGCCGGAGAGGTGCGCCTGCATCCTCTGCAACGCTCGACGATCGCGCTGGCGGCGGGGCAGGAGGTGTCGCTGGACGACGCCCTGCATGTCGCCCCCCTCAGCGAGACGGAGACGGCGTGGACGTCCGACCGGCTGGTGTTCCACGACCGCCCGCTGCGGCAGGTGGTGGCGGACCTCGAACGCTGGCGCGGTGGGCGGATCATCCTGCGCGGCGACCATCGCGACATGGCGGTCACGGGCACCTTCGATGCGACCCGGCCCGAGGCGGCGCTGGACGCGCTGGTCGCCGCGCTGCCGATCACCCGCCACGACCTGCCGTGGCTGACGGTTCTGTCCACCTGATACCCGACAAAAATTATCGCTTTGGGGGGTGAGGGATCATCGCCCCCGCACGTCTTCTTCAAAAAGGGACATGGAGACGACAATGATCCGACATCTGATGGCCGCCGGCGCGCTGGCCACCGCCTTTGCCGGTCCGGTTCAGGCACAGGCGCTGAGCGTGCCCGCAGGTGCCCTCGGTCCGGCGCTGACGGCGATCGGAGGACAGGCCGGAGTGCAGATCATCGCGCCCTCGACCTTGGTTGCGGGGCAGCAGACGGCGGGCGCCTCCGGGCTTGCGGATGTGGAGGCGGCGCTGGCCGCCGCACTGTCCGGCACGGGCCTGACATGGCGGATGGTTGGTCCGGGCAGCTATGCCATCGTGCGGCCGGATCAGAGAGCGGAAACCGGTGACGTGACCGTTCTTGATCCCATCATCGTCCAAGGTGCGACGGGCCTGCGCGCCACGGGTGCCATGACCGCCACGCGCACCGACACGCCTCTGCGCGACATCCCACAGACCGTGGCCGTCGTGGGCCGAGAGGAGATCGAGCAGCGGCAGGTCACGAGCCTGACCGCCGCGCTGGAAGGCGTGCCGAGCCTGACGGAGCAGTCGACCTCCGCCAATCGCGGCGAAAGCTATCTTCTGCGCGGGTTCGAGGCGGACGCCTATGCCATCGACGGCACCGTCGCCAACGCCGCTAGCGACCGGCCCGAAGTGATGGCGGATCTTGCCAGCGTTGAACGCGTGGAGGTCCTGAAAGGCCCCGCCTCGGTGCTTTACGGGCGGGGCAGTCCCGGCGGGATCATCAACCTCGTGACCCGCCAGCCCGATCCGGTGCCGGGCGGGTCGGTCACGCTGCAAGGCGGCAGCTACGGTTTCGCTCGGGCCGAGGGGACGGCGACGGGCGCGCTGAACGCCGCCGGAACCCTGTCGGGCCGCATCACGGGGGCGGCACAGACCGAGGACGGCTTCCTCAACGGGCGCCCGAAAAGCGAACGGCAATTCGCGGGCGGCTCTCTCGCTTGGGAGCCGACGGACACAACGCGCCTGACCTTCGGCCTCGATTACACCCACATGAAGCAGCCCTTCGACCGGGGCGTGCCGCTGATGCCCGACGGCGAGGTGCTGGAACCCTATGACACGTGGCTGGGCGAGGAGTGGTCGATGATCGACGCCCGCAAGACCCGCGCCACCCTGGGGGCCGAACACGACCTGAACGCCGCCGTCACGCTGCGCGGCTGGCTGTCCTATGACAACGCCTTCGTGCATGACACCGGCATCGACAATCGCGGGGTGGAGGGCACGACCCTGTCGCGCCGCTACACCGACCGGACGGAGGATACGAGCAACCTCGACGCGCGGCTGGAGGCGGAGTTGCGCTTTGCCACGGGCACCGTCGACCACACCGTCCTGACGGGGGTGGAGTTCACGGACGGGCGGATGGAATTCGACAGCGGCCGCGCCAACATCGCACCCATCGATGTCTACGATCCCGTCCACGGCGCGGCCCGTCCGCCCGTCACCCCGAACGCCAGCTACGACGAACGGGTGCTGGCGCGGTCGGCCTATGTGCAGGACCAGATCACCTTCTCGCCGCAATGGAAGGCGCTGGTGGGGCTGCGCTACGACACCTATGATACGACGAACGCCAACCATTTCGACGACGAGCTGACGAAGGTCGGCGAAGAGGCGGTGACGGGCCGCGTGGGCCTTGTCTGGCAGCCGCGTGATGACCTGTCGCTCTATGCAAGCTGGGCGCAGAGCTTCCAGCCGCAATCGGGCACGGACCGCAACCGGGACCCGCTGGACGCCGAGGAGGGCGAGCAATTCGAGATCGGCGCGAAATGGGACATCCGCCCGGACCTGACCGCGACGATTTCGGCCTATCAGATCACCAAGACGAACGTGGCGACGAGCGATCCCTTCGACAGCGATTTCAGCATCCTGACCGGCGAACAGCGGGTGCGGGGGATCGAGGCGGACCTGATCGGCAATGTCACCGACGCATGGGCGATCCGCGCTTCAGCGGGCGTGCTGCACAGCGAGGTGACCCGGGACGAGACGGAGATCGAGGGCAACCGGCTGGCGGGCGTAGCGAATGTCACCGCCAGCCTCTGGACGACCTACACGCTGCCGTCGGACATCACGCTGGGCGCGGGCATCGTGCATGTGGGCGACCGGAAGGGCGATCTCGACAACAGTTTCGAGGTGGAAAGTTACACCCGTCTGGACACGATGGCCGCCTTTCCAGTGTCGGACCGGGCGGAAATTTCGGTCATGATCCGCAACGTGACGGACGAGGACTACATCGCCACCACGGCGGGCGAGAACGAGAACGATCCCGGCGCACCGCGTTCGGTGATGGCCAAGCTGGACTATCGTTTCTGATGCACCCGTTGGAGGTATGTTCGGCCAGCTTCGGCTATGGCGCAAGGCCCGTGTTGCACGGGGTGTCGCTGTCCGTCGCCGCGGGGGAGTTCGTGGCCGTCGTCGGCCCGAACGGCAGCGGGAAGAGCACCCTCATGCGGCTGATGGCGGGACTGGAGCGCCCCGCCTCCGGCACGGTGCGGGTGATGGGGCGGGATATCGCGACCTTCTCCCGCCGCCGCTTCGCACGGCATGTCGCGCTGCTGACGCAAGGGTCCGGCGTGCCGCAGGCGATGGTGGCGCGCGACATGGTGGCGATGGGGCGGCACTGTCATCAGGGGTTCCTGAACCGCCGCAGCGCCGCCGACGACGACGTCATCGATGCCGCGCTGGCCGAGATGGAGGTCGCCGACCTCGCCCTTCGCCGGATGGGGGAGCTGTCGGGCGGGCAGGTGCAGCGCATGCGGATGGCGATGGTGCTGGCGCAGGGCGGCGAGGTGCTGCTGCTGGACGAGCCGACGACCTTTCTCGACCTGCGCCACCAATACGGGCTGCTGCGGCGGGCGAAGCGAGCGGCACGCGACGGGCGGGCGGTGGTGGCGGTGCTGCATGATTTCACGCAAGCCTCGATCTATGCCGACCGGATCGCGCTGATGCAGGACGGGCGGATGGTGGGGGTTGGCACTCCGGCTGGGGTGCTGACCGAAGCCGCGATCCACCGCGTCTTCGGCGTGCGCACCCACGGCGTCAGAATACAGGGCGCGGTGATCCACTTGCCGGTGGACCGATGAGGCTGGGTGTTCTGGTCGTTCTGCTGGCTGTGCTCGCGCTGATTCAGGTGGCGTTCGGGGCGCTGTGGATCCCGCCCGCACGGGTGCTGGAGGCGCTGACCGGGCCGCCGCGGGACTTCACCGACACGATCATCCTGCAACAGCGTCTGCCGCGCGTCGCCGTAGCCTGCACCGTGGGCGCGGCGCTGGCGGTGGCGGGGCTGGTGCTCCAGAAGGTGATGCAGAATGTCCTCGTCTCCCCCTCCACCCTCGGGATCAACGCGGGGGCGACGGTGGCGGTGGTGCTGGCGATGTTCTTCGGGATGTCGGGCGGCACGCTCCTGTTCCCCGCGCTGATCGGCGGCACGGCGGCAATGGGAGCGACGCTGCTGGCCTCGCGGCTGATCGCGGGGCAGGGCGACAGGCGGCTGGATCTGGTGCTCGCAGGCTCGATGATCGGGATCCTGTGCAGTTCGGTGTCCACCTTCGTCATTTCGCTGGATCCCGATCTGTTCGGCGATCTGATGGGGTGGCTGGTGGGCGATATCGGGAACTTCGACTATCTGGCCCTGCCGGTGGTGTTGCCGGTCGTGGCAGTGGCGCTGGCAATCGCCCTGATCCTGTGCCCACAGCTCGACCTGCTGACCACGGGCGAAGATCAGGCCCGTCTGCTGGGAGTTAACACCGCGCTGTTGCAGGGATTGGCGCTGGCGCTGGCGGTGCTGCTGGCGGTGGCGGCGGTGGTCGTGGTCGGACCGATCGGGTTCATCGGGCTTGTCGTGCCGCATCTGGTGAAGCTTGCGATGGGCGAAACGGGCCGCGCGACGTTGGTCGCCGTCGCGCTGACGGGGCCGTGCCTGCTGATGCTGGCCGACATTCTGGCACGGGTGGCGCTGGCCCCGCGCGTGCTGCATGTGGGCACGGTCATGGGCCTGTCGGGCGGGGCGATCTTCCTTGTGATGGTGCTGGCGCTGGTGCGCAGGGGGCGCGCATGATCCTCCGGACCGGACCCTTCTCGGCGCAGGTGTCACGCCGGTTCCTGTGGGCACTGCCGGTACTTCTGGCGGCGGTTGCGGCGCTGGTCTGGATCGCCATAGGCGCGGGTGCCACGCCCACCACCGCCACCGAACGCCTGTCCGCCCTGCGCGGCGAGGGGCTGATCGGGGACCTGCGCCGCCCCCGCATCCTTGTCGCCTTGCTGGGCGGGGCGATGACGGCGGCCTCGGGGATCATCCTTCAGACCGTGTCGCGCAACGGGCTCGCCGATCCGGGCCTTTTGGGCCTGTCTCAGGGATCGGTCGTGGCGATCCTGATCGGCGGGCTCGTGTTCGGACTTGGATCGGGGGCGCTGGTCTGGGTCGGGCTGGGGGGCGCATTGGCGGTGTCTGTGCTGGTCCTGGGCCTCGGGCGCGGAACGCTGGCGGGGGGCGGGATCGTGCTGGTCGGCCTTGCCGTCAACATCGTGCTGGGATCGGTCACCGAGATCGTGATGACCTCGGGCGACGCCACGCGGTTTGCCCGACTGGCCGTGTGGTCACGGGGCAGCCTTGCCGGCGTGTCGGCGGGCGACCTGCGCCTGATCGCGGTCTGGGCTCTGGTCACAGTGCCGCTGCTGCTGGCGCTGTCGCGGCATCTGGCACCGCTGCTACTGGGGCATGACGCCGCTCGCGGAGTGGGGGTGGACACCCGCCGCCTGCTGCCTGCGCTGGTGCTGCTGGCGGCGGCGCTGTCGGCGCCGGTGGTGGTGGTCTGCGGTCCCATCTCGTTCCTCGGGCTAATAGCAGGCTACGTCGCGCGGCGGCTGGTCGGCGATGCCCCGACGGAGGTGCTGGTCACCGGCATGATCCTGGGCGGCGGCATCCTGCTGCTGGCCGACACGGCAGGTCGCGCCGCCCTTGCCCCGCTGGTGGTGCCGGCCGGGCTCATGACCTCGGTTGCGGGGGTCGTCGTCTTTCTGCTTGCCATCGCGGCAGACCGCCGCCTGAACCGTTAGGGACACCATGATCCGCCTTGTGCTTGCCGCCCTTCTGCTTCCCCTGCCGTTGCTGGCAAAGGACATTACCGATGATGCGGGCTTCACCGTCACCATCCCGGACGATCCGCAGCGGGTGGTGTCGCTGCACGACTGGATCACCACCGTCATGGCGGCGGAGCTCGGAGTGCCGCTGGCCGGAACCTCTGCCCGACTGCGATCCGACGGCAGCCTCTACGTCCGTTCGGCGGAGGAGCTGTTCGGCATGACGGTGCCAGAGGTGCCCCTCGCCTCGATTCACGGGCAGACGGATCCTGAGCAGGTGGCCGCGCTGCGACCCGACCTCATCATCGGCAACCTCGGCGACACGCTGGATCAGCGCGACCAGCTGGCTCTTGTCGCGCCGACCATCATCATGGACCCGGAAGGGGGGCGCGACCCGCTGGATCTTTACCGCGCCTTTGCGGGCTGGGTGAACCGGAGTGAGCTGTTCGAGGCAAAGCTGGCGGCCTTCCAGGCCGATGCGCAGGGCGTGGCCGGCGGGCGGGACCTTTCCGCCTGCACGTACCTGCCGGTACTGGCGAACGACCGTGACGGAACGCTGACGATCCTCCGCCACTATGGTGGAGTAACGATGGCGCTGGACACGCTCGGCCTGACGCTGGCCGATGCGGCGGGGATGGTGCCTGAAAGCCAGTCCCGCACTGTGGTCAGCGCCGAGATGGCGGGCGCGCTCCGGGCGGATGTGCTGGTCCTGACCTACCTGTCCAGCCGGGAAGAGACGCCGGACACCCCGCGCAACGCGTTCGACCGCGCGGCACCCGGCTTTCTCCAGGGCTTCGGAGGGCATGTCATGGCGGTGGAACGTGAGCGGGCCTATCCCATCAGTTTCCAAGGTGCCGCCGAGGTGATGCGCGCGCTTCCTGCCGATATCGCCTGTGCAGAGCCCCGCTGAGCGATTGGCATGATCGATCGTCGAAGCAGGTCACTCCCGCATCACGACGGGGTATCGCTCCTCGACGGTCGAAGTCGACGCAACCGAGTGCAAGGCCCCGACATCGAGGCTTCGCGGGAGGAGACGTGAGATTCCCCGCGAAGCCCTGAAGACGTCAGGATTTTGCGTCGACGGCCGCCTTGATCCAACCGTCGACTGTATCTCGGTTCTTCTCGATCCAGTCGGCGGCCTGAGCCTCGATGTCGTCGTCGCCCGCGTTCATCGCGGCGTTCTGGGTGTAGATGTCCTTGACCGGAATCTCCGCTGCTTCGAGCAATTCGCGGATCGCCGGGTTGTCTTCCAGAAAGTTCGTGTTGACGACGGCGGAGATGTCGCTGGCCGGGTAACCGAGACGGCACGGGTTGGCAACGCAACCGTCGATGTCGGCGATCGGTTCGGCCGGGGCAAGGTTCAGATCCACCTCGCGGTCGGGCACTTGGATCCAGACCACATCCTCGCCGGGAACCAGCTCGTTGAGGGTCCAGTTCGGCGTCCATGTGTAAAACAGGATATGCTCACCACCCTGATACGCTGCAACCGCATCCGCCATGGCAGCAGCGTAGCCCGCCTTGATCAGGTTGATGTCGTCGCCCAGTTCATATCCCTCAATATGCTCGCTGATGCCGACTTCGCAGCCCCAGCCCGGAGGGCACGCCACCATGTCGGCCTTGCCGTCGCCGTTGCGATCGAAAGCCTCGCGCACTTCCGGACGCTTGAAGTCGTCGAGGCTGGTGATGCCGAGTTCGTCGGCCGCGGCCTTGTCGACCAGGTAGCCTTCCATTGCGCCTCCGGGGGCGACGGCGCCCACCACTTCGGCCGATTCCTCGAAGATCGGGCGATAGGTGTCGTGCAGCGGGAACCAGCCGTCCAGCCACATGTCCACGTCGCCGTAGGCCACGGCCTGATAGAAGGGCGGATTGTCCAGCGTCTGCGGGCCATTGACGGTGTATCCGAGTTCTTTCAGCAGCTGCTTGTAGATCTCGGTATGAAACCAGCTGGTATCCCATGTCGGGCGGGCGAGGTTCACTGTCTTGCCGTCGCCCGGCAGGTCCTGTGCCAGAACGGGCGCGGCGGTGGAAAGAAGGGCGGCGAGGATCAGGGTAGGGGTCTTCATCGTGTATCCTTTGCGTGAAGGCATGGCCGTGCCCGGGCGGGGCGGCCGCGGTGAAGGCAGGCCGAACGGCCCGCGGGGAACGAGATGTCAGGCCGTCCGGGTCGCAGGTCGCTGCGGCCGGACGTATCCCTTGAGAACGGACAGCAGGGAGGTCCGGTCGGACCCGCGCTCGGCCAGGCCCTGGCTGATGCGGTCGAGGATGATCGCGAGGATCACGATCCCGATCCCGCCCGCCGTCGCGCCGCCCACGTCCAGACGACCAAGGCCCGTGTTGACGACAAGGCCAAGCCCGCCGCCGCCGATCAGGGCCGCGATCACGACCATCGACAGCGCCAGCATCAGCGTCTGGTTCAGGCCTGCCATGATGGTGCGCAGGGCCAGCGGGAACTGCACGTCCCACAGCATCTGCCAGCGGGTGGAGCCGAAGGACTCCGCCGCTTCGACCAGGTCGGCGCGCACGCCGCGCAGGCCGAGGTTGGTCATGCGGATGATCGGGGGCAGGGCGAAGATCACCGTGGCGATGATGCCGGGGGGCATGCCGACGCCGAACAGCATCACGATCGGCACCAGATAGACGAAGGAGGGCACCGTCTGCATGATGTCGAGGATCGGACGCATGATGCGCCAGGTCGTGTCGCTGCGCGCGGCGAGGATCCCCGCGGGGATGCCGATCACGGCGCAGAACAGGACGGAGGTCACGATCATCGACAGCGTCGTCATCGTTTCGGCCCAAAGGCCGATCATGTCGATGAAGCACAGGCCGATCACGGTGAAGAGCGCCATTCCGCGTCCCACCGCCCGCCACGAGGCGACGGCGAACAGCGCGGTCATGACGAGCATGGGAATGAAGGCGAACAGGGCGTCCAGCGCGTTGAGAAGGCCCGCGACCGGAACCTGCATGGCGCGGAAGAAGGGGCGGAAGTTCGGAACGAGAAAACCGCGAACGAAGTCGTTCACCCAATCATTGATCGGAATCATCAGAATTTCGGAAGGTGTCATGGCTGCCTGATATGCTGGTGGGACTGCAGAGTGCGGCGGATCAAGCCGCCGGCTTCTCCGGCTCCGGTTCCGGGACGACGCCCGACAGATGGGCGAGCACGACCTTCGGCTCCACCACGCCTGTCAGGCGGCCCTCGCCATCCGTCACGGCCACGGGAAGGCCCGAGCTCGCCGCCTCGTAAAGCTGGTGAAGCGGCGTGTCCGGACCCGTGACGGGCATGTCGTTCTGCACCGCGTCGGACAGTGCGCCGTCGTCCCGCACCGCGCGGGCGATGTCGCGATAGGTGGCTACCCCTTCGAGGCCTCCCGCCCCGATCACGTGGACGGCATCGGCATCGGCCCGATCCAGTTGCGCAAGTGCTGTGGCCGGCGCGCTGCCGGCGTTCACGATCACTGCCGGCTGCGCCACGTCGCCCGCGGTGAAGACGCGCCCGCGGTCGATGTCGGCCATGAAGGCCGCGACATAGTCGTCGGCTGGCTGGGCCACGATCTCTTGCGGGGTGCCGACCTGCACGAAGCGCCCGTCCTTCATGATCGCGATGCGGTTGCCCAGAAGCATCGCCTCGTTCAGGTCGTGGGTGATGAAGACGATGGTCTTGCGAAGCTTGCGTTGCAACTCCAGGAGTTCTTCCTGCATCTCGCGACGGATCAGCGGGTCGAGGGCGCCGAAAGGCTCGTCCATCAGGATGATCTCGGCATCCGTGGCCAGACCGCGCGCGATGCCCACGCGCTGCTGCATGCCCCCGGACAACTGGGCCGGGAAGCTGTCCGCCTGCGCGCCAAGGCCCACCTGCTCCAACGCCGCGCGGGCCTTTGTCAGGCGTTCGTTCGTGCCGATCCCCTTGACCTTCAGCCCGTAGGCCACGTTTTCCAGGATCGTGCGGTGCGGGAAGAGCGCGAAGTGCTGGAACACCATTGCGATCTTCCGGCGGCGCACGTCGCGCAGCACGTCGGGCGTGCAGGACGCGATGTCGGTGCCGTCGATCCGGATCTTGCCGGACGTGGGGGGCACGAGCCCGTTCAGCATCCGCACCAGAGTCGACTTGCCCGACCCCGACAGGCCCATGATCACGAAGATCTCGCCCTGTTCGACCTCGAAGTTCACGTCGTGAACGCCGACGGTGACGCCCGTGGCCTCGTAGATTTCTGCCTTGCCTTCGCCAAGCGAAAGCCGCTCAAGCGCTTCGGACGTCCTGTCGCCGAAGAACTTCATCGCGTTTGTCACGCACAATTTGCTTGTCATGGGGCAGGGTTATAGCGAAATCCCGCCGAAGGGCCACCCAAAGCTCGGCATTGAAGGCATAAGGCACTGATCTAGATGATGACTTTTCAATATCGAAGGCGAGTTCGGCACGGAGCGCGGCCGGCACGGAGGTGGAATGGAGCGACGGTCTGAGGTCGCGATTCAGCGCGCCGAACGCTGCGTTTCGGGATGTGAGAACGGTTCATGCGGGCATGGCTGGACCGTCAAGGCGGGCAAAGTTACGACATACTCGTCACGGTGTGATAAAGCCGCGCTGACCAAGCAAATAGTCGATGAACCGCTCACCAATGCCTTCCTCCTTCAGGTCATGTGCGGAGACCGGCAGGGGGCGTGACACGAATGCAGGATCCTGCCGGACGCGCTGAGGGAAGTCATGCGCCAGAATGCCCGCCTTGCCTATGGCGGCATAGTCCGCGCCTGCTGAAAGAACGTCCCGCGCGACCTGAGCGTTCATGATCCTGCCCGCGACACCGAGTGCCGCCCTGCCACGATCGAGGTCCGTGAACAGTGACATCAGGCTGCGCCCAGCGTAACATGCGTCTTTCGGCGCCTTGCGGACGTCCCAAAGCGACAGGTCGAGATAATCCATACCTCCATCCGAAAAAAGCATCCGGGCCAGCTCGATCATCTCCGGCAAAATCAGGCCGAACCGCTCGGTGGACAACCGGATGCCGACTTGGAACCGGGGCCCGCAGGTGGCGCGGATGCGATGCAGGATGTCGAAGAGGAATCGGGCTCGGTTCTCGGGCGCGCCGCCCCAACGGTCTGTCCTGCGGTTCAGTTCGGGAGAAAGGAACTGAGCGATCAGATAGCCGTGCCCGGCGTGGATCTGGACGCCATCGAACCCCGCCAATTCGACACGGCGTGCGGCTTGTGCAAAGCTTGCAACGGCGATCTCGATGTCATCCTCGGTCATGGCGCGGGTGCCATTCATGTCGGCGCTCGGGCCGACCCTGTTGCCGACCTCGGGCAGCGCACGGCTTCCGGCATGATGCAGTTGCAGCGCGGACACCGCGCCGTTGTCGCGAAGGCCGGCGGCGAGCCGCCGCAGCCCGGGAAGATGCTCATCGCTGAAACATCCGAGCTGCCCTGCAAAGCCCTTTCCCTCGGGCAGAACATGGCTGGCACAGGTGGTCTTCAGCCCGAAGCCGCCCTTGGCGCGAAGCGTCAGCCAGCGGTATTCGTCATCGGACAGGACGCCGTCCTCTACACTCTGGCCATTGGTAAGGGGGGCAAGGACAAACCTGTTCGCGATCTTGGGTCCGCGCGGCAGGCGGAGGGGGCTGAAGAGCAGGTCGCCGTTGGTCATGTTTCCGCTCCGGCCAAGCGTTGCAGGAAGATGATGTTGTCGGTGACGGTAGCCTCCTGACCGTCCGGACCGGAAGCGCGTCGCGCGATCTGGCAGACGCAGAGCCGCTGCCACATATCGTCGGGCAGGCGCAGCGACGCCAGCGTGTCTTCGGCCGTCGGATAGCGCGTGGTCTCCGGCGCCCATGACCATGGGGCACGCGAAGCATGCTCCACGATCAGCAGGTGCCCGGCGTCGCTTACGGCCTCGGCCGCCTGCGCCAGGACCTTGGCCCTCGGCCAGTCCTGCGGTGAGTGAAGGAAACTGGCAGTGACCAGATCGCAGCGCCCCTTGGGGAAGGAGACGGCAAGGTCATGCGCCTCGAAACTTAGGCGATGGGCAACGCCGGCCCGACGCGCATTTTCCTCGGCATAGCCGAGGGCAACGGTCGAGATGTCGGTCGCGGTCACCGTCCATCCCTGCCGTGCCAACCAGACGGCATCGTCACCTCGCGCACAGCCCAGTTCCAGTGCGTGCCCTGCCGCGAGCGGCCCGGTGAACTGGGCCAGCGCGAGGCCCGGCGCGCCGGAGGAGGCGGGGGATGCCTTGCGATAGAGGTCGTTCCAGAACTCCTGATGGGTCATCCCGCATTCCTCCCGCCGGAAAGATGGGGGTCGAAGATCAGTGAACGGTGCGCGGCGCTGCCGGCCATCACCCCCGCCGCGGCGGCGCGGACTGCATTTGGCACAGGGCTGGCCAGATCGCCCGCGGCGAAGACCCCCGGAACCGACGTGGCCTGCATCGCATCGACCGTCACGAACGGTCCCGTTGGGCCATCCTGCAGGACACATCCCAATCGCTCGGCCAGATCGCAGGCAGGTGCGGTCCGGGTCGCAAGGAACAGGCCCGCAAGCGCGACACGGCGTCCGTCGCGCAGTTCCACCGCCCGAAGCGCCGGCGCATCGCCGACGAGCGCCACCACGGGCTCGCATTCAATGGTGACGCCGCGTGCGGTCAGCGCTTCGACATGATCAGTGGGAAGCTCAAAGAACCCCTGGGTGAACAGCGTGGTCGGACCCCAGTCCGGCAGCAGCATCGCCTGGTGGAACGAGCCCGCATCCCGTCCCAGAACACCCACCGGCTGCTGGCACAGTTCGTGGCCATGGCAGTAAGGGCAATGCAGGACGCTGACGCCCCATCGTTCCACCAGACCAGGCAGGTCCGGAAGATCGTCGCGCATGCCGTAGGCCAGCACCACGCGCTGCGCGGCATGTTCTGTGCCATCCCCGAGCGTGATGCGGAAGTGCTCATCCTCTCGCACGATACGAGTGGCCGCACCGTCAAGGAGGGAGGCGGTGGAGTAAGCCGCCAGTTCAGCGGGAAGGTCGCTTCGGATCGCCACAGGCGAGCGCCCATCCTGCCCCGGAAAACCGTGTGAAGTGGCCGCGAAGCGGTTGCGCGGCCGCCCGTTGTCCACGACCGCCACCGACCTTCGGGCGCGAGCAAGCTGCATGGCGGCGGAAAGACCGGCGAAGCTTCCCCCGAGGATGATGACATCATACGTCATGATGATACCTTTCATGTATCACCCAATGTTGCGTGATTCCCTATCAAGACGCAAGACATGAAACTTTGCTTGTTGCATGAAACATGCTATTGGGATGCACTGCTTTCAGAGGACCGCCATGCCCCGTGATCTCCGTTTGTCCCGCATGCTGCATGTGCTGATCCACATGGACCGGCATGTCGAACGCGCGACGTCTGAGCAGATCTCGCGCATGATCGCGACCAATCCGGTGGTGGTCCGCCGGATGATGGCCGGGATGCGCGACCGGGGGGTCGTGATGTCGGAGAAGGGCCACGGCGGCGGATGGCAGCTGACACGTAGCTTGGACAAGATCAGCCTGCGTGACGTCTACGAAGGGGTTGGCGCTCCACCGCTGTTCAATATCGGTCCCGAAGCGGAACTTTCCTTCTGCCTTGTCGAACAGGCCGTGGACCGGCGGCTTGATACGACGCTAAAGGACGCCGAAACGCGCCTGCTCGCACAGTTCGACACCATCACAGTGGAAGACGTGGCAGAGGATTTCGAGCAACAGCTGAAGACAACGGAGCGAGGCACGTCCTGCAGCGCAGGGTCGGGGCCAACCTGACGTGCTGTCCGATCTCGCAGTTCTATTGGACAACTAGCTATCGTGCGAGCTGCGATGAGGGCCTGCGTGCGGGCAAGTAATCTGGGCGAGCAGCATCGTGAACCGTGCTGAAAGCCATGGCTTACGTGCCTGGAAGAGCAGTTTCGCCCCGTCCTTCGTGACGCGGTCGATACCATGCATGGCCGAGCAGCATTGGCGTCCAAGGTCCTTTGCGGTCATTTTACTACCTTCGGACGCGGACCTCCTTGTATCCTGCCTCCGCAACATATGTGCAGAGACCGGACTATTCGCAACCAATGCAAGCGGAACGGATCGCTCTGGCCGCGTAATCCGACCTCATCCGCTGAAGCAGCGCGGGAGTGTTCGCGATGCGCGTGCCTTGGGAAACAACCAACCCAAGAAGGCGACCTATGCCTTCGGCGGCTTTGCGATCCCGGTCCAGCACGCTGGTCCGATGACAATGAGCATTCTCCCCGGCGACCAGGGGCGCGCAGATGTCGTCCGGGCCCGCGACGACGAGAATGTCCTCTCCCCCAGACAATCGCGCCGCAATGCAATCATAGTTTTCCACGAAAGCGGGGGTGTATCCTCTGCCTACATAAGTCAGCAGGCAGAGGAGGTGGTGAGGGCGCAGTCGGATCGTCATCGGCGGAACCGTTGCAGTATGTGTCATGCGGGCCGCTGTCGTGTCGCTGGGTCTTAATTGCGTGTCAACAATGCCGTGTCAGTATGGGTCGGACCATAACGGGGGTAGCGTAGAGCCCAAAGCCGTCATCCGTCGAGATCAGGTCTCAGCTTTACAATTGCATGATGAACGTTGTCCTGAAGCTCTAGAGTCGGGCGCGGCATTCGATCTCCCTGACGCTATTGTGCGCAATGCAAAGGCTTGCAACATCTTGAATAAGCTGATCCCGTACTCTTCGTTTGGTAGGATGATAACATGTGGCATTTCTGCGCAAAGGCTGCCGGTTTCGTTGGTTCCGCCACCGGTCCGTTCTTGCAGGAACCAGACCGGAGGCCGCTATCCCAATGCGGCGCACTGTGCTGGCGGCAGAATGATGTCTGCAAGGACGTGCTGCTGATCACCAGCCGCGAGGCCGGTCGCTGGATCATTCCGAAAGGTTGGCCCATGAAAGGCAAGACGCTGCTGCAGGCGGCCGAGCAGGAGGCATGGGAGGAGGCGGGCGTCAGAGGGACGCCGAACCCTGCCTCGATAGGCTGCTACCGATATGTGAAGCGTTCGGGCAGCCCCTCGGCCGTGGAGGTGGACGTTACCGTCTTCCCCTTGCAGGTGTTCGAAGAACGGAATGACTTCCCCGAATATGGACAGCGCGACAGATTGTGGACCACTCCAGAGGATGCTGCCCGCCTCGTCGACAATCGCAGCTTGAGCGTTCTGATCGCGTCCTTTGTCTAACCTTTATCGGACTACGCTGCCATCCAGACCGTAGCTCGCCTACGGTATCGGGTCTTCACCTCGACCGCGCCGATGGCTCGACCGATTTCCGCCGCAGCGGTGATGCCTTGCACAAAAGGTCGATCATGCATCAGATAGGGGATCGCCCCCATCGCGATGCGCCCTGGACCAACTCCGGGGGCGATGAGGGAATAGTCGTCCGCGATCACCGGCAGGTCGCATCCGGCATCAAGCAGCATATCCCGAAGCTTGGGAAACGGAAGATCTTTGCTGGTCATGGCACGCTGCCCTCGAGCATCGATGAAGATGTCGAACACGTGGGTGGTCCCATTCGCGACGATCGTCGTGCCGAACTCATTCGTTTCCCGGTCGTAATCCCGACCGAGCGCGCTGAGGTTCAGCACGCCCGCATCCCGCAACGCCAGAAGCCGCCTGATGGATTCGGACGGCACGGCCGCATAGTTGTCGATGAACACGCGCTTCAACCCGGCATCGAAGCGTTCGCGATCGACCGTCGAGAAGTTGGCGAGCAGGGCTTCCATCTTCTCGTGCATGCGCAGGATGGCGTAACGCCAACGGACCACGCGCCTGTCGGTCTTGTTGCGTTCGACCTCGGCCAGATTGGAGGCGGCCCAGCGAAACGGATCGCGTTTCAGGCGGTCCGAGAAATACGCATCTGCGATGCTGTCGGCGGTGGCGGAGGCCAGTCCGGATGCCTCGGCCCAGACGGGGTCCTCGGCCTCGATCTCCGCGACGAACAGCGCGAACACCCGGTCGAGCAACCCGTCCTCGCCGGCCTCCGACGCTGCCTCCAGCGCCGCGTCCGTCATCACGCGCAGGGGCTCATAGGGGATGGGGCAATAGAAGTCGGCCTCGGGGAGGATGCCGGTGCGCGACATGAGCGTGATCTTCAGATCTCTGCTCTCGTCTGCGAGACGGAAGATGAGATGCCCGTCGGCCTCACGCGCAAAGGTGCCGTGCTGTGCCGCGACCGCCATCGCCGCATCGATCGAACTGAGCGAGGTGCCCATCACCCCGATCCGCACCGGCGGGATGTCCGTATCGAACAGGCCGGTCCACGGACTGGGGTAGTAGCTTCGGCCTGTCTCCTCCTCTTCGGGCCAGACATGCCCCGTCGCGAGGATCAGGCGGTCGAAGACCTCCTGCCGCTCCGCCGCGACATCCGCCACCCGGACGCCGTCATCCCCCGGCAGGATGTCGACTATCTCGGTCTCCTCGTGGATGTGGACAACGTGGCCCCGCGCCTCGGCGTCCCGCAGCAGTTCGATGAACTGGGCGCGGAAATACTGGCCAAGCAGCAGGCGCGGCGTGAACTGGCGATCGTCGAGCGTGTCCGGATCGACCCCGAAGCCGCGCAGGACGGCCTTCGGCAGCGTGGTCATCCATTTCAGGTAGCTTTGCGGAAGGTCCGGGATCTCGATGCTGGCGATGTTGGCAAGCATGGACTTGCGGCAGGCGGCGGAACTGTAGGGCATGCCGATGCCAGCCTGTGGTCCGGATTCGAACAGCGAGATCGTGAGGGGATCAGGATGTTCGATCAGGCGCTGGAAGGTGTAGATGCCTGTCGGACCCGTGCCGACGATTGCGATGTGACCTGACATGTTCATCCCGGACGTTTGCTGTGATCGAAGGTGTTACCGAACGCGGAAAAAACAAGCTCGGCCAAGATGGCCCCAGGGAAATATCCTTTGTGGGCTTTAAGCAGCAGGGAGCAATTAGTCACGGCGTTAATAGGCTCGACGCTTGATGCAGGCTGAATGACCGCTCTGTCCCATCCTCTACTGCACGGCCGGTGCCAAGCGCGGCCGAGCAGCATCGGCGCTCAGAGCCCTTTGCAGACGTTCGGGATCAGCTGCAGATAGCAGGTAGAACCACGTCCCGCGTCAGTGGAGCAAACGTGAGCAGGCTTTCCGCGCTCTCAGTGCCAAGTCCATCCCCTCAGGCTGACCGGGGCGGAATGCCGTGAATGCCTGCCATTTGCGCAAGCTTTCGGTGCATGTCGTTGAATAGCGCATCCTTGGGTGACAAAGCAGATCGCACGATGCCGATCTGGCGGAAGATCTGAGGCTCTCCGAAGGGCAGGCGAACGAAGGCGGCACCCATTTCACGAAGCGCGATGTCCGGCACGACACTGACGCCCAAACCCGCTGAAACGCATTCCACGATTGCCGAGATGGTGTCGATCTCCGCAGTATTCTCGGGCGTGAGGCCGAGGCGGGCCAATTCGGTATCGATCAGATGAGCCAGCGGCACGTTCGCGCGAAAGCGGACATAGGGCATGGTGCGCACGATCTCGTCCACAGTTCCCGGCGTGCCCGGCGGCGCGATCAGGACCAGCGGCTCGCGGATGAAGGGGGCCCAGGAAAGCGATTGGGGCACGCCAACATGCTCGGCGACAACCGCCATATCTAGCCGATCCGCCAGAACGTCGGCGATCAGCGCAGCGGACAGGCCGACCCGCAGACTGATCCTTAGTTCGGGATAAACGTCGCGCAGCGCGACGATGGCCCGGGGAAGCAGGCCGATCGCGCTGGTGCGCACTGCCCCAATGCTGAGGTTTCCGGCCACCCTCTTGCCCTGCAGCACGCTCCGCGTGTCCTGCATCATCCGAAGCACGTGCCGCGCCGTCTCGACAAGCTGAAGGCCCTGCATGTTCAGGCTCGGCGGGCGCGTCTCGCGGTTGAACAGCGCGACGCCCACCTCAGCTTCCAGCGCGGCGACCTGCTGGCTGACGGCTGAAGGTGTGATGTGGACGACTTCAGCCGCCCGGGCGAAGGTTCCGTGCTCCGCAATCGCGACGAGCGTGGTGAGCTGCCGAGTGTCCAAAAGTCTTTCCGTAAGTTTTACTTCACATAGTCATCAATGTTACGCGTTTTCCTTGATGTCAATCTTTTGCAAAGATGTGCCTCAGGAGGGGGCGGGATCCGCCCCAAGGGGAGACTATGACGAATTCTGTTCTGATCACCGGGCCCGATCTGGCGCCCGCTGCCGTCGATGTCCTGAAGCAGGCAGGCCTCGAACCAGTATATGTTCCAGCTTACACCGCAGGTGAGGGGCTGGTGGAGGCCATTCGCCGTGCCCAACCGGTGGGGATCATTTCCCGCATGGGTCGGATCGACGCGCCAGCCCTCGACGCGGCGCCCGGCTTGCGCGTCATCTCGAAGCACGGCGTCGGCACCGACAACATCGACGTGGCCGAAGCGGCCGCACGCGGAGTGCCGGTTCTGGTAGCAACAGGCGCAAACGCCGTCTCCGTTGCCGAACATGCCATCGCGCTGATGTTCGCCGTGGCCAAAACCCTTCTGCCGCTGGATCACGGCCTGCGCGCGGGCCGCTGGGAGAAGCCCGGCTTCAAGGGACGCGAGCTGGCCGGCGAGACGCTGGGCCTCGTCGCCTTCGGCGCCATCGCGCGCCAGACGGCGCGCTTCGCCAAGGCATTCGGAATGGATGTCGTTGCCTTCGATCCGTTCTGCCCTGCGGAAACCTTTGCCGCCGAAGGCGTGCGGCAAGTGGATGATCTCGATGCGCTGCTGCAGATGTCGGACGTGATCAGCCTCCACTCTCCGCTGACACCTGACACACGCAACATGATCAACGCCGAGCGGCTGACCCGCATGAAGCCGGGCGCGATCATCGTAAACACCGCCCGCGGCGGCCTGATTGACGAACCAGCTCTGTCTGCCGCTCTGGCCGAGGGACGGATTTTCGGCGCAGGCCTGGACACTTTCGCAACCGAACCGCCTGCCCCCGACCACCCATTCTGGACGGAGCCGCGCCTCGTCATGACCCCGCATATCGGCGGCGTCACCGCTGCCGCGAATGCCCGCGTTGGCACCGAGGCTGCGCAGGGCATCGTCGATCTTCTGGCGGGCAAGCCCCTGCCGCCCGCGCGCATCGTGAACCGCGCGGCCCTCGCCCACGCCTGAAAGGACCAGACCATGCCCATCGGATTCCGCATCCTGCCGCGCCACCGCGCCGTTTCCGCCGACCTCGTCACTGCCTTCGCCAAGCTGCCCGTCGCCAACGTCAGCGACAGCATGCACCGGATGGCTGCTGCGGGCCCCCGCCTGCGCCCCATGCATCGCGAGGGCGTCCTTGCCGGTCCCGCCTTGACCGTGAAGGCCCGTCCCGGCGACAACCTGATGCTACACAAGGCGATCGACATGGCCGTCCCCGGCGACGTCATCGTGATGGATGCAGGCGGCGACCTGACGAACTCTCTGATGGGTGAGCTGATGCTGGCCCATGCCATCAAACGCGGCGTGGCGGGCTTCGTGCTGAACGGTGCGATCCGCGATGCGGACGAGCTGTTCCGGGTGAACCTGCCGATCTTCGCCGCAGGCATCAGCCATCGCGGCCCTTACAAGGACGGGCCGGGGGAAATCAACGTCCCAATCGCTATCGATGGCATGGTGATCCACCCCGGCGATCTGGTGCTGGGTGACAGCGACGGCGTGCTGGCCGTTCCGTTCGAGGACGCCGAGGATGTGCTGAAACGCACGCAAGCCAAGCAGGACGCCGAAACCAAGCAGATGGCCGCGATCGAGGCCGGAACCAACGACCGCTCCTGGGTCGATGCCGCGCTGAAGCGGCTCGGCTGCGAGGGCGTCTGACGACACGCGCCGGTTGGGAGGCCGGTGCGACACTACTTATTGGGAGGAACCCGAGATGACCATGAAGACAGTGGCCCTTGCCGCTACGATCCTTGCCGCAGCCACGGGCGCGGCCCATGCCGAATGGCCGACTGACCGCCCGATCGAAATGATCGTGGCCTTCGCACCGGGCGGCGGCACCGACATCATGCTCCGCACTCTCGCGCCATTCCTTGAGGAGGAGCTGGACACGCAATTTCCCGTCCTCAACCGACCAGGTGCCTCGGGTGAGATCACTTATACTGCACTGTCGCAGGCCCGCCCCGATGGCTACACCGTCTCGTCGCTGAACACGCCGGGCTTTCTGACCATGCGGATCGACCGCAAGCTGCGTTTCGATCCGACGGAAATCTGCCCGATCGCCCGCATCGTCGAGGACCCCGGCACCTTCGTCGTGCAGGCGGGATCCGAATTCCAGAGCCTTGCTGACGTCGTCGCCTATGCCAAGGAAAATCCCGGCGCCGTGTCCGTTGCAACCACCGGTCGCGGCACAGACGAGCATCTAGCCATGATCCAGCTGGAGCAGGCGGCGGGCGTGAAGCTGACCGCAGTGCCCTTCGCCGGCGCGAACGAGGCGAAGACTGCACTTCTGGGTGGCCACGTCACCATGATCGGCCTGAACGCCGGCGAATACTCCACGGCCGATCACGACGCGTTCCGCGCGCTGGCACAGTTCTCCGAGGAACGTTCGCTCCTGTTGCCCGACCTGCCCACGGCAGGTGAGCAAGGGTTCGACGTCATCATGTCCTCGGAACGCGGGCTCGCCGCGCGCTGCGACGTGCCGGAGGAGATCCGCGCCCAGCTGGCGGCGGCGGTCGATACCGCGCTCGCCTCGCCAGAGTTCCAGGAACGTGCGCGCCAACAGGCCCTGCCCCTCGCATTCAAGAGCGGCGCTGACTGGCAGGCGGACATGCCCTCGCGGCTTGAGCGTTACACCGAAATCTTCAAGCTGATTGACGCGGGGCAGTGATGGCGGCGCGCAAGGGTGACCAGCCCGACATCCTTTCGGCTGCGATCTTCATCGGCTTTGGGGTGCTCGCGCTGTTTCTTGGGCGAGAGCTCCCGGCAGGCAGCCTTTCGCAGATGGGCCCCGGCTACCTGCCGCGTGCTGTCGGGACGCTTCTGATCGTGCTGGGGCTTGCGGTGGGCCTTCCCGCCCTGCGCCGTCCATTCGCCGGGATCGAGCGGATCAGCCCGCGTCCGGTGCTGGTCATCACCATCTCCGTGATCGTGTTCGCCTATGCCGCGACGCATCTGGGGTTCGTGCTCGCCTCGCTGCTGCTGATTGTCCTCGGCTCGCTGGCCGATCCGGGCGGGCGCTGGCGCACGGTTGGTCTGCTTGCGGTGGGGCTCACCATCTTCGGGGCACTGGTCTTCGTCTACGGTCTGGGCGTGCAGGTGCCGCTCTGGCCCGCATTCCTGACGGAGGGGACATGAACGTCTTCGATCTTCTCATGCTGGGCTTTTCCGAAGCCCTGACTCCGACCAACCTCGGCTTCTGTCTGCTTGGCGCCCTTCTGGGCACGCTGATCGGGGTGCTGCCCGGCATCGGGCCGACCGCCACCATCGCCGTGCTGTTGCCCATCACCTTCTTCCTGCCGCCGCTGGCCGGGATCATCATGCTGGCGGGCATCTACTACGGCGCGCAATATGGCGGATCGACCACCGCCGTTCTGGTCAACCTGCCGGGCGAGGCGTCGGCCGTGGTCACCACGCTCGACGGCTATCAGATGGCGCAGCAGGGCCGCGCGGGCGCGGCCTTGGCGGTGGCTGCGCTCGGCTCGTTCTTTGCGGGCACGGTGGCGACCTTTGCGATCGCCATTGCCGGACCGATGCTGTCGCGTTTCGCGCTGTCCTTCGGGCCCGCCGAATACGTCTCGTTGATGGTATTCGGGCTTCTGGCGGCCACGATCCTCGCCAGCGGACCGGTGCTGAAGGCCATCGGCATGATCCTGATCGGTTTGCTTCTAGGCATGGTCGGCACGGATGCGGAAACGGGATCCGAACGTCTGACGATGGGCGCGCTGGAGTTGTTCGACGGCATCGACTTCATCGTGATCGCCATCGGCGTGTTCGGCTTTGCCGAAATCATCACCAACCTCGAACGCTCCGGTTCCGAGGGCGTGAAACTGGCACCCCTCACCCGTCTCTGGCCCACGCGTGACGATTTCCGCCGCTCGTGGAAAGCGGTTCTGCGCGGCACGGGAGTCGGCACCTTCCTTGGTCTCTTGCCGGGAGGCGGGGCAACGCTCGCGTCCTTTAGTGCCTACTCGCTGGAAAAGAAGGTGTCGAAGACACCGCGCGCCTTCGGGACCGGCGTGGTGGAAGGCGTGGCGGCCCCCGAGGCCGCCAACAACGCCGCTGCTCAATCTTCGTTCATTCCGCTGCTGACGCTGGGCATCCCGTCCAACAACATGATGGCGATGATGCTGTCGGCCTTCATGATTCACGGCATCACGCCGGGGCCGACCGTGCTGACCACCCAGCCGGAGATCTTCTGGGGCCTGGTCGCCTCCATGTGGATCGGCAACGCGCTGCTCGTGGTCATCAACCTGCCGATGATCGGGCTGTGGGTGAAGCTGCTGACGGTGCCCTACCGACTGCTTTATCCGGCGATCCTACTGTTCTGCTGCATCGGCGTCTACTCGATGAACAACCGCATCTTCGACGTGATGCTGGCGGCAGGCTTTGGCCTTTTGGGCTACGCCTTCCGCAAGGCGAAGTGCGAACCTGGCCCGCTGCTTCTGGGCTTCGTGCTCGGCCCCCTGCTGGAGGCCAACCTGCGCCGCACGCTTCTGATCGAGCAGGGCGACCCTGCCATCTTCGTGGAACGGCCAATCAGCCTCGTGATGCTGCTGGCAACCGTGGTGCTGCTGGCGCTGATGATCCTGCCTTCATTCCGAAAAACGCGCGAGGAGGCGTTCCAGGAAGAAGAAAGCTGACGATGCGGGCCGGGGTTTCCCCGGCCCGTCTTACATACCGAAAGGTTTTGGGAGGAACCCGACGATGATGAACAGACTGACCCGCCGCGCCCTGATGCGTGGTGCGGGATTGGCCGCGGCCGGCCTTATGTTCGGCCTTAAGGCGCATGCCCAATCCGCCCCCTTCTCTTCGGGCGATGCCGCCCCGGCGCTTCGCGTCCCGCCGAATTCCTGTGACGCGCATATCCACATCTTCGACACGCGTTTCCCCGCCTCGCCGCACTGGACCGGACAACCTGTCGAGAATGCGACCGTGTCCGCCTATCGCGAGCTGCAGGCCAGGATCGGCACGAGCCGAACGGTGATCGTGAACCCATCCACCTACGGCACCGACAACCGTTGCACCCTGGAGGCTGCGGCCAGCATGGGCGAGGCCGCCCGGGCGGTCGTTGTCGTCGATACGAACATCACGGATGCGGAACTGAGGGAGATGGCAGCCAAGGGCGCCGTCGGCGTCCGCGTCAACTTCGTCTCGCCGCAGTCATGGGGAGAAACCACGGTGGAGCGCCTGCGCGAGACGTGCCGACGCATCGCGCCCCTTGGCTGGCATGTGCAGATCTATGCCACCGGGGACCAGATCATCGCGATGGAGGACACGCTTAGCGACCTCCCCGTCCCGCTGGTCATCGACCACCTCGGCCGCCTTCCCCCCGCAGAGGGACCGGACCATCCGGCCTTCCGCACGATGCGCACGCTTCTGGACGCCGGAAACATCTGGGTGAAGTTGTCGGGCGCCTACCTCAACACCGCAGAGGGCGCGCCGCGCTATGCCGACGCCACGCGCATCGCCACGGCACTGGCGGCCGCGGCGCCGGAGCGGATGGTCTGGGGAAGCGACTGGCCGCACCGCGGGCAGCAGCCTTATCCGGACGATGCGACCCTGATCGATCTTCTTGCCGAATGGGTGCCGGACGAAGCCATGAGAAGCCGCGTGCTCGTCGACAACCCGGAACAGCTTTACGGCTTCGGAGCATAGATGATGGCACTTTCCAAACTTCTTGCCGCGACGGTCCTGTCGGCTTTCCCAATCACTGCGGCCATGGCCCAAGGCACCGCCCTGCCCCAAGCTGCGCTGGTCAAGCTGACCGAGGCCGACCGCATCGCCGGGGACGACCGGCTTTCGAAGATCATGCGGACCTATCACTGCTACTATGTCGATCCCGAGCCTGCTTCCTTCCGCCCGAAGGTCAGTGACCAAACCGACTTTCTGTTCGGCACGCGGATTCTCGACGATGTCTTCTATCTCGGCTACCTGAACCTCGCCGTCTATGCCATCGAGACCTCTGACGGGCTGGTCCTGATCGACGCGGGCAACACCGAGGAGGACGGGCAACGGATCGTCGGATGGATGCAGGAAATGGGATACGAACCTTCGGATCTGCGGTGGGTCATCCTCACCCATGAACACGAGGACCATTACGGAGGGCTTCCTCCAATTCGCGCGTTCGCCCCTGAAGCGCAAATCCTTGCCAGCGCCGATGCCGTCTGGGACGAGGGCGAGGCGGAGCGTCTTGGCCCCTTCGACCGCGAGATCACCGAGCGCACGACCCTCTCCGTCGGGAACAGCGAGTTCGTCCTGCTGCCAACGCCCGGACACACGCCCGGCACCCTGTCGGTCTTCGCGCCCGTGACCGTCGACGGCAAGCCTCAGGTGGCGGCCTTCTGGGGCGGCAAGGGCATGCGGCCGAATGTCGAGCGGATGCAGCAGATGCTGGCCTCTGTCCGGCTGTTCGCTGAAGAATCCGAGGCTTTGGGCTCTTTCGTTCCGTTGAATACCCATAGCTGGGGGGACGCCACGATCTCGCGCCTGATCGACGACATGCTGGTGCCGGATGCGCCGAACTCCTTCCTCATGACACCCGAACAATCGACGGCGAACCTTCAACTTCTCGACCTCTGCACCGCCGCCTATCTCGACGCCGTGGAGGCCGGGGCGATCCGGGCTAAAGATTGACGGCCGCCCAGGACGTGCCACCAATAAGCACAAGGCGCATCGATCGGTGCCTGTCCCTCGATGATTTCGAGCCGCTGGCGCGTCGGCACCTGCCGCACCCATTGTTCGAATACATCCGTGGCGGGTCTGAGACCAACGCTTCGCTCCGCGGCAACCTCCGGTCTTTTCAAGACTGGGGGTTTGTGCCACGGGTGATGAACAACGTCTCGGGGCGCAACGCGACCGCAACGCTGATGGGGCAATCCTATGCCGCTCCGATCGGTATCGCGCCGATGGGCCTCAGCGCGCTGATGGCCTATCGTGGCGACATCGCGATGGCCCGCGCCGCGCGTTCCGCGAACCTCCCGATGATCATGAGCGGATCCTCCCTGATCCGCCTTGAGGATGTCGCGGTAGAAAACCCCGACATGTGGTTCCAGGCTTACCTGCCCGGCGAGCCGGAACGCATCTTGGCCCTTGTTGATCGCGTGGCTGCCGCCGGGATCGGGACACTCGTGATCACGGTGGATACGGCAACGCTTGCCAACCGCGAGAACAACGTGCGGGCAGGCTTCTCCACCCCGCTTCGCCCGGGGCCGCGGCTGGCGATGCAGGGCATGACGCATCCCGTCTGGACACTTGGCACATTCCTGCGGACGATCCTGCGCCACGGGATGCCGCACTTCGAAAACTCCTTCGCCGAGCGCGGCGCCCCGATCCTGTCGCGCAGCGTGATGCGGGACTTCCGCAAGAAGGATCACCTCGACTGGTCGCATTTCGCGCTGATCCGCGAAAGATGGAAGGGAAACCTTGTCATCAAAGGACTGGTCAGTCCCGCCGATGCCGAAAGAGCAGTCCTTGAAGGGGCGCAGGGCATCGTCGTCTCGAACCACGGGGGGCGGCAACTGGATGGAACCGCCGCACCGCTGCGCATGCTGCCCGCGATCCGCGACGCCGTGGGCGGTCGGGCGGCACTTCTGCTGGACGGAGGCGTCCGGCGCGGCAGCGACGTGCTGAAGGCGCTGGCGCTCGGGGCGGATGCGGTGCTGGTGGGGCGGCCCATACTCTATGCCGCTGCTGTCGGCGGTGAGGCAGGCAACGACCGCGCCCTTGCCATCATGATGGAGGAGATCCACCGCAACATGGCGCTTCTCGGCATCCGGTCCTTGGATGAGCTGGACGAGACGTTCGTCCTGCGGACCGTGCCGCAACCGGAGTGAACTGAAAAGAAGGGGCGCCCGAAGGCGCCCCGTCAAAGATCAGGATCCCCAGATCAGTCTCGTTTCTTCGGTGCCAACACTGATCGAGCGGGCTCGAGACGGCCCGCGCCGCGCCAGGATGAACTTTCCCGGTCCCAAGCGCACACTTGCATGACGTGATAGTATCACGTAACAAACGCGCAAGTTCGAACGACTTCGACGAGGAGATGAAGATGGAAACGAAATTCGCTGCGCGGGTCGGTGCTCTTGCAATGACGGGATTGCTGTTGGTCGGCACCGGGCTCGTGCACGCCCATGCGGCACATGAAGGCGAGGAAGCTGCTCATGACCATGGCCATGAGCACCATCACGACCACGACCATGCCCACGGGCACAGCCACAGCCATGCTCAGGATCCCGTGTCGCAAAACATCCAGCGGGGGCTTTTCCTTGACGGACAGATCCAGTCCCGTCCTCTTTCGAATTGGGAAGGGGACTGGCAATCGGTCTATCCCTTGCTGCTCGATGGCACCCTCGACGGGGTGATGGCGCACAAGGCCGAGACAGGGTCGAAGACGATCGAGGACTACAAGTCGGAATATGAGACCGGCTATCGCACGAATGTCGACCGGATCGTCATCGACGGGAACGACGTTGCTTTCCATGAGGGCGACAAGGTCTCGCAGGGAACGTATGAGGACGACGGCCACGAGACCTTGGTCTACAAGGCGGGCAATCGGGGAGTGCGATACATCTTCCGGAAGGTTTCCGGCGATGACGCCGCGCCCGATTTCATCCAGTTCAGCGACCATGGCATCAGGGACGAGCGTTCCGGGCACTTCCACCTCTTCTGGGGTGACGATCGCGCGGCGTTGCTCGAGGAGGTCACGAACTGGCCGACCTACTATCCGTCCGCGATGAGCGACGAAGAGGTTGCCGAAGAGATGCTGGCGCACTGACGTCCTGTCCAGAGCGGCGGCTTCCGGAACAATCTGGCCGTTCTCACCAACCGCGTTCGTCTAGGGTAAACTCCGGGCGAATGCGCCCCCAAGGCATGCAGGTGCCTGCAAGGCGGAAAGGAATGTGGTATGGCGTGGTCGAAAAGAACCTCCGTCGAGCAGGTAGAGGAGGGGGGTGAGCTTGCCCCGAGGTTCGATACGGACGGCCTGATGCCTGTCGTGACGACCGACTCCGCCTCCGGTGAAGTTCTCATGATGGGGGTCCTCAACGCGGAGGCGCTGCGGAAGTGCATCAAGACCGGTGAAGCGCATCACTGGAGCCGCTCGCGGCAGTGCCTCTGGCACATGGGCGCCACTAGCGGACTCGTCCAGAACATCGTCGAAATCCGCATCTATGACGACCAGGACGCGGTGTGGTTGCGGGTCGATGTTGCAGGCGGCGCAAGCTGCCACGTCGGCTATCGCTCCTGCTTCTACCGCGCCGTGCCCGTCGCTGGAGCAGGCGAGCTCGTGTTCACCGAGTCGTCGAAGGTCTTCGATCCGGTCGAGGTCTATGGCGATGCGCCTAATCCCACTCAGCTTTGACGAACGTATGATTTGGCGGGCCCTGCGGCTTGCCCGATCACGCAAGGGGATGGTGTGGCCGAACCCACCAGTCGGGGCCGTGCTCGTCCGGGATCGGACGGTGATCGCGACCGGGACGACGCAGGATGGCGGACGTCCGCATGCTGAAAGGGTGGCCCTGCTGGTCGCCGGTGAGCAGGCGCGCGGCGCGACGATGTATGTGACCTTGGAGCCGTGTTGCCACTGGGGTCGGACCCCACCTTGCGCCGACGCGATCATCGAGGCTGGGGTCACACGGGTCGTGGCGGCCATGCAGGATCCTGATCCTCGGGTGAACGGCGGCGGCTTCCGTCGGCTTCGTGACGCGGGCCTCGCGGTCACGGTCGGGATCGGTGGGCGCGAGGCCAGCCGCATCATGTCGGGCTTCCTGCACAGAGTAGAGACGGGGAAGCCACGGCTCCGTCTGCTAGACGATCCGTCATCCGGTGTTCCGGCGGGCGCCGATGCGCTGCTCGAAACACGTGACGGCGCGCCCGTTCTTCTTCTGCGCGACGGCCCGGAGGCGATCCCCGACCACCCCGAGATCCTGCGGGCACTCGGCGATCTTGGGCTGACGACGGTCGCGGTGTGGAGGAACGATCCCCTCGCCGCCCTCCTTCATTTTCCTCAAGGAACTGCGACATGACCCTCGTCCCGCAGACATACGCTGACTGGCGTCACTGCATCACCGTCGCCTGCGGCATTCCTCTGACGCCCGCATATATTCGCGCCCGCATCGACGCGCTGGAGGATCCGCGCGACGATCACACCCGGCGCTTCGTCGAACGGTGGGGCCGGGCGCATCACGAGCGCACCTTGGGTTGGTTCCGTGAGGCGCTGCGGCACCAGGGTGCGGCATGATCCCGGTGACGATCCTGAACGGCTTCCTCGGCGCAGGAAAGACCACCCTCATGCAGAGCCTGCTGGGGCAGGCGCGGCGTAGGCCGGATGTCCGCCTCGGTGTCATCGTCAACGAGATGAGCGAACTGGACGTGGACGGCGCGATCCTCGATCTGAGCGAGGCGATCTCGCGCAAGGACGCCCGCTTCGCGACGATCCCGGCTGGCAGCATCAGCGGCCCCGCCGGTCTGGCCGAGTTCGCGGCGGCGGTGGACCGCATCGTCGGGGCCGGCGCAACGCATGTCCTAATCGAGACATCGGGCAGCACCCATCCCTGGCCCCTGATCCAGGCGGCGGAGGGACATCCGATGTTGCGCCTCCACGGCTTCCTGTCCGTGGTGGACACGGTGACGCTGGCGCAAGACCACGACATGGGGCGGGCGATCCTGCCGCAGGCGCAGGCCGGTCTGGCCGAGGGAAAACGCGGCATCGCGAACCTTCTGGCCGAGCAGATCATGTTCGCCAGCCGCATCCTCCTGAGCAAGATGGACCGTGTCGGCGCCCGAACCTTGCGCGAGGTGGCCGAAGCGATCCACCCCCTGAACCGGCAGGCCGACATCATGGGCATGCAATGGGGCAATGTGCGGCTCGACCACGTGCTGGCCATGCCACCCTACGACCATTCACGCGTGGCTCTGCTGGGTGCCGAGCTGGCGGATTGGGATCGCAGCTACAGAGCGTCCTCGATGTCCGGCCCGGAAGCCTATCGACTGACCGGCACCGTGCTGTCGGACCCCCGGCCATTCCATCCCCGCCGCCTCCATGACACCTACACCCGTGAGCTGGACGCGAGCATCCATCGGAGCAAGGGCTTCTTCTGGCTGCCCTCGCGTGACACCCTCCAGCTCCTGTGGAATCAGACAGCGGGCAGCATAAGGTTGGAGATCATCAACTACTGGAAGATCAGCGCGCTCGAGGATGAGAGCCTGAACCTGATGCCTGCGGAACGGCGCGCGATGGAGAACCGCCTGCATGACATGTCGCCCATCTTCGGCGACCGTCGCTGCCGCCTGACCATCATCGGCGAGGGTGACGGACCGGAGCGTTTTGCCGCTCGCCTGAAGGAATGTTTCTGCACCGAAGAGGAAATTATGGCATGGAAGGCGGGAAAACCTTTCGACGATCCATGGCCTGCCACCAATGCCGTCTTGGCAGGCTAGGCAGGATAGGATCTCTCAGACCTCCACCGCCAGCGCCATTCGACCGCTCATCAATGCACAATCTGGCGCAGAAACTCCTGCGTGCGGGAATTGGCAGGCGCGGTGAAGAACGTCTCCGGCGGTGCCTCCTCGACGATCTGCCCTTCGGCCATGAAGATCACACGGTCGGCCACACGGCGGGCGAAGCCCATCTCGTGGGTGACGACGACCATGGTCATGCCTTCCTCGGCCAGATGGATCATCGTGTCCAGCACTTCGCCGATCATTTCGGGATCAAGGGCACTGGTGGGTTCGTCGAACAGCATGATCCGCGGCTTCATGCACAGGGCCCGCGCGATCGCGACACGTTGCTGCTGGCCGCCCGACAACTGTCCGGGGTATTTCTTGGCCTGTTCAGGAATGCGAACGCGCTCCAGAAGGGCGCGGGCCTGCTCCTCCGCCTGTGCGCGGGGTGTCTTGCGGGCAAGGATCTGCGGCAGGGCGCAGTTCTCCAGAACCGTCAGGTGCGGGAACAGGTTGAAGGACTGAAACACCATCCCGACCTCCCGCCGCACCGCGTCGAGGTTCTTCACGTCGTCGTTCAGTTCGACCCCGCCCACGCTGATGATGCCAGACTGATGCTCCTCCAGACGGTTCATGCAGCGGATCAGCGTGGACTTTCCCGATCCCGAGGGGCCGCAGATCACGATCCGCTCCCCCTCGGCCACGGTCAGGTTAACGTCACGCAGGGCATGGTAGGTGCCATACCACTTGTTCAGGTCGGTGACGGTGATGGCGGTCATGCGTGGCTCTTTCGTTTGACGCCCCGTTCCAGCCAGCGCGCATAGATCGAAATGCCGAAGCAGATCGCGAAATAAACGGCGGCGACGAACAGGTAGGTTTCGGTGAAGGGGGCGGGCCAGGCCGGATCGCCCGCGGCGGCACGCCCCGCGCCCAGCATGTCGAACACGCCCACGATCATCACGAGCGAGGTGTTCTTGACCATGACGATGGCGGTGTTGGTCAAAGGCGGGATGACCTTCTGGATGGCCTGCGGCAGGACGATGTGCCAGATCATCTTCCAGTAGGAGATGCCGAGCGCTTGCGCGGCCTCGGCCTGACCCTTTCCCAGACCCTGCAGTCCGCCCCGCAGCACCTCGGCCAGATAGGCGGCGGCGAAGACGGTCAGCGCGGCGACGGTGCGGCCCAACTTGTCGATCGTCCAGTCCGAGGGCAGCAGCAGCGGCAGCAGGATCGCCGCCACGAACAGCAGGCCGATCAGCGGCAGCCCTCGCACCAGTTCGATCACGCAGACTGACACGGCCTTGACCACCGGCAGTTTCGACTGCCGCCCAAGGGCCAGCAGGACTGCCAACGGAAACCCCATGCCCAGCGACAGCACCGCTAGCAGCAGCGTGACCGGCAGACCGCCCCATTTCGCGGTCGGGACGTCGGCCATGCCGAACACGCCGCCCTTCATCAGGACGAGCATCACGAGGATCGCCCCTCCCCAAAGAAGCGCAAGCCGCGCGTTCCAGAAACGTGGCGACAGGGACGCCATCACCATGGCGAGGATCAGCCCGATCACGATCACAGGCCGCCATTGCTGGTCGGGGGGATAGATGCCGAACAGGATCAACCGGGCCTTGTCGTGGATATAGGCCCAGCAGGCGCCACCCGCGCGACAGGCGGCGGCATCGCCGTGCCATACGGCATCGAACACTGCCCATTCGAGCACGGGCAGCATCAGCACGATCAACCCGATGACGCCAACGGTGATCAGGGCCGCCACCGCATCCCCGAACAGGATGCGCAGGATCGGCGCGGGTGATTTGGCGGGTGCGGGACGCGCGGCGATGTAATCCATCAGCGCACCACGATCGCCATGCGGGCGTTATACCAGTTCATCAACAGCGACACCGAAAGCGAGATGGTGAGAAAGACGCCCAGCAGGATCAGCAGGCTTTCGATCGCCTGTCCCGTCTGGTTGATGACGGTGTTCACCACCAGCCCAAGTTCGGGATAGCCGACGGCCAGCGCCAGGGTCGTGTTCTTCACCGTGGACAGGTATTGCGAGGTCATCGGCGGGATGATGACGCGCAAAGCCTGCGGCAGGATGATCCGGCGCAGGGTGGCACGGTCCGGCAGGCCGAGGGCGCGTCCCGCCTCCCATTGCCCTCGCGCCACCGCGTCGATGCCGCCCCGGATGATCTCGCCCACGAAGGCGGCGGTGTAGAGGATGATCCCCAGCATCAAGGCCGCGAATTCGGGCGAAAGGGCGATGCCGCCGGTGAAGGTGAAGCCGCGCAGTTCCGGCATTTCCACCGTGGCCCTCGTGAGGATCAGCGTCGCGGCGAACACTGCGACCCCGGCCGTGCCGCGCCATCGGCGCAGCAGGAGGGCCGCCGCCAGACCGAGGGCAACCGCCAAGGCCAGTTGCGCGGCGGGCAATGCGGGCAGGAAGATGCCCCGCTGGGTCAGGAACACCCCCGGAAGCGGTTCCCACGCGGCACGGGGCGCGGGAAAGGCCGCCGTCGCCAGTGCATACCAGAACAGCAGCTGCACGATCAGCGGCAGGTTCCGCATGACGGTGACATACCCCGTGCCGAGACCCGCCAGGAGCGGGTTCGCCGAACGACCGGCCAATCCGATACCCAGCCCGAGGATCGTGGCGCCGAGGATCGCCAGAGCCGAGATCCAGAGCGTGTTGCCCAGTCCCACGACATAGGCCCAGAGGAAGGTGTCCTGCGGATCGTAGGGAAGCACGCTCTCCGAGATCGGGAACCGCGCGGGGCGGTCCAGGAAGTCCCATCCTGTGCGGATGCCCCGTTCGGACAGGTTCTGGCTGGTGTTGTGCGCGATCCACAGGATCACGCCCGCCACAGCGGCCAGCAAGGCGATCTGGATCAGACCGCCCCGCACGCGTGCATCGCGAAGAAGCCGCATTACTGGAAGGTCAGCGGGAACATCAGCCCGCCGTCCTTGTAAAGCGCGTTCGCCCCGCGTTCGAGTTTCAGGGAGCTGTCCTTGCCCACGTTGCGGTCGAAGACTTCGGCATAATTGCCGACCTCGCGGATGATGTTCGCCGCAAAATCGTCCTGCAGGCCAAGCGCGGTGCCGTTGCCCGGATCGATACCTAGGAAGCGGCGGATGCGCGGATCGGTGCTGCCCTCGAAGGTATCGATGTTCTGGGACGTGATGCCCAGCAATTCAGCAGATTTCATCGCTTCGATCGACCAGGTGACGATGTCCTTCCACTGGTTGTCGCCGTGGCGCACCGCGGGGGTCAGGGCGTCCATGTAGTCGGTGGCCGGAAAGATGACGTAGTCGTCGGGGTTTTCGGCCTGGGTCGCGCGGACGGAAGCCAGCGCCGCCGCATCGGTGATCAACGCGTCGCAGCGTCCCGAGAAGAAGGCCTGACGCGTGGCGGACGTGTTGTCGAATACGACCGGCTGCAGGTCCAGATCCAGCTTGTCCGACACGTCGGCCACCACGACCTCGGTTGTGGATCCGGTCTGCACGCAGACGGCGGCTCCGGCCATGTCCTCGACCCGTTCGATTCCCATTGCCTTCGGCAGCATGAAGCCCGTGAACTCGTAGTAGTTGGGGCTTGTGAAGTCGATGCCGTTGGCGTCGCGCTGCAGGGTCCAGGTCAGGGTGCGGGGCAGGATGTCGATCTCACCGGTTTGGAGGGCCGGAATGCGCTGCTGGCCCGACAGAGGCACGAAATCGACGGTGTCCTTGTCGCCAAAGACCGCCACGGCCACGGCGCGGCAGGTGTCGATGTCCAGGCCCCGCCATGTGCCGTCACTGTCCGGCGCGCCGAAGCCGACGGTGCCCTGACTGGCCCCGCAGATGAGCCGGCCGCGATCCTTCACGGTTTCCAGCGTAGTCGCGCCATGGGCGGCGGCGGGCAGGGCGAGGGTGAAGGCGGCGAGTGCGATGTGTTTCATGATGATCTTCCTGTTGGGGTCGGGACGTTCAGGCGTCCGCTTGTTCGGTCGTGAGGATGTCGAAGAAGGCTTCCAGATCGGCACGCAGATCGGCGGGATCTTCCAGCCCGATCTGAAGCCGCAGGATGGTCTTGTCGTTGCGCGGATGGGCGTTCTCACGGGTGATGGTCATCGGGGCCATCAGGCTTCGCGTTCCGCCCCAGCTGGCCCCGATGGCAAAAACACGCAGCGCATCCAGCGCGGGATTCAGGCGCGCGGCCTCCGGCAGCACGATGCTGAACACGCCGCTGGCGCCTGCAAAATCTCGTTTGAAGATCTCGTGACCGGGGCAGGAGGGCAGGGCGGGATGAAGAACCTCGCCCACGCCGCGGTCGGCCAGCTCCCGCGCCAGCTCCAGTGCCACGCGGCCCTGATGGGCCATGCGGACCGCCATTGTCTCGATCCCGCGCAGGGCTAGAGACACTGCGTCGGGTGGCACGCCAAGGCCCAGCATCCGCATCTGGTCACGCAGGCGGCGGCGCAACTCGCTGTCGTTCACGCTGACCGATCCCATCAGCAGGTCCGAATGCCCGCCGACATATTTCGTCAGCGCCTGCATGGAGAAATCGACGCCATGCGCCAGCGGCTTGAACAGAAGCGGCGTCGCCCAGGTGTTGTCGATGCCCGTCAGGATGCCGTGCCGCTTCGCCAGTGCGACGATGGCCGGCACGTCCTGCACCTCCATCGTGGTGGAGCCGGGGGCTTCCATCCAGATCAGCTTCACCGAGGAGTCGATCTGCGCCTCGAGATCCGATGCGTCGGGACGATACACCCGATGCCCGATCCCCAGCGGGGCGAGGAAGTTGCGGCAGAATCCCGTGACCGGAGGATAGGCGCTGTCGGGAATCAGCACCGTGTCCCCGGGCTTCAGCATCGCAAGGAAGATCACGGCGATCGCGGTCTGTCCCGAGGGAACGAGCACGGTGTGCCTGCCGCCTTCCAGCGCCGTCAGTTGTGCTTCCAGCACCCGGTTCGTCGGGGTGCCGTGCAGGCCATAGGAGAACCCGTCCAGATCGCGCTGCCCCCGGGTGGCATAGGCCGCCGCGTCGGGAAACACGATGGTCGAGGCGCGGTGCGTGGGAACGGTCAGGGCGGTATAACCTTCCTCCGATATGGTGGGGTGGATGGTGCAGAGGGTCGCGTCGCGCATCGGTTCGTCCTGTCTTGTGTTCGATGACACTGACGCCATCCGATATGGTAAAACAACTGATGCAGACACATAGGTCTATGCGCTAAGGTAATGGGATGAACTTCCGTATTCTCGAAGCCTTCCACACTGTCATGATCTCCGGCTCCACCGTGCGCGCGGCGGAGCTGCTGCAAGTCACGCAGCCCGCCATCAGCCGCAGCATCGCCGATCTGGAGGCGAGCCTCGGCTTTGCCCTGTTCGACCGCGTTCGCGGGCGCCTCGTCCCCACGCCGGAAGGGCAGATGTTCTTTCGGGAGGTGAACGAGAGCTACAAGGGGCTCGACCGCCTGCGCTCGGCGGCGGCATCGATCCGGGAATACGGTTCGGGGATCGTGCGGATCGGGACGTTGTCGGCACTGGCGGCCACCCTGGTGCCGCGCGCCGTGCAGGGGTTCCGGATCCAGCATCCCAAGATCCGCATCACGCTTCAGGTCGCGGGCTCTGCGACGATCCGCAACCTGATCGCCGACGGTCAGCTCGATCTCGGTCTGGCGGCCGACGAGATCGACAGGGCGGGCGTAGACGCGCAGATGTTCGCGAGTTTTCCCGGTGTGATCGCCATGGCCCCCGATCATCCCTTGACGCGCAAGACCGGTGTGGGGCCGACGGATCTTGCCGATGTTCCCCTCATCGGTCTGACACCGGAGGACCGCGCCCGGCACCGCTTCGATCAGGCCATGGCGGATGCGGGCGTTGCTCCGAGCTACATCGTGGAAACGGCCAACTCCTCCACCGTGTGCGCCCTCGCCATGAGCGGGGATGCCGTCGGGCTGGTCAATCCGCTCGCGACCGGAGGTTTCACGGAGCGAGGTCTGATCCTGCGACCGTTCGCCCCGAAGATCTCGTTCAGGTCCTATCTGCTGTTCCGACCCGACAGTCAAAGGGCCCGCCTTGTGCGGGAGTTCTCCGAACACCTGTTTCATGCTCGGAATTCGGTAATCGTCCCGCACTAGCGGGAGCATGGCCGTTTGCAGCCACACGTCATGCCTTGCCCGTCACCCGCTCTTCGTGGTGAGCATCTTGGCTTCCCGTTTTGGGCGTTCGGACAACACCTGTCGCCGCTTGTGATCCGAAAATCGAGGCAGCTCTTTTGCAATCAGTTCATAGGCCTCGTAGTATTTGGATCCTGATTCCAAATACTGGTCAACCTTGTCTAGGATGGGTTTTTCAATGGCATACATTCTATTGTTCCGCAAGCTTCCAAGATTTGGCTAGGTCTATTGTTGCTTCGATTACTTTATAATTGAATTCGAGAACATCAGGGTGAGAGCCGCTGCTAGGGTATCTTATATAAATCCCTAAACTTTCACTTCTTAATATAACTCGGCCGGTGCAGAGCGGATTGGGGGGGGCTGCTATTTCCTAGCCAAGGCATGCATCTTATGTAATAGCCCAAATCGCCATCATCTGAGTAAATAATGTAATTATTCAGACCCGTTACTGTTTGTGTATCTGCAACTTCGATGCGTCTCTCTGGCCAGTTTTTTCGATTACTGGCCTCATTGACCTTTAAGTCGCGGAAGATCTGCCCATAGGAAGACTCTTCGATGCCATCCACATATGGCCAATGGAGGAAAAAGTTAACCACATAATCTAATCTTCCGTTTTCCAGTTGAAAAACAAGAGACGGATCTTCCAGCAGGTTAACGGGGTGAGGTAACAAAGTTTCTAAATTAAAAGCGAAATTGAACGGAATCGTTTTCTCAAATGCGGTATCGGGATTTAGGCTGCGTGGGGCGTATTGGTCTTTTTGCTCGGGTGGTAACTCATTGTATGAGGTCAAAGATGACTGTGCGGCTTTGAGTTGCTCGCGCGAGAGAGGTGGGTTCACATAGGCAGAAGACAGCTTCATCCACGCTACTGTGTAATCCAGTAGGATATCAGCTCTTGGTAGAGATAAGAGATTGTGGTTGGTCAACGGTTCACCATTGATTGCGGAACTGTTTATGTCCGCTTGGCCTAGGCTTGCTGTGGCGAAAAATAAAAGTGTTGCAGTAAGTGCTGGCGGTCTGTGCATGTTAGGTCCCTTTCGGGCATTCAACTTCATCGTTGCTACGGATGACGTTGCATATTATTTCAGCGCGCAGTGGGAGACATCGGATCTGATTCTATAATGTCATTGCTCTACAGATATTCATAACAACGTTAAGTTGTATCACTCGTTTCGATAGGGCTGCGGTAGATTCGGCATAGCAGTGGAGGTGGCGGTGTTGCTATAGTATTATTTAGCGCCGCAATGTTTGTCTTAACTAGTTTTCCCAGAGGCTTAGCAGAAGATGCTAATGCTCGGGCTTCTTGGGCAATGTATGACATGATGACTAGGTGTAAGATTGTCTTGGCGCTTAACCTATAGTCCCCTGCTCACAACCGAACGGTTTTGAACAGGGGAACGTGCTAGTTTATAAGATAATAACAATCAGTTATCTTCATGCTAGCGCGGTGTAGCTTATGATCTGCATCGTTCTCAATATTGATCCAGCCGATGCAATGGCTTCAGGTAAGGGGACAGCCCTTCGGTGGCGGGTAAGCAGAGTCCCGTGCGGCTGATGCGACTCACGCCTGATCTAGGATCCTGCTGCGCGGCAATCGTCATTCCCTGACCATAGATCGAAATGGAAACAGCCGATGGTGTCGCCGATTGACAAGAATTCGCAAGGGGACAGGGCTTCGTGCCGCCATCTGCCCCGGATGCCGACGGGGAACTGGAAGGGGCGAAGTCCCGCCAGCCGGCGGCCTATGTCATCCTATCGACCGTCGTCCTCGCAGTAATTGTCATCTTCTGGCTCTGAAAATTAACGAGTCTGGAGGGTAGCTTCACCCTTCGTGTCGTTCTGCCAAGTTGGCCCATGGCACGGTCGAAACTGGAACGGCTCCACAAAGACGACATCAAGGCCCATCGCGTTTAGACGGGGATGCGCCTCGCGGGAGGATAACACGGTCGCGCCCCGACCTATGACCCGACCGTCCCGCAGGATAGGCCGGCCGCCACCGAAGGACGAAACCGCCCGGCGCCGACACAGGTCGATGATCGTGATATCGGCATCGGCTCCGATGCCTAGATGACCCTTGGAAGGAAGGGCCATCATCCTCGCGGGCTCCGCTGAGGTCTTCACGACAAATTCGCTCAAGGTGAGAGCATTCAGAGCCACTAGCGCCAACCCACGGTCGCACAGGTCGTTCCTGGGAATGCCGCCCCCGTCGGTGGCGAGCGCGTCCACCGCAAAGCGACCGTTCGCCCGCTTCGTCACAGCAAGGTTGATCCGCGCCTCGGGCGGGTTGACGTGGAAGCTGCAACCGATGTCGGTTTCGGCCTCCTTCCAGGCGAGGCGGGCGGCCTCTCCGGTCGCGAGAACGTTTTGACCGTCCACGGCCATGTGAACATGGGCCCAACCGGCCAGGATGGACGCTTCCATGCCCGACAGTGTCGGTTCAAATCCGCCCTTCAGAAGGTTGCGCTGCGTGGCCACGCTTTCGGGAACACCGTTTGCGCATTTCGCCGAATTGCCGTTGAACGGTGCCAGATAGCTTTCGGACCAGACGTTCGGTGCGGCTTCCAGAAGGCGGACGGCTTCCAGTGTTTCCATCAGGATATGATCTTGTGTCCCCCGGACGTAGGCGTTCACATGGGGCAGGTGCAGGGGATGACCCTCGGCCAGTTCGATCGCCTCGCGCATGCCGCGCATGTCCTGCGGTGTGTCCAAGGTGCCGGCGTGAAGGGCCACATGCGCGCCTTCGGCCGCACAAAGCGCGATGGTGCGGGCCGTCGCCTCTGCCGTCAGCGGAAAATGTCCGCCCAGCACTTTCAATCCGACCGCGCCGGATCGACGGGCGCGGACCAGATGATCGCGCAGTTCGTCCATGTGCGGGTTCGTGGTGCCAACGGTGTGGCCGGGACGGACATAGTCGATGCAGGCGATCGTCAGGCCGGTGCCATGGGTGGCGGCCAGCTCCATCACGCTGTCCACGGGGCCGGCCATGTCGAAGGCCGTCGTCACGCCGGCCAGCGCCAGCATCCGGTGGCCCGCCGCACCGCCCAGCCACGACGACAGATGCACATGCGTGTCGATCAGGCCCGGTAGAACATGCAGGCCGGCCACGTCCATTTCCTCGCGCGCGGGGCCAAGATCTTGGCCGACCGCAGCGACGCGGCCATTTTCGATCGCGACATCGCAGACCTCGTCACGATTGTTCACGGGATCGGTCAGATGCCCGTTCCGCAGGAGCACATCATACGGCATCCCAAATCTCCTTCATCAAGCGCGGGCAAGGCCTCAGCCTTGCCGGGATCCTGCAAACGGTGCGATCGCGATTCCTTCACCGGCCAGCGCGTCGCGCAGGGTGCGGGCCATCGTCACGGCACCGGGCGTATCCCCATGAACGCAGATGGTCGCGGCCTCCACCGGAAGACGTCGGCCCCCGGTGGTCGGGATATGGCCCTCAAGCACCATTTCCAGCACCTGAGCCAGGCTCTGAGATGGATCGTGAATAACGGCCCCGTGCTCGGTGCGCGGTGTCAATTCACCTGCGTCCGTATAGGTGCGATCGGCATAGACCTCGCAGGCGACCGTCAGTCCGGCGCGTTCCGCAGCCGCGAAGGTTTCAGAATAGGGCAGGGACACATAGACAAGTCCGGGGTCCACCGCCTTGACGGCGCGCACGCACAACGCGGCCAGATCCGGATCCACCGCCGCCATGTTGCCCAATGCCCCGTGGGTCTTCACATGCGTCATCGGGTGGCCTTCGATCTCGGCCATGCCACGCAGGGCGACGATCTGGTAGATTAGCTGCGCCTCCAAATCCTCGGGCCGTTCGCCAGAGATGCGACGGCGGCCAAATCCGTAAAGATCGGCGAAGGAGGGGTGCGCGCCCACCGAAACGCCCTTTTCCCGTGCCATGCGCAGCGTGCGGCGCATGACGGACGGATCCCCCGCGTGAAAGCCGCACGCGATGTTGGCGCTGGAAATGATATCCAGCATCGCGGAATCATCTCCTATCGTCCACGCGCCGAAGCTTTCCCCCATGTCGCAATTCAGATCGATCGTCTTCATTCCGTCCTCATCCTGATGGTTTTGTTGGCAGTGCCGCTATTGCGCGCCCTGAATGCAGGCGTCTTCGTTTTCGGTATACCAGTTGGTATCCCTGACGGTCGCCATCCGGCTTAGGACCACGATACGACAAAGACAAGGCCCGCAAAAAGCGCGCCATGAACAGCGATAACCGATAGGGAATTTCATGATCGACCTGCGCAAGGCCGCCTTCGCGGCACTCCTTGGGATGACCACCGCCATGCCTGCCCTGGCCCAGACCAGTTGGGACATGTCCGTCGTCTGGCCGGAAGGAAACTTCCACACCAAGAACGCGCAGGCCTTCGCCGACCGCGTGGCAGAGGTCACTGACGGGGAGGTGACGATCACCGTGCATTCCGGTGGCGCCCTTGGGATCAAGGGGCCGGAGGGCATGGCGGCGGTTCGCGACGGCATCGTTCCCATCGCCGACATCCTGATGAGCCAGCAGGTTGGGGAGAACCCAGCCCTTGGCGTCGAGGCGCTGCCCTTCCTTGCACCGACGTCGCAGGACCTGGCGTTGCTGCACAAGTTCTACCGTCCCAAGATCGAGGAGATCGCCGCCGGGATGAACCAGAAGCTGCTCTACATGACGCCTTGGCCGGGACAGGCCGTCTTCTCCAAGACCCCGATCGCAAAGATCGAGGACATGGCGGGCATGACGATCCGCGTTGTTGACGCCAACGGTCACAACTTCTTCGGAGCGCTTGGCGCCACGCCCGTGCAGATGCCTTGGGGCGAGGTGGTGCCGTCGCTGGCCGCTGGAACCATCAACGCGGTCACGACCTCGTCCTCCTCCGGGGTCGATGGCGCCTTCTGGGAGTTCATGTCGGAGATGAACACCTTCAACTGGCAGGCCTCGTCGAACATCGTGACGGTGAATTTCGACGCGTGGAACGATCTGGAGCCCGAGGCTCAGGCCGCCATCGAGGCGGCGGCCGCCGACATGGAAGGGCAGTTCTGGCTCAACTCCCGCGCTGAAGACGCCGGGCGGATCGCCACTTTGAAGGAGCACGGGATGAACGTGACCAACCCCTCGCCAGAGCTGAAGGCCGCACTTCTGGAGAAATCAAAGCCCCTTTGGGACGACTTCAAGGCGCGTGTGCCTGACGCCGCTCCGGTGATCGACGCCTATCTGGCCGCCCGCGACAACTGACCCCGCCCGTCCTGGTAGGCTGCCTGCCGGGACGTCCCGCATCCCCTGTCAGCGGAGACTGCCGATGCACGACCTCACCCTCGACCGGATCCCTGCGGGCGGAGTGCCTTTCGCACGCATCCTGCGCCCCATCGATCGGATCACCGACACGGGCAACGTCCTGTCCGCCCTGTGTCTCCTGGGCATCTTCCTTCTTGTGGCGGCCGAGATTCTGGCCCGCAACCTTCTGGGCTACTCCATCTCGTTCTCGTGGGACGTGGCGGCCTATCTCATGGGCGGCTGCTTCATGTTCGCGGCAGCCAGCGCACTGAAAGAAGGGGCGCATGTGCGGGTCACGGGGCTTGTGGATGCCGTCCGGCCGCGCACCGCGCGGATGCTGGACCTTGTCGCGACCCTTGTCGGCCTGGCAACGGCGGCGGCCCTTGCCTGGGCACTGTGCGAGATGGCGTGGCTTTCCTTCGAGCGCGGATCGACGTCCGCTGCGGCGGTACGGATACCGCTGGTCTGGCCGCAGGCGGCGCTGGCCGCAGGGGCAATCCTGCTGTGCCTTCAGATCCTTGCGCAGCTGTTGCGGGTGATCGGGGGCGGAGTGCTCGCCCGCGGCGAAGGGCTGGAGTGAATCATGAGTGCTGTCTCCCTTTCCCTTCTAGGTCTGATGACGCTGCTTCTGGGCGCGGGCGTCTGGATCGGCCTTGGCCTCGTCGGCACCGGCGTCGGGCTTCTGGCTATGTTCCGGCCGTCGATGCCGTTCGAGAAGCTTTTGGCGCAGCAGACGTTTAACACGCTCGTCTCTCCGGAACTTCTGGCGCTGCCGCTGTTCATCCTGATGGCGGAACTGCTGTTCCGCACGAAGATCTCCGAGGCGTTGTTCTCGGGTCTCGCGCCGTGGCTGCGGCGGGTGCCGGGACGTCTGGGGCACCTGACGGTGGTGGGCTGCACGCTCTTTGCCTCGGTCTGCGGATCCTCGGCGGCGACCACGGCCACCGTGGGACGTATCACCGCGAAGGAGCTTCTGGACCGCGGCTATGACCGGGCGCTGGTGACGGGGTCGCTGGCAGGGGCAGGCACCCTAGGCTTCCTGATCCCGCCTTCCACCGTCATGATCATCTATGGCGTCATGGCCGAGGAATCGGTCCTGCAGCTGTTCATCGCGGGGATCGTTCCGGGCCTTCTGATCGCGGGGGCCTATTCGGGCTACATCGCTATCCGCGCGCTTCTGAACCCATCCCTGGTGGGGGAGGCGCCGCCCCGCACAACGTTCGTGCAGAAGCTGGTCGCGCTGAAGGATCTGGGCCCGCTGCTGGCGCTGATCCTTGTGGTCATCGGCTCCATGTACGGGGGGATCGCCTCCCCGACCGAGGCTGCGGCGGTGGGCGTGGCGGGCGCCGTCGCCATCGGCTTCTGGCAGCGCACGCTGAACCTGAGGGGGCTGCTGGCCGCGGCGCGTTCGGCGGCGAACAACTGCGCGATGATCGGCCTCATCATGCTGGGGGCGATGTTCCTGTCGACTGCCATCGGTTATCTGGGGCTGCCGCGCTACATCGCGGCGACCATCGACGGCTGGGGGCTTTCGCCGTTGATGCTGATCCTGGTGCTTCTGGTCTTCTACATCCTGCTGGGCACCGTCATGGAAGGTCTGGGCATCATCGTGATGACATTGCCGATCACCCTGCCGCTGGTGGAGGCGGCGGGATATTCCAAGGTCTGGTTCGGCATCTTCCTGGTCATCGTGATCGAGATGGCGCAGATCTCCCCTCCCGTAGGCTTCAACCTCAACGTCATCCAGCGGCTGACGGGCGACAGCCTTGGCGCGATCACCCGCGCTACGGTGCCGTTCTTCCTGATCCTTGCCGGTTTCGTTGCCCTGATCGCCGTCTTCCCCGGCATCATCGACATCCTGCCGGCGCTTATGGCAGGCGGCTGATGAAGATGACCCAAGGCCCCGGCCTCGCGGCGCAGGCGCGCCGGCAGATTGTCGCCAGGATCTTCGACGGACGGCTGGCGTCCGGCGCGCTGTTGCAGGAGGCCAGTCTGGGGCAGGAACTGGGTATGTCCCGCACCCCCGTGCGCGAGGCGATCAAGCGGATCGAAAGCGAAGGGCTGGCCGTCCGGGATGGTCGTTTCACCCGGGTGCGCAAGCCGAGCGCCGCCGAAGTGGAGGAAATCTTCTTCCTCCGCCTTCAACTGGAACCTCGCGCCACGCGGGCAGCGGTGGCCTTGCCGGAGTACAAGCTGTCCGCCATGGAGGCACGGGTCGAGGCGCTGGTCGCCGGCCGCTCGACCGAGGATCTGTGGACGGTGGATGACGATTTCCACGACATGATGCTGATCGCCGCGAACAGCGTCGCGATGCGAGAGGTGGTGCAGGGCCTGCGTCGCAGGACAAGCGTGTTCGATGCCGGTCAGGTGCCCGAACGCTACATGCGCGGCTGCGAGGAGCATCTTGCGATCGTTGTGGCGTTGCGGACCGGCGACGGGGAGGGGGCGGCCGCCTCCATGGCGGTCCACCTTGCCCATGCGCGGGACGCGATCCTGCAGCGCCTGTCCGATCCCTCCGTCGGGAGTGAGACGTGACGGACCGCGAGACGCTGGCGCAGCGTGCCTATGACAACATCAAACAGGACATCCTGAACGGTGGCATTCCCGGAGGGACCATCCTCAGCGAGCGTGTCCTTGCGGAACGAACGCACATCTCGCGGACGCCCCTGCGGGCGGCGCTTTCCCGGCTGGAGCGGGAGGGCGTCGTGGGACGGCTGTCAAACGGCGCGCTGACCGTGCGTCCCGTGTCGGCCGAGCAGTTTCTTGACGTCCTTGCCTTGCGCCGGGTGCTGGAAGGGGCCGCTGCCGCCCGCGCCGTGATGACCGACGCACTGGAGGCCTCGGCCAAGGAAATGCAACGTTGCGCCTCAGGCGAGGCCATGGATTTCGATACCTTCTGGGCCATGGATGACCGCTTCCACACCGCCGTCGTGCGGGCGGCCGGGTTGTCGCTGCTGCCAGCGATCCTGGACGAACAACGCGCCGTCGCGCGGCGCAGCACCATCGTCCGCCGGCTGGACGTGTTCACCGACCAGGGGCACGAGCATCTGGCGGTCATCGACGCCATCCGCCGCGGCGACCCCGCCGGGGCTGCCGCCGCCGCCCATCATCATTTCGACTGCATGCGCGCCCGCTTTCTGCATAACCTTCAACGATAATCTTCCAGCAACGAATGTTCCGCCCATGAAATGCTTGATCGTTCAACCTATCCACGCCGACGGGCTGGCTCTGCTGCGTGCCCACGGAATCGAGCCGGTGGTCAGTCCCGCTTCTGACATGAACACGGTTGCGCAACTGGCGGGCCCATGCGACGCGGTGATTACCCGCAATGCCGGCTTTTCAGCGGCAGCCATTGCCGCGGCGCCAAGCCTGAAGGTGATCTCGGTGCACGGGACTGGCCATAACGCGGTGGACAAGACGGCTGCCAGCGCACGCGGTATCCCGGTCTGCAATGTTCCGGGGGCGAATGCCCGCTCGGTGGCGGAACTGGCGCTTGGGCTGGCGCTGGCGGTGGCGCGCGGGATCGCAGCCGGCGATGCGGCGGAACGGTCGGGCCGTTCCGGCTTCCGAGAGAGCGCCACCTTCACTGAGCTTCAGGGCCGCACGGCGCTGATCGTCGGCTGGGGCGCCATCGGGCGGGAGCTTGGGCGGATGCTGGACGTGGCCTTCGGGATGCGCGTTCTTGTGCATTCGCCCCACGCCACCGATGTGGGCAGATACGTCCGGGTGGGTCTGGAGGAGGGTCTGGCCGAGGCGGATCTCGTCTCTCTCCACACACCGATGCGGCCGGAATCACGCCACATGATGAACGCGGCCCGCTTTGCCCACATGAAGCCCGGGGCGATCCTTGTGAACACCGCGCGCGAGGGGCTGGTGGACGAGGCTGCGCTGGCGGCGGCGCTGACCACGGGTCAGCTGGCAGGCGCAGGACTGGACGTCTACGAGCATGACGCGCCGACGGGCCCACTGGGTGATCTGCCGGTGGTCTTCACCCCGCATCTGGGCGCCACGACCGAGGCCGCACTAATCCGGGTGGCCGAACGCGCCGCCACCCATGTGATCGAGGCGCTGTCGGGACGGCGCCCGGCCACCACTGTCAATGCCGACCTTCTGGACGCGATGGCATGACCGTGATCCGCAGCACCATCGACCGGGTTCTGAAACGGATCAACGCCATCGGGCGGGACGGGGACGGCTGGACCCGCCCTTCCTATTCCGACCTTGAAACGGAGGCCCATGCGGTGGTGGCGGACGAGGCGAACGCCCTTGGCCTTTCCGTCACACGGGATGCGGCCGGCAATCTGTTCGCCCGCCTGCCGGGCCGCGACCGGACGGCGCCCGCGGTCCATGTCGGCTCCCACCTCGATACGGTGGCACAGGGCGGGGCGTATGACGGGCAGGCCGGGGTTGCCGGGGCGCTGGCGCTGGTGGCGTCGCTGGTCGAATCCAGACAGACGCCGCCGGTCGACATCGTGGTGACGGTCACGCGGGCGGAAGAAAGCGTCTGGTTTCCCGCCTCTTACATAGGGTCGCGCGGGGCACTGGGGCGGTTGACGCGGGCGGATCTGGAGGTGCGTCGCGCCGATACCGGCCGCACGCTGGCCGACCACATGCGGGACCAAGGTCTGGACCCGGAAGCGGCCCTTCAGGTCCCTCCGCCGAACCGCGCCAGCTTCGTGGAGATCCATATCGAGCAGGGGCCGGTCCTGCACGAGGCCGGAGAAAGCCATGCCATCGTGACGGGGGTGCGCGGGGGGCTGCGCTACCGGACGGCACAGGTGCACGGAGTCTGGGCCCATTCAGGCGGCGCGCCGCGTGATTTGCGGGCCGATGCGGTGTTCGCACTGGCCGATCTGATCTACGCGATGGACGCCAACTGGGCAGACGTCCTAGCGGCCGGGGACGATCTGGCCGTGACCTTCGGCATCATCGACGCGTCCGGTCCGCTGCACGCGATGGCCAAGGTGCCGGGGCAGGCGGGGTTCTGCCTTGATCTTCGATCGAGCAGCGAGACGGTGCTGGAGGCGGCGGACCGGCGTCTGCAAACCCACATCGCCCGGATCGAGGCGGCGCGTCCCGGCATCCGTTTCGAGCTTGGACCGCAAAGCCGATCGAAACCGATGGAGCTGTCGACCACATGGAGCGACCGGCTGACAACGGCGGTCCCGCTGCGCCGGATGCTGTCGGGGGGCGGGCACGATGCCGCCGCCTTCGCCGCTGCCGGATGGGACAGCACGATGATCTTCGTGCGCAACTGGAACGGCAGCCACTGTCCCGAGGAAGGGATGGATCCGGCCGACCTTGCGGCGGCCGTCGAAACCCTGCGCCGGACCCTTCTGGCATGACAAGCGCGCCGATCCTCCTTCCCGCCGGGGACCAGGCGCTGGTGGTGCAGCTGTCCGAAGACATCGATGCCGCGGTCAACGCCCGTGTCATCGCCCTTGCCGATGCGCTGGACCGTGCGGGCATCGCAGGCATCACGGACCGGGTGCCGACCTATCGTTCCCTCCTCGTGCGGTACGATCCGACGGTCATTCGTGGGCGGCGGCTGGAGGAGCGGTTGCTTCGCCTTCTGGAGGAACTGGACGTGGAAAATGCGCCCGCGCGCCTTTGGCGGGTTCCAGTGCTTTACGGCGGGCCCGCCGGCCTTGATCTGGAGGATCTGGCACGGGAAAAGAAGATGTCGCCGGAAGAACTGGTCGCGCTGCATTGCGGGACGGAGTATCGCGTCTTCATGATCGGGTTTGCGCCGGGTTTTGCCTATCTTGGCGGCCTGAACCCGCGCCTGCACACCCCGCGCCTCGCCATCCCGCGCCAGATGATTCCAGCCGGTGCGGTGGGAATGGGCGGCCAGCAAGCCAGCATCAACTCCGTCGCAGGTCCGTCGGGCTGGCGCTTCATCGGGGGCACGCCCGTGCGCCTGTTCGATCCCGCGCGCGATCCGGCGATCCTGCTCGCCGCCGGTGACCGTATCATGTTCGAGCCGGTGGACCGCGGCACGTTCACGCGGCTTGCAGCCTTGGCCGCCGCCGGCCGCCCCGTCATTGGTCCGGAGGTGGCGTGATGCTGGAAGTTCTTCGGGCAGGGCCGATGCTGACGGTCCAGGATCGCGGGCGCTTCGGATGGCGCCATGCGGGGGTATCGGCGGCAGGCCCTATGGACGGACCGGCCTTCGCCATGGCAAACGCGCTGGTGGGCAACACGGCCGAGGCGGCGGCCTTGGAATTCGCGCATCTGGGCGGGATCTTCCGCGCCCATGCCCCCTGCCGCATCGCCGTCACCGGCGGAACGGCCGAAGTGGTCATCGAAGGGGAGCCGCGTCCTGCATGGGAGGCGCATCGCGTCATGGCTGGCCAGACCATCCGCATCGGCGCCATGGCGGACGCGGTCTGGGGCTATCTTGCTGTGTCGGGCGGGATCGAGACGCCGATCCTGATGGGCTCGCGGGCGGCGCATCTGCGTTCCGGCCTTGGCCGCGTGGTGGAGGCGGGGGCCCGGCTGCCGCTTGGGGCCTTTGATCCACGGGGCCCGGCACTTGCTTGCCGCCGCCCCCACGCGGAAACTCTGGCGCCACGGGATATTCGCGTGGTCCTCGGCCCGCAGCAGGATGCCTTTTCGGCGGAGGTTCTGGAGCGTTTCGCCTCGGCTCGCTTCACGGTCACGACGCGGCGCGACCGGATGGCGATGATCCTCGACGGCCCGCAGATCCCGGCGCAGCGTGGGCATGACATCGTCTCCGACGGCACGGTGGCAGGCTCGATCCAGATACCTGGATCCGGTTGTCCGATCGTTCTGATGGCGGAAGCGCAAACCACCGGCGGGTATCCAAAGATAGCGACCGTCATCGGGGCTGATCTGCCCCGGCTGGCCCAGATGCCGAGCGGAGCGGCATTCCGCTTCCGCCCCGTCCCCCGCGACACGGCCGAAGACATCTGGATCGCCCAGCACTCCGCCGAACGCCGTGCCCGTTTGCGACTGAGCGTCACCATCGCCAGGCGCTGGCGTGCTTGAAAGGCACGCCCACGCCTCGCGACCAAGGACCCGCAGCACCAGGCCAGCCACTTGAACAATGGTCGCCCTGGACCGTGAAGCGGCCTTTGAAGTCCGCAACATCCCAGATCTTGGTCAGATCGCTGGGCCGGTTGAAAACGAAGATCGTTTGCCGCTCACCCGGCGCACCTGCAAATCGAACAAGAGGAAAGAGGTCAAGTGGCACGCTTGGCACCGTAGCTGGCGTCGAAAGAAACCGACGTCGATCCGGATGTTCGTGGACCGCCCCTCTTGGCATCACCGTTGGCGGGACGGGCAGCGGAAGCGATCATCAACTCTCACAAGGCAGGAACGACTGTTCTGTGCAATCAGGTCCGAACCTGTTGCGTGTTACCCTGTCCGGTCATAGCGTCCAGAGCTTCAAAGGCAGGGCGCTGAAGGTTTCTACGCCTCGCTCACCGATGGCGAAGGTCTGTCCCACGCCCGCGACAAGACCGGTGGTGGCGTCGGGAATCATGATGTGCACAAAGAAGACCATACCCGGCTCCAGCACCAGCGGGTTGCCGGAATAGATCATCGGCGGTGCATCCATCCAGGTCGGCTTGAACGTGCAGCCAAGGGAATACCCGCAGGCGGCGTAGCGGGCATGGGCGAAGCCTGCATCGTCCAGCACGCGGCGGTGGATGTCGTCCAGCTTGCCAAGACGCTCACCCGGAACGGCGGCCTCCTTGATCCGCTCCAGCGCCTCGATCGCGACGCCCATCTGGCTGACCTGCCGCGGATCGGGGGTGCCGACGGCCATCGTGTGCTCGATCACGACGTGGTAGCGGCAGGCGGAACCTGCGAGCTCGACCAGCACCTGGTCCTGCGCTTCGATCCGACGGGGGCCGCCAATGCCGCGTCCAAAGAGCGCGCGAGGCCCGGAGTTCACGAGCGGCCCGCCCGAGGGCATGTCCGCGCCCCCCGCCAGCATCGCCGTCACGGCGGCACCCGACAGGGCGGTGTCGAACACGCCGGGCTTCGTGGCGTCGATCGCGGCGATCACGGCGGCGTCGGCCAGTTGCCCTGCGGCACGGGTCAGTTCTAGTTCGGCAGGCGATTTCACGAGGCGCTGGCGGCGCACCAGGTCGGAGGTGTCCTCGATCCCGATGCCGTTCAGCGCGGCTTCGACCATCCGTCCGTTGGCGGCGGTCAGGCCATAGGTCGCGAACTCAATCCCGACACGCTTCAGGCCGATCTCATCGAGGATCGCGCGCAGGTCCAGCGCAGGGTTCGCGCCTTCCGCATTCAGCCAGATGCGCACGTCATCATACAGCGATGCCACCTCGGCCTGCCGCTTGTCGGGGGTGCGGGTCAGCAGCACGGTCGGGCGATCGTCGGCGGTGACGATGCCGACCTGGAAAAACACGTAGCCCGCCGTGTCGAACCCGGTCAGGTAGTAGTGGCTTTCCTGTGCGAAGACGAGAAGCGCGTCGAGGCCGCGCGCCGCCAGTTCGCGGCGGGTGGCGGCTAGGCGGGCGCGGTGCTCGGCCTCGGGGAAGCGCAGGGTGACGGCGCGGCCCGATGCGGTGCCAGGGTATTCGCGGGCGAGGTCGATCATTCCGCCACCCCGCAGATGTCGCAGGCGGTGGCGGCATAGATGCGGATCATGTCGAGATAATCCACGATGTCGACTCTCTCGTCGGGCATGGTGTTGTAGCGGCCGCCGGGACCGCAGACGATGCCCTCCATTCCCGCGGCTTCGTACAAGTGTCCGGCATCGGTGCCGAAGAAACCGGGGGGCGTGATCGCGCCTGTGGGCTGCGCCTCGCCCCGCACCGACAGGTAAGCGGCGTTGATCGCGGTGACGATGCGGCTGTCGCGCGGTACCTCGAAGGCGGGCATGGTGGGACGCCCTTCGGCTTTTTCGGTGCGGACGCTGGCCTGAAGGCCCGGCCATCGCCGCTCCAACCCGTCCAGCACGCGGCGCAGGTCGGCCAGCGCGTTGTCCTCGGTCTGGCCCGGACCATAGCGGCCAGAGCCTTTCAGGCGCACGAAATCGGCCACCTGCGGCGGACGCCATTCGTGCAGGTCGCGGCCCAGGGCCCCGTGCACCACGCCGACATGCACGCGGTTGATCGACCGATGCTCCTCACTTGGTGCGTCCGAGAAGGTGAGGGCAGTCAGTTCCGGGATCACGTCGCAGGCGGCAAGGATGGCGTCAACGGCCGCCTCGCGCTTGGACAGGTGGCGGGTGATGCCCTGAAGCTCCATCACGAAGGTGAAGGCGGCGGCGTGCATCGTCACGGCCTGCAGGTCGGTGGGTTCGGAATTTATGAAAAAGTCCGCGCGCAGGCCGGCGTCCACGATGGCCTTGGTGCCGATCCCGCCCTGCAATTCGCCGATCACGAAGGTCAGGATCACGTCCCCCTTCAGGCGGACGCCGTGGCGGATCAGTTCGCGGACGGCGCACAGGTAGGCGGCATCCCCCGCCTTCATGTTCGACACCCCGATGCCATAGATGAAGGCGTCGTCGATGACGCCGCCCCACGGGTTCACCGTCCAGCCCTCGGTCGCGGGGTTGGTGTCGAGGTGGCCGTTGAACATCAGCGACGGCCCGCCACCGGTGCCGCGCCAGACGCCGATGGCGTTCACGCGGTCGCCTTCCACCGGCATCAGATAGGCCTCCAGCCCCATCGCTTCCATGATCCCGACCATGTGGGCGGCAAGGACGCGTTCGCCCTCGGTCTGGGAATAGCTTTTGTTGCGGACCATGTCGGCCAGGGTGGCAAGGCAGGTGTCGCGGTCGATCTCGATCATGGGGCAGGGCTTTCGAGGACAGGAACCGCGTCCAGCAGGGCGCGGGTGTAGGGATGGCGGCCGGGGCCGTCGGCGTCGGCCACGTCGAATAGGTCCACGAGCCGGCCGCGCTGCATCACGGCGATGCGGTGAGCCAGTTGGCGGATCAGGTTCAGGTCGTGAGTGATGAACAGGCAGGCCGCGCCCGACCGCGCCTGAAGGTCCACCAGCAGCCGCGCCACGGCGGCCTGCACCGACACGTCCAGCGCGGCCGTTACCTCGTCGCAGATCACGAGCTTTGGTTCGGCGGCAAAGGCGCGGGCGATGGCCACGCGCTGCTTTTGCCCGCCCGACAGCTGGTGGGGGTAGCGGGTGGCGAAGTCGGCGGGCAGCAGGACCATCTCCAGCAGTTCGCGCACACGCGCCTGCACTTGGTCGGCCGGAACGATGCCGTACAGCTTCAGGGGTCGCGACAGGATCGTGCCGATGGTCTGGCGCGGATTCAGGCTGCTGTCGGGGTGCTGAAACACAATCTGCACGTCACGGCGATAGGCGTGGTCCAGCGCGTCGCGGCTGGTGAACGCTCGTCCGTCGAAATGGATCGTGCCCGTGAACGCGTTGAGTCCCGAGGCGACTTTGGCGATCGTGGACTTGCCGGATCCGCTTTCGCCCACGATGCCCAGAAGTTCTCCCGGACGGACATCGAGCGTCACGCTTTCAGCGCCGGTATGGCCGATGGCCTGGGGGTTTAGCATCCGTGTTAGCCAACCCGGATCGCCGTATCGGACGGTCACACCTTCCAATTGAATCAGGGATGTCGTTGTCGTTGGACCGGGGACGGCTATCCGCTCCAAAGGTTTCGGAACGGCAGCCATCAGGCCGCGAGTGTAATCGTGGGCGGGTGCGCGGAACACTTGATCCACGGTACCCTGTTCCACGATACGGCCACGATGGATCACCGAGACCGTATGGGCGATCCGCGACACGAGACCAAGGTCGTGTGAGATGTATAGTGCGGCGACCCCCGTCTCATTCCGCAGTGTCACGAACAGATCAAGGATCTGGTTCGCGGTCAGGATGTCGAGCGCAGTGGTAGGTTCGTCGAATATGATGAGTTCCGGATCGCAGGCAAAGGCGGTGGCGATGCCCACGCGCTGCTTTTCCCCGCCCGAGGCCTCGTGCGGGAAGCGGAGCATCATCTCGGCCGGTTTCGCGATGCCGGTGCGGGCCAGCCCGGCCTTGCCTTCGGCCCAGGCCGCCTTCCGGTTCAGGCCACGGTGTCGCATCAACACCTCGACCAGTTGCTCTCCCATTCGCATGGTGGGATTGAGAGAGGTGGACGGGTCCTGAAACACCATCGCGATGCGGTTGCCGCGCATCTTGCGGATTTGGGCGGCAGACTTGCCAATCATGTCTTCACCGGAGACGAGGATTGCACCACCCGTCTCCTCGGCGTTAGGCGCGAGGTAACGCATGATGGACCAAGCCAGTGTCGATTTGCCCGAACCGCTTTCGCCGACCAGCGCGTGGGTTTCCCCCTTGGCGATGGACAGCGACACCTCACGCAAAGCCTGCACGCGGCCCTCGTCGGTAAGGTAGTCCATCGAATACTTGTGGACCTCGAGTATGGGGCGCATTAGCGGCTCCTTTTCGGGTCGAAGGCGTCGCGAAGGGCGTCGCCGAATAGATTGAAACCCATGGCCGTGATGGCGATGACCGCGCCGGGGGCGATGACGCACCAAGGGTTGCGGAACATGAACTGACGGGCCTCTGCCACCATCAGACCCCATTCTGTGCTGGGTGGTTGCGCCCCGAGGCCAAGAAAGCCGAGTGTCGCGCCGATCATGATGGCGAAGCTGACGCGAATGGTGCTTTCGACGATGATCGGGCCGAGGGCGTTCGGCAGCACCTCGCGCCCCACGATCCACGCGCGGGATTCACCGCGTGCGGTGGCCGCGAGCACGTATTCGCGCGTGCGGACGGACAGGACGGACGACCGCGCGATCCGCGCCATGCCAGGCGCGAAGGTGACAGCCACAGCCAGCATTGCTTGCGTGGATCCGCCACCAAGGAAGGTGACGATCAGCAGCGTGAACAGCAGCTCCGGCATGGCCAGCATCCCGTCGAGGATGCGCATGATGATCCCGTCGGTGCGGCCCCCCGCAACGCCCGCGATCACGCCGATCACCGACCCCACGCCGACGCCAAGCGCGGTGGCGAAGACGCCGAACAGGATCGTGGTCGGCGCGCCGTTCAGGATGCGGGACATGAGGTCGCGCCCGTATTGGTCCGTGCCCAGAAGGTGCGTCAGGCTCGGCCCCTGAAGGCGGGCGGTGACGTCGAACGCCTGCGGATCGTACGGCGCGATCCACGGGCCGAGCAGGGCGGCAACGGTCACGATGGCCAGCAGGATCGACCCGATCAGCCCGGTGGGGGAGCGGAGGATCCTACGCATACCGGACCCTCGGGTCGAGAAGGGCGATCACGAGGTCGGCGATCAGGTTCGAGACGGCATAGACGACCGCCAGCAGAAGCGTCACCGCCTGTATGACCGGCAGGTCGCGGTTCTGCAGCGCATAGATCAGCGTGCGGCCAAGGCCCGGCCAGGCGAAGATCTCCTCCACCACGATGATGCCGCCCAGAAGGTATCCGATGTCGAGCGAGATGACGGCGACGGCGGGCGCCAGCGAGTTCGGCAGTGCGTGGCGGCGCATGACGCGGCTTTCGGACAGGCCCTTCAGCCGCGCGGCGCGGATGAAATCCGACGACAGCACCTCGGACATCTCGGACCGGACCTGACGCGAGATGTGGGCCATCAGGATCAGCCCCAGCGTGGCGGCCGGCAGCACGACATGCTGGGCGAACCCTGCCAGATCATCCCATGGGGCGACGAAACCGCCTGCGGGGAAGAAGGGCCGTTCGGGGGCGGCGAACAGCACCAGAAGCAGCGTCGCCGTCACGAATTCCGGCATCGCGGTGCCGATATAGGAGAAGAAGCCGATCACGGCATCCACGGGCGTTCCGCGCTTCATCGCGGCGAAGGCGCCCATAGGGATCGCGACCACCGTCACCACGACCAGCGCGGTGACGGCAAGGGACGCGGAGTTCCAGAACGCCACGCCCACCACCTGCGACACCGGCTGCTGCAGGCGCAGCGAGGTGCCGAAATCGCCCTGCAGCACCCCCCACAGCCAGTGCAGGTATTGCACCGGCAGGGGCCGGTCCAGCCCTAGCTGCCGCTCCATCGCGGCAAGGTTGTCGGGCGACGCGTTCTCGCCCAGGATCATCAGCGCGGCGTTGCCGGGCAGGATCATGGTGATCGCGAACACCGCCAAGGTGACGATGAACAGCACGATCACGATCGCGCCGATGCGGCGGAGGAAGTAGGCGAGGCTCACGCGCTTACTTGTCCAGCCAGACGTTCTCGATGTGGAAGTAGCGGCTGATCGGCGCCACTTCCCACGCCTCGGTGGTAGCGCGGTTCGCGGTCAGCACATCCTCGAAGAAGGGCACGATATAGGGCGTGTCGCGCAGTTCCAGCGCCTGCGCCTCGGTGTAGATCTCGGCGCGCCGACCTTCGTCGGTGGTGGCGCGGCCTTCCGCGATCAGGGCGTCGAAGTCGGCGTTCTTCCATTCGGTGTCCTGATAGGACCCGTCGGAGGTCAGCAGCAGCTTGTAGGTCTGGTCGACCGTGGGCTGCATTCCCCAATAGCCGATGTAGAAGTCGCCCTTCATCCACTCCTCGGCCAGATAGGTGTCGTGGGGCATCGTCTCCAGCGTGATGCGGAAGCCTGCGGCGGCGGCGGTCTGCTGCAGCGCGATGGCCGTCTGCACGCGGATCGCCGGACGGTCCGATGCCACCAGCCTCACGTCCAGCCCGTCGGGATAGCCGGCTTCGGCCAGCAGTGTCTTCGCGGCCTCGGGGTCGTAGGCAATCTCGGGCTTCTCGGTGGCGAAGGGCAGTTCGGGGGCCACGATGCTGTCATAGGCCGGGCGGCCGAGGCCTTCGAGGATGATCTCCACCAGCAGCTGGCGATCGGTGGCGAGGGCAAGCGCCTTTCGGACGCGCACGTCGTTCCACGGGGCGGCGTCCTGCCGCATGACGACGCAGGCGTAACGGCCAGAGGCGACGCGCTTTGCCTCGATCCCCTGCGAGGCCGCGATGCGGGCGAAATCGGCCTGCTGCACCGTCAGCATCACGTCGGTGGTGCCCGACAGGAAGTTCGCGGTTTCCGCCGTCAGGTCGGGGAACAGCATCATCTCCACCGCGTCGAGATAGGGCTTGCCCGCGACGTAGTAACTCTCGTTCTTGGCCAGCCGCACCATCGAGGCGCTGTCATACACGTCCAGCTTGAACGGGCCGGTGCCGTTGGCCTTGGTGTCGAGATCGGTGATCGGTCCTTCCGCCGCAGCCTTGGAGATGATGCGCGCGTTGGCATGCGCCGTGGAGACCGGAAAATCCGCGAAGGGCGTCTTCAGCGTGAACTTGACGGTGTGGTCGTCCACCGCCTCCACCCGGTCGATCATGTTCACCGAGGAGCGGGCGGCGGCCGGAATGTCGGGGTTCAGGATCAGCGTGTAGGTCGCGACCACGTCGGCGGCGGTGAAGGGGCTGCCGTCGTGGAAGGTGACGCCTTGGCGCAGGTGGAACGTGAATTCGGTGGCGTCGGCCGAGGCGTCCCAGCTTTCCGCCAGATCGGGATGGGCCACGCTGTCGGCGCCGATGCGCGTGAGGCCCGAATAGATCATGTCGATCACCGGGTACTCGGCCGGACCCGACAGCGACAGCACGTTCAGCGTCGCAATCCGGGTGGAGTGGCTGATCCGCAGCGTGCCGCCCGCCTTGGGCGCGGCGCCTTGCGCGAAGCCGATGCGGGGCAGGGCGGTGGCGGCCATCATGCCCATCAGGACATGGCGGCGCTTCATGGTCAGAAAGGACATGGGGAGGCTCCTGTTGGGTTTATGTTATGACGGTCAGGTCGTCGGGCAGGTTGGTCAGCAGCTCCGGCGCGCCTTCGGTGACCAGAAGGGTGTGGCCGACGCCCACCGCATACCCCGTATCGCCGTCGCCGTTCATGACGTGATAAAAGAGCGTCATTCCTGGCGCGCACACCGTGGCGCAGCCGGAATAGATCATCGGCGGCACGTCCATCGAGGTGGGCGCGAAGCCGATCCCCACCGAATACCCCGTCGCGCCATAGCGCGAGGCGCGGTAGCCGCCCTCGTCGAGGCCGTCGGCATAGGCGTCGAAGATCTCTCCCAGCGTGGTGCCGGGGCGGGCGAGGTCGGTCATCCGCGCCAGCGTCTCGCGGCCCACATCGTACATGTGGCGCTGCCTGTCAGGCACTCGGCCGAAGAGGATCGTCCATTCCGTCTTCACGTTGTAATGGCGGAAGGGCACGGGATATTCGACAAGGATCTGGTCCTGCGCCTCCAGCCGTCTGGGCGTCGCCACGCCGCGGCCATAGACGGCGCGGGGACCCGAGTTGAACAGCGGCGCGTTCGGCGGCATGTCTGCCCCGTCGCCAAGGATGGAGGCGAGGTATTCGGCCTTCAACTCGCTGTCGAGAATGCCGGGACGGGCGAAGGCGATCACGCGGTCCAGCGCGCGGTCGCAGATGCGGCCCGCCTCGCGCATCAGCCCGATCTCTCCGGCCGATTTCACAACGCGCAGGCGCCGGATCAGGTGGCCGTCATCCTCCAGCCGGCACCAGTCGCCGAAGGTCTGCTGGCAGCGCCACAGGTTCCAGCCGGTCAGGCCGTGGGTGTTCAACTCGATCGCGACGCGGGCCGATTTCAGGCCCAATTCGGAAAGGATCAACTGCAGGTCGGCGGCTGGATTGGCGTCGTCGGCGTCCCACCAGATGCGGATATCCTCGATCGTGGAGGTCTGGCGCGCCTGCAAGAGGTCCGGGCGGCGGGTCAGCAGGACGATGGGCCGGTCGTCGGCCGTGACCACCGCGCACTGGAAGAACACGAAGCCGCCGCTGTCATAGCCCGTCAGCCAGAACAGGCTTTCCTGCGAGAAGACGAGCATGGCGTCCACTCCGCGACCGCGCAGGGCGGCGCGCAGGCGGGCCTGCCGCGCCATATGCTCGGCGTGGGGAAAGGGAAGCATGGAGGCGGCGGGTGGCAGCACGTGGAGGACCTGTCGTCGGAGTGTTGCACGACGCTAGACATCTGGTATACCGGGCGTCAACCACGGGCATACGAGTTGCATTTTATTTCCGCAGCTTGAAAACTTCAGGGTGCAGAATGTTGAACGTGCCGGACAAGCGGCTGGCTCTCCAGGCCTACGAGCAGATCCTCGACGAGGTTCTGGGCGCGCGCATCCAACCCGGCGAATTGCTGAACGAGCGTCGGCTGGCCGAAGTCCTGAACATGTCGCGCACACCGGTCCGTGACGCGCTCTTGATGCTGGAGGCGGAGGGCCTGCTGCTGCGGCAGGGCCGCATCGGACTTCAGGTCAAGCAGATGCGGATCGAGGATTACATGGACGCGCTGCAGGTCCGCCTGCTGCTGGAGCCGGAGGTGGCGCGCCTCGCCGCCGGCCGCCTTGCGCCCGACGTCATCACCGCGATCACGGACCAGCTGAACGACATCTTGGCGCAGGCGGGGGGCGGGGCCTCGCTTGTGGATCGCGGCCTTGTGCGCGACGCGGACGAGGCGCTGCACGGCGCGCTGGCCGAGGCGGCGGGCAACCCGCAAATGGCGCAGATCATCCGTAACCTGCGCCGCCAGACGCTGATGTTCGACCTGAGATCCGTGCCCGAACGTGTCGATGACACCTGCCACGAGCACTTGGCCATCGTCGCCGCGGTCCGCGACGGCGACGGCGACCGCGCCGCCCGCGAGATGGCCGCCCATCTGGGCCGCGTGCGCGACAGCATCATCCAGCGCCTGTCCCGGCGCTGAACCAAGGAGATCATCATGGGCAAGCGCCTTCTGTATCTGGGAAATGGCCGCAAGCTGCAATCGGTCGCGCAGCTCGACGACCGGTTCGAAGACTGGGGCTTGGACGTGGACCGCTTCTGGGCGTTCGGCGGCGACTTTCCCGACAGCCTCGACGGGTATGATGGCATCTTCCTGTCGGGCAGCCCGCACGGATCCTACGAGGACATCCCCTTCATCCACCGCGAGCACGAGCTGATCCGCGACGCGGCGGCGCGTGACATCCCGATGCTGGGCATCTGCTTTGGCAGCCAGATCCTCGCCTCGGCTCTGTGCGGGCGCGACCAGGTGTTCCGCCGCCCGTATTGCGAGATCGGCTACAAGGACCTGCCGGTGACGGCGGCGGCCAAGGGCGATCCGGTGATGGGGGACTGGGAGGGCGCCGTGCGCATGTTCGTCTGGCACAACGACGAAGTGCGCCACGACCACCCCGACATGGTCGTCATCGCCTCCTCGGACGATTGCCCGAACCAGGTCTGGCGCCACCGCACCGCGCGCGCCTGGGGCATCCAAGGGCACCCCGAGGTGACGTCCGAACAGGGGCCGGCCTGGTTTTCGGACAACCGCGAGCGGATGACTAAGGACGGCGGCGATATCGACGCGCTGATCGCCGAAAGCCACCCCGCGCTGGAGGCCAAGACCGCCCTGACCAATTTCGCGAAGCTGGTGATGGCATGACCCCGATGATCTACGAGCCGTGGTTTGCGCGTGCCGAATACGAGGCGCGCCTTTCCCGCGTGCAGGCGGAACTGCGCGCGCAGGGCCTTGACGCGATGCTGGCCTTCCTGCCCGAGACGGTGACCTGGGTGACGGGCTACTTCACCCGCGCCTATGGCACCTTCCAGTTCGCGATCATCCCAGCCGAGGGTGCGCCCACGCTCTTTGCGCGCGACGTGGAGGAGTATTACCTCGACGCGACCTGCGTCTTTCCCGACCGCGTGCTGTGGACCGACAGCGACGACCGGGTGCAGGTTGCGGTGGATGCCATCACCTCGCGCGTGGGGCGTGCCGCCGCGATCGGGGTGGAGATGGGCGCATGGGTGCTGAACGCCGCCCGGTGGGAGGCGATCCGTGCGGCCCTTCCGGGGGTGCGCCTTGTGGATTGCACGGACATGGTCGGCACGATGAAGCTGATCAAGTCCCCGGCCGAAATCGCATGGCAGCGGAAGGCCGCCCGTGCCGCCGAGGCCGGAATGCAGGCCGCCATCGACACGGCACTGCCCGGTGCCACCGAGCGCGAGATGGCCGCCGAGATCTGCGCCGCGATGATCCGCGCGGGCTCGGACCTGCCGGGGCCGGGGGTCATGTCCTCGGGCGAGCGGGCCTATCACCTCCATGGCGGCTACTCGGACCGGGTGCTGGCCCGGGGCGACATCGTGCAGATCGAGACGACGCCGAACGTCCGCCACTACCACGCGCGCTTCATGCGCCCGATCCGCGTGGCCGAGGCCTCCGACGCCGACCACCGGCTGGCCGAGGCGCTGATCGACATCCAGGACCGCGCGCTTGCCGCCGTGGCGCCGGGGGTTCCGGCGACGGTGCCCGACGCGATCTATCGCGAAGGGGTGCTGTCGGCAGGCCTACGCGAAACGTACACCAACAAGACCTTCTACTCCGTCGGCCTGATGCTGCAACCAAATGGAGGAGAGCCGCTGGAAGCGCATCCCGGCTCCGAATGGTCGTTTCAGCCGGGCATGGTCTTACATACCTATGTGCTCGCCCAAGGGTTCGGCATGTCCGAGACCATCGTGGTCAGCAATACGGGGGTGGAGCGCCTGACGACGTTCCCGCGCCAACTTTTCGTCTCCGCAAGCTGACAGGCGTTCGCTTTCGTCAATCGAAATGGAACGGTTTTGAACAGGGGCAGGGAAGGGTGCTCAAAACGGGTCTTGTGCAGGGGTTGTGAGCAACTAACATCTGACCGACCCTTTTGAACGGTTTTTGCCCCATGTCCCGCACTTTCGCCTATGTCCGCGTCTCCACCATCCAGCAGACCATCGAGAACCAGGTGCAGGAACTGGAGACGGCTGGCTTCGTCATTCCCAAGCGTCGGATTGTTTCCGAAACGATCTCGGGCAGCGTGCCCGCGCAGCAGAGGCCAATGTTCGCCCGCCTGATCGATCGGCTGGAAGAGCTGGATGTGCTGGTGGTCACGAAGATGGACCGGCTCGGGCGCGATGCCATGGACGTGGCGCAGACCGTGAACCTGCTGGCTGGGATGCAGGTGCGCGTCCACTGTCTTGCCCTGGGCGGCAGCGACCTGACAAGTCCCGCCGGACAATTCACCATGACGATCCTGAACGCCGTCGCACAGTTTGAGCGGGAGTTGCTGATCGAGCGGACCCATGCCGGTATGGCTCGCGCCCGATCGCAAGGGAAAATCATTGGCCGCCCGTCTACGCTATCAGAGCTTCAGAAGCAGAGTATCCGGGCTGAACTTGAGGCAGGTGTGACCGTTTCGGATCTGGTGCGCCGGTATGGGTGCAGCCGCATGACGATAGCTCGCTGTAGATAAGCGCTTCATACAAGCCCGCCTGATCCTGGAAGAAGCAGCGCAAAACCTCACCATGCAGTTTCTGACCCACAGATGGGGCACGGCGCCGCTATTTGAAAGCATACGATTGAATTCAGAAATTCAGGGTTCCAATGTAGTAATCGGTATCTCTAACTCCAAACTCTTCATCTGGCTTATTTTCATCGTCAAGCCAGTCTCTCAGTCCATATGACTTATAAGAAGCATAACAATGCAGCTTTTTATTGTCTGGGATAAAGGTGATGTCACCAGCGCGTGTCTGGGTAATCTTGTTATATCCCGAGTAATAGTGAATGTGCCGGGAGGGAGCTTCGCCGATGACGATGACTTTCGGCTTAAGCTTATCGAGCCATTTATCAGGAAGCTTGCCGGACTTCCGACCGTGATGCGGAGCAAATACTACTGTAGTTTCTGGAAGATCGATATCTTCAAAAATATCTTCCATGAAATCTGTTTCTAAGTCACCGATCCACATGAAGCTTGCACTATCTTGGATGCTGTACCTAGCGACGAGTGAAATGTTGTTGAAGGCCACGCCATCAGCAGCTTCCTTTAGAGCATTCTTGAAATGCTCATTGGAAGTATCAGGCCAAAGGATGTTGATCCCGGAACTTTTCCTCTCATCACTCGCCTGGTTCATCCAACGTCGCTGGCAGTTCTTTGTGACATGGAAGGCTTTGTCGCCATCGCGAAGCTTGCAGTAGTGCTTGAATGAATCGCTTTCATCCGGCTTGGTGGCTTTGTTCTTGACGACGTAAAAGTTGGCGATGGGTAGCTTTTCGTCAAGATATTCTAAACCTTGAATATGATCCTCATCGGGGTGTGTGGAGATAAATCGCGTGATCCCCTTATCTTTGGATTCCTTCTTGAGTTCATCAACCAACCATTCTTTGTGATCTCCAAACAGCTGGCAATCAATGATCGTGAAGTTGTCAGAATTATGCTTGATGTAAAACATATCACCGTTTCCAACGGTGAATGACCTAATCATTGCCATCTTTATTTCCCTGTTTCGAATTATCTGTTTGCATCCTCATCAACGTGTCGCAGCTGAGGATAAGTTGCCTGCCGTAAGCTTTTGAAGCGTCCCGGACAGAATCTTTGTTAACAGCAAAAACCATGTATGCAGAATGAAGAAAAGCCGCGGCCATGGTGATAATCAGCTTCTCCACGATTTGTTCTTGGGCGGAGAAATAAGGAGGTTTTAAGTAAATTATTAATGAGCAAGTCAAGAATACGACTAGGTTGAAAAACAAGGAAATAGGCTTGAGGCCTAACAAGTTGCGGCGAAAACCGTATGTAACATTTTCTGCAAATAAAAGGGAGAAAAGGCTCGTATCACGAGTATTATCCCGAAGCCAGGTTCCCGCACTTCTATAAAAGTCATTAGCCTGCTGTCGATTATATTTTTCATCTTCAGCTGATGGGGCTTCTTGTTTTAGTTTTGAGGAAATGTATGCGCGAAACCTATCTTTTGATATCTCTGGAATATCAGTGTTGCCTCGAAGCCATTGATCAGGGGTCTCGCCGATTTCTAGTTTGGCTTGTACTATCTTTCCCCGCTGCCTAGCCATGTCTGAAAAAGCATAAAGCAGTATTGCCCCCATCGAGACTGCAATGGCTTGAGGTAGACCTAGCCGATCCCACGGTACTATAATAAAAATAAAGGCTAGCGCTGGTAAGCCTGCTATCAAAGCGGGGAAGGCTCTTGCTTTAAGGCTGTAGGTATCAAATTGCTTGAAGACCTCTAACATTCTTAGTTATCTCGCTGTCCTGTCTAGCCTATATAACATTTTCATACAGCGTGCGCTGATTATCTTTATGTTCGCTGACTGACGGTCAGCTGGTCCTTGCTGCTTCACCTGCGATATGGGCTGCGAAAGACGTGACGAAGGTCTTCAGGCTGGTCATTTCTGACATGTCACCATATTCGCCGGTAGTCGTAGCAGTACGCGGAGATGCCATGATGGCGGCCGATGTATAGAGCTGCTCTTGCATAAGGCGTTGGCAAAGCACGTCGTAGCGCTTGAGATAGGATGCACCCTGAAACTCCGGAAACACCGGGAAATTTGGCGAACTGTCGCGGACAGGGGAGCGTGAACCGGGCGCGTCCTCAACCATCATCAGCCAGCCAGCGAATGGACGCAGGTGCTTTCCAAACGCATCTTCGCGATATGCCGTCCAGAAGTCGTGAGCGGTACCAATGGCTTCTTCTGTGCGATTGTTGAAATTGTTGCCAAAGGACGGACCAACTTGACTCTTGAGTTCGATGGCTGCGACGAGCCTTCCCTCATTGATAACAAGCAAATCCCAGAGCTTCGTAGGACGAAAGTATCCAGGGAGAGTAAGCACAGCACGCTTCTGAAGGATGCGGGCATGGCCCAGACCGTTGTTGCGAACAAGGTCGATGACAAGCGCGATGAACCCATCCATGTTCTTGCCGCCCGTGACGCCAGCACGCTCACCCTGATCAACAGTGCCGGCCTCGATCTGCTTTTGCCGCGCTTTCTCGCGATTGCCCCAAAAGGCCATGACGGCCTCACGCGCCTGTATTTCGTAGTTCGCAAGATCAAGCGCCATTAGTAGTATCCACTCCCCCGAGTATTGCCCGCTCTTCGGCGGTCAAGCCATAGACATCGAACGCGGCTTCATTACTGGCGATGAGATCGCCAGAGATCGCACCGCGGATCAGCTTATCTTTGAGCGCTACGGGAATGGTATTCCAGTACGGAAGTCTGATGCGGCGCAGATACTGGGCTTGGAACCTCAGATAGCCACCTCGCATCTTTGTGGAATATGTCGCTACGAAGAGGCGAGCGATGCCCGATTTCAGGACTGCCTGCAAAGCATGTAGGTCCCAGTCGGTAGACGTGATGTAGTATAGATTGTGATGCGGGTAGAGGGTGCCACCCTCATAGACGATGTGAGCTTCGCCCTTGATGTCAGGAATAAGCAGCTTCGGCTCAGTCGCCAGTTCCGGATAAATGCGGTCGATCGTACGATACCAGCGGGTGGGAGCCTTCTGAGCGATGTGGCGCCGTTCGATTTGCTCACGTCGTGCTTCCAGATAACGCGCGAGCCTTGGGTATTGAGTGAGAGGCACGAGCTTACCATCATCTCCGAACGGATTGATGACGCCGTAGCCGCGCCAGTTCACCTGGCCAGACTGAATATCTCGTGTCATTGCGATGGGGATCTTGCGGTCTTCTTCGACATCAAGATCTTCGAACCGATCAATGAAGGCTCTGTCCGCGCCGGTAGCGACTCCGATGCCAACTTTGCAACCCGCGTCTTCGAGGGCTGGATATGTCTCTTCGAGACGCCTAAGCAAGGCGAGCTGATCGGATGAGTCCAGTATCCATGGTTCGCTTCCTGAGGCCACGCCGACGGCTTCGCGCACTTCTGAACCCGCGATGGGCTGCGACTGAGATCGGAGGCGGTCCGCAAGAGCCGTCAAGACCGTTTGCTCGATGACGGGTCGAGAGGCCATCCGCGTGACGTTGCCTTTCTCACGCGCGATCACTGTGATGGCAGGATAGGCGACGACTTCAGAGTGAAATGCAGGTGTGTCGACCATGTCCACGTAGGATTTCAAATGGAAATCTCGGGAGACGAGCGCCCGCAGCGGGCCGCCGTAGCGGTTCTTCATCCAACGGTCAGCACATATAAAACAGAGGTGCCCACCTTTGTTCAGCAATTTGAGCGATCGCTCTATGAACGGGATGTAGATATCAGCCCGATCGTAAATCGTCTTGTATCGGGAGCGGTACTCGACCATGAGCACGTCCGCGATCATCTCCTGCCGAATGTAAGGCGGATTGCCGATCACGAAGTCAAAGCCGGTATCAATCTCAGCTAGAAGGTAGTCGTTATGGATCAGCCATTCGTCGATGATAGTATTGATATCGGAATTGCGAAGCCCGGCAGAAGACAGGCAAGCGACGACGCGATCACGAGTAGACTGGAACGATGCGTGGTGCAGTTCCACACCACGTAAAGCTTGGGAAAGTTCGGCTATAGAACCGCTCCCAACCTTCCAGGCGTCGAGCAACCGCTCGATCATAGGGATCAGGAAGTCACCTTCTCCGAACGAAGGTTCGAGCGCTCGCCTCTGATGGAGCGGCTCGCTTGCGTGATAACCGATGAGATCGAGCATGAAGTCAACGACCTCGCGTCGTGTGAAGACTGCAGCCCTGTCCGCAGCACTCGCCGAAGCAAGCGTGCGCAGAGCGTCTGTCACTGGACAGAGCGCTGGAAAAGAAGGCTGGATGGCGAGGGTTTCGATGTTCATATGCTTATTTACCAAGGACACTGGCAGAAGGGAACAAAAGTAGGCTGGCTGTGCGCAAGAGGGCCGATCTTTGTGAAGTTCTGACGCTGCAGGACCTCCTAGGAGCGTTCTTCGTGGTGAGCCACACGGAGGGTTGACGTGCTGTGCCACCGATACTGGCAGGATCCCGGATCTCATTCGGTCGTTGTCTCGCCCCAGCTTGCCTTACAAAGTTTCGAGCGGCGAGGCAGAGCGGTAGTTGAGATGGAAGACGAAAAAACGATCGAAGCACGACGGGTGGCCCTTGCCAAAATTCGGGAAGGGCTCGAAATCGATCAAGTTACGAGGGAGCGGTTAGCGCAGCAAGTTCAGCAACTTCAGGTCAGCGCGAAAGCGATGATGGACCTTTTCGCTTCCGTGGCGCGTGCAATCCAACCCGTGCTGGGTCCGCTACCGGAATTCTTCAGCGCGCTGAACAGATACCGAGAAGCGAAAAAGCTCCTTGCACAATCTCAGATCATGCCAAGCCGCACTATTCCATGGCCTCTGTTCGACGAAGAAAGCCCCGAGAAATTCACTGAAAACGTCTTGGAACACTACCGCCAGAAGTGGGCAGAGGTCGAAATTGATCTCCTATCCAGCGTTCGCGAATTTGACGTCAGCGATGTCGCAAAGGATGCGTTCGCCGACGCGCTCGCTTGCCATCGCAACAAGCTTTACCGATCCGCCGTCCTCACGTTGTTTCCCGTTCTAGAGAGCGAGTATCGACAAGCGTTCAAGCGTGAACCCAAGGGACAAGCAAGCCTTAGAGATTTGAGAACTGCGATGATGAAGGTTCCGATCGGCGTTGCCTTCAAGGATCTAGCCTCCTACGACTTGATCCAGATCGTTCACAAGCATCTGTATGCCCAGGTAGTCAGCCCCGAGTCTATAGAGCTTTTCGAGAACAACCTGATCCCAAACAGAAACGCGGCAATACACGGGCTTGTGGATTACAACAACGAAATCAGCAGTCTCAATGCAATCTTTCTTGCCGAGTACGTCCTCTACCTCATCGCGCAAATTAAGCCATACCTCGTCGAACAGGAGCCCAACCTCTAGGTTGCTGACCGGGGCCGCCGGAGATGTCAGCCGTCGAGACGGCGTCCAATTGAGATAATCGGCCTTATGTGATGAATATGAAGCTGAACTGAAGGCAATCTTGACTTGATGAGTGGCGGCGGGGCTGAACCTCACCGCGATCATTCAACGAGCAAACAGACCGTCGAAGTCGGCAAAACCCTTTACTTCGATCGGATTGCCCGACGGATCGAAGAAAAACATGGTTCGCTGTTCGCCCGGCTCACCCTCGAAGCGGATGACGGGCGGAATATCGAAAGTGATACCCTTCTGCGCCAGCCTTTCCGACAGGGCCAGCCAGTCGTCCAGACGCAGCACGACGCCCATATGCGGCATCATCACCATGTGATCGCCGACCTTGCCGGTGCGCGTGGTCGTGAACGGCGTGCCCAGATGGAACGAAAGCTGATGGCCGAAGAAGTTGAAATCGACCCATGTGTCGGTCGACCGCCCTTCGGTACAACCCAGAACGTCGCCGTAAAACGCGCGCGTTTCGTCAAGATCCGTCACATGGATAGCGAGGTGGAACAGTGATTGCATCGATTTCCCTCCGTCGATTGCATTGGTGATAGGCGGGGCGCGGACGTCAGATACGGAAAGGAAAGCCCTTCGCTATCTGATGCGGGCGCGCGGTTTCGATTGGGCCGAACTTCCAGATGCGCCCTTTATCCTGAGGGTCCCCTGAACCTCGGAGACGAATTGCTTTAGTAGCTCGGAATGCGGCACACCCTTGCGGGTCAGCATGACGGCGCGCACCGTCTGTTCGGGGTGCCACGGGCGGACCACCATCCCCGGCATGGGAAAGACCCGCGCCGACCACGGATCCACGATCGCGCATCCCAGACCATGCGCGGCCAGAAGCGCCGCCGTCTGACACAGGCGCGATTCCACCCGCGGATGATACGGCACCCCCTGCTGGCTGAATCCATCGCGGATCATCCCGCCGAGTTGCGAGTCCTCCTCGATCCCCAGAATGGTCTTGTCCCGCATGTCTTCCGCCGTAATCACGTCATGCGCGGCCAGCGGATCATCTGCCGGAACCAGCGCCACCATCCGGGACTGCATCAACGGCTCCACGTTCACCTGTTCCAGACCGGCATTCAGGACAGCCAGCCCCAGATCGGCAGTGCCCCCCTGCACCGCTTCGATCACATGCGCCAGATTGCGCACGTCATAGCTGATGGAGATGTCGGGTCGGGCGGTCAGAAACCGGCTGAGCGCCAGCGGCACGACCGAGTTCCCCAATGGGTGCGTGGACAGGACGCGCAGACGCCCGATCATGCCCATCCGCATTTCCCGCGTGCGCTGCGCAACCCCGCGCATCGCCCGAACAGAGGGGAGATTTCCTTGTACAAGGTATGCGCGTCGTTCGTAGGGTCCAATCGCCGTGACCGCCGTTCGAAGAGCCGGAGGCCCAGATTGGCCTCAAGCTGTCGCAGGCCCGCCGACACGGCAGGCTGCGAGATGTGGAGGATCTTCGCCGCCTCGGTCGTCGTGGACGACCGCATCATGGCGGCAAAGATTTCGAGAAGACGCAGGGAAATTTCAGGATCCGGCCCCGCATCGCTCATCTCAAACCTCGATCTTGACGCCGGTCTGCTCCGTGATCCGGTCGTAATGCTCGATACGGCGGTGCGCGTCGAAATTGAAGACGGTGGATTTGCCGAAGGCGCATTTGTCGAAGTCGCATTCCGCCACGATCAACTCGTCGCCCTCACCCTGCGCCCGGGCGATCACGAAGCCGTCGGGATCGACGATGATCGAACCCGCGAACATGTGGTTGCCATCCTCCATCCCGCATTTCGCCACGGCCACGGCATAGGTGGAGTTCTGGTAGGCGCCCGCGCAGACGGAAAGCTCGTGGTGATAGACGCGGCGCTCGATCCCCTCCTCGGCGGAGAGGTTGTTCTGCGACGGCGTGTTGTAGCCGATCGTGACAAGTTCCACGCCTTGCAGGCCAAGACTGCGCCACGTTTCCGGCCAGCGGCGGTCGTTGCAGATGGCCATGCCCATGATCGCGCCTTGGTTGCGGACCACGTTGAAGCCCGTGTCACCGGCCAAAAAATAGCGCTTTTCCAGATGCTGGTGCGTACGCTCCGCCTCGTATTCCGCGTGTCCGGGTAGGTGGGTCTTACGATAGGTCAACACGATCTCCCCCTCGGGCGAGACGAGGATGGAGGTGTTGTAATGCAGACCCTCCGGCGTCAGTTCGCAGTATCCGAAGGTGAAGCCCATGCCGAAGCCCTTCGCCATGTCGAACAGCGGTTGCGTCGCGGCATTGGGCATCTCCGTCTCGAACCAGTGGTCGAACTCGGCCCGATCCTCCACGTAGAAGCGGGGGAAGAAAGTGGTCAGCGTCATCTCGGGATAGACGAGAAATTCCACGCCCCTGTCATGCGCTTCCTGCATCAGCGCCATCATGCGCGCGACTACGGCCTCGCGCCCCTCGTCCTTCTGGATGCCGCCGATCTGGGCGCCGCCAACGATCATGTTCATGGTTTTTCTTTCCTGGTTTCAGAGGAACGGCTGAAGAGGCCGGAACTGGAAGGGAGGGGTGGGCACGGTCGCAAGGCCCATGGCCCGAAGCCCGGCCTCGGCCTCGGGCGGGCAGAGGATCGTGGCCCCCTGCCCCACCACCACGCCGTCGCGCAGGATCGCGCGCCCGCCGCCGAAGCTGCTGACCGCGCGGCGTCGTTCCAGATCGATCACCGTGATGTCGGCATCCGCGCCGACGCCCAGATGCCCCTTGCCGGGCAGACCCATCATCCGCGCGGGCTCCGCCGAGGTTTTCACCACGAACTCCGCCAGCGTGAGCGCATTCAGGGCGACGAGGGCAAGGCCGCGGTCGCACAGGTCATTGCGCGGGATGCCCCCGCCATCGGTGGCCAGCGCGTCGATGGCAAAGCGGCCGTTCGCGCGTTTCATCACCGCAAGGTTGATCCGCGCCTCGGGCGGGTTGACGTGGAAGCTGCATCCGATGTCGGAATCGGCCGCACGCCACTCGGCCGCCGCAGGCTCACCCGTGGCGAGGATGTTCTCGCCGTCGACCAGCATGTGCACATGCGCCCAACCGGCAAGGATCGCGGCCTCCATCCCTTGCGCGTCGGGGGTGAAACCGCCCGTCTTCAGGTTGCGCTGCGTGGCGACGCTTTCGGGGATGCCATTGGCGCATTTCGCCGAATTGCCGTTGAAGGGCGCGAGGTAGCTTTCGGACCAGATGTTGGGATGCGCCTCCAGCAAGCGGACCGTTTCCAGCGTCTCGGCAAGGATGTGGTCCTGCGTGCCGCGGACATAGGCGTTCACATGGGGCAGGTGCAGGGGATGGCCCGCCGCCAGCTCCAGCGCTTGCCGCAGGCCGCGCATGTCCTGCGGCGTGTCGAGGGTGCCGGCGTGGAAGGCGACATGCGCGCCTTCCACGGCACACAGGGCGATGGTGCGGGCCGTCGCCTCGGGCGTCAGGGGGAAATGCCCGCCCAGCACCTTCAGCCCGATCGCGCCGCTTGCCCGTGCCCGCGCAAGATGGTCGCGCAGTTCGTCGGTATGCGGGTTCGCGGTGTCCACCGTATGGCCCGGACGGACATAATCGATGCAGGCCAGCGTCAGGCCCGTGCCGTGCCGGGCCGCAAGCTGCATCACGCTGTCCACCGGACCCGCGACATCGAAGGCGGTCGTCACGCCGGCGCGGGCCAGCATGCGGTGTCCGACGGCGCCACCCAGCCATGAGGACAGGTGGACATGGCTGTCGATAATGCCGGGCAGGACATGCAGCCCCGCGATGTCGATCTCCTCCCGCGCGGGGCCGAGGTCGTGGCCGAGGGCCGCGATCCGCCCCCCCTCCATCGCGATGTCGCAGATGCCCTCGCGTCCGTTCACGGGGTCGGTGACATGGCCACCCCGCAGGATCACGTCATGCGGCATGGCTGTCCTCCATGACCAGATGGTCGGGCGCCACCTCGCGCCACGCGCGTTTCGGCGGGATGTAATCGGCGTCGCGGACGGCGCTGCGGATTTCACCGGCGGGCGGCGTCATCTGCCCACGCCGCGAGGGGTCGGGCTGGGGCACGGCGGCGATCAGGCGCTGCGTATAGGGGTGCTGGGGGTTGTCGAACACCGCAGCCCTCGGGCCGATCTCCACGATCTCGCCCAGGTACATGACGGCGACGCGATGGCTCATCCGTTCGACCACGGCCATGTCGTGGCTGATGAAGAGATAGGCCACGCCAAGCTGATCCTGCAGGTCCAGCATCAGGTTCGACACCTGCGCCTTGATCGAGGCGTCCAGCGCCGACACCGCCTCGTCGGCGATGATGACCTTGGGTTCCAGCGCCATCGCGCGCGCGATGGAGATGCGCTGACGTTGCCCGCCCGAGAATTCGTGCGGGAAGCGGGTCGCCACCTCGGGCGGCAGGCCCACCTTGGTCAGAAGGTCGGCCACGCGGTCGCCCACTTCGCTGCGGGTGGCCATGCCGTGAACCAGCAGGGGCTCGGCGATGGCCGCGCCGATGCTGCGGCGGGGGTTGAGGCTGGCGAACGGGTCCTGAAAGATCATCTGCACGTCGCGGTGGCTGCTTCGGGTGCGGCTGCCCGCCGCGAGCACGTCGGCCCCGTCCACGAAGACGGACCCGCTGGTCGCCTCGGTCAGCCGCATGATCGACCGCCCGGTGGTGGACTTGCCGCAGCCGGATTCACCGACAAGGCTGAGGGTTTCGCCGGGGTGGAGGCGGAAGCTCACATCCTCCACCGCGTGGACGCGGCGGGCGACGCGGCCGAAGCCTCCGAGGATGTCGAACCGCGTGACGAGGTTGCACACGTCGAGGATCGGCCGCTTCGGCTGCACCGTGTCGCGCATCGCGGGCTGGGGCGCGGGGATGCCGGTGGCGGGGTCGATCACCGCGAACCGGCCGGGCAGCGACGTGCCCTTCAGCGCGCCAAGCTTCGGGATCGCCGCCAGCAATGCGCGCGAATAGGGATGCGCGGGTGCGGTGAAAAGCTTGCCGGTCTCCTCCGTCTCCACCACGTCGCCGCGGAACATGACGACGGTGCGGTCCGCGATCTCGGCCACCACGCCCATGTCATGCGTGATGAAGAGGACGGCCATGTTCTCCTCGGCCTGCAGCTCGCGGATGATCTCCAGGATCTGGGCCTGGATGGTCACATCCAGCGCGGTCGTCGGCTCGTCCGCGATCAGCAGCTTCGGCTTGCAGGCCAGCGCCATCGCGATCATCACCCGCTGGCGCATCCCGCCCGAAAGCTTGTGGGGATACTCTGCCAGCCGCCCCTGCGCCGAGGGGATGCGGACGCGTTCCAGCAGGCGCACGGATTCGGCCAGCGCCTCGGCGCGCGTCATGCCGCGGTGGCGGATCAGCACCTCGGACAGTTGCTCGCCGATGGTCAGCACGGGGTTAAGGCTGGTCATCGGCTCCTGAAAGATCATGCCGATCTCGTTGCCGCGAATGGCCGTCATCTCGGCCGGTTTCAGGCCCAGAAGGTTGCGCCCGTTCAGCAGGATCTCCCCCTCCAGCCGGGTGCGGCCGGGCTGGTGCAGTTGCAGGATCGACAGCGCCGTCACGCTTTTGCCCGAGCCGCTTTCGCCGACGATGGCCACCGTCTCGCCCGGCATCACGTCGAGGTTCACGTTGCGGACGGTGGGGTTCCAGCCGCCGCGCGCCTTGAAGCTTACCGTCAGGTCGCGGATGGATAGGATCGGTTGCATCACAGGTCCTTTGCCAGACGGGGATCGACCAGATCGCGCAGCCCGTCGCCGAGGATCTGCAGCGACAGCACCGCGAACACGATCGCAAGGCCGGGGAAATACATGAGCCAGGGGGCCGAGGAGATGTATTCGCGCCCCGTCGACAGCATCGTGCCCCATGTCGGCACGTCCGGGGAGGCGCCCACGCCAAGGAAGGACAGCGACGCCTCGGCCAGCATGGCACTGGCGAAGATGAACGTCGCCTGCACGAGGATGGGCGAGGCGAGGTTCACCAGCACATGCCCGCCAAGGATGCGCCATGTGGGCACGCCCATCGACTTCGCAGCCTCGATATAGGGCAGTTCGCGCAGCACCAGCGTCGTGCCACGCACCACCCGCGCCAGCCGCGGCGTATAGGTGATGCCAAGCGCAAGGATCACGTTCGTCAGCGATCCGCCAAGCGCCGCAACCAGCGAAATGGCCAGCAGAATGTCCGGAAACGCCATCATCGCGTCCAGAAACCGCGAGATCACGGCGTCGAGCCTGCGGAAATAACCCGCGAGGATGCCCATGACGACCCCCGCGATCCCGGCGAACACCACCACGGCGGCGCTGACCAGCAGCGACACGCGGCCCGCATAGATGGCACGCGACAGCACGTCGCGCCCAAACTCGTCGGTGCCGAAGGGGTGGGCAAGGCTGGGGCTCTGGAAGCGGTTCACGATGGACAGCGCGTCGGGATCATAGGGCGCGACCAAGGGGGCGAAGATCGCCAGCAGCGCGATGACGGACAGCACCAGGGCGGCAATCAGCACGGTCCGGTTGCGGAACAGGCGGCGCAGCACGTCAAGGCGGGTGGGGGGCGTTTGGATGACGGCGGTCACAGGCGCACCCGCGGATCGACGAGGATATAGAGCATGTCCACCAGGAAGTTGATCAAAACATAGACACCAGCCACGACCAGAAGTGTGCCTTGGATGACGGGATAATCGCGGCGCATCACCGCGTTGACGGTCAGGTTGCCGATGCCGGGAAGGCCGAACACCGTCTCCGTCACCACCGCGCCCGAGATCAGGAGCGCCACCGACAGGCCCACTACCGTGATGATCGGGATCAGCGCGTTCTTCAGCGCGTGGCGCATCACGACACGCTTTTCGACCATGCCCTTGGCGCGGGCGGTGCGGATGTAATCCTCGGACAGCACATCGAGCATGGCCGCGCGGGTGAAACGCAGGATCAGCGCGGAGTTGACCACCCCAAGCGCCACGGCGGGCAGCAGCAGATGCCCCATCCGGGTGGCGAACCCCGCCCCCGGACCGCCATAGCCCGAAGTGGGAAACCACCCCAGCGACACGGCGAAGGTCTGGATCAGGATCAGCCCCAGCCAGAAGCTGGGAACCGAGGAGGCCAGCATCGACACCGCCACCGCGATCTGATCGATCACCGATCCGCGCTTGTAGGCCGAAATGATCCCCACCGGCAGCGCGATGGCCACGGCGATCAGGATGGCGAACAGCGTGAGGAAGATAGTCGTCTCGGCACTGCCCGCGATGGCGTCCAGCACCGGCACGCCAAGAAACAGCGACTGGCCCAGATCGCCCTGCGCGGCATCAAGGACATAGGTTGCGTATTGTTCGAGGATGGGACGATCGAGGCCCATGCGTTCGCGCAGGTCGGCGATGTCCTGCACCGTCGCCTGATCGCCGAGGATCATCGCCGCAGGATCGCCCGGCGTCAGCCGGACGATCACGAAAGTCACGGTGACAATCGCGAGCATCACCACCAGCATACCGCCCAGGCGGCGAAGAATGACGGATGTCACCGAGCCCATGGATCAGTTCCCGACCGAGACGTTCCAGAAGAACGGCCACACGGCCGGCTCCAGATTCTGCAGCTTCTTGCTGGCGGCCGACAGGCTGTTGAAGTCGCCCACCTTGAAGATCGGCATGTCGGTGAAGAACTGCGTCTGCAGCGCGTCGGCGGCGTCCTTCTGCGCGTCTTCACCCACGGCCGAAAGATAGGAGGCGAGAGCGGCGTCCTTGCCCGGCGTCTCGTACCAGCCGGGATAGGAGGCGGTGAAGGTGTTGTGCATCGACGGGTCCGGCGGGAAGACCGAGTTCGTGATGAAGATGTCCCAAGCCGCCAGATCGCCGCGCCGCGAGGTCAGCGTGGCCCAGTCCGACACCTGCAGATCGACGTCGAAGCCCGCCATCTCCAGATAGACCTCGGCCACCTGCGCCATCTTGTAGTTGAACTCGTATTGCCGCGTCGTCAGGATCCGCAGCGGCGTGCCATCATAGCCCGCCTCTTTCAGAAGTTCCTGCGCATGCTCCATGTCGCCCTCGGCGGGGATGTCCATACCCGCCGTGGAATACCATGTGCTGGATTCGGGGAACAACGCGCCGTTCACGGTGAAGAAGCCGGGATCGTCGAAAGCCGCGGCCATCAGATCGTTCGAGTTCAGGGCGTTGGCCACGGCCTGCCGCAGGCGCACGTCGGTCAGCACGCCTTCCTTCATGTTCATGTTCAGCGACATCCAGCCCGAGTCCTTCAGGACCACCGGTTCGGCCACGTCCGAGGCTTCCAGCCGGTCGAAGGCGCTGATGGGCAGGCTGTCGGCATAGTCGTATTGACCGGCCAGAACACCCTCGACGCGGGTGTTGGCGTCGGGGACAGGGGTGAAGACCAGTTGCTCCACCATCGCCTCGCGCGCGCCTGCATAGCCGTCGGCCTCGCCCGCGGGCGGGGTGTAGCCTTCGAAGGCGCGCAGGTCGATATACTGGTCGGGGCGGCGCTCCTCCAGACGGAAGGGGCCGGTGCCCACGAATTCGACCAGCGGATCGGCCAGCGTGCTTTCCGGCATGATGACGGAATACTGGCTGAGCATCGCGACTAGGGGTGCGAAACGCTCCTTCAGGCGGATGGTGACCTCGTGATCGCCCGTCGCCTCGATCGTGTCGATATAGGCAGCGGCGGCCTTGCCCTTGGAGTTGATCTTCGTCCAGCGCATGAGTGAGGCGGTCACGTCCTGCGCCGTCATCGGTGCGTCGTTATGGAACGTCACGTCCTGCCGCAGGGGGATGACGTAGGTCAGGCCGTCCGCAGACACCTCGGGCATCGCGGCGGCCAGCAGGGGTTTCGCCACGCCCGACGTATCCAGCGCGAACAGCGTCTCGAAAATGTGCTGGGTGATTTCCTGCACAAGGATCACGGGCGAAAGCTGCACGTCCAGCGTGGCCGGCTCGCCGATCGTGGCCACCGTCAGTTTGGATCCGGCAGGCGGAGCCGCAAAGGCGGCGGTCCCAATCAGCAGCGCCACGGCACAAGCGCTGGTCGTCAAAAATCCGATCATGAGGTTTACCCTGTCATCTCGTTTAGCGGCATGCCGATGAGAGGGATAAGGTCCTTTCCAATAGAGCAATAAGAGAGTGAACTTATGATCTTGTTAATTATATAAATTTATTTTATATATTGATGTTTGCCTATTATGTTTCCGAAAATTTGTTCAAACGATTTTTAATTAAGCAAATATAGATGCCGGTGAACTTTAGGTCGTGTTGACAAAAGGGATTCACATCAGGCTTTGAGCATGATTCAAGCTGGCATCTGCGATGGAGACCAGCTTGGCACGAGACCTTATGTCGGACGGTGAATGGGCATTCTTTGAGCGCTTCATCCTCGCCGTCCGCGCCCCGAACGGGCGCAAACCCGCCAACCACCGCCTCGTTCTTGATGACGTATTCTGGATCGCACGCACCGGGGCTCCATGGCGCGATTTGCCGGGGGAGTTCGGCAAATGGTCGAGCGTCTATCGGCAATTCCGGCGGTGGACATTGCCCGGGCTCTGGGAGGACATCATGGAGGCCCTGAACCAGAGCGGGGCCGTGCCAAGCGCCCTGCAAATGATCGACAGCACCGTGATCCGCGCCCACCATCAGGCAGCGGGCGCTAAAGGGGGACTCCGCCACAGGGTTTCGGCCGTTCTCGAGGTGGCTTCACGACCAAGATCCACCTCGTCGTCAATACACACGGGCTGTCCATGAGGACAGAGATCACGCCTGGCCAGACGTCGGACTATCTCGGCTTCGATCTGGTGATGGCAGATAATCTGCCCCGCCCAAGCGTGCTGCTCGCGGATTGCGGCTACGATGCAGACAAGATCAGGGAGGGCATGGAGGCGCGCAACGTCCTGCCCGTGATACCGATGCGCAAGTCTCGCAAGAAGCGGATTGGTGTCGATCGTTCGCTGTATCACCTGCGTAATCTGGTCGAACGCTGCTTCAACAAACTCAAGAACGCCAGGCGTGTCGCGACCCGCTACGACAAGACGGCGGAAAGCTTCCTTGGCTTCATCGACATCACGTCGATCCGCCTATGGATCCGCCATTTGTCAACATGACCTAGTGCGCTGGCGACTGTATCTCAGCTTACGCTACAAGAGAATTCCATGTCCGCATCCCCTTAACCACGGAAAGGAATACCCGTTAAACGGTTGGGACTCGCACGCCGCATTTTTGGGCTTCTACCACCAGCGCGGGCCAGATGGTGGGGTGAAGTGCCACCCCCTCCGTGGCTGCGCGACGCGCTCGCAGCAGGGCTGCCTGCCCTGGCAGACGCACCGGTTTGCCGGGGTCTCTGGGGGGCGAGGCAAGACAGCTTTCCACCAGCCAGCCTGTCTGGCGCAGGAACGCCTCGCGCCCGCCAAAAGCCTCCGGATCATGAACAGTGATGGTGACGGCGCAGTTTGTGCCTTTGGGATCATCCGCCCGCCCATAGCCGGCGAGCCCTTGGGTCAAGGCTTCGACGGACAAGGCCATTCCGTAACCCTTCTGCCCGTGATCCAGCCCGCCTGTCGGAAGAAGGGTTCCGCCCTGCGTCACCACTGCGGGGTCGGTGGTGGTCCGCCCCTCCGCGTCCATGATCCAAGGATGATCGTACACATGACCTTCGCGGATCATGCGCTGCGCCATGTTGACCGTGGTGATGGAGGCGGAGATGTCGATCAGGATGGGGTCGCCCGGTGTCGGGATGCCATAGGCCACGGGGTTCGGCGTAAACACGCCTTTCAGCCCGCCGAACGGCGCCACCTGCGCCCCCGACGGCGAAGACGACGCGATGGAGATCATCAGCCCCTGATCCGTCGCCTCTCCCAGATAGGCGGCCAGCGCGCCGATGTGGTGACTGTCGGCGATTGTCAGGGTGCAGGTGCCGTGCTGCCGTGCCCGGTCGCACGCCACCCGCACCGCCCGCGACACCAGCCAGGCCCCCGGCAGGCGGCGGCCGTTCCACAGGATGGCAGCACCACGGTCGGACCGGACATCATGATCGCCGCTCTTGGTCATGACGCCGTCGTCGATGCTTTGCAGATACCACGGGGCAAGGGCGAGACCGTGGGTGGAATGTCCCATCATGTCCGCTTCAACCAGATAATGGGCGACAGCCTCCGCCTTCTCGGCGTCCAGTCCAGCGGCGAGGAAGAGATCGGCGGCGAACAGCCTCAACGAAGACACAGGGTGCATGGCTCTTCCTTCAGTTCAAAACGCGGGAGGGCCGACGGCCGTCCAGCAGGTCCTGCATGTCGGCGATGTTCATAAGCCCGACATTCTCCAGCGCTTCTACGGTGTCGGCGCCGGAATGGGGCATGAAGATCGCGTTCGGGTGGGAGAAGATGGGGTGGGAGGTGTCCGGCGGCTCTACCGCATAGGCGTCGATGGCGGCGCCCGCGAGATGACCGCCGACCAGCGCCTCGTGCACCGCGTCCAGATCCACCACTTCCCCCCGGGCGAGGTTGAGCAGCCGTGCCCCCGGCTTCATGCGGCCCAAGCGCTCGGCGTTGATCAGGGCGGCGTTGTCCGCCCCGCCGAACACGTGCAGGGAAAGGTAATCGCTGCGGGCCAGCACGCTGTCCAGATCCAACAGTTCGATCCCGTGCTGCTGGGCAAATGCCGCATCCGCGTAGGGGTCCGTCGCCACCACCATCATGCCCAGACCCAAGGCCAGCAGTGCCAGCTTGCGTCCGATATTGCCCAGACCGACGACGCCCAGCGTCTTGCCGCCCAGCTGCACTCCTGCCTTTCGGTCCCATCCGCCCGAGGTGACGGAGACGTGGCCTTGCGGGATCTGCCGCGCCATCGCGAACATCATCCCGATCGCAAGCTCTGCCACCGCGTCCGCGTTCGCGCCCGGCGTGTTCGCGACAGGCAGGGTGCGGGCGGAACAGGCCGGGATGTCGATGTTGTCAACACCCACGCCATGCTTCAGCACGCCTTTCAGCCGTGTCGCCCGATCCAGCACCTCTGGGCTGGGACCGATCAGCCCGACGACAAAGAAGTCGGCATCTTCAATCTGCTCGGCCAGCGTGACGGCGTCTGCGCAGCGCACAAGGGTCCAACCCAGTTCGTCCAGCCGTGCGGCCACACGCGGTGCGGTGCCAAAGCCGGGGGATGTCGTAACGATCTTCACCATGGGAACCTCGTGGTGGCTTATTCTTCGAAAGCGTCGACGCGCTTCTTGCGAATGGAGGGCAGAATCATCAGGATCAGGCACAGGGCCGCGATCGCCAGCAGTGTTGCCGAAATCGGGCGCGTCAGGAACACCGTGGGGTCACCCCGCCCGGTTAGGAGGGCGCGGCGCAGGTTCTCTTCGAGCATGGGACCCAGGACGAGGCCCAGAAGAAGAGGCGTCGGTTCGCAGCCCAGCTTCATGAAGACATAGCCAAGCACCCCGAACCCCACCATCAGCAGGACGTCGAACGTGCTGTTGCTGACGGTGTATACGCCGACGCAGCACAGCGCGACGATGATCGGAAACAGGAAACGGTAGGGCACCGAAAGAAGCTTCACCCAGATACCGATCAACGGCAGGTTCAGGATCACCAGCATCAGGTTGCCCAGCCACATGGAGGCGATGAGCCCCCAGAACAGCACAGGTTCGTTCGTGATGATGTTGGGCCCCGGCGTCACACCGTGCAGGATCAGTGCGCCCATCATCATGGCCATGGTCGCATTGGCGGGGATGCCCAAGGTCAGTAGCGGAATGAACGAAGTTTGCGCCCCCGCGTTGTTCGCGCTTTCCGGCGCGGCGACACCCTCGATTGCGCCTTGGCCGAAGCGTTCCGGCGTGCGGGACAGCTTCTTTTCCGTGACATAGGCCGCGAAAGCCCCGATCGTGGCGCCGCCGCCTGGCAGAACACCGAGGATGGAACCGATGCCCGTTCCTCGCAGCACAGGGCGGATGATCGCCTTGAAATCCGCACGGCTGAGCATCAGGGAGCCTACACTCTTGACCGAGGTCGCGCGCGAGGATTCATCTTCGAGGTTCTGGCAGATCTCGGCCAGACCGAAGAGACCCATGGCGATGGCCACGAATTCCAGTCCGTCCAGCAGCTGCGGCTGGCCAAAGGTCATGCGGGCGGCCCCGGTGTAGATGTCCTGACCCACCAGTCCCAACATCACGCCGATTACGATCATCGCCAGCGCCTTTACAATGGAACCGGAGGCCATGGTGACCGACGCGATCAGTCCCAGCACCATCAGGGAAAAGTAATCCGCCGGACCGAAGCTGAGAGCGGCTGCGGCCAGCACCGGTCCCAGCGTCGCGATCACCAGCGTGGCCACCGACCCCGCAAAGAAGGAGCCGAGCGCCGCTGTGGCCAGCGCCGCCCCGGCCCGGCCCTGCCGCGCCATTTTGTAGCCGTCCAGCGCCGTCACGACCGAAGACGCTTCCCCTGGCAGGTTGATCAGGATCGCGGTGGTGGAGCTGCCATATTGGGCGCCATAGAAGATCCCGGCCAGCATAATCAGCGCGGTGACCGGATCCAGCCCGAACGTCAGTGGCAACAACATGGCGATGGTCGCGACCGGTCCAAGGCCCGGCAGCACGCCGATAAGAGTGCCGACCAACGCGCCAAGAAATCCATAGGAAAGATTGGTGAAGGTCAGCGCGGTCGCGAAACCAAGGCCCAGATCGGAAAGCAGGTTCATGGTGCCCCCTTCAGGAACGTCAGCCAGGTGCCAAGGAACCGGAACGGAAGATCCAGCGCCTCGGCAAAGATGAGCCAGGCACCAAGCGCGGTCAGCACTGCGAGGGCCAGACCGGGCAATGGGCGGAATTCACGGCTGGCCGCAGCCGCGGTCAGGACGGCCCCAAACACGGCGAGCGGCAATCCCAGCGGCACCAGTGCGAGGGCGAAGAAGACGCCGGCGCCGCAGATGACCAGCATGCGGCCCCAAGCCAGTGGGGCCGTCGCAGTCTCCAGGCTCGCCTTGCGCACGCCGTTCAGAATAGTCACAACGGCCAGCGCGGTAAGGATCCCGCACAGGACCAGCGGGAAATATCCTGGCCCCATGCGCAGCGTCGAGCCGAGCGGCAAGTGGTGGGCGCCGTAGGCAAAGATGCCCGCAATCAGCAGGAACAACAGGCCGGAAAGAACGTCCCTGTTCCGGAGTATCATCTCGGCCCGCGTCATGATGGTCCTTTGGCAGGTGAAAACGAACGATCGGTGCCGCAGAACGGCACCGGTCAAAGAGGCAGAATTACTTGTTCATCCCATACATGCCGAGCTCACGAATGACGCCCTCGGCCATCTTGCTGTCGGCGCGGGCCAGCTCGGCGTAGCCGTCGCTGTCGCGGTAATCGACGAATTCCCCCATCTCCTTCATGCGGGCGATGAACTCCGGATCCTCAAACGTTTCCTTCAGTGCCGCCGTAAGAGTGGTCCGCACGTCCTCGGGCAAGCCCTTCGGCGCAATGATCCCTTTCCACGACGACCAGGTGAAGTCGACGCCGCTTTCGACGGCCGTCGGCACGTCCGGGAACTCCGCGATCCGCTCGGCCTCCATGACAAACAGGGGCGTCACGGCGCCGGATTCAATGTGCGCACGGGCTTCGGCCGGCGTTGCGGTGACGGCGTCGATGTGCCCCCCCGCGCAGTTCGTCAACGCTTCAGAAGCGCCGCTGAACGGAACATTCTCGAACGCCGTTCCGGACGCCCGGCCGAAAGCCTCAACCGACAGGTGATTTGCCCCGCCAGAGCCGGAGTTGCCGATCAATATCATCCCAGGGTTTTCCTTGGCATAGGCCAGAAACTCCTCGACCTTGGTGAAGGGCGCGTCCTTGCAGGCCAGAACGACCTGAAGGTTGCGCGCCATCAGCGCCAGGAAGTCCACATCGTCGATGTTGTATGTGGTCGCCCCGTAGTGCGGCAGAAGGGCGATCGGCCCCTGCGCGCCTGTTCCAAGCGTGTAGCCATCGGGTGTTGCCTTTAAGGCCTCACCGGTGCCGATGCCACCCCCACCGCCGGGAACATTGCGAATGACCACCGTGGCGCCCGGGATCTTCTTTTGAAGAGTTTCGGCCATGACCCGCATCGACAGGTCTGTGCCGCCGCCGGCGGCGTAGGGCACGATTACCTCGATGGGTTGCTCGGGATAGCTTTGGGCATTGGCAGAAAAAGCTACAACCGTCCCAATCGCTGCCAGTGCAACGACGCTGTTTCGCATTGACATGTAAGTCCTCCCAAACGTCCCGACCCTCCCGCCAGAACATTAAGGGCAAGTGTCATGCTTTGAGCCTTTCTTGTCAAGGCATGATGCGGTGACGCAGACGTATACGTTTAACAGCGTGTTTTCACTTATATTTATATGACTAACTTGATGAGACAACTTTACAAGTTCTACGAGTTGTTATGTCGACACCGGCATATGCATGGCTATGTAGACCTGAGCCATCTATAAACGTGGTGAACGATCACTCACATTTTGCCAGTGCCGGCATGTAGACCTGAAGGACGCCCCGCTTTCCGCCGCGCCGGCCGACCTGCACGATGAGGTCGATGGTCTGGCGCGCGTAATCCAGAACGTCCTGCCGCGTCTGGTTCAGCCCCGCCCGTATGACCATCATTGCCAAACGCTCCAATGCAAGGACCGGACTGTCGGCATGAATGGTGCTGATGGACCCCGGATGGCCTGTGTTGATCGCTTCCAGAAAGTTCAGGGCTTCGACACCGCGGATTTCCCCGAGGATCAACCGATCCGGCCGCATCCGCAGCGCGGATTCAAGCAACAGGGCCGAGGAGCGTTCCGATCCGGCCCGCCGCTCCGCCACCAGCGCCACCGTGTTCGGATGGGGCAGATGGAGTTCCGGCGCATCCTCCATGGGCATCTTCGGTCTGGGCGAGATCGTCCGCAATCTGGAGTCAACCCCTGGCACGCAGAATGCGAGGGTCGAGAAGATTACCCGTCTGATGCCCTCCAAGGATGATTTCCGCCGGATGGCGGCACCCATCCTGCGCGGCACGATGCTTGGATCGGCGTTGGGCATCCTGCCCGGCGGTGGCGCGATGTTGTCGTCCTTCGCCTCTTACTCGCTCGAGAAGCGCGTGTCAAAAACGCCCGACCAGTTCGGCAAGGGCGCCATCGAGGGCGTGGCCGGACCGGAATCGGCCAATAATGCCGGCGCCCAGACATCCTATATCCCGATGCTAACATTGGGTATTCCGTCGAACCCCGTGATGGCGCTGATGATCGGCGCCCTGATCATCCAGGGCATCCAGCCGGGACCCGCGATTATTTCGGAACAGCCTGAGCTGTTTTGGGGCGTGATCGTGTCGATGTGGATCGGGAACCTGCTGCTCCTGATCCTCAACCTGCCGATGGTGGGGATCTGGGTGCGGCTGCTGACCACGCCGTATTGGGCGCTGTTTCCGCTGGTTCTCGTGTTCAGCGCAATGGGGGTTTACAGCCTCCAGAACTCCACCTTCGACGTGATGCTGATGGCGGGCTTCGGGGTGCTGGGCTACATCCTGATTAAGCTGAAATGCGAGCCTGCGCCCCTTCTTCTTGGGTTCGTTCTTGGTCCCATGATGGAAGAATACTTCCGCCGCGCCATGCTTCTGTCCCGCGGAGATGCGACGGTCTTCATCAGCCGCCCGATCAGCGCGGTCATCCTCGCTATCGCCGCCATTGCACTGTTCAGCGCTTTCGCGCCCAAGCTCCGTCGGCGCCGCGAGGAGATCTTTGTCGAGGAGGACTGAATCAAGGGACAACATGATCGACCAGGACAAACAATGAGAAGCTTGTTCAGCATTCGTCCTTCAACTCGCCACACTTATGCGACGCGAAGAAAGCATGCGCGCTACGGTGGCCCCTCCTCCAGACGTCCCCTGCCGTTAGATCCGGAAGGAGCGCCCCGCACATATAGTTCTATATAGAACTTGTTGACTTGCCGCTCTCTCCTCGCAAGAGTGTCTTCAGGGAGAGATGATTCATGAGACAGGTCGAATTCGATACTTCGGGGGAGGTCGACAAACGACTTCCTTCCTATATCCGGCTGCGGGACGGTCTTGCCGGCCGCATCGCGCGTGGCGACTGGAAACCTGATGTCACCCTTCCATCCGAAAACCAGCTCGCAGCCGAAACGGGGCTGTCGGTTGGCACCGTACGAAAGGCGATGCAGATGCTCGTCGATGAAGGTCTTCTGGAACGCAGGCAAGGGGCCGGGACATTCCTGAGCAAACGCGCCTTCGACACGTCGTTGTTCCGGTTCTTCGCCGTGACGACGGAGGATGGGACGCCGATCATCCCGACCAGTCGGCTCATCGCCCGCACACGCATCGGGGCTCCAGCTGCGGTATCGCGTGTATTGGGCACGGAGGACTGCATCCGCATCGATCGCGTCCGCAGCCATTTCGACCAGGTGCTGCTGAGCGAGGAGATCTGGATCCCGCACCATCGCTTCCAAGGTCTCGAAACCTTAGCGGAAGGTGAGATCGGCCCCCTACTCTATCCCCTGTATCTTGAGCGGTTCAGCGTCTTCATCGCAAACGCCGTCGACGATGTCAGCTTCGCGCGTGCCTCGGACGCGGTGGCCGGACGCCTCGGCGTCGCGCCCGGCGGTCCGACCGCCGTGATCGAACGGACCGCCTTCACGGTGGATGGCACGGCTGTGGAATGGCGCGTGGCGCAGGGGCCGGCGGAACGCTTCCGATACCGCAGCCGCCTGACCTGATCCGACCTCGCCGCCCTTCGGGATGGCGAGATCCGGTCCCGCAAGGCGGTGGGGCCGATGCTTTTACCAGAAAGGACACGCCTTGACTGGCCCAACCCGCATCACGGGCATCGACACGCATGCCCACATCTTTCATCCCAACGCGCCGATGGCCGAGGGACGCCGATACAGCCCTGCCTACGAAGCCGCCCTTGCCGACTGGTTTGCGCATCAGGACGCCCATGGTCTGTCGCATGGCGTGCTGATCCAGCCCAGCTTCTTCGGCACCGACAACAGCCTCATTGAGGCGGCGCTGACCGCCTTTCCTGACCGGCTGCGCGGCGTCGCTGTGATAGACCCCGACATTCCGGATGCCGAGCTGGAGCGGCTGGACTCCTGCGGCTTCGTGGGGGCGCGCCTCAACCTCGTCGGACGGGACATCGACGATTTCGGAATCGCCCTCTGGCAGGACTTCTTCGGGCGCCTTTCCAAATTCCGCTGGCAGGTGGAGATCCAGCGCAGCTTCGACGATCTGGCCGAGGTCGTGCCCGTCATCGCGGCATCCGGCGTCACAGTGATGATCGACCATTTCGGTCTGCCGCAGGGAGGCATCAATCCCGCAATCCCCGCGCACCGGGCCTTTCTGGACGTGCTGGCGCGGACGCCTTCGGTGTGGGTGAAGCTGTCGGCACCGTACCGCTCCGCGCAGACGCCGGAGATCGCCTGGCAGAGCTTCCGCCTGCTGCGCGAGGCCTGCGGCGGAACAGACCGCTTCGTCTGGGGCAGCGATTGGCCCCATACCCAACACGAGACCGCGACGGATTACGCGGATCAGGTCGCACGGCTGCATGCGCTGGTTCCCGACGCGGCAGAGCGCGACCGGATCCTTGTCGCCAATCCAGCCAAGCTTTTCCGCTTCTAAGTCACCTGAGGGAGGGGACCCATGAGCCTTGTCATCGTAGCGGCCATCGTTCTGGCCGTGATCCTAGGGTACACGACCCGGATCAACATCGGCCTGTTCGCCATCGCCTTCGCTTATCTTCTGGGCTGTTTCGGCCTCGGGCTCAGCCCCAATGCCGTCATCGGGATGTGGCCACTGAGGATCTTCTTCGTGATCTTTGCGGTGTGCCTGTTCTACAGCTTCGCCCTGATCAACGGCACGCTGACCCGACTGGCCGAGCATCTGCTGTATCGTTGCCGCAACATGCCGTGGGTTCTGCCCTATGCGATTTTCCTGACCTCTACGCTGATCGCAGGCATGGGTGCAGGATATTATACGGTTCTGGCCTTCATGGCCCCCATAACGCTGATTCTTTGCCGCAAAACGGGGCTGGATCTGATCCTGGGCGGGATGGCGGCCAACTATGGCGCTCTGGCCGGGGCGAACTTCATGTCCAGCCAGTCGGGCATCATCTTCCGGGGACTGATGACGGAAAATGGGATCAACCACACGCAGGCCTTCGTCAACGCCACGGCCATCTTCGCGGCCACGATGATCGTTCCCTTTGTCGTCATCACGGTCGTGATGTTCCTGTTCGGCAACCATCGCGGCCTTGCAGCGGCCATTGATGCCGAACGTCCCGAACCGCTGGACGGCAAGCAGCGCGTCACGCTGGGCCTCACGCTCCTGATGATGATCCTCGTCCTCGCGGGTCCGGTCCTGCACCTCATGATGCCCGCCAATGACACGATCGCCTTCATCAACGCCAAGATCGACATCGGCCTGATCGCCAGCATCTTCGCCGTGATCGCCCTGCTGCTGAAGCTGGGGGACGAGCGCAAGGCCATCGCCTCGGTTCCGTGGTCGACGCTGATCATGATCTGCGGGATGGGCATGCTGATCTCCGTTGCTATCGAGGCCGGCACCATCGACGCCCTCGCAAGCTGGCTTGGCACGAACATCCCTCCGGCACTTCTGCCTGTAGTCATCGGGGTCGTGGCGGCGATCATGTCGCTGTTCTCCAGCACCCTGGGCGTGGTGACGCCGACGCTATTTCCGCTGGTGCCGGCACTGGCCGAGAACATGGCGATCAGCCCGGCGCTGCTGTTCACGGCCATTGTCGTCGGCGCTCAGGCGACGTCGATTTCCCCTTTCTCCTCGGGTGGGAGCCTTATCCTAGGTTCTGCACCGGATGAACCCACGCGCGAGTCGCTGTTCGGCCGTCTGCTGTTCCGGGCGGCACCCGTGGGCTTCGTCGCCGCGCTGCTGATGAACCTGGTCTTGACGTTCCTGATGTGACCAGACAAGCGGCCCGCATAAGGTGTGGGCCACTATCAATCTCTTTATAAGAGGCACGGGTTTGCCGATCCGAACCAAAGATCGGCAAATCTTTGAGGCCACACGTTCGCTGCATCGTGATCATCGACGTGGCGAGGGCAAACGCGGTGGTATCATCCGAAACCGCAGTATTGATCGGACTGACGTCATGCGCCTGCTGCTTGTCGAAGATGACCACGAACTTGCCGACTGGCTCATGCAGGGCCTTGTGCAGCGTGGTTTTCACATCGATTGGGCCGATGACGGCCGAATGGCGGAGCAGCGTGCTCTTGCGGAGGATTTCGATGTGATCCTTCTGGATCTCGGGCTGCCATTTCTTTCTGGATCGCAGCTTCTGGCGCGCCTCAAGGCCCGGGGAAACGAGACGCCCGTGCTTGTCATGACGGCACGCGACACTCTCGCACAACGAGTGGCCTTGCTGCGCGATGGTGCGGATGACTTCATGGGCAAACCGCTGGCCATAGAGGAACTGGAGGTCCGCCTTCACGCGCTGATCCGGCGCAGCCATGGCCGGGCAAGAGGGATCTATACCTGCGGGCCCCTGAGCTTTGACCAAGCGAGCCAGAGCTTCACCCTGACGGGCCGGCATCTGTCATTCTCACCCAGAGAACACGCGGTTCTGCGATTGCTGATCCAGAAACAGGGCGACCCGCTGTCGAAGCAGCAGATCATCGACCGTCTCGTGACCATGGAAGAGGACCTCAACCCCGAAGCGATCGAGGTCATCGTGCACCGCCTTCGCAAGAAACTGGGCGAAGGAAGCGTCCAGATCGTCACCTTGCGCGGCGTGGGCTATCTGCTGGAAGCGGAAGCGGACGCATGATCAGAAAGCCCCGCCCTGTTTCCGGAAGGGCGCTATGGAAGACATTGGCCTTGTGGATGCTGCCAATGCTGGTGGTCCTGATGTCGACGGGGCTTCTTCTGACGATCCAAAGCCTGCGAGAGGTCGCGGACAGCGCTTATGATCGTTCCCTCAGCGGGGCCATTCGTGCCATCGATCTGAGGATTTCCACCGAAAGCGGCGGTCTTGGCATCGAGCTTCCCTATCCGCTGTTTGAAAGTTTCCAAGCCACCGCCGACGGCGAAGTGCTGTTCCGCGTGTCAACCGATGATGGGCTGGTCCAGATCGGCGACGCGCTTTTGCCAGTGCCTGCCAAATTGCGGCCGAACGAAGTGACCTTCTACAATGCCACCTATTTCGGACGGTCCATTCGTGTGGGGGCTTATATGCGAGCGCTCGATCCTCCGTTATATGGTGCGAAACAGGGTCAGAACCTGATCATCGAAGTGGCCGAGACGACAGGCTCGCGTCAGGAATTTCTACGCACGGTCCTGAGCCGGACCATGCTGCGGGATTTTTCCGCTTTGCTGGCGGTGACATTGCTTCTGGCCTTGGGCCTGCATGCCGGTTTGAAGCCCCTCCGCGCGCTTCGCGACCGGTTAGACCAGCGCAGCTCGGACGATTTGCGACAGGTCGATCCCACCGGCCTGCCTCTGGACGTGCAGCCGCTTGTGCGATCGGTCAATCGTCTGGTGGATCGCCACCGTCTTCAGGCCGAGGCGCAGCGCCGCTTCATCGAAGATGCCTCTCACCAGCTGAAGACGCCGCTTGCCGTCCTGCGGGCCCAGATCGATCTCGCCTCGCAAACGGAAAAGCCGGAACGTCTGGACGAAATCCATGCAGCCATGCGGGAAATCGTCACCCGTTCCGCACGGCTGACCGGTCAACTGCTGAGTTTGGCCCATGCCCGCAACGACGCGATGTGGAGAGACGGGTCCGACCGTCCGATCGACGTCTCCAAACTGCTCGACGACGTGGTGCGCCTGCATGTGGGACCGGCCCGGCAACGCCGTATCCTGTTGGAGGTGGACGTGGCGGCGGATATTCCCGCAATGAACGCACCGGAGGCCTTGTTGTTCGAGGCTATCAGCAATCTCGTCGATAATGCCATCATCGCCAGCCCCCGGAATGGACGGGTCATTCTATCCGCCTATCGACAGGGCACTGCATCCTTTATCGATGTGCGCGATTTCGGCACCGGCCTGTCCGACACCATGCTCCACAAGCTTCGGTCCGGCCAAAGGTTCAACATAAACGAAGAACAGCGAAGCGAACCGACCAGCAGTGGTCTGGGCCTGACCATCGTCCAGCAGATCATGAAAACCCTTGGAGGGGAGCTGATCCTGAAGAACATGCCGGACGGTGGCCTTTCCGCCGGAATGCGAATTCCCGATACGAAATAAGCACAAACTGAAAGCTAACTGAAAGCTAGCCCTCTGTAGCAAGGATGGAAGAGTTGGGAGACTCTGCAGATATCCTTGGGAGGGGATCATGATTCATACCAATCTTGGCCGCATTGCTATGCTGGCTGGAACTGCAGTCGCGGCCTCCGTCACGGTGGCATCCGCCGCCCCGGACCGTCCCGAATGCATCGCGCCCGCTCAGCCGGGCGGCGGCTTCGACATCACCTGCAAGCTGGCGCAGGCCGCCATGACGGAGGCGGACATCCTGCCTTCGCCCATGCGCGTGTCCTACATGCCAGGCGGCATCGGGGCGGTGGCGTTCAGCACCGTCGTCGGCCAGCGCAACGACGAACCAGGCACGATCGTCGCCTTTTCGGCAGGTTCGCTCCTGAACCTTGCCCAGGGCAAGTTCGGCGCGCATGACGTGGACGACGTGCGTTGGGTCGCGTCGATCGGCACGGATTACGGCGCGGTCGTCGTGCCCGCAGACAGCGAATACGATTCCCTTTCCGCAATGATGGACGCGATCAAGGCCGATTCCGGTTCGGTCATCTTGGGCGCCGGCGGCACGATCGGCAGCCAAGACTGGATGAAGGCCGCCCTGACGGCACGCGCTGCGGGGATCGACCACAAATCCATGCGCTTCGTCGCGTTCGAGGGCGGCGGCGACTGCGCCACCGCGCTTCAGGGCGGCCACGTGCAGGCCTGCATGAACGATGTGGGCGATAGCCAAGCGGCCATCGACGGCGGCGCCCCGCTGAAGCTTCTGGCCATTTTCGCCGATGAGCGCCTGCCGGGCAAGCTGGCGGAGGTTCCCACCGCGAAGGAGCAGGGCTTCGACATCGAATGGCCCATCGTGCGCGGCTTCTACGTCGGACCCGAGGTGTCGGACGAGGATTACCAATGGTGGGCCGACAGCTTCAAGACGGCGATGGAGGCTCCCGGCTACGCCGCACTTCTGCAAAGCCGCAATCTGCTGCCCCTGCCGATGACCGGTGAGGAACTGGACACCTTCGTGAAAACCTCCGTCGCCGACTACCGCACGCTCGCCACCGAGTTCGAGCTGGTCCGGCAGTAAGGACAGGGCCATGAGCAACAACAGAACCCTCGGGGCCGTGGCATTGCTCATGGCCGCCATTCTTGCGATCTTCGGCTGGGGTCTCGTCGCGCCCTTCGCCTACGAACCGGTGGGGCCGCGGGCCTTTCCGATGATCACCGCCCTTGTGATCGGCATCTGCGGCGCGATCCTGCTGGTTCAGGGCGGGGGCGAGGCGGAACCGGTCAACCGCAAGACCCTCATAGGGCTGATCATGCTTTGCTTGACGCTGCTGATCTATGCCGTCCTGTTCGAACGTCTTGGCTATGTCCTGTCTACCCTGGGGATGAGCACGGTCGTCGCGCTGATCTTCGGTGCCAAACCGCATCAGGCCATCCTTTCGGCCGTCGTCCTGTCGGTCGGGTCCTACCTGCTTTTCGACCACGGTCTCGACGTGGTGCTTCCGACCGGCCTTCTGGGGGATCTTCTGTGATGGAAACATTGGCGTTTCTCATGCACGGCTTTGCCGTCGCGGCCACGCCCACGAACCTCGGGCTGGCGGCGATGGGGGCCGTCGTCGGCACCATGGTGGGGGTGCTTCCGGGCCTTGGTCCAGTCAACGCCGTGGCCATGCTCGTGCCGGTCGTCTTCGCGCTCGGCCTGCCGCCCGAAAGCTCCATGATCCTGATGGCGGCCATCTATATCGGCTCGGAATATGGCGGGCGGATCAGTGCGATCCTCATCAACGTGCCCGGCGAGGCGTCGGCCGTGATGACCGCGCTGGAAGGGTATCCGCTGTCCCGTCAGGGTCTGGCAGGTGTGGCGTTGTCGCTTTCGGCGGTTACGTCGTTCATCGGCTCCCTCCTTGCCACCATCGGGATCGTGCTGTTCGCGCCCATCCTGTCGAAATGGGCGCTGGCCTTCGGGCCGGTAGAATACGTGGCGCTGATGGTGTTTGCTTTCGCCTGCCTGACGGGCCTTCTGGCGGATCAGCCGGTGAAGGCGCTTCTGGCAGCCGGGATCGGCCTCGCCTTGTCCACCATCGGCATCGACGCCAACTCCGGCGTGATGCGCTACACCTTCGACATGCCGAACCTGATCGACGGGCTGGCCTTCTCCACCCTCGTGATCGGGCTTTTCGCGATTTCGGAGCTGCTGATCCTGCTGCAGACCCACCACGGCGAGAAGTCAGTCCAGATCCCGAAGGGCGGGCGCAAGCTGTTCAACCTGTCGGAACTGCGCTTCACCTTCCCCGCTGCGCTGCGCGGGTCGGCGATCGGCTTCTTCATCGGGCTGCTGCCGGGCGCCGGCGGCACCGTCGGCTCCGCGCTTGCCTATTCCACCGAACGCAAGATGGCCGAACGATCCGCGAAGACGAACCGCTTCGGCAACGGCGACCTGCGCGGGCTGGCCACGGTGGAGGCTGCGAACAACTCGGCCTCCAACTCCAACTTCATCCCGATGCTGACCTTGGGCATTCCCAGTTCGGGCACGACGGCGATCATGCTGGGCGTGCTCACCCTCTACAACCTGACGCCGGGGCCGATGCTGTTCACCTCGCAGCCGGATCTGGTCTGGGGTCTGATCGCCTCGTTGTTCATCGGGAATATCATGCTGCTGGCCATGAACATCCCGCTGGTGGGGGTGTTCGCCCGGATGCTGACGGTTCCGGCATGGGTGCTGGTGCCCTTCATCGTGGTGGTGTCCGCCGTTGGCGTCTATTCCGGCAAGTCGGCCAGCTTCGATCTGGTCCTGATGGTCGCGGTAGGGGCGATCGCCTATTGGTTGCGTCGCCTGCAGGTGCCGATGGCGCCTCTGATCCTCGGCTTCGTGCTGGGCGGGATCCTTGAGACGAACCTGCGCCGCGCCCTGTCGCTGTCCGCCGGGGATGCGCAGATCCTGTGGTCCAGCTGGATCGCCATTGTCCTGTGGGCCGCAGCCGTGGCCATTCTCGTCCTTCCGCATGTGCTGCGCCGCCTGCTTCCCCCCGAAGCCCGCTTGTCGGAGGATTGAGATGACGTTCCTCACACACCACGACAACATCCCGGCTGGGCGGCGCTTTCACGACCGGCTTGCGGATCCGACGATCTTCCGTCTGCCCGGTGCGCATAACGGCCAAGCGGCGCTTCAGGCCCGCGGCGCGGGTTTTGAAGGCCTATATCTTTCGGGTGCTGCGATGAGCGCGTCGATGGGCCTGCCCGATCTGGGCCTGATCACAATTGACGACGTATGCTTCTTCATCCGCCAGGTGGCAGGTGCTTCGGGACTTCCGGTGCTCGTGGATGCCGACACCGGCTATGGCGAGGCGCTGAACGCCATGGTCATGGTGCGCCGGTTCGAGGAGGCGGGCGCCGCCGCGATCCATCTGGAAGACCAGATCCTGCCGAAGAAGTGCGGTCATCTGTCCGACAAGCGTCTGGCCACGCCGGCCGACATGGCCGCCAAGATCGCCGCGGTCTGCCGCGCCCGCCGCGATCTGGTCGTCATCGCCCGCACCGACGCCGTCGCCAACGAAGGCATCGACGCCGCGATCTCACGCGCCCATCTTTATCTGGAGGCCGGGGCCGACGCGATCTTCCCCGAGGCGCTGACCGATGTGGGGATGATGCGCACCTTCGCCGAAGCGCTTCCGGGCATCCCGCTTCTTGCCAACATGACGGAGTTCGGCCGCACCCCCCGCCTGACCGGCGCCGAACTGGAGGATCTGGGCTACCGGATGGTGATCTGGCCCGTCTCGTCCCTGCGGGTGGCGAACCGGGCGCAGGAAAACCTTTACGCCGCGCTGCGCGATCACGACTGCACCGACGCGATGCTGCCCGCGATGCAGACGCGGCAGGAGCTCTACGACACCCTCGGCTACTTCGCGTTCGAGGATCTGGACGCGGGCATCCGCCGCAGCGTGCTGCCATGACATCAAAGGACAACACATGCCGCACGTGATCGTCGAATGTTCCGGCAACATCGAGGTCTGGGGGGATCCCGCGCGGATCGCGGAAGCCGTGCATGTCGCCTTGTGCACCTGCGGCCACTTGACCGCCGAGTCCGTGAAGACACGCGCCGTCCGCCACACCATCTGGCACGCGGGAACCGACACCGATGCCGCGAAGGGCTTCGTGACGATCCTCATCCGCACGCGTTCGGGTCGGGAGGACCGAATCCTCAAGGCCATTTCCGAAACGGCCCGTGATGCCGTGATTGCCAGCACCGCACCCGTTCCCGACCGCACGCTGACCGTGTCGGTGGAAGTTCAGATGATGGACTCGGTGGCGGTCGTCCATGGCCAAGTCTGACCAGCATTAACCGCTGAGTAAAACAAAACCGTTCCGTTTCGAACAGGGGAAGGAAGAAGGGAAAGTGATAGTATATGCCGCATTGAGCTGGGACATTAGGAAAAGCCTTCAAGCGTTGTTAATGCACTAACCGTAAACCTTCCGCGTCAAACCGGTGCATCTTGTCGACTTTCGGGGCAACCCGCACCTTGTCGCCATGACGGGCCTTCACTTCCCCATCCATCCTGACGTTCAACATCCCGACGGCCTGCGTCTCCACCTGCATAAAGGTGTCGGAGCCCAGATGCTCGGCCAGCATGACCTGCCCCTCCCATCCACCTTCCGCGACGGTGTCCAGATGCTCGGGGCGGATGCCGATGACACTGGCACCTCGGACCTGCGCCTCCTGACCTTCGATGAGGTTCATCTTCGGGCTTCCGATGAAGCCTGCGACGAACAGGTTGCGGGGCGTGTCGTAAAGCTCTATTGGGCTGCCGACCTGCTCGATCCGGCCAGCGTTCAGCACGACAATCTTGTCGGCCATCGTCATCGCCTCAACCTGGTCATGGGTGACATAGATCATGGTCGTGGCGAGCTTGCGGTGCAATTCGGTGATTTCCTGCCGCATCGAAACGCGCAGCGCGGCGTCCAGGTTCGACAGCGGCTCGTCGAACAGGAACGCGGCCGGTTCCCGCACGATGGCGCGTCCGATCGCGACTCGCTGCCGCTGGCCGCCAGACAGCTGGCTCGGCTTGCGGTCCATGTACCCCGACAGGTTCAGCACTTCGGCCGCGCGGGCGATCTTCGTCTGCGCCAAATCCGTCGGCGTGCCCGCCATGCGCAGGGGGAATGCCATGTTTTCAGCCACCGTCAGGTGCGGATAAAGCGCATAGGACTGGAACACCATTGCAAGCCCCCGTGCTCCCGGTGCGGCGTTCGACACGTCCTTGCCGTCGATGACGATGGCCCCCGACGTCATGTCCTCCAGCCCCGCGATCAGCCGCAGCAATGTGGATTTGCCACAGCCGGAGGGGCCAACGAACACCACGAACTCTCCGTCCTCGATCTCCAGATCCAGCGCGGGAATAACCTCGGCCGCACCGAAACGCTTATTGACGCCGTTCAGTCTGATCTTGCCCATCACGTGTCCTTTTCGGAAAGGCCCGCCAGTTCGCGGCGGAAGGCTTGCGTTTTTCTGTCGCTTTCAATGCGCCAGCGCAGGATGTCCATCAGCAGGTCCTGCTTGTGCCCGAACTGCGCGGGGGCGTCCCACAGGTTCGTCCGCTCCTCGGGGTCAATCGAAAGGTCGAACAGCTGCCCTTCCACACTGTCCACGAAATGCACGAGCTTCCAGTTCCCCTTGCGGATCATCGTCATGAACTCGGTCCCCTGAAGGATCGCGTCGTTCGCATGTTCGGCAAAGACCCGGTCGCGGGCCGGCTCGTCGCGGTTGTCTGACATCAGCGGTCGCAGCGAACGCGCCTCCATCCAGGCTGGGGGGATGATGCCTGCCCATTCCAGGATCGTCGGCCCGAAGTCGAACAGCGCGACCAGATCCTCCACGGACCGTCCGCTTGGCACCCCGGGCCCCCAAGCCAGCGCAGGGACATGCACTGTGGGTTCGAACATGTTCCACTTCTGGGAATGTCCATGATCGTTCAGGCAGTCACCGTGGTCCGAGGTGAAGACGATGATCGTGTTGTCCAGCACACCGCGCTCCTTCAGCGCGTCGATGATCCGACCCACTTGCGCATCGATCATCGACACGTTGGCATAGTAATGCGCGCGCTGGCGTCGCAACTGCGCCTCGGTCGGATGCTCCAGATGAACAATGGCGTCGTGATCCTCGCCGTGGTGATGGCGGCGCAGCTCGCGCATCGGGGCGGGCTGTTCGGCGTCGAAGTCGTAGGTGATCGGCATGGGCAGATCGTCCCGCCCTTCGTAGCCGGTCAGAAACTCCTGCGTCGGATCATAGGGAGGATGCGGGCCGGGGATGCCGATCTGCAGGAAGAACGGCTCCGTCCCCTTGTACCTCTCCAGCCACAGGCAGGCGAGACCGGGCACAAAAACGTCGGGGTGCAGGTCCTCCGGCGCCTCCCATACGAACGACCCCATGCTTTCTGCGTAATCCTCGCGTTCGCGATAGCTGACACGGCTGGGTTTCCGGATGCCCCGCGTCCAGAACGCCTTGTCCCAGTTGTCCAGGTAGAAGGGCAGGTTCGGATGGTCGCGGTCTTTGTTCTCCACCACGTGCCGTTCGTGGAAGCCGAACGGACCCTCGACCGGCATCGTGTGCATCTTTCCCACGTTCACGCAGCGATAGCCCGCCTCCGCCAGAAGGCCGACCCAGGACCAGACCCACGGTTCGTCGTTGCGAAAGACGCCGTTGGTATGCGGATAGGTTCCCGAAAACAGTGAGGCGCGGGACGGGCTGCACGAAGGGGACGTGACATACATGTTGCGGAACACCGTTCCTTCATGGACCAGCCGGTCCAGAACGGGCGTGTCCATGTGCGGGTATCCGAGCGCGCGGATCGTGTCGAGCCGCTGCTGGTCGGTGATGATGAAGACGATGTTCGGGCGTTTGTGTTGGATCATGGGTTAGCCTTTCACCGCGCCGCCAAGCGATTGCACGATGTATTTGTTCGCAATGATGATGATCGGGACGGTGGGGAGGGTCAGGGCAATGGCGGCCACCGCAATCGCCCCCCAGTCCACGCTGGCGTAGGAGACGAAGTTCATGATCGCAACCGGTGCCGTGGTCGTGGACGAACGCGTGATGACCAGCGCGAAGAAGAAGTCGTTCCACGCCAACAGGAAGCTCAGCACGCCGGCGGCCACCAATCCCGGCCGCGCGGCGGGCAGCACGATCAGCCGCAGCACCTGCCACAGGGAAGCGCCATCCATCAGCCCCGCCTCCACCAGTTCGTTCGGGATCTGGTTGAACGAGGTCCACATCGACCAGACCACGAAGGGCAGCGTCAGCGAGGTGTAGGCGAAGATCAGGCCGATATGCGTGTCGATCAGCCCCGCTTGAACATAGAACAGGAACAGCGGGATCACGAAGCCCACCGGCGGCGCCATCCGCAGCAGCAGTAGCAGCCAAGACGCCATGAACTTGCCGGAGAAGCGTCGCTTCGACAGGGCAAAAGCCCCCGGAACCCCAAGAAGAAGCGCCAGCAGCGTTGATGCTCCCGCCGTGATGAAGCTGTTCAGCAGCGCGCGCGGAAAGTCCGACCGAGCGATGGAGGCGATGTTGTCCAGCGTCAGCGCGGTAGGGGAGGACCATATCGGCTCGAACAGATGCGTCGCGGGGCGCAGCGCCAAGATCAGCGTCCACAGGATCGGCAGGAGGGAAAACGCCAGCAGCGCCAGCATCATCGCGATGCCGATCCCGCGTTTCACCCGAAAGGAGATGGATTGGTCACGCATCGGAAAGCCTCGCATTGCTGCGCGCGATGTAGAAGCTGATGATCCCTGCAAAGATGAAAAGGAACACCGCGATGGCTGCGCCATAGGCCACGTTGGAGCTTTGGAAGGTCTGCACGTAGGCGTAGTAGTTGGTCGCCTGCGTTGCCCGCCCCGGTCCGCCACTGGTCATCACGAAGATCAGGGGGAAATGCTTCAACGTCTCGATGAAGCGGAACAGGGCCACCATCAGGAGCGTCGGATACAGAAGCGGCAGCGTGATCAGGAAGAAGCTGCGGATGCGGGTAGCGCCGTCCATGGCCGCCGCCTCGTCCAGGTCCGGTGAGATGCCCTGAAGCGCCGCCAGCACGATGAGCATCACGAACGGCGTCGTGGCCCATGTGTCGGCGATGACAATGGCCGCGATGGCCCCTGTTTGCGACGTCAGCATCGCCGGCACCTCGATCCCGAAGGTGGCGAAGAAGGCGGTGATCGGGGACAGCGTGGGCGTGAACAGCGACAGCCAGATCAGCGCCACTGCGATATGCGGCACCGCGAAGGGAATCACGAATATTCCGCGGGCGAAGCGCCAGGACTTAACGATCCGGTCCAGCCCTACGGCGATGGCCGTGCCAATCACAACCTGTGCGACGACGCCGAAGAAGCTGAGCGCGGCCATCACATAGATCGAGGACAGGAACCGTGCGTCTCCTGCCAGACGCAGGAAGTTCTGAAGCCCGATCTTCCCACTCCATCCTCGGATGAGGTGAAAGTCGGTGAAGGACAAAACGAACATCCCCACCAGCGGGGCGACCGCGAAGATGCCCACGGCCAGCGAAGCCGGAAGCAGCATCAGTTTATAGCTGCGGTCCATGGCAGCCGAGGCGCGGACCGATGTCATGAGACCTCCGATCAGGAAGGAAAAGGGATGCCGACCGGACCCCGGTCGGCGCGCCGGTCACTGTCCGAGGATGTAGCCCATCTCTTCGTTCGCGGCATCGAGGGCCTCCTGCGGCTCCATCATGCCGTTCAGGGCGGCGTTGACATTCTCGCCCATGGCCGCGCCCAGTTCGGGCCAGGTGGGAAGCAACGGCCGGTAATCGCTGCGCGCCTCCTGCAGCGCCGCAATGCGCAGGTCGAGGAAGTCCGCTTGGATGCCTGCATATTTCTCCTTCACCGCCGGATCCTCGGCGATGGAGGCGCGGGTGAAGTCAGGATAGGCTTCATTCAGGGCCAGCTTCGTCATGGTTTCTTTCGACGTGGCCCAAGCGACGAACTTGGCGGCGGCTTCGGGATCTTTCGCGCTGGCTGATACACCCAGCCCGTGCACGGCCAGCGCTGGCGCGCGTTCGGCCGGACCGGCAGGCGGCAGTGCCAACTCGATCTGATCGGCAAACCGGCTCTTCTGCGGATCGACGGCCTGGCTTACGATGGAGGTTCCGTCCACCGTCATCGCCGCCTGCCCCGCCTGCATTGCAGCCACCACCTCGGGGAAGTTGAAGCTGCTCACGCCATTTGGGCCATACTCGCCCAGAAGCTTGATGTAGACATCCAGCGCCGACAGCGTCTCGGGCGAGTTGAACGTGGGCGTCAGGTCATCCGGGTAGTCGGCAAAGAACTCTCCGCCATAGGCGCGCATGATCATCGGGAAGACGAACATGTTGAACCCCTGCCCCGGCGCCGCGCGCATCACAACGCCCGCTGTATCCGGACTGTGGATGGCCGCGGCGACGTCCAGCATCTCCTCCCACGTGGTGGGAGGCTGTTTTCCAGCGGCCTCCAGCAGATCCTTGCGATAGGCCAGCAGGCCGGTTTCGGCGAAGAAGGGGATGCCCCAATGATCGTCCCCCACCTTGAAAGAGTCGAGCGTGGCCGGAATGATGTCGTCACGGTCTGGCATGCCGGACAATGTTTGGGTGAGAGGGGCGAGCCAGCCCGCCTCCACCCAACGCTGGACCTGGATGGCGGGCGTATGGACGACATCAATGTCCCCCGTCCCGCCCGTGAAGGACAGGGTGATGCGGCTCTCAAAGACGTCCTGGCCCACGACCTCAATATTGGTCTTGATACCCGTCTCGGCTTCGAAATCGGGGGCCAGCTTCTGCAACCCCAGGGTCGACGGCATGGAAAACAGCAGGACGTCGACTTCCGTCTGCTGTGCGAAGGCACCGGGCCCGGCAAGCGCCGTTCCCAACATGAGCGCTGCGGCCAGCACGGTGCGCCGTTTGGTGAACATTTCGGATACTCCTCCCTATTTCTCCGGTATGTCTCAGTCCGATGCGCCGCCTCTGTCAGCGCACAAGCCTCAGGTAAGGCATGTTGGTCAGGTTCGCGGTTGCCGCCTCGCGCCGCAGCACCGACTCGAGCCGCAACCGTTCCTCCTCGAGTACTGCTCGGATGACAGCTTCTCGTTCCACGTCTAACAGGCCGGCGCTTTCCGCGACGGACAACAGATGCAGGACCATTCCCTTGGAATCGCGCACCACGGTCGCGAAACGGCGAATGCCGAAATGGTTTCCCTCGGCATCGCAAGCGAAGGTCTCGCCGCGCGTGGCCCGGACGGCGTCGGCCACCTCATTCGCCTCGAGCCAAGAAATCTGACGCTTGCCCGCCTGCTTGGAGGTGTCGAAGAAGCCTCCGATGAAGAAGCCTTCATCCAATCGATCCTCGGCCAGCGTGGACAAATACAGCCGGGACAGGGCATCGAATTCAAACAGGCTGCGCCGGAACCCTTCGCGTGCCCAGATGGTCACTTGCGGGTTCGGGTGGACGCTTCGGGAATGCCACAACAGTTCATGGCCCGCGATCACGATCGCCTCTGCCGCCGCCTGCGTGCGCCCTGTCAGGTTCTGCAGCGTGCGTTGAAGGTCTTCGGCGTAATCTGCCGACATGGGCACGACCCGCTCGAGGCTAAAATTCTTGATAAGATACTTCTCGCTCGTGCGGAACAGGTAACCTCGATCCGACAGGATGCGCACGATGCGGTTCAGCGTCGACGGAGCGACCCCCAGATCGCGTGCCATATCGACCTGCTTCACCGGCCCTTGGCTGGCGTTCATCAGGTATTCGAGCACATCAAGAATACGATCAGTGGAGGGGCTGGTCATTGCGAATCTTCCGTATATGGAATATTACAATATCCTACACGGAATTCTTTGCTAGGTAATCTTTGTATCTATTCGAGTTCTGCGGAGCGGCGGCGTGGCCTTCATCAAAAAACTTAGGACCGCATGGGATCGGTGGATAAGCCGACCGGGCTATCGGCCCGAGCGTCATTACATGCGCGGACCCCGGAAACCCCGATGACGTCCGGATGCTGCGGCCCAACGATCGACGCTGGGGTCGTGACTTCAGCACCATCTCGAGTGGCACGCGCCTCCCACGCCGTCCACCAACAGTTGCTGAGTATTCCCGGCGGCTTGGCGCAACGTGGAACAGATCGGCCCCTCATACCCCAAGACGGCGAAGGGCCGATGCAGGCGCTGCTGATCCCGCCTTTCCGCATGTCTTCTACCGTCATCACGACACGGGAATTTGCACATTTCGCCGAGCAAAGCGGATACCGCACCGATGCCGAACGCCGGGGGTGGAGCTTCGTCTTCGCGTCCCATCATCGGGCCGCGCCCGAGGACGTGAGCGTCATCGATCTGCCATGGTGGTACCGGGTATTTGGCGCGAATTGGACATGTCCCTATGGACGTGGCATCAAGGCCGACGACGAGGATCCTGTCGTTCATGTTTCATGCGCCGACGCGGAAGCCTTCTGCGGGTGGCACGGGTTGAGATTGCCATCCGAGGTCGAATGGGAACATGCCGCAAGAGGCGGTTTGATGGATCCGATCTATCCGTGGGGGGATCGGGCACCCGACGATGACAATTTTCAGCCCTGCAACATCTGGCAAGGGCAGTTCCCCACCAATGATCTCGGACTAGACGGCTATCGCGGGCTTGCTCCTGCAAACTCCTTCCCCGCCAATGGCTTTGGCCTCCACAACATGAGCGGCAACGTTTGGGAATGGACGGCCGGGATGCAGGAGAGCAATCGTATCCTCAAGGGCGGCTCGCACCTGTGTCATGCAAGCTACTGCCACCGTTTCCGGATCGCCGCCCGCATGGCCAATCCTCCCCACATGACGACCAGTCACATCGGGTTTAGGGTGGTTGGAGACAGTGACTGACTCCTCGAGTCCCTCATTGTCGGCCTGATGAAAGACGGTTGCGGGCAGTGGGATTGGCTTCCTGTTTCTGCTCAAAATCGTTCGCTTTTGAATAGTTGCTAGTCCTGCGGCTGGCCGGTGCCGTTGATGAGGGGAAAGCCGCCGAGCCCGTGCCGCATGGCACGGCGATGACGCGGTTGCCGGCCGCCTCCCCCGGCTCTGTCCGGAACATCCAGTTGTAGCGGGGGTTCGTCAGCAGCTTGTAGAACCCCGCCGGGATGCCGATCCATGAGTTAGAGGGGCGCAGCCCACCTCCAACAGGAGGGCGCGCCGGGAAGGATCGGCGGACAGCCGGTTGGCGAGGATACACCCTGACGTGCCGCCGCCCACGATGACGTAATCCCAAGCCGTGTCCGAAAGTGCGGTCATGATGCGGACCCACCAATGGCTCCCATGTGGCGGGCCATCAGCTCGATCTGTGCGGTTAGCATCGGCAGGCCAAGATGGACGGTACAGCCGGTGGCGCGGGCCTTCGCGAGCAGGGGCGTTTCTTCCGGGTCCATGATCGCCTCGGCCACTATCTGGCGACCGTGCAGGCGTGTGACGTCGAGGGGCAGGGAATCGCCTGGGCGCATCCCCTGCGAAGTCGCGTTCACCACAAGGTCATGATCCGCAACCGTGCCCGCATCCGTGCCAAGGACAAGCGCCGGGTAACGGCGGGCCAAGCGGTCCAGAAGCGCACGCGCCCGCGCCTCCGTGCGATTGGCCACCGTGATCCCGGTTGCGCCCGCATCGGCCAGCGCAAAAGCGATGGCGGAGGCCGCACCACCCGCGCCCGCCAGAAAGACCCGCATCCCCTGGGGGTCATGACCTGCGCGGCGCAACCCTTCCAAGAAGCCTGCCCCGTCCAGCATGGTGCCGATCATGCGGCCGTCCCTCTCGCGACGTACGCAGTTGACGGCGCCAACATGTTGCGCCTCCTCCGTCACCTCATCACAGAGATGCAGCATCGCCTCCTTGTGGGGCATGGTGACGATGAAACCGCCGAAGTTCTGCGTCTGGCGCAAGCCTTCTACGGCGCGTGCCAGTCCATCAGAGGCGACGTGCATCGGCACGAGTACACCGTCTACGCCGTGATGAGCGAAGACCCTGTGCATGACCATCGGTGCCTTCACATGCGCCACCGGATCAGCAAGAATTGCGAAAAGCCGGGTGCGAGCCGTCACACTGACGGCGGGTGCGGACGAGTTCGGCATGTCGTTGCTCCGAGAGTTCAAGTCCTGTAAAGATCGCAAGCCACGTCAATGGTCTGGCCGATGACAAAGCTTGCTTCGGCGGAGGTGGCGGCATCCGCGACTTTCGCCAGTTCGCCCAAACGGCCAAGTGGTGTCATTGCAGCATCGAAGGGCAGAACCTCAGCCATGGGCAACGACTGTCTGGCGCTGGCGTCCGAGCCCGTCAATGGCTAGGTGCACGACGTCGCCCGCCTTCAGGAAGCGCTGCGGCGTCATGCCCATGCCGACGCCGGGTGGGGTACCGGTCGTGATGACATCCCCCGGCTCCAGCCGCATGAAGGTGGAGCAGTAGGAGACGAGATGCGCCACCGGGAAGATCATCGTCGCGGTGCTGCCGGTCTGCATCCGCTCCCCGTTCACATCGAGGCTGAGGCCAAGCGCCTGCACGTCCGCGATCTCGTCCGGCGTTACCAGCCAAGGGCCGAGGGGGCCGAAGCCCGGTGCGCTCTTACCCTTGGTCCACTGGCCGCCCCGCTCCTGCTGCCAGCCACGTTCCGAGACATCATGGCAGATGCAGTAGCCCGCGATGCCATTCAGCGCCTCTGCCTCGGTCACAGCATGAAGCGGCTGACCGATGACAATGGCAATCTCCACTTCCCAGTCCAGCTTGGTGGAGCCCTTAGGGATACGGATCGGATCGTTGGGTCCGGAAAGCGACGATGGAGCCTTGTTGAATAGGATCGGCTCGGCGGGGATCGCCATGCCGGATTCCCGCGCGTGATCGGCATAGTTCAGGCCGACGGCGATGAAGTTGCCGACGCGCGCGATGCACGGCCCGATGCGCGGTGTGCCGTCGATCTTCGGCAGGCTGTCGGGATCGACCGCGCGAAGACGGTCCAGATCGGGCAGGGTCGCGGCGTCGATGTCCGGCACATGGGCCGACAGATCGCGCATCGTGCCGTCGGTGTGCAAAAGCGCGGGCCGTTCGGCACCCGCCTCTCCATAACGCAGAAGTTTCATCTCATGTCCCCCATGTCAGGGCAAGGGGTTGAACCTCTCGCGCCAATTCCAGAAGTCCGGCCTTCGTTGCGGGATGCAGCGGCTCCAACGGGTGGCGCACCGTGTCGCAGCCGATGACCCCACCTTCGGCCAGCACCGTCTTTGCGGCACGTAGCCCGCATTGGCGGTTTTCGAAGTTTATCAGTGGCAGGATGCGACGGTAATGCTCCGCCGCCTGATCGCGGTGGCCTGCGGCATGGGCGTCGATCACCGGACGGATCAGATCGGGCAGCAGCGCCGAGGCCATCACACCGGTGGCCCCCGCATCCAGATCGGCCATGAGGGTGATCGCTTCTTCGCCGTCGAAGGGGCCTTCGATGAGATCGCCCCCCGCTTCGATCAGCGCGCGCAGCTTGGCGGCAGTGCCTGGCACCTCGATCTTGAAGTAACGTACGAGCGGCAGTTCGCGGGCTACGCGAGTCAGGAAGGGCACGGATAGATGCGTACCGGACAGCGGTGCGTCCTGGATCATGACCGGCAGGTTTCCTTCCTCGGCCACGCGGGCGAAATGGTCGAAGATGGTGCCCTCGTCGATCCGCATGCCTGTCCCGTGATAGGGTGGCATGATCATGATCAGGCTTGCCCCGACAGAGGCTGCGTGGGCCGCGCGGGCAGCCGCGATATGGGTGGCGAAGTGGCTGCAGGTCACCATCACCGGCACACGTCCCGCCACCTGTTCGATGCAGGTCTCGGTCAGGGTGCGGCGTTCGTCGTCGGTCAGCAGGAACTGCTCGGAATAGTTGGCAAGTATGCAGATTCCGTCGACGCCCTGATCGACCATGCAGTCCATAACGCGGCGCTGGCCATCCAGATCGATGTCGCCATTGGCATGAAAGGGTGTTGGCGCGACGGGAAACAGGCCCTTGTAGCGGGTCGCGGTCATGACGTCTCCTGATGGGAACAAGTGGACGTCCGGCCGCAGGACGCGACCGGAACGCGTTTCAGTTGGCGAGGTCGGCGGGCAGTGCTTGGTGGAAGTACTTCTCATAAATCGTGTTCAGCTTGCCGTTCTGCAGGTTGGCCAGAACCCATTCGTCCAGCGCGACCTTCAGTTCAGGATCGTTCTTGCGCAGGCCTACGGCCATCGGATAAGCGGCCATGTCGATCTTCACCTCAAGGCCCAGCCCGGGATTCTGCTCGGACACCGAGTTTGCTGTCGACAGTGCCGCTGCAAGCAGTTTCTGCTGTCCGGTGGCGACAGCGGTATTGGCGGTTGCCTCGTCCTCGTAGCGGACGATGTTCGCGCGTGCACCCGAGTCCTTGACGATGCGCGTCAGTTCGATATCCGCGGTGGTGCCGCGCGCCACGGCGATGGCCTTGCCGGCCAGATCGCCCGCCTCCGTGATCTCCTCGGCTTCGGGCGCCGACACCACAACCGGGATCACGCCATATGGGCGAGAATAGTCGATGACCTTTTTGCGTTCTTCCGTGATGGAGAAGGAGGCGATGACTACATCAACCTTGTTCGCCAGCAGGAACGGCACGCGGTTGGCACCCGACACCGGCACAAGTTGCAGTTGCACGCCCAAATCCTCGGCCAGAAGCTGCGCCGTTTCCACGTCCGATCCCGTCTCCTTGGCCGAGGAGTCAAGCATTCCGTAGGGCGGATGGCTGACATCGACAGCGACGATGATCGTGCCGCGCTCCTTGATGTCGGCCAAGGTATCTGCCACGGCGGGCAGCGCGGCGAATGTGGCGACGGCGAATGCAATCGCCCCCAAGCGTTTACGAAGTTCCATGCGTTCCTCCCTGTAATTCCGGCTTCCCCGCCGGATGTGTTTCAGGCGCGGGTCAAAGACCGTTGCCCACGAATTGCTGCAACTCCGCAGTCTGGGGTGAGGAGAGCATGCCCCCGTCCCCCGTTTCCCAAATCCGGCCCTGATGCATGAACACGATCTTGTCGGCGACCGATTTGGCGAAGGCCATCTCATGCGTGACCAGCATCATGGTCATCCCGCTGGCGGCCAGACCTTCGATCGTGCGGAGGACCTCGCCCGTCAGTTCCGGGTCCAGTGCCGAGGTCACCTCGTCGAACAGCATCAGCTTGGGGCGCATCGCCAGCGAACGAGCGATCGCCACGCGCTGCTGCTGCCCGCCCGAGAGCTGTTCGGGATAGTTCTGCGCCTTTTCTGACAGGCCCACCTGCGCCAAGACCTCAGCGGCCAGTTCGCGCGCCTCGGCCGCACCGATCCGGTGAACCTTGCGCGGGGCCAATGTGACGTTCTGTTCGACCGTCAGATGCGGGAACAGGTTGTAGCTTTGGAAGACGATGCCGACCTCCTTGCGCAATTCGCGCAGGTCCGTGCCGCCCTGATGCAGCGCGCGTCCGCAGACGGTCAGTTCGCCGCCGTTGATCGCTTCCAGCCCGTTCACGCAGCGCAACGCCGTGCTTTTGCCTGAGCCGGAGCGGCCGATCAGCGCGACCACCTCCCCCGCCCCGACATCGAGGTCGATGCCTTTCAACACTTCGAATGCACCAAAGCTTTTGCGCACGTCGCGGAAGGCGACCATGGACGCCGCCGGGAAAATGGGGGCGGCGGCGGGGGACAGGACGGGACTGGTGAAGGTCATGGGATACTCCTCAGGTGCGCTGCAGGCGACGCTCGAACCGGCGCGCGATCATCGACATTGGGAAGCAGATGGCGAAATACAGCACCGCCGCGATGGTGAAGACGGTGAAGGGCATGAAGGTGGAATTGTTCAGCACCTTGGCCGAATAGGTCAGGTCGAAGAAGCCGATCACCACCGAATACGAGGTGTTCTTCACGATCTGCACCATGAAGCCCACGGTCGGCGGGATGGCGATGCGGATGGCCTGCGGCAGGATGATGTTCACGAACCGCTGCGTGGGGGTCAGGGCAAGGCATTCGCCCGCCTCCCACTGAGTTTTCGGCACGGCCTGGATGCAACCCTTCCAAATCTCGCCCAAGTAGGCCGAGGAATAGAGCGTCATCGCCAGGCCCGCCGCCGCCAGCGCCGGCACGTTGTAGCCGCCGATGCTGATGCCGAAATAGACCACGAACATGATCACCGGCAGCGGGATGCCCTGCACGATCTGCACAAAGGCCGAGGACAGCAGGCGCGCCGTCCGACTGCCGGAACTGCGCATCAGCGCCAGGGGCAGACCCAGAAGCGTGCCGCCAACGAAACCCAGCAATGACAGCGCAATCGTCCAGCCGGTCCCCCGCAGCATGTAGGAGAGTTGTTCGATGGTCAGTCCGAGCATGGCATCCTCCGCCAGTTGCCGGGGTGAAGATCAAAGCGGCGTGCCAAGGCGCCTGCGTCGGGGGAAGCTGACCTGCGCCACGCCCATCAGCACCAGCCGCAGCAGCGTGGCCATGGCAAGATAGATGACCGCGATCACGAGATAGACCTCGAACCCGCGGAAGGTGAACGACTGGATCATGTAGGCGACGCCCGTCAGCTCCTCGGCCGAAACCTGCGACATGATGGAGGTCGCAAGCATCATCAGCACGAACTGGCTGACCAGCGCGGGATAGACCCGCTCCACCGCCTGGGGCAGCTGGATCGACACCACCGTCTGCACAGGACCAAGGGCGAGGCAATCGGCAGCCTCGATCTGACCTTTCGGGATGCTCTGGAAACCGGCGCGCATGATCTCGGCGGTATAGGCGCCGACGTTGATCGTCAGCGCGATCACTGCGGCAAGGAACGAGCCTATATAGATCTGAAGGACCGACAGGCCGAAGAAGAGCCAGAACACCTGGATGATCAGCGGCGTGTTGCGGATCGCCTCCACGTAGCAGGTCGCGGCACCGGCCAGCCACCGCCCGCCGTAAAGCCGCGCCAGCGCCACCGAAGTGCCCAGGATGAAGCCCGGCACGATCGACACGAAGGTCATCCCTAACGTCAGCCAGACGCCGTGCCACAGGTCAGGGGCATAGCTGGCAAGGAACGAGAAATCGAAATCATAGCCCATGCGTCACCCCACGCGGCAGGGATGGGATGGTCGGCTGCAGTCTGCCATGCGCAAGCGCAGGCCTTGGCTGGCTATCGTCTCGCATCGCTTCTGCCTCCCCACAGTCGGATACGTTTTGACTTGACGATTAGCTAGCATGAACGGATATTGCAGGCAATAGCCATTTTGGAGAAACGTGGCCGCCATGACGTCAGACATCGCTCCAGCCTTGCTGCTCAACCCTTCCGACACCGTTGCCGTCGCCCGCCGCACCATCCCTGCGGGCACCGCCTTTGCCATCGACAACCGCAAGATCACCGCCGCGGCCGAAATCCCCAGCGGGCACAAGATCGCCATCGCCTCCGTGGGTTCCGGGCAGCCGGTGCTGAAATATGGACAGGTCATCGGCAGCGCCAGCGCCCCCATCGCGCCGGGTGATCACGTCCATCTGCATAACCTTGCCATGCAGGACAGCACAGTAGAGCATCACTTCGCCGAACACGCACGCGCCACCCCCCTGTTGCCCGAATCGGAGCGGCGGACTTTTCAAGGCTACCTGCGCGCTGACGGCCAAGTGGGCACGCGCAATTATATCGGGATCATTACCTCGGTGAACTGCTCGGCCACCGTTGCCCGGGCGATCGCCGACAAGTTCAACCGCGGTGGCGGGCTGGATGGATTCCCGAATGTCGACGGCGTGGTGGCGCTGACCCATGGCACGGGCTGCGCGATCAGCATGAAGACCGAAGGGTATCTGTATCTGACACGGGTCTTGTCGGGATATGCAAGAAACCCAAATTTTGCAGGTATTCTGATGATCGGTCTGGGCTGCGAGAGCAACCAGATCGACTTCATCACCCAGAAGTTTGGCCTGTCTGAAGGGCCGTTCCTGCGCACCATGACGATCCAGCAGCTGGGCGGCACGCGCCGCACGGTGGAGGTCGCCTCGGAGATCATTCGCGAGATGTTGCCCGCCGCGAACGCCGCCGAACGAACGACCCAGCCGTTGGCGCATCTGAAACTTGCGCTGCAATGCGGCGGGTCGGACGGGTATTCCGGCATCTCGGCCAATCCCGCGCTTGGCATGGCGGCGGATATGCTTGTGCGTCACGGTGGCACCGCTGTCCTGTCCGAGACGCCCGAGATCTACGGGGCCGAACATCTCTTGACCGAACGTGCCGTAACCCCTGCCGTCGCGCAAAAGCTGGTGGACCGCATCGACTGGTGGCGCGACTACACCGAGCGCAACGGCGCCGAGCTGAACAACAACCCCTCGCACGGGAACAAGGCGGGCGGATTGACGACGATCCTGGAGAAATCACTTGGTGCCGTGGCCAAGGGCGGCACCATGCCGCTGGAGGCCGTCTATGAATATGCCGAGATCATCGACCGTTCCGGCTTCGTGTTCATGGACACGCCCGGCTATGACCCCGTGGCCGTGACGGGGCAGCTTGCGGGCGGGTGCAACATGCTGGTCTTCACCACGGGACGCGGATCGGTTTCCGGCTTCAAGCCCGCGCCCACGATCAAGGTCGCGACCAACACCGCGATGTATGACCACATGGACGAGGATATGGACATCAACTGCGGCGGCATCGTCACCGGCGACCAGACGATCGAACAGGCGGGCGAGGCGATCTTCGAGAAGGTGATCGCCATCGCCTCGGGGGAGCGCACGCTGAGTGAGCAGTTCGATTACGGTGACAATGAGTTCGTCCCGTGGCAGATCGGCGCCGTAACCTGACGCGAGGCCCCCCTTGATCGATCGCACGCCGGTCTATGCCACCATGACTGCCCATCTGCGCGACGCCATCGCGGATGGGCGGCTTCCGCGCGGCACCGTGCTGCTGGAAAGCGGGCTGGCCGCATTATTTGGATCCAGCCGCGCGCCGGTGAAGCAGGCCCTCGCGACGCTGGAGGAGGAGGGCACGCTGTCCCGCTTCGACGGGCGCGGGCTGTTGGTGGGCGGTGGGGATCCGGTGCGCCTGCGGCTGACCGCCGACATGCTGGGCCTGACCGAGGAGGCACCTGCAAAGGCCTTCACATGGCACCCCTTCTATTACGATTTCGAGCGTGAGATCATCCTCCATTCGGTCTTCGGACGGTTCCGCGTGAACGAACTGGCGCTGGCGCGGCATTTGGACGTGGGCCGCACCGTGGCGCGCGACCTTCTGATCCAGGCCGAGAAGCTGGGCCTCGTGCAGAAGGGCGAACGGGCGCATTGGTGGATCGTGCCACTGGACGAGGCGCGGTTCCAGCATCTGTATCAGCTGCGCATCCTGCTGGAACCGGCTGCGCTCGAGAGCGCCATATCGCGTATGCCGACCGACATGATGGACCACATGATGGACAGGCTGCGCGGTGTCTCCCGCAGCTATCCCACCGTCGCGGAGCAGGCTTTCGACCAACTGGAGACGGACCTCCACGTGGACTGTCTTCAATTCACCGCCAACCCCGAGGTCGCGGCGGCCCTAAAGCGAACGCATTGCATCCTCGTCTCTGGCAAGCACATTCAAGTGGCACTTGGCCGTTCGCCGGATCCCTTCATGGACGAACATCTGGAGATTCTTCAGGCAGCGAAAGCCGGTGACACGCGCAAGGCAAAGGCGGCGCTCGTACGTCATCTCACCTCCTCGGCCCGGAAAAGCACAGAGCGACTGACTGCCTTTCATGCACAGATCCAAGCTGCACCGCCGCCATATATCCACCGGCTTTGATGATGGTTGGGTACCTTGGTACGGACAGCCGCGACGGTCGTGTAGTACGGACCTCCCGTCGCAGCGGGATCATCGTCACACTGCCAGGCTGACGTCAGATTAACGGCTATGGGCTCTGAACGTCATTTGAGCCGAAACAGGATCTCTCTTTCGCCTGACATGTTTAGGTCGTCTGCGAAACCGACCTCGCGGGCGCCGCAGGTTTGCAGCAAGGCGCGCATGACGTTTTTGGAGGCTTCGGTGGAGGTGTAAAGGCGCAGCCATTGCGGAACCGACACGGCGCTTTCCACCAGTTTCCTTCCCACTCCTTGCCTTCGAACGGCAGGGGCAACACAAAGGATCGAGAGCAGGGGCCATCCCATGAACTTGGAAGGGGCCACTTTCACGTATCCCACCACTTCATCCTCCCGCGCGGCGACCAGGAGGGTTCCCTGCTGCATGTCGATCCGGCGATCTCCCATGAACTCATCAAAGGTTCTGAGGGCGGAATGATCCGCAAAAATGCAGGGCGTGACGATGATGGAGGGGCGTTCGTAGGATTTGCATATCATGGCCGCTCATCGCCCTAGGATCCAACAGATTTCCGGTAGTCGTATGGATCGCTCACGTCCGTGAAAATCCAAAGCCCCCTCTTGGCATCTTGCGCTTCCTGCTCGGCTTGCCGGTAGTCGTCGGGCTGGCGGCTTCCGCCATAGAGGAAGGCATAGCTCCCGCGAAGCATCGCCAGATTGAGGTTCCGCTGGCCGGCGAAGCAGATGGCCAAGGGCCGGTCGTAGCGGTCACGTCCTTCGCTTTCACAGTGCACCTGCCGCCCCGCCCCGATCAGAAGTTCCATCTGTTCCGTCGCCCAAGCCCCGCAGTCGATCTGCCGGTTCGCATGGGTGGCAGGCTGGCCCATTTCGCAGGCGTCCAGTCCGACCAGGCGGATGCGTTCGCCGGCGACGTGCAGCGTGTCGCCGTCCACCACGCGCGCTTTGCCCGCATATTCCTGAACGATCTCGGGCGGTGTCATTCGGCCTTGGCTGTAAGCCACGGCCAAGGCGCCGCCCGCGGCCACCAGCACGGCAAGGGACAGGCCATTCAGTTTCAACAGGCCGCAGCCTCCCCATGCAGAAGGCCGAACACGGAACGATGCAGCTGCGCGTTGCCCAGCTCGGCCCGCTCGCTCATGCGGCGCATCCATGCCCCGGCGTTGCGGATCTTGCCGCCCCGCTCGTTGCTGTCGGCATCGGCGATCATCACCAGCAAGGCGGCCCCACCTTGCCGATCGCGGCTTGCGCCTGTGCCCATGCGGACGGGTTGATCCCGAGGGCCATGGCCCGTTTATAGCCCACGTTTACGAACGTCATCCAGTCGACGCGCCCGTAAAGCTCCATCCCCACATGCCATTTGGCGGGGGCGGCGTTCAGGGTCATTGGCAGGCTGATATGCTCCATCCCGCATTGTGGTGTCTGGGTGGGGGGTGTCGGCGCGCCCTGCCCTGCCTTGTTCTCAGCGGGCATCGCCGGATTACAAGACTCTGATAAATATTGGATTGTAGTGTATGGTCGGTCATTTTTTCCGATGATCAGAAATTTTTGACGGACCAAGACGGGTCAAAAAGCGGCGCACCCGGTTCAGAAGTTCGCTCAAGGCTTCGTATCCAAGGTGAGCGATCCGGCGCGGAAAGCTCGCCCAAGTCTATTGATCCCCGGCGGCAGCTTCGGTTCCTGACAGGGTACGGCGGATCATGGAACGCAGGCGGGATATGTCATTCTTATCCGTCCATCGCTCATGAGGCATTCCGCAGCCGCATCGCAGGCGATCAGACGCCAGCTACCTTCCGCAGGGCTTCGTCGATCCGGCTCTGCCAGCCGGGCCCGCCGGCCTTAAAATGCTCCACCACGTCCGCGCTGAGACGGATGGACACAGGCACTTTGGTTGTCGCCTTCTGCAAGCCCCGAGTTCTCGGAAACGCAGCGCGGATGTGAGCAGGTAGCTCACTCACGGGCTTTGCCCTTGCGAAGTCGTTGGACGTCCATTCCGGATTGTCGCTGTCAGTCACGGTCGGGCGGGGCATAACGATCCATCTCCTTCTTATGAGCACGGCGGAGGCTGATGGCCCGCAGGGTGCCGTTCCTGTCTGTAAAGGCCAGACAGTGTGCTCTGCCCTCGATCAGGCCCCAAGCGCGATATCGCACTTCGCCGTACTCGTTTCGGTCATCCTCGATGAAAGCGAGGATGTCGAGATCGGCCGCCCGAACCAGTGAGACTCCATGCTTGGCAAGATTGATGGCGTCCTTTTCGGGGTCAAACTCGATCTTCATGATTGTATATACGATTAGCTGTCTTGGACGTCAACCTGATCGTGGCGACAATGGACGAGACGACGTTGGGAGTTAGGCTCCAAACCCGTTGATCCCAGGCTGTTGGCGTGATTCAGGCTCCGCAAGGCGACCTGATCAATGAGCAATATTCACTGGCTGACCGACGCCCAGATGGAGCGCCTGAAGCCGTTCTTTCCCAAGAGCCATGGCAAGCCCCGCGTCGATGATCGGCGGGTTCTGAGCGGCCTAATCTTTGTCATCGCAACGGGTTGTGCTGGTGCGATGTGCTTCGGCATGCAATCTTGACCCCTTAGACGGGGGTATCGGCGCCCAATTTTGACCCCCCTGATGTTTTGTCGG
>NZ_JAQMHV010000008.1 GCF_028307215.1 Falsirhodobacter sp. 20TX0035 | reverse complement strand
CTCCGCTCGCTGACCCTCCAGCGAACGGTCCGACAAAACATCAGGGGGGTCAAAATTGGGCGCCGATACCCCCGTCTGAGGGGTCAAAATTGCATGCCGAAGCACACGCTGGCAGGCCTTCTTCGAGACGACCGACTTCATCCTCTCCCCGGCCGTGACGATTAGTCCCCGCGATTGGCGCGAGCTGTACCCGGCCCGGATCGACGGGATGGCGACGAAGAGCTACTACCACTGGCTGGCACTTGCCTACGCCTCGACGCTTGCGGGGCACCCTTCGATAACGATACCGGTCGGGCGTGACGTGAACGGCTTGCCTTTCGGCCTGCAGATCATCGGCCGTCGCAACGATGATCAGGGCGTGCTGTCCGTCGCGCGTGAGTTCGAGGCGATGTTAGCGGTCGACGACATGCTTTCGGCGCCGGTGGTAGATTTGAAGCACCTCCAAGCCGCTCCCCCACTTCATCAGGCGGAAGGATACATGGGTTTCTGAAGATATCGCATCTTGTTCTTAACCCGCACTAGTCGAGGCGGGGTTCAAGCGATGGAGCACTCTTCATAAATTTGATCAAATCATTGCGCACATCTGAGGTAAGCTACGGCGGCTGTGCTCCCGCAACCAATACTCATTCAATAGCATCACAGGCCTCGCCGTTCCCGTCCGAGGCCTTTTTGCATTGCTGCGGAAGGTCCCGAACCTAAGGGCCGCGAAGGGACCCATCTTCCGCAAGACGCAGGATCCCCGCCAGGTCGCCCACCAGTTCCAGCCGGGTGCCGCCCGGCGCGCCAACTTCCGGAACCATCCTGACCCCGGAAATGAGGCCACGCAGGATCTCCGTCGCCTCCCGCTTCATCCCCGGCACCTGAAGCGCCTCGGACAGACGCGCGATCTCCGACGGATACCGGACGCCGAGACTCGGATGCAGCCGCAGGGCAGGAGGCTCCGGCGTCTCGGCCAAGGGTTGCGTCAGTTCCACCTTCCGCGCTTCCAGCTCTGCCATCTTCGCCTTCATCAGTTCGCCTGCGGGTGGCGGTTCCGGATCCTGAACGCGGTCGACGACGTCACCCGTGAATGCCTGGGGTAATCCCGGACACGTCGATCTCCGGCCGCCGTGTCGTGCGGGAACTGACATCATTGATCGAGCGCCGGGGCAAGCCGGGCATGATCGTGTCCGAGAACGGCACGGAGTTGAGCTCCAATGCGATCCTGCGGTGGTGCCGAGAACAGGATCGACTGGCATTATATCGCGCCGGAGAAGCCAACGCAAAACGAATCTGCTGAAATCTTCAATGGACGGATGCGCGACGAGTTCCTGAACGGGACCTTGTTCCGCAACTTGGCCCATGCTCGCGAGCTGATCACAGCTTGGGCGATCTACGACAACACTACGGTCCGCAAGTATGCCCAGTACCGGTGCCGCCTGCGGAACAAGGTCATCGGCACGAAGTTCGAGCCAAGAATCCTGTGTCAGACCGGCACGAGTACCAGCTTCCTCGCCCAGATCGTGACCCTGCGCTTTGCCTGGTACCTGCCGTGGTACCGCCAGGAGCAGATCATGGCCGGCCAAGGCTTCCTGTTCCAGAGATCGACGATGGCGCGATGGAGCAACCGGATCGCCTATGAAGTTCTGAAGGACATCTACGACCGCCTTGCCGACGATGTCCTGAGTCGCTCGTCACGCCTGTTCGCCGACGAAACCTTGGTCGAACAACTTGACCCCGGCCGAGGGAAAACACGGCCAGAGCTACATGTACGCGCTTCATCGCGATGATCGGTCGTTTGGGGGCGCGCTTCCTCCGGCAACGCTGTATCTCTGGCGACGTACGCGGGCGATGTTCAACATCCTGTTCATCGGCAGCGAAGAAGGCGGCGAGGCTTGGGCCATCCTCTCCTCCCTCTTGCAGACCTGCAAGCTCAACAGGGTCGATCCGCACCGGTACCTGCTCTGGGTCTTCGGGGAGATCGCGGCGAAGAAGCCGCGGAGTGAGTACGCCGATCTTCTGTCCTGGAACGCACCACTGTCCTGTAGGGCGGACATCCCCAGAAGGCAGTAGCAACGTCCAATCAAACCAAAGAGCTCTAACGCATCTCCAAACGGGGTGTGCGCTCAAGCTTGCATCTGTCGACAAGGCTTGAACTGTCGCTGGAGGCTGGCCGCAGCACGTCGATGCACGTGAGATGCGCCCCTTCGTGTATCAGTCTGGCGCCTTCAGCCCCAAAGACACGGCCTTTTCATTTTCCGTATTGGCGCGCAGCGCCAATATAGCGGGGTGCACGGTTATGAGGGCAGAGCCTAAAATGGGGCCAGATGCAACGCTTACGGTCAGTCTTACCTTCTTCATTGTCTGTCCTCTTCTTGGAAATGACCTTAGTGGCAGATGGAGGAAAAATACCGTGGCGGGTCAAAGGGTACGCATGGGGATGTTGAGGGCGAGGATCACGCCGGCCAGCGTGGCGTGAATACCCGAGCGCAGGACCAGCACCCACGGACACCCAGGATCAGGTAGGGCGAAAGCCGGATTGCCGGTTCAGGACCACCAGCAGCCCGTGCCTACCGCAGCAGCGGCCAGATTGATCAGCGACATGTCGGTCGTATGGAAGACCGCGATCACCAGCACGGCGTCCAGATCGTCGATGATCGCCAGCGCAGCGAGGAACACCTTCAGCGAGGCGGGCACCCGGTTGCCAAGCGGCGACAGCACCCCGAGGGCAAGCGCGATCTCGGTTGCGGAGGGGATGGTCCGCCCGCGCAGGGCCGCCGGATCCCGGCGTTTAGCGCCATGTAGATCAATACGTGCACGGCCGTGCTGCCGAGGGCCGCGACCCCGGCAGGATGCGGCAGGGCCAGGTTGGACAGCTGCCCGTCCGTCACCTCGCGCTTGACCAGCCGGCTATCAGGAAGAACAGCGCCATCAGCCCGCCATCGATCCAGTCCTGAACGCTGAGGGGCCAGGATACACAGGCAAACCGTCGGAATACGCCGACCCAAGCCGCGAGTTGGCAGTGACGATGGCCGGCACCGCCATGGCCATCAGCAAAAGCCCGCCCGAAGCCTCGGCTGGCCGAGACGGTCCGGACCTGTCTGCTACTATGGGCCGCAAGACTGACGCCTTCCTGATCATATATGGTCCGATCTTCCGTGGGTTGACAACGTGCGGCCATCGCGGTCGGGATGGTCGTCACAACACAGAAACGTGAGGGAAGGTGATGGAATGGACGCTTTGGAGGACTTCCTTGGGTCGATCGGCAGCATTGTGTGGGGACCCTATCTGCTGATCCCCCTGCTGCTGGGAACAGGCATCTACCTGACGGCGCGGCTTGGGGGCATCCAGTTCCTGCGTCTGGGGGCGGCGCTGCGCCTTGGCCTGTTGCGCCGAAAGGATGACGGGGGCGAGGGCGACATCTCGCAATTTCAGGCGCTGACCACGGCCATGGCCGCCACGGTGGGCACCGGCAACATCGTCGGCGTGGCGACCGCCATCGCCATCGGCGGCCCCGGCGCGCTGTTCTGGATGTGGATGACGGCGCTTCTGGGCATGGCGTCCAAGTATTCTGAGGCGTTCCTCGGCGTGCGCTTCCGCACGACCGACGCGGCGGGCGAAAAGTCCGGCGGCCCGCAATATTATCTGGAGCGGGGGATCCCCGGCACGCTGGGCCGCGTGCTGGCGCTGTCATTCGCCGTGTTCGCGGTCTGCGCCTGTTTCGGGATCGGGAACATGACGCAGGGCAACTCCATCGCATCGAACCTTGAACGCAGCTTTGCGGTGCCGACCTGGGCCACGGGTGCGGTTCTGGCCGCGATGACGCTGATCGTTCTGGTGGGCGGCATCAAGTCCATCGGGCGGGTGACGGCGGGTTTCGTGCCGGTGATGATCCTCTTCTACGTGATCAGCGCGCTGTATATCCTGCTGGTGAACATCGCGGCGGTTCCGGCGGCGTTGGGAGAGGTGTTCAGCCAGGCCTTCACCGGCACCTCGGCAGCGGGCGGTTTCGTCGGATCGACCATCATGATCGCGGTGCAGTTCGGCGTGGCGCGCGGCATCTTTTCGAACGAATCCGGGATGGGTTCGGCGGCCATCGCGGCGGCCTCGGCCCAGACGACGCATCCGGTGCGGCAGGGCCTCGTGTCCATGACGCAAACCTTCATCGACACGATCATCGTCGTCAGCTGCACCGGCCTTGTCATCATCACCACCGGCGTGTGGTCGCAGATCGATCCGGCGACGGGCACCCAGATCTCCCCCGCGATCATGACGGGCGAGGCGTTCACCCACGGCCTGCCCGGCCAGTGGGGGCATTGGGTGGTGACGGTCGGCCTCGTGCTTTTCGCCTATTCCACCATCCTCGGCTGGGCCTATTACGGAGAGCGGAACGTGGAGCGGTTGATGGGCCGCCGCGCGGTGATGCCGTTCCGGGTCCTCTTCTCACTGGTGGTGTTCTTCGGCTGCACCGTGCAGCTGGGGGTGGTCTGGAACTTCTCGGACGTGATGAACGGGCTGATGGCGATCCCGAACCTGATCGGCCTGCTGATCCTGTCGGGTCTGATCGCCCGCGAAACGCGCCACTACCTGCGTCACGATCCGAAGCTGGAGGCGACGAGCGCCGAGATCGAGGCCTTCATGCGCGGCCAGCCGGGCTGGGACGACTGGCAGCGTAGCGAGCGTTCCTGAGGAACATCGTGGCCCGTTGAGGGCCACGGACCATAAGAAGAGGGGGAGGATGGTCGTTGCGGCAGTAACGCGTCAGATTATTGTTCTGACGCCGCTACCTTCACCGGGCGCATTGTGATTGCGCGAAGTGTTCGAAACATATGATCGGGCAGATCTGGGCCGTCATGGCCGAAACTCAGACGGGTCGCTGTCCCAAGACGTCGTCATCCCTCGCAAGGAGATTTCTTATGCCCGCCCAACTCTACTGCTTTGGTGAAAGCGGCAACGCCTACAAGGCCGCCCTTACGATGACCTTGTCGTCCTATCCATGGGTGCCGGTCTGGGTCGACTTCTTCCACGGCGAAACGCGCACCGAGCGCTTCCGCGCGATCAACGCGATGGGGGAGGTTCCCGTTCTTGTGGACGGTGACCTTATCCTCACCCAATCCAATCTCATCCAGCTGCATGTGGCAGAGCGGACGGGGATGTTTCTGGGCGAGACGGAGGAAAACCGCCGCGAGGTTCTGCGCTGGCTGTTCTGGGATGTCAGCAAAGGCTCGGGCCAGTTCGGGCCCCTGCGGTTCATGATGAACTTCCTGCCGGAGGATCGGCGCTCGCCGGACGTGATCGCCTGGGCCAGCGGTCGTGCCGCGGCGTCGCTTGATGTGCTGGAAGCTCACCTTGCGCGGCGGGAATGGCTGGTCGGCGACGGTCTTACCCTCGCCGATCTGGCATGTTGCGGCTATCTTTATTATCCTGAACCGTTTGGCTTCGTCCGACGGGAACGCCCGGCCATCTCAGGCTGGCTCGATCGTATCTCCGCGTTGCCGGGATGGGCACATCCTTACGACCTCATGCCCGGACATCCGAGTGAACGGACATGAGATCTGCCTCATGCAACGCATCGTTGGGCGGATCGCCAGCGTCTCACGCACACGCTCCGGCCTTTTCCAGCGGGATGGAGGGGCCACGGCTCTTGTGGGGTTCCCCCTACCTGAAGCTTACATTCGGCCTCCTGCCGACGTCCGCCGACGCATGATCTTCTCAGGTCCATGGCGCATATCCTCGCCCGTCCGGATCATGCTGCCAGACCGTCGTTGCCACCCTTGAAGTGGAACCCGCACCCCTCAGAAATGCTAATGCTCGATATGACGGAGCATCCTGCCGTAATAGAGCCATCCGACCGTATCCTCGTCCGTAAGCATTCTGCCGCATCGGACAGCGTTCTTTCTGGTGGATCATCGTCGGGTTCACGCCGTTTCGCCACCTGGCGTGCTTCCGTTCTTCCCTGCTGGCGTTTCGCGTGCCATGGACGCGGGAACCTGATGCCCTTAAACCACTTGTGCAATGCCACAGGTAAGCAGACGACATGGATGAGAACGACACGTTCCTGATCAGGAAGGTCCACAAGCGGAGTGCCGAAGTTCAGGCGGCCGAGGCGCTGCGCGACGGGATCAAGTCCGGGAGCATACCTCTGGGCGCCCGGCTGACCGAGATCAACGCCGCCGAACAAATGGGCGTATCACGCGCCACGATCCGGACGGCACTTCACCAGTTGGTTCAGGAGGGTCTTGTCGTTCAGGTTCCCTACACCGGCTGGACGGTCATGACGTTGAGCGCCCAGGACGCGTGGGAACTTTACACCTTGCGCGCGAGCCTCGAAGCCCTCGCGGCCCGTCTCGTGGCGGAACGTATCCGGGCGGGCGACACCACAACCGGAACGCTTGTGCTGTCCGCGTTCGAGTCGTTGAAGTCGGCCTGTCTGCGCCGTGTGAAACAAGAGATCGCGATGGCCGATCTCGAGTTGCACAAGGCGATCATCGATCTTGCAGGCCATCGGCGGCTGCAGGATCAGTACTCGAGAATCGAGCACCAGATCATGATCTACATCCGGTCCAGTGACGATCTCGTGGGTAAGCCCGAGGAGATTGTCGTCCAGCACGCCGCCCTTATCGACGCGATCCGGCGAGGCGATGCAGAGGGCGCCGAGAAGGCGGCCGCGACACATAACGAAAGCGAAGGGGCCGTCCTTGTTGAGGCCCTGAAGGCGAAGCAGTCAACTCACTGACCGCGCAGTGACCAGCCAAGGTTCAGGATGATCACGCTTCGGCGGGAGCGGGACGCTGCCCTGAAGGCGCAAAGCATGGCTGCCGTTCCGAGAGCTTTCCTCTCCTGAACTACGGCCGTCCAATACATCATGCCATAGATTGTCAGACAATCGATTGACATATGCATCAACTTTGTCCTAAGACGGTTCCAGCGCTCGACCGCGCCCGCCACTGCTCAGGAAGACAGCCGCACCGCATCTCCCTTTCCGCTCCGGAAAGGGCCGGAGGCGCTGACCCTTCCGGCCAGAATGAGGACTTGTGAGTGAAGAAGATCAGGAACGCCGACGAGATCCTCCAAAGCGGCGACCGCGAGGCGCGCCGCGTCGTGCTGGAGATCACGGACAGGACGCTGCAGCGCCTCGACAGCTATGAACGGATCCGGGGTCTGATGCGGCTGGAAGGCGACATCCTCCACATCGGCACCCGGTCGTGGGATCTGTCGACCAAGCGCAACATCTACCTTTTCGGCGCCGGCAAGGCCTGCAACCACATGGCGATGGCCGTGGATCACGTTCTGGGCGACCGGCTGACCCAGGGCATCGCCATCGTGAAGGTCCATGAGGACGGCGACCGCTTCGGCAGGTAAGCACTATTCGGCCGTGAAGGCGGTGGACGGCGTCAGCTTCCACATCGCCGAAGGGGAAACGCTGTGCCTTGTGGGCGAAAGCGGTTGCGGCAAGTCCACCGTCGGCCGGACCATCATGAAGCTGGTGGAACCCACCGCCGGCCGGATCGAGGCGATGGGCACGGATGTCACCGACCTGTCCCCCGCCCGGATGCGCCCCCACCGCCAGCGGATGCAGATGGTGTTCCAGGACCCGTATTCCTCGCTCAACCCGCGCATGACGGCGGCGCGCATCGTGGCCGAACCCTTGGAGATTCACGGCATGTCGGCCCCCGCGCGCGAGGCGCGGCTGGCGGAGCTGTTCGACATGGTCGGCCTGCCGCGATCGGCGACGGGGAAATATGCGCATGAATTTTCAGGCGGGCAGCGGCAGCATCTGGCCATCGCCCGTGCGCTGGCCCCCGACCCGCGCCTGCTGATCTGCGACGAGGCGGTGTCTGCGCTGGACGTCTCCATCCAGGCGCAGATCCTGAACCTGCTGATCGACCTGCAGCGCGATCTGGGGCTGGCCTACCTGTTCATCACGCACGACCTGTCGGTGGTAGACTACATGGCCGACCGCGTGGCCGTGATGTATCTGGGCCGCATCGTGGAGATCGGGCCGAGGGAGGCGATCTTTACCCGCCCTCAACATCCCTACACCCAAGCGCTCGTATCCGCCGCGCCCCTGCCAGACCCGGACGCCGACCGGTCCACCCGCATCATGCTGAAAGGAGAGGTGCCAAGCCCCATCAGCCCGCCCGCCGGCTGTCATTTCCGGACGCGATGCCCCAAGGCTATGGCCGTTTGCTCTGAGGTCTACCCGGTGTGGAAGGAGAGTGGGCAGAGTAGAGCGGCGTGTCATCTGGTCTGAATCGATCCTGCCCATGACAGAGCGGGTTCTGATGGTCAAAGCGCGCTGAGGCCGACCGGATGCGGGCGTAGATGATGCATCGGTAGGCCCCGCTCAACCGCAATCAACCTTGACCCTGTCCCTCAGGGGCAAAAACGCCCCTCGTCATCGGCAGGACCGGGCAGTGGCGGCTCGGCGCGAACGGCCCGGATGTTCTTTCACCTCCGCGGCTCGATGATGAGGCACGGGCTTCTTGAGGATCAGAACCTTGTCACCCGGCATGTCGAACTTGGGAGGAATGGAAACGGCCTGACCCTTGTTGTGCCGGACCAACGTGGGATCACAGGCTCGCGGTCGAGGAGGCGGGCAAGGGTCTGGCCCAAGAGGCGGGTGCGAGCACGCGCAAGCCTTTCGAAAGGCAGTTGGCCTCGGCCTGTGACGCAATGCCGTCATCCGTTCAACGCTTTCCTTGAAGCCTTCGGCGGCCGCGCTGCTCAAAGAAGAAGCAGGGGACCCGTTCGGCGCGGGTGCCGCCCTCAAAGCCATTGGCGGCGGACCCGTCGCACCCGACCCTGTTCCGAACATGAGGAGAAGATGAGGAGCGTGTGATGCCGAACCCACCCCCGCCCGAGGTCGTCCTGTCGATGAAGGGGCTGTCCATCGTCCTGCCCGGCCTGCGGGACCGGCCACATGCGGTGCGGGACGTGTCCCTTGACCTGCGCATGGGCGAAATCCTGTGCATCATCGGCGAGTCCGGATCGGGCAAATCGGTCACGGCCAGCGCCATCATGGGTCTGCTGCCCGACGCGATGCGGGTGGAAGGCGGGCAGGTCCTGTTCCGCGGCACCGATCTTCTGACCCTGCCCGAGGCGCGGATGCGCACGCTGCGCGGCAAGTCCGTGTCGATCATCTTTCAGGATCCGCTGTCCGCGCTGAACCCGCTGATGACCATCGGCGCCCAGATCCGCGAAGTGCTGGACGCCCACCACATCGGCACGATCGAAGGCCGCGCCGCGCGGGTGGTGGAGATGCTGACCGAGGTGGGCCTTCCCGATCCGCCCGCGATCCAGCACCAGTATCCCTTCCGCCTGTCGGGGGGGCAACGGCAGCGGGTGATGATCGCCATGGCGCTGGCGCTGGACCCCGACATCCTGATCGCGGACGAACCGACCACCGCGCTTGACGTCACCACGCAGGCGCAGATCCTGTCCCTGATCCGCGCCATCCAGCGTCGCAAGGGGATGAGCGTGCTGTTCATCACCCATGATTTCGGCGTCGTGGCCGACATCGCGGACCGGGTGGTGGTCATGGAAAAAGGGCTGGTGGTGGAGCAGGGGGACGCGGCGCAGGTTCTGCGTGCCCCCGCCCACGCCTATACGCGAAAGCTGATCGCCGCGGTTCCGGGATTGCGCGACGCGGACCGGCCGCGCGACACGGAAAAGCCGGTGGTGCTGGAGGTGCGCAACCTGTGCAAGACCTACCGCACCCGGTCGGGCTTCCTCAGCCGTGTGCGCGAGGTGCGGGCGGTGGATGACATCAGCTTCACCCTGCGCAAGGGGGAAACGCTGGGCATCGTGGGCGAAAGCGGGTCGGGCAAATCGTCGATGGGAAAGGTGCTGATGAAGCTGATCCCGGCCGATGGCGGGGAAATCCGGTTTCAGGGCGAGAACACCGTCGCGCTGACCGAGGATGCGTTCCGCCCGCTGCGGCCGCGCATCCAGATGATCTTTCAGGATCCCTACGCCTCGCTCAACCCCCGGTTCACGGTGGGGCAGGCGCTGACGGTGGGGCCAGTCGCGCATGCGCGGCTGACGCGGACCGCGGCGCGGCGCAAGGCGCAGGAGGTGCTGGGGATGGTCGGGCTCGACGCGTCGGCGTTCGATCGGTATCCGCACGAATTTTCCGGCGGACAGCGGCAGCGGGTCGGGATCGCCCGCGCGCTGATGTTCGACCCGGAGGTGATCGTCGCGGATGAGGCGGTGTCCGCCTTGGACGTGTCGATCCAAGCGCAGGTGCTGGACCTTCTGAACGACATCCAGCGCCGCACCCGGCTGGCGATGGTGTTCATCACCCATGACCTGCGTGTGGCCAGCCAGATCTGCGACGACGTGCTGGTGATGCATCGGGGCCGGATGGTGGAATACGGCCCGCCGTCGCAGATCTTCCGCGCGCCGCGCCACGCCTACACCCGCAGCCTGGTGGACGCGATCCCCGGCCGCGCCGCCTGAACGCGCATCGGGGGCGCGGGAGTGCAACTTTTGCGGGCATTGGTTGCAAAAGACAACCTTTTTGTCCTGTCACAGAAGTTTCACCTTCGCCCCCGACCCCATCCCCCGCATCCTTGGACGCAGGACGGCGGAGGGACGAATGACCCAGGAACGCGATCATCCGGACAATGTCGACGGGCTGCTGGAAGGCACGCTCAGCTGGTACATCCGCTCGCTCGACTCGCTCGTATCGCGCGATCTGGACCGGAGGATGGCGCGGCTTCCGGTGGCGCGCGGCAAGGGCAAGATCACCGCTTTGCTGCTGGTCGACGATCATCCGGGCATCCGCCCCTCGGCCATTGCCACCGTGCTGATGCGCGACCGGCCCACCACCGGCCGCATCGTGGAACGGCTGGTGGAGGCGGGGCTGATCCGGCGGCAGGTGGCGGGCGACGACCAGCGCGCCCAGTCCCTGACCGTGACGGAGCAGGGCCGCACCGTTGCCGCCCAGGTGCGCGCCATCATCCGCGAGCAGGAACGCGACTTCTTCGCCCATATCCCCGCCGATGAACGGCGGCAGTTTCACCGCATCCTCAAGCAATCCTACCACGTCCTGCGGGCGGGGCTGACCTGATGCCATCTTTCACGGAGTTCTTCTGACATGCCCGGCCCCTTCGTCACCCCCGTTCATGGCGATCACGATCTTCCGACCCACGTCGACGTCGTCGTCATCGGCGGCGGGATCATCGGCTGTTCGGCCGCGCTGGAACTGGCCGATCGCGGCCTGCGCGTGGCCTTGTGCGAAAAGGGCGGCATCGGGCATGAACAAAGCAGCCGCAACTGGGGCTGGGTGCGCCTGTCCCGCCGCGACCCGCGCGAAATCCCCCTGATGATCGAGGCGCTGCGCATCTGGCCGACGCTGGCCGAACGTACAGGCCGCGATCTTGGATACACCCGCGCCGGGATTGCCTTCGCCTGCGCCGACGGGGCGAGCTATGCCCAGCACGAACGCTGGCTGGAAAACCTGCGCGACCACCAGATCGACGCGCACATGATCTCGGCCCAGACGTTCGCCGACATGAACCCGGGCGGCCGGATGCAGGTGAAGGGCGCGCTGTTCAGCCGGATCGACGGGCGGGCAGAGCCCCAGAAGGCCGCCCCCGCCATCGCCGAGGGGGCGCGGGACCGCGGCGTCCACATCCTGACCGAATGCGCCGTGCGGGGGATCGAGACGGCGGCGGGCGCCGTCAGCGGCGTCGTGACGGAACGCGGCCCCATCGCCTGTTCGCAGGTGGTGCTGGCGGGCGGGGCTTGGGCGGGCCTGTTTGCGCGCAATACGGGGCTGACCCTGCCACAACTGAAGGTCGTGAACTCTGTCCTTCGCACGAAATCGCTGGAAGGCGGGCCCGAGCATGCGATCTGGTCCGAGGGCTTTTCCATCCGCAAGCGGCAGGACGGCGGCTACACCGTCGCCGACGGGTTCCGCAACGTGGTGGAGATCGTGCCCGACAGCTTCCGCTTCCTGCGTCCGTTTCTGCCCGCCCTGCGCACGCAGCGCAAATCGCTGAAGCTGCGCCTGTCGGGGCGCTTCTACGACGAAGCGCGGATTCCGAACCGCTGGAAGCTGGATGAGGCGAGCCCCTTCGAATACTGCCGCGTGCTGGACCCCAAGCCTTCCTTCGCCATGCAGGATGAAGCGCTGGCCAACCTGCGCCGCGCCTTCCCCGTGTTCGAGAAGGCTGAAATCGCCCAGCGTTGGGCCGGCGCCATCGACGTGACCCCCGACGCCGTACCCGTCATCTCCAAGGTGGAGCGCATTCCGGGCTTCCACATCGCGGCGGGCTTTTCCGGCCACGGTTTCGGCATCGGGCCGGGGGCGGGGCGGCTGGTGGCCGATCTTGTCACAAACGCCACGCCCGTCGTCGATCCGACTCCCTTCCGCCTGTCGCGCTTTTCCGACGGATCGCGCGTGGAGATCATGAGCGGCTACTGACACCAACCAAGAGGGAGACTGACCATGACCGAGCACCATGACCGCCCCCTGAACCCCGCCCGCCGGCGGACTCTGATGCTTCTGGGCGCTGCCGGCGGCGCCATGATGGCGCCGTCCGTCCTGGGTCGCAGCGCGGCGTTCGCCCAAGGCGCGCCTTCCGGGCAGATCATCCTCGGCTTTTCCCAGGAGCCGACGGTCTTCAACCCGCTGATGCCGCATATCGAGGTGGATGACGGCATCTACTACGCGATCTTCGATCCCCTGTTCGATTTCGATCCGGACGGTCAACTGTTCCCCATCCTCGTGACGGAGGTGCCGACGGTCGCGAATGGCGGCATCTCGGAGGATGGGCTGACCTGGCGCATCCGGCTGAAAGAAGGGGTGACCTGGCATGATGGCACGCCCTTCACCGCCGCCGACGTGAAGTTCACCTTCGAGCTGCCGGTGAATCCCGACTTCCGGTCGTTCCGCACCACCGGATACGCGCTGATGCGCGACATCACCGTTGTTTCCCCCACCGAACTGACCTGGACGATGACGAAGCCCTTCGCGCCGCTGGCCGGGGTGCTGGCCTCCACCTTCATCGTGCCGGCCCATCCCTTCGAGGGGCAGGATCCCAATGCGGCGCCCTTCAACAACGCGCCCATCGGCACCGGACCCTTCAAGTGGGGGGAGCGGATGGCCGGCGACCACATCCTGCTGACGGCCAATGCCAACTATCACGGCGAAGGACCGCATCTGGAGCGGCTGATCATCCGCTACATCCCCGACCTGAACGTGATGTACACCCAGTTCAAGGCCGGCGACATCGACGTGATCGGCCTGCAATACATCACCCCCGACCACCTGACCGAGGCCGAGGGCTTGCCCGGCGTCGCGACCGAGGTCGCGGGCACGGGATCGTTCGAATCCTTCGCGCTGAACATGCAGCGCCCCCAGTTCAAGGACCTTGCGGTGCGGCAGGCGCTTTACGCGGCGCTCGACAAGACGTCCATCATCGACGCGCTGTATTACGGGGTGCCCACACCGACGGAAACCTACATGCCGCAGCAATCGGCCTTCTTCAACCCGGACCTGCCCCCGCACGCGTTCAGCATCGAAAAGGCGAACCAGCTTCTGGACGACGCGGGCTGGGCGCGCGGGGCGGGCGGCATCCGGGAAAAGGACGGCGTGCGGCTGGCCTTCACCAACTCCACCACCGCCGGAAACCACCTGCGCGAACAGGCGCAGCAGTTCATCCAGCAGACCTTTGCCGAGATCGGGGTCGAGATGACGATCTCCAACCTGCCGCCGGCGGTGATGTGGGGCGATTACTGGATGAACAGCGAATTCGACACGGTCGTGGTGGGCATGAACCAGTTGTCGGGCGCCGATCCCGACACCACGAACTATCACCGCTCAAGCGCGTCGCCCGCGCTTGGCGGGGCGGGACAGAACACGCTGGCCTATCAGAACCCGCGCGTGGACGAATTGCTGGACGCAGGTGCCGCCAGCTTCGACCCCGACCAGCGGCGCGAAATCTATCGTGAGCTGCAGGCCGTGATCCGCGACGACCTGCCCTTCCTGCCCATGTTCCAATACGCCGTGGTGAAGGGCTGGAAAGAGGAGGTGACCGGCCCCGCACCCAATGTGAACAACCGCATCGACAGCTGGAACGTGCGCGACTGGCGCCGGGGCTAAGGCGCATCAAGGAAAGGCCGACACATGCTGCGCTATCTCCTTTCCCGACTGGGGCAGAGCGCGATCCTGCTGCTGATCGTGTCCTGCGTCGGGTTCTGTGTCCTCAGCCTTGCGCCCGGGGGGCCACTGTCGCAATTCGCCCTCAGCCCCGGCATGACGCAGGAACAGCTGACCCGCATCGCGGACCAGATGGGCCTGAACCGCCCGCTGCCCGTGCAATACATGGACTGGCTGTCGCATCTGCTGCGCGGCGACTGGGGCGTGTCCTATCGCGACGGCCAGCCGGTGCTGGCCATCATCCAGCGCCACCTGTTCGCCACGTTGCTGCTGATGGGAACGTCCACGGCCATCGCGATCGTGCTGGGATCGGCCATCGGCATCGCCAGCGCCGTGCGGCGTGGCGGGATCTTCGACCACACCATGACGGTGATGTCGATGGTGGCCCTGTCCATTCCGACCTTCTGGTTCGGGCTGGTCGCAATCTACGTCTTCTCGCTCAACCTCGGCTGGTTGCCGTCGGGGGGGATGTATGCGGTCGGCAACGGGTCGCTGGCCGATTATCTTCATCACCTGATCATGCCCGCGCTGGTGCTGGCCCTTGTCGATGTCGCGATCTGGAGCCGGTACATGCGCACATCGACCCTGAACGTCGTGCACCAGGATTTCGTGCGCACCGCCCGGGCCAAGGGGCTGACGCGCCGCCGGGTGCTGATGAAGCACATCCTCGGGAATTCTCTGGTTCCCATGATCACGCTGGCGGGGCTGCAACTGCCCGTCATCCTGGGCGGCGCGCTGGTCACGGAAACGGTGTTCACCTGGCCCGGCATGGGGCGGCTCTTCCTCGATAGCCTTGGCTATTCCGACTATCCGGTGGTGATGGGGCTTCTCATGGCCTCGGCGCTCCTGGTGGTGGTGGGCAGCCTTGCCGCCGACCTGATCGTGGCGCTGATCGACCCGCGCATCCGGCTGAACTGAAGGAGACCGGCAATGACCCTTTCGGCAACCGTTCCCGCCCGACGCCGCCGCACCGCCCCGCGCGCGTTGCGGCGGTTCTTCGGGCACAAGCTGGCGCTTCTGGGGCTGGGGATCGTCCTGTTCCTGACGATCGCCTGCGTCGTGGGCCCCTATCTTCTGCCTTACGACGAACTTTACATCGACCTGCGCGCGCGGTTCGCCCCGCCAGGCACGGGGGCGCACATCCTGGGCACGGATCCCCTGGGCCGGGATATCGCCGCCCGCCTGTTCCAGGCGGGGCAGGTGTCCATGGCCATCGGCTTTGCGGTCATGATCATCGCCACGGCTCTCGGCTCCGTCATCGGGGTGCTGTCGGGCTATTATGGCGGCTATGTGGCGGCCATCCTGATGCGGATCGTGGACGCCTTTCTGTCCTTCCCCTCGGTGTTCCTGCTTCTGGCGCTGGCGGCCTTCCTGAAGCCTGGCCCCGCGATGATCGCCCTGATCATCGCCGCCACCAGCTGGATGGAGGTCGCCCGCATCGTGGAGGCCGAGGTGAAGTCCCTCAAGAACCGCGATTTCGTGCAGGCGGCGCAGATGCTGGGCCTGTCCGGCCGCTGGATCATGTTCCGCGAATTGCTGCCCAACGCGATCGGGCCGATCATCGTGGCCGCCACCCTGATCGTGGCCCGCGCCATCCTGCTGGAGGCGTATATCAGCTTCCTTGGCTATGGCATCCAGCCGCCGGTGCCCAGCTGGGGCAACATGCTGAACGGGGCGCAGCAATATCTGGGGCAGGCGCCCTGGCTGGCCATCGTTCCGGGGATCGCGATCACCCTGGCCGTGACGGGCTTCAACTTCATCGGCGACGGGCTGCGCGACGCGTTCGACAGCCGCAGCGGCGGACGCTGAACCGCCCCTTATCCAAGGAGTTCCTCATGCCCGGACCCACACCCGACATCGTGCAAAGCGACCCTGTTCTTCCCGCCGCGGTGGATGTCGTTGTCATCGGCGCCGGAATCGCCGGCCTGTCCGCCGCGCTGGAGCTGGCCGAACGGGGACTGCGCGTGGCGGTCTGCGAAAAAGGCCTTGTCGGGGCCGAACAGTCCAGCCGCAACTGGGGCTGGGTGCGCACCACCCACCGCGACCCGCGCGAGATGCCGCTGATGGTGGAATCCGTGCGCCTGTGGAAGGATCTGGATTGCCGCACGGGCGGGCAGACCGGCTACCGGCAATGCGGCGTGACCTTCATGGCCGCCACCCCGGACCGGCTGGCGGCCGAGGAGGCGTGGCTCGACCTGCTGCACGACTACCAGATCCCGGCGCGGATCGTGGGGCCTGACGAGGTTGCACCGGGATATCGCGGCATGGCGCTGAACGTCGCGGGCGGGGTCTTCAACCCCGAGGATGGTCGGGCCGAGCCGCAGAAGGCCAATGCGGCCATCGCCCGTGCGATCCAGACGCTTGGCGGCACCGTGCACCAGAACTGCGCCATCCGCACGGTGGAACGGCAGGCGGGGCGCGTCGCCGCCGTGATCACGGAGCACGGGCGCATCGCCTGTTCGCAGGTGCTGGTGGCGGGAGGGATCTGGTCGCGACTGTTTCTGGGGAACCTCGGCATCCAGTTGCCGCAGCTGCGCACCCGCAACAGCGTGCTGCGCACCTCTCCGGTCGAAGGGGGGCCGGAGGGGTCGATCCGCACGCCGGACTTCACCCTGCGCCGCCGGGCGGACGGGGGCTACACCATCGCCTCCGGTCAGGTGGGGCGGTTCGTGTTTACGCCGGACAGCGTCCGCCTGCTGCGGGCCTTCCTGCCAGCAATCCGCAACGAATGGCGCGGCCTCAGCCCCGATCTGGGTGCGGGATTTCTGGACGGTCTGCGGACGCGCCGCCGCTGGACGGCGGACGAGGTGACGCCGTTCGAAAGGTGCCGCATCATGGACCCGGCCCCGGACCGAAAGGCGGTGGAGGCTACGTTCCGCAAGGTGCAAGACGCCTGGCCCGATCTGCGCGCCGCCCGGATCGAGCAGGCCTGGGCCGGCATCATCGACGTGACGCCGGACGTGATCCCCGTGATCTCTGACACGGAAAGCGTGAAGAATGGGATCCCGGGCCTCTTCGTCTCCACCGGTTTTTCGGGCCATGGTTTCGGTCTGGGTCCCGGGGCGGGGCGGCTGGCGGCGGACCTGATGACGGGACGTGCGCCTGTGGTGGATCCCACGCCGTTCAGGCTGGGGCGTTTCACCGACGGCACGCGGATCACCCCGATCCCCGGTCTGACGCGGCGGTGAAAAGAAATCCGTCCAGCAGAAGACAACGCGCGGAGGTGAGTTTTGATCCGATCAAGATCCCGCACCATCCGTTGCCATCAGCGCGGCACGGGTGGAGTTCGAGCAACGCGGCAGCCGTTTGATATTCTGTGGCCCGCTTTTGTCTGGAACGTTGGGGACGCGGTTTCAGCCTGTCAACGCAACTTGGGCCGCCTACGACCCTCGGGCGATCGTGTGCGAAGGCGACATTGGGCCACCTTCAACCAAGATACTGATCAAGAGGACATGGTTGTTCGGAAAGGCTTGCTGCAGTGTGTCGCGTCCTCATCCAGGACCGGTCACATCCAAACCTTGAGCGGCAGCTGCCGCCACCGGGGCAGCCCCGCGACTGTTGGCTTGGCTTGGCTTCTTCTGGCACGGTCGAAGTCTGAGCAAGGAGAGCCAGCTACCCGCATACTCCTGAAGGTGACGCAAAGCGGGCCCGGGGTTCTGCCGTGACAGCGACAGGGGCAGTCCCCTTCCGTGCCCCCCCTGCAGCCTGAGTGGATACCGCGTCCGCAGGGCGGCGGACATAGCCGAGAACCCAAAGCCCATCGTCGCTTCAGGTGGCTGCAGCACGAAAGCCGGCCCCTTTCCCCTAATCCGGCGCGTCGAGGTCGGGGGCTGCCGCGACGTTGAACGCCTCCAGCCGCGCGTGGCCTTGCGGATAGGCAAGGATCGTCACGCTGGCGGGCCCGACGGGGATGATCCGTGACGGCGACAGATCCAGCGCCGCGTCCAGCAACGCGCGGATCACGCCGCCATGGCAGACGAGGAGCGCGGTCTTGTCGGCCTGCTCCAGCACGATGTGCAGCGCGGTCTGGACGCGGGCGCGGAAGTCCGCCCAAAGATCCCCGCCCTCGGGTGCAAAGGATCCCGCGCGCCAGTCGATGTAATGCTGCGGTGTTTCCTGCTGCACCGAGGCGATCGTCCGCCCCTCCCAGACCCCGAGCCTTTGCTCGCGCAAAAGCGGTTCGCACCGTGCATCCGGGAAACCCAGAAGCGCCGCCGTTTCCCGCGCCCGCATCAGGTCGGAGGTCGCGACGACATCCGGTTTCATGCCGCGGATCATCCCCGCTAAGGCCCGGGCCTGATCGCGCCCGCGGTCGTTCAGGGGGATATCGGTCTGCCCTTGCAGGCGGCGGTCGGCGTTCCATTCGGTCTGGCCGTGGCGGACAAGGAGTATGCGTTTCAACGGATCGGGTTTCCTTCAATGTCGAAGATCGCGCCGGGCGCGTCCGGCAGGGCGAAGTGCAGGTCGCGGGTCAGCGGGGTTCCTGCGGGGGCGACGCAGGTGATGCGGTGACCGCCGACGGCGCCCGTCACCAGAAGCTGGCCGGCCATGGGGATCGCCTCCATCAGTTCGGCAGAGAGGCTTCGGGGGCCGGTGGCAAGGGTCAGATCCTCGGCGCGCACCATGGCGTGACCCGTCGCGCCGCGCAGCGCGGCGTCGGGCAGACGGGCAAGCCAAGCGCCATCGCGGATCGGGATCAGGTTCGCGGGCGGCGTGCCCACAAAGCGCGCGACGAAGGCTGTCGCGGGTTTCGCCAGCAGGTCCAGCGGCGACGCGAACTGCTCCACCCGGCCGCGGTTCATCACGGCGACATGGGTGGCAAGGGTCATCGCCTCTATCTGGTCGTGGGTGACATAAACCGCCGTGGCCCCCGTCGTCTTGTGCAGACGAGACAGTTCGTGCCGCATCTCCACCCGCAGGGTCGCGTCGAGGTTCGAGAGCGGCTCGTCGAACAGCAGGAACTTCGGGCGCGGGGCGATCATCCGCGCCAGGGCCACGCGTTGCTGCTGGCCACCCGAGATCTCTCCGGGATAGCGGTGGGCAAGGTCGGCGATGCCCATCATCTTCAGCGCCTCGGCCACGCGGCCCGCGCGGTTCGGGGTTCCGGCGACCTTCAGCGGCCAGTCCACGTTTCCCGCCACCGTCATGTGCGGCCACAGGGCATAGGACTGGAACACCAGCCCCGCATCGCGTTTGTCGGGTGGCGTGATGCGCGCCCCGTCCGCCACCACGGTGTCGCCGAAGCGGATGGTGCCGGAGGTCGGCGTCTCCAGCCCCGCCAGCATCCGCAGCATCGTGCTCTTGCCGCAGCCGGAGGGGCCGAGCAGCACCAGAAACCCGCCTTCCGGCACCGACAGCGTCACGTCGTCGACGGCGGGCGGGCCGTTGAAGGTCTTGGTCAGCTTGGTCAGAGAGATCATCGGGTCCTCCGGGCGATCAGCGTGGCCGCGACGGACAGCACGAGGATCAGGATCGTGACGGCGTTGGCGAACTGGTGGAACCCATCCGAGGCGTAGCGATAGGACAGCACCGACAGCACGGGCGTCGAGGGAGTGTAGAGCAGAACGACGATGGCAAGATCGCCGATGACGCTGACAAAGGTTAGAAGGCCGCCCGCGATCATGCCGCGCCGCGCCAGCGGCAGGGTGATCGCGCCAAGGCGGCGGAAGAACCCCGCGCCGGTCATCCGCGCCGCCTCCTCCACATCGCCGGAGATCTGCGCGACGGTGGCCCGCCCCGTCTGCACCGCAAAGGGCAGGGTGGCCGCCGTCAGGGCAAGGCCCAGCAGCAGGGGCGTTCCGTAAAGCGCCGGGAACGGCCCTATGGGCGCGCCGTAAAGTGCGATATAGGCCGCCCCGAAGGCGATCCCCGGCAGCAGCATCGGCAGGAAGCCGAGCTGCGCTGTGAGTTCCGTCAGCACCGGGATCCGCCGGCCGTTCAGCGCGACGGCGGCCAGCAGGCCGATCACGGTGGCCGTCAGCGCCACGCAGGCGCCAAGGCCAAGGGTCATCCACAGCGCGGTCATCAGCTGCGGGTTGCGGAACACGCCCGCCTGGCCACGCGCAAAAGCCGGGTCCGCCGCGCCCACCCAGAAATGCAGCGTCCAGTCCGAAAACAGGGCCGAGGACATCGGCGCGAAGCTGGCGGAAACCAGCAGCACGATCGGCAGCACCGTCGTCACGAAGCAGATCGCCAGCGCCAGCGCACACAGCGGGATGCGCGCGGCCCCCAAGGCCTGCGGCTTGTTGCGCGTGCCTTTGCCGGTGATCGTGGCGAAACTGCGCCGCCCCGACAGGATGCGGTTGCCCGCGCCCAGAAACAGGGCCGAGACGAGGATCAGCAGAAAGGCGAGGATGTAGCCCCGCTCGGTCTGGCCGATCTCGATCATGCCGAAGAGGCGGGTCGACAGGGTCTGCATCCGCACCGGCAGGCCCAGCAGCGCGGGGGCGGCGAAGTTCGATACCGCGCCCGCAAAGGCCAGCGAGCCGCCCGCCAGCATCGCGGGCATCACCACGGGCAGGATGATCCCGAACAGGATACGGCGGCGCGAGGCTCCGCTCATCTGCGCGGCTTCCACCAGATCGCCGTTCACCGAGGACAGGGAGGCCGAGATCACCGTGAAGGCCAAGGCATAATAATGCGCGATCAGCACGAGGGTCGTCGGGACCAGCCCCCAGGCCAGCCAGTCCGGCACGCCCAGCCCCAGCCCCTCCAGCAGCCCCGTGCTGCCCCCGGCGCGGGAGTTGCGGAAGAGCGTCCCCCAAGCCAGCGCGGTGGCAAAGCTGGGGATCATGAAGGGCAGGGTGGCCATGAACCCGATGGAGCGGCGGAACGGCACGTCCGTCATCGTGACCAGCCAGGCAAGGAACCCACCGATCAGCACGCAGCCGAAGGCGACGCCCGTTCCCAGCAGCAGCGTCGTGCCGAGCGGTTTCCAGAACAGGTTGCGCGACAGGCGGCTGTTCAGAACCTCGGCCCAGGCGGGGCTGCCGAAGGTGTCGATGGCGATGGTCGCCAAGGGCGCGGCCACCAGCACGATGAGGATCGAAAGAACGGCGCAGGTCAGCCCCGCGCCGGGAATGGATCTCATCATTGCAGGGTCAGGATCAGATCGGCGACCTCGGCCCGGATTTCGGCCGTCTTGGCCGCGTCGATGGTCCAGCCGTTGAACTCCGCCAGCGGAATCGCGTCGGGATGCGGTGCGATGTCGGTGCGTGTCGCCCAATCCCCGGCGACATAGAAGGGCGCGAAGGCCGGACCACCGGTGTCGCTGTCGTCACCCATCATGAAATCCATGGCCAGACGTGCGGCGGCCGGATGGGCGGAGTTCGGGTTCACGGCCAGCAGCGCGGGGAAGACGATGCCGTTGGCGGGGGCGACCTCGTTGGCGACCTGCAGCGCCCAGCCCTCATCCTCGTTGTCGCGGCGGTCGGAATAACTGGTGAAGCCGATGGGCGCCGCCTCCTGCCCCTTGGCGCCGATGGCCGCGTTCACGTCGTCGGTCGAGCCGACAAGGACCAGATCGTTGGCGAACAGATCCTCGATGAAGCGTTGGCCCGCTTGCGTGCTCTCGGGCAGCGGCTCGCCGAACTCGGTGGCATAGGCGGCGGCCATCTCATCGTCGCGCAGCATGATCTCCGTCATCAGGTCCAGATAGTCGCCGCGCTGCAGGGGATCCACCATGATGACCTTGCCCGCCCATTCGGGGCGCGTCAGGTCCCACAGGCTGTCGACAGGCGCGCCCTCGGGATAGGACTCCTCGTTGTACATCAGGACCTTGGTGGACAGGCGCTGCGCCAGAAGCGGCTGTTTCAGCGCCTCCGGCACAAGCTCCGCCACGCGCGGCGGGACGTAGGGCGCGATATGGCCCGCGGCCAGCAGATCGCCCAGCACCACCGGCGCGTCCGAGATGTAGACGACGTCGGCGCCGGCGATGCCGGCCTCCGCCTCGGACCGGATCCGCGCGATCTGCTCGGTCGAGGACATGTCGAAGGTCACCATGTCGATGTCGGGATAGGCCGCTTCAAACGCGGCCTCCACCCGGGCGATGCGGCTGGTGAAGGCGTAGACGGTGACGCTTCCCTCCGCCTCGGCCAAGGGGCGCAGGCTGGAAGCGTCCAGTGTGTCCAGGTCCTGCGCAAAGGCCGGTGTGGCAAGCAGGGCGATAAGGGGCAGGGCGGCGCGCATGGGGAATCCCTCTGGATGACGATCTTGCGGTCCTTGTAAGTCCATCATGCAAAGATATTGTGACATGCAAGCTAGCTTGCAGAACTGAAGTCGTCGATCAGCCGTCCCAACCTGTCCAGCGGATCAAGCGCCGCGTCACCCCGGCGTGCGCCGATCGCAAGGATCAGTGCGTTGCACAGCACCATCGGCACGGTCAGGGTCTGGAAGCCGTCTGCGGCGCCCGTGCGTGGTGCGGCCAGCAGCATCTGAGGCGCCGGTTGCAGGGCGGGGCCGATGGTGTCGGACACTGCCAGCGTCACGGCGCCCACCTCCTGCGCCAAGCGCATCAGGGGGGCGTAGCCGCGCGGGCGGCGGCGGAAGGCGAACAGGATCAGCGCATCGCCCTGCCCGATCGTCAGCGCCTGCTCGGCCAGATCGCGGGGGCTTCCGGACAGCAGATGCGTTTCCACCCCCATTCGGCGCAGGCGGCGGTCCATCATCGCCGCAAGAACCGAGGCGTTGCCTTCGGCGAACATAAAGATGCGGCGGGCGTCCAGATGTGCGGCGGCGCTCTCGATCGCGTTGTCGTCGATATGATCGGCGATCTGCGACAGGGCCAGCGTCTCGTCCGCGATCAGGCGCGAAAGGAAACTGCCTGCACTGTCCTCGATGGTCACCGAAAGCCGGCCCGCAGGTTCCGAGCGATGAAGGTAATCGCGCCGCAGCGCATCGCGGAACAGGGCATAGCTGTCAAAGCCCAGCTTGCGCGCAAGGCGCGAGGTCGTCGCCTCATGCGCGCCAACGCGGGCGGCGAATTCGGCCGCCGTTTCCAGTGCCACATCGCGCGGCTGGCGCAGCAGTTCCGACACCAGCCGCTGCTCGGTCTGGGTGAGCGCGGCCGAACTGGCCTGGATCCGTGCAATGATGCCCTGCATCTCCTTCATCCCACGCTCCTTCTGCTGTGTCCTCGCTATATCTTCGCCACGTCACAGCTTGCAATGCGATCATGCTGGTTGTCTGCGATGTCGCACGCCCTCGTTCAGGAGTTCCAAGTTGCCGTTCGGCAAGAGGCGTGGACGCATTATGAGAACAAGGATGATCCGATCCCGACCGGTGGGGACAGAGCCGCCACGCCTCCGGCTTGCAAGGTGGCCGGACAATTCGTTGCCTTGGCCGGAGGCGATCAGTTCCTGTTTGCGCCGGTGAGGTGATAGATCATAGACTTGGTGAAAACCCGGAGCCAAAGACGGCGATTTCCCGTCATTTGGACATTTGCAAGTCTTGGCGTGTCGCTCAGGGTTCTGTGACTACGACGTCGGACTGTTTCGCTTCTTCGGTGATCAGCATCGTAGCGCTGCAGTCGCGGCAAAGCCCAAGGAGCATCGAGTCCCCGGATCCGCCTGCGGCCGGGTGATCGACCACGACGAAGTCGGATTTGGACAGCGCTGCGCGGGCGGGGCCGAGCGCCGGTTGCTCCTGAAGGGATGGGGCGCATCCGCCGTCGAGGATCCCCGTCTTTGCGCTGCTATGTTGCTCCAGCAAGGACTCAAGCCGCAGCTTCGGGCTACCGGCGCATGTACTTCGGGTCCGGCGGGGGGATTCGATGGGCCGCGCGCGCCGCAGGCTGCCGGTCAGGACCAGAGGGTTCGGGGAGATGTGGGCAGTGCGCGGCAGGCTGTAGGCTGAATCCCCGTAAAGGACGTTCCCTTCCAACTGGCGATACTGTCCGGCCAGCACACGTGCCGAGGCGCTTTTCCTCGATCCCGGCGGGCCGGAGATGATCGCGAACGCCCCTGCCGGTATGTCAACGGTGATGGCGTTGCCCCGCCACCCGACTTTGGACTTGCACCGGCACGGCCCGGCTGCGCGGCTGGATGGACCGCAGGGCGCTTTGGCTGGAGAAGAGACGGACAGGCCGTACGGGTTATGGACCACGCGCACCACCGGCCCCAGATGCCGATCAACTCGCGCAGGGGCAGCGCTATGATCGAAAGGATCACACGTGCCGCCGCCTAGGCCGCGCCCCCCAAGGTCGCGATTCCGGGCGTGACTGTCCTAGTCACCCGATCCAGGCCAGCGCTTCGGACGCGAAACTTCTCGGCAACGCGATTGCGCACGACAGACGAGGTGTGGGTGGCGGAAGCCGAGGCATGCGGCACAACATCGGACCTCCGCCAAGCCCTCCGCACTGACAACACGACCACTCGTTAACAGCGGCAACATACCCTTTTTGCGGAAAACGTAAAGTAGCTTTACAATCTTTAGGCGATGTCCCGGTCACCTGAATGCTGTGGCAAGACATGCGGATCACCGTCCGCCGGCCCCGGCGGGACAGGTGACGGGGATGTCATCAATCCAGATCGACGCGTCTTCGGCCTCAGGGCGAAAGATGATCGGATGCCATCTCCCGGAGGACGTCCACGAAGACAGCGAACCGTTCTTCGCCAACCCGATGCGACCATTCCCGTTCCAGCCCTTTCAGGCATGCAAACATCGTCTCCGCGATCTGGTGGCCTTTCGGGGTAAGGTAGATCAGGCGACGGGTTTCCCCCTCCGGCGCCCACCGGATGAGGTAATCCGCCTCCTCCAGCTGCGCGAGGAGGTAGTTGAGCGCTTGGCGCGTGATGCGCTTCTCCCGCGCCAGATCCGAAGGCCGGATGCCGTTTGGCAGCGGATAGGCGAAGATCGCGAAATGCTGTTCCTGAAAGGCGGCAAAGCCCGCCTCGTGGATCGACCGCAGCATCCGCGCCCGCACATCCTGCGAAGCCATGCGCATGAGGGCGGCAAAGGACGGGGGAATGAAGGGCGCATCCTCCGCCGGGAGTGCAATCGTTGACATGGCCGTGCAAGCCCCCTTACCTGTGTGCGACCAGGTTCACACAAGAGGGCGAGGCATGGAAGCGATCGCGGACGACATCGTGAAGATCGGCGATCTGGAGCTTCACTTCCGGCTGGAGGAACCGGGCGCCACCGTATTCGAGTTCGTGGTGCCCGCCCAAGCCCGCGTGCCCGCCCCCCATTATCATGCGGAGGCGGACGAGCTGATCTATGGGCTGTCGGGCCGCCTGACCGTCACGATGGCCGGACAAAAGACGGAAATCGGCCCGGGCGAGGCCATCTTCATCCCGCGCGGCACCGTGCATCACCACGAAAACCATCACGCGGAAACTGCGCGGGTTCTCACCTCGATCACGCCGGGCACGATCAGGCGCGCGTATTTCGAGGAACTTGCAGAGGTGGTTAACGCGCACGGCCGGCCCGACGCCGAGAAGGTGAAAGCCATCATGGCCCGCCATGGCCTGATCGGCGCCTGACGGCGCGGAGGCTGGGCGTTGGTTCAAGCACGTCTTGAAGGCCTGCTTCGCCTCGCTTGCGCGAAATCCTGACCGGCCGCCACAGGACAGTCCGCCGAGCAAGAGGGGGCGGTTCGGCGGACTGGATGCCGCCGCGCTTCTGAAGGCTCAGGTGGAAGCGGGACAAGCCCCTTCAGGCACGGTTGCGAGGTGCCCGACAGCAGATTTATCGTCCCCGATGAAGAAGCCAAACGACCGGCGCAAGCGAAGGGCGGCCCTGCAAGCCTCGTCGGCGCGGATCAACGTCATTCCGCCCCCTTCGATCGGACTGCCGCGTCGGAACATAAGGCGTGTGCCTGTGTCTGAAAGCGCCGCTGCTCAGAGGACCGGGGTTGCTTCCGCATGGCCTCCAAGGTCTTGGCAGCCTTCCCGCCATGATGCGACGCTGCATCTTCCGCAGATAATGGATGACCTCTGGTCACCATGGATCGCCAGCCCTCTCCGGGAAGCTGTCCAACGACATGTTCGTCCTCTAAGGAGGGGGTGCAGACATATTTCGACCGCACCTCTGCTTCGTCACTTTCCGCCGGTCGGCAGCGTGGGAACGCTGAGGGGGCGAATGCTCCCGCCTATCCCCGGTGGGGTTCGGTGGTGATGGAAGGTCCGTCGCAAAGGAAGGTTTGCGGCGGCATATGAATGAACGCAGTCTCGCACCGATACGGGACATTGATCCTCGTAAGGCGGGAGGCATGGATCAGGACAGGCGCGCCGGCCGTCCGCGCGACGAAGCGGCTGGCCCTACGATCCCCTTGATCCGGCCTTCGCAGTCACCCTGACGGATCAGATCTTCGCTGAACGCGCGTGAGTAGCCTCAGGATGCGGCAAGCCTGCGGTTCACCAAAATTCGGCCCGGTGCGGATCGCTTTGTTCTCCCGCGCCGGCCCGGCAGATCTGGCAAAGCGGTCCGGCGGTGGCGGCGGAACGGCGGACATCGGCAAGGTCGACCCCGCTTGGGCCCCCGGCCCTGTCCAGCCCATCCCCAGCCTCTTGCGGCTGCCCTTGGTCCCGTTGTCGCCATTCACGGCACCGCCACATGCACTGAGACGTTCGCCTTCTCCAGAAGCTCTTCGTAAGGCTTGGGCGGCACCTTGTCGATGAAAAGCCCGTCGATGTCGTCGAGGTGTCCGAGTTTCACCATCGCGCGGCGGCCGAACTTCGTGTGGTCGGTCGCAAGGAAGGTGGTGCGGGAATTGGCGATGATGGCCTGCGCCACCTGCACCTCGCGATAGTCGAAATCCAGAAGCGTGCCATCCTCGTCGATGCCGGAGATTCCGATGATCCCGAAATCCACCTTAAACTGGTTGATGAAGCCCAACGTCGCCTCGCCCACCACGGCCAGATCGCGCACGCGCACCTGACCGCCCGCGATGGTGATCTCGAAATCCTCACGCTCGGCCAGAAGAGTCACGACGTTGATGTTGTTGGTCACCACCCGCAGGTCCTTTCGGGACAGAAGCGCGCGCGCGATGGCCTCGGCAGTGGTGCCGATGTTCAGGAACAACGAGGCGCCGTCCGGGATGTGGGCCGCCACCAGCTCACCGATCCGCGCCTTTTCGGCGGCCATTTCCCCTTGCCGCAGCGCGTGGTCGCGGTTGCGGGTGTTGGTCATCAGGCTTGCCCCGCCATGATAGCGGTGCAGAATCCCCATGTCGCACAACAGCTTGATATCGCGGCGAATGGTCTGCGGTGTCACGTCCAGCCGCAGGGCCATGTCCTCGATCCCGATGAAGCCTTCGAAGCGGGCGATCTCGGTGATCTGGTTCTGGCGTTGGGAAAGCGTTGGCATGGCGACCTTCGGCTGAAACGTGGCTTTGTCGATTGGAAGCCAGAGCACCGATCTGTCAAGGGCCCCCGCCTTCGCAGGCGGGGGCGTTCGTTACAGCGCGACCTGCGTCCTCTCGGCCGCGTGGCCGATCTCGGCGGCCTTGCGGGCCGCGTCCCAGCCGGCGGGGCCTTCCATCAGGTCCGCCACCCGGCCGATCGCCCCATGGGCGGCCTGGCTGTCCACATGGGTCAGCGTCATGCGCCGGCAGAGCACATCCGCCACGCGCTGCGCAGCCTCGTGGCGGATGGCATAGATCACCTCCGCCTCGATGTAAGGAAGCCCTTCGGCCAGACGGGCCGACAGACCCATGTCGCGGGCGATACTGGCCACCACCGGGGCGCGGTCGCCGTAGGAGCGGTTCAGGTGGTGCGCCACGTCCTGCGGCAGGCCGAAATCGCGCGCCAGATCCGCGGCGCCTTCGGGCCGGTAGCCATCGGCGCCCAGCAGCTTCATGTCATGGGTCCGGCAGGGCTTCACGCCGGCAAAGCCGCCGGTGGCCACGACACGGTCCACCGCCTCCTCCGCCATCAGGCGATAGGTGGTCCACTTGCCGCCCGAGATGGTGACGAGGCCCGACCCATCCTCGATGATGACGTGGTCGCGGGCCAGTTCCGCCGTGTCCTTGGCGTCGGGGTTGAAGACCAGCGGTCGGATGCCCGACCACGCCGCCTTCACATCCGCGCGGCCCACGTCCACGTCGAAATACCGCTTCACGTAGTCCAGAAGATACAGGATGTCCGCCTCGGCCACCGTTGGGTGATCGACCACCTCGCATGAGGTGTCGGTGGTGCCGACCAGCGCATGCCCCTGCCAGGGCAGGATGAAGACGACGCGCCCGTCATCGGTCTGCGGGATCAGAAGCCCTTGGTTTGGCGGCACGAATGATCCGTCCAGCAGGATGTGGACGCCCGAACTGCCCTTCAGGATCGGTTTCGCGTCGGCGTGGTCCATCCGCCGGATCGCGTCCGCGAAGGGACCCGTCGCGTTGATCACCTTTGTCGCGTGAATGTCGAATCGGTTATCGGACAGCACGTCATGGACATGCGCGCCCACCAGACGGCCCTGCGCGTCATGGATCAGGCCGGTCACGGCCACGTGGTTGGCGACCACCGCGCCTTCGCGTTCGGCGGTCATGGCCAGCGTCACGGCCATGCGGTTGTCCACGAACTGCCCGTCATAATATTGCACGCAGGCCTTCAGCCCCTTGGACTTCAGCATCGGGAACCGTGCCTTGGCCTTCTTCGCGCTGAGGATGTTGGAGTGGCCGATGTTCATCTTGCCCGACAGCATGTCGTAAAGCTTCAGCCCGGCATACAGATACGGCACCTGCCACCAGTTGTAGACGGGGGTGATCATGGCCAGCGGATGCGACAGGTGCGGGGCGTTCTTCAGCAGCGCGCCCCGTTCGTGCAGTGCGTGGCGCACCAGATCGTACTGCCCCTTGTCGAGCTTCTTCACCGCCGCCTCGAGGTAGCGCACGCCGCCATGGACAAGCTTGGTGGACCGGCTCGACGTGCCCTCGGCGAAGTCGTAACGTTCCACCAGCGCGACCTTCAGCCCGCGCGAGGCCGCGTCAACCGCGATGCCGCAGCCCGTCGCCCCGCCACCGATGACCAGAAGATCGAAGGTTTCTCCGGTCCGGAGCCTGGCGAGTGTCTCAGTGCGCATTCGAAACCTCGTACCATTGTGCAGGATGTCGCGGGAAGTTCTGTCCTGAAGCAGATATGCCGATGCTCGGATTTTTTCAAGTGAATATGCCCGGGGCCTCCCCAAGATCGGCGATCCTTTGAAAGCTTCCGTCGGGCGGTCGAATGATCCATGTTTCCTGCTGCACTTCCAAGGGTAACGGATGAAGGGCGGCCGTGTCGCGCCGCTGTCCTTCGCGTCCCGGCGGTCCGGTGTGCTCCCAATCCGGCCCGACTCCGGCGTACACATGTTCGGTTCCGAACATTTTCTTCTTGCCGGAATGCCGGTTCGAATTTACCCCTGTTCGTCAGGAGGCGGGCGGAGGCGGAGGATGGCGCCGTTCGGCCTTGCGTAACGGTACTCGGGGGGGGCATGAATTTTTTTCTGAGTGAACTTGTCGGCACGGCGATCCTGACGCTGTTCGGCTGCGGTGTCGTGGCCAACGTCCTGCTCGTGAAATCCAAGGGGTTTAATGGCGGCTGGGTCGTCATCACCCTGGGCTGGGGCTTTGCGGTGACCTTCGGGATCTATGCCGTGGGGCAATATTCCGGGGCGCACCTGAACCCCGCGCTGACCCTTGCCTTCGCCGCCGTGGGCGCGTTCGACTGGCACCTCGTGCCCGTCTATATCGCGGGCCAGATCATCGGCGGGATCATCGGCGGCATCCTGACCTATCTCGTCTATCTGCCGCACTGGGCCGCGACCGAGGATGCCGACGCCAAGCTGGGCGTCTTCGGCACCCAGCCCGCCATCCGCCACACGCCGTCGAACTTCCTGTCCGAATTCCTCGGCACCGCCGTGCTGACCTTCGGCCTCATGGCGATCGGCGCGAACCAGTTCGTGGACGGGATCAACCCGCTGATCGTCGGCTTCTTCATCACGGCCATCGGGCTGTCGCTGGGCGGGCCCACGGGATACGCGATCAACCCGGCCCGCGATCTTGGCCCCCGCATCGCGCACGCGCTGATGCCGATCAAGGGCAAGCGCGACACGGACTGGGGTTACGCCTGGGTGCCGATCGTCGCGCCGATCTTCGGCGCGCTTGCGGGCGCCTTCCTGTATAAAGCACTCGTCACGCCGGTTGCCGGCTGATCTTCAAGGGCACGCGATCGCCGCACCAGCGCGCGTGCGGAGAAGGAACATGACATGACCAAACAATACATTCTCGCCATTGACCAGGGCACCACCAGTTCGCGGGCGATCCTGTTCGACAAGGACGGCCGGATCGTCCAGACCACCCAGAAGGAGTTCACCCAGATCTTCCCGAAGCCGGGCTGGGTCGAACACAACGCGATGGAGATCTGGTCCTCGGTCCAGTCGGTGGTGGCCGAACTCCTTTCCAACGTCGCCGTGCCGGCGGACGAGATCGCCTGCATCGGCATCACGAACCAGCGCGAAACAACCGTGGTCTGGGACAAGCGCACCGGCCGGCCCGTCTACAACGCCATTGTCTGGCAGTCGCGTCAGACGCTGGGTGTCTGCAAGGACCTGAAGGCGAAGGGGCTGGACGATACCTTCCGCGACAAGACCGGCCTGCTGATCGACGCCTACTTCTCGGGCACCAAGGTCAAGTGGATCCTGGACAACGTCCCGGGCGCGCGCGAGAAGGCCGATGCGGGCGATCTCCTCTTCGGGACGATCGACAGCTGGCTCGTGTGGAAGCTGACGGGCGGCGAGGTGCATGTCACCGACTACACCAACGCCTCGCGCACGCTGATGTACAACATCTACGACCTGAAATGGGATGAGGAGCTTCTGGAGCATCTGACCGTCCCCGCATCCATGCTGCCCGAGGTGCGCCCGTCGTCCGAGGTCTATGGCACGACGCATGCCGACGCATTCCAAGGCATCCAGCTGCCGATCGCCGGCATGGCGGGCGACCAGCAGGCGGCGCAGTTCGGCCAGCTCTGCTTCGAAAAGGGCATGGCGAAGAACACCTACGGCACCGGCTGCTTCATGCTGATGACCACGGGGGAGCCGGTGCGCTCGAAGAACGGCCTGCTGACCACCATCGCCTGGGGGATCGACGGCCGGGTCGAATATGCGCTGGAAGGGTCCATCTTCGTGGCCGGCTCCGCGATCCAGTGGCTGCGCGACGGGCTGCGGATGTTCCGGCAGGCGCACCAGTCCGAAGCCTATGCCAGCAAGGTGGAGGACAGCGACGGCGTCTACGTCGTTCCGGCCTTCGTGGGCCTTGGCGCGCCCTACTGGGATTCCGAGGTGCAGGGCGCGGTCTTCGGCCTGTCGCGCGGCACCACGAAGGAACACTTCATCCGCGCAACGCTGGAATCGCTCTGCTACCAGACCAAGGACGTGCTGTCGGCGATGGAGGCGGATTCCGGCATCGAACTAGCGAAGCTGCGCGTCGATGGCGGCGCGGTGGCCAACGACCTCCTCTTGCAGATGCAGGCTGACATCCTCGGCAAGGAGGTGGAGCGCCCCACCGTGATCGAGACCACGGCCTTGGGCGCGGCCTATCTCGCCGGCCTCGCCGTGGGCTTCTGGTCCTCCAAGGAGGAGCTGGTCGAGAAGGCGGCCGTCGACAAGGTGTTCGAGCCGAAGATGGACGCGGAAAAATCGGCCAAGCTTTATGAGGGATGGCAGAAGGCGGTGAAGGCCACCATGGCCTTCAAGTAAGGCCGGGGGATCGGCCACGCGCGGCCGGCAGCCGGCATGCGGCCGCCCCAAATTTATACGATTTGGGGCGCTGTGTGGATCACGCCGTGACCTGGCTCGGCGGCCAGCCGCTCCGTCGTCTTGGCGGCCGAGGCGGCGAGGGTGCCACGTCGGCGTGGCCTTGTGCGCATCGCACCCGAGGCTGCGAATGAGATCGTCATCCGATCCACGCGTGCGGTGTGAGGGCCCGGCCAGCCATCTTCCGCGTAAAACGAATGCCGCCCACCGGCGGCATTCGGCACCGTCGCAGGTTACGCGGGCTTCTCTGCCGCGTTTGGCCGCCACTTGATCAGCTTGTTTTCGACCACGTCCAGCACCGAGTCCATGATCAGCACGAAGATGGCCAGGATTATGATCCCGGCGAACACGCCGACCGCATCGAAGTTGCCCTCGGCCTGCGCGATCAGGTAGCCGAGACCGGCCGAGGAGCCGAGATATTCCCCGATGATCGCCCCCACCACGGCAAAACCGACCGAGGTGCGCAGCGAGGACAGGATCCAGCTGGCCGCCGCCGGGAAGTAGACATGGCGCAGCAGTTCCGACCGCCGGGCGCCCAGCACGCGGGCATTGGCCAGCACGACGGGGTTGACCTCGCGCACGCCCTGCATCGCGTTGAAGAAGGTCACGAAGAACACCAGCGTGACGGCCAGCGCCACCTTCGACCACAGGCCCAGGCCCAGCCACAGCACGAAGATCGGGGCCAGCACCACGCGCGGGATGGCGTTCAGCGCCTTGATGAACGGGTCCATGATGCGGGCGGCGTTTCGGCTCAGCCCCAGCCAGACGCCGGCGGCGACGCCGAAGGCCGTGCCGATGACATAGCCCAGAACCGTTTCCGACAGGGTGATGCCGACATGGCGGTAGAAGGAGGTGTCGGTCACCCATCGGATGATCTGGCCGCCGATCTCGAAGGGCGGGGGGAAGAAGAACCGGTCGATGAGGCCGGAGCTGACGCCCATCTGCCAGCCGCCGATGATGACGACCAGGATCACAAGCTGAACGAGACGAACACTATTTGCGTGCATAGCTTTTCTCCACCTCGCCGCGCAGCGACGCCCAGATGTTCTTGTAGAGTTCGAGGAAGCGCGGATCGAGCTTGATCTCCGCCACGTCGCGCGGACGTTCCAGATCGACGGGGAAGCTGTCGATCACCCGGCTGCGGGGACCGGAAGCCAAAACCACCACGCGGTCGCCCAACGCGATGGCCTCTTCCAGGTCATGGGTGATCATGACCACGGCGCGACGGTCTTCCTGCCATAGGCGCAGCAGCTCGTTCTGCATCAGGTGACGCGTGTGGATGTCCAGCGCCGAGAACGGCTCGTCCATCAGGATCACCTTCGGCCCGGTGATCAGCGCCTGCGCCATCTGCACCCGCTTGCGCTGGCCGCCCGACAACTGGTGGGGATAGCGGTCCTCGAACCCCTTCAGGCCCACCTTGGCCAGCCAATCCATGGAAAGGGCGCGGCGCTCGGCCTTGCCCATGCCGCGGAACATCAGGCCCAGTTCCACATTCTCGATCGACGTCTTCCAGGGAAGAAGGGCGTCCTGCTGGAACAGGTATCCGATGTCGCCGCCGACATTCGCCACCTGCTTTCCGTCGATGGAGACGGTTCCCTTAGCGGGTTTCAGAAGGCCCGCGATCGCGTTCAGGATCGTGCTCTTGCCGCAGCCGGTGGGTCCGACGATGGCAAGGAACTCCCCGTCGGCGACGGTCAGGTTGACTTCATCCACCGCCACGAATTCGCCGAACGCCATGCGGACGTCCTGAAGCGCCACCATCGGCTTTGCGGAGGATTGCGGGGAAGGGTGGTAATGATCCACCGGTTTCAATGCGGCCACGGCCATGTCCTCCCCTCCTCAGTTCGTCGCGTCGGCGGGAACGGCTTCGACGAAGGCGTTCGTGTAGGTCCGGGACAGGTCGATGTCCGCGCGGCCCACCGACTCGTTGAACGTCTTCAATACCTTCAGCGGTGTCTCGATGTCGGTTGTGTTGAACACGCCATCGGCCGAGAAGATGGCCATCGCATTTTTGACCGCCAGCGTGTAGGTGTCCGCGTCGCCCGAGATGTATTCGGGCGGAAGCGTCGCCACGATCTCCTCGGGGGTGTGCTCGCTCATCCATTTCAGGGCGCGCACGGTGGCGTTCGTGACCTTCTGGATCGTTTCGGGGTTCTCGTCGATGAAGTCCTGCGTGGCATACAGGACCGAGGTCGGGTAGATCCCACCATAGACGTCCGTGGCCCCTTCGTCGCTGCGCGCGTCGATCAGGATCTTGCCCACGCCCTTGGCCTCGATGAAGGTGGCGGCGGGGTCGTAGTTCACCAGAAGGTCGATCTTGCCCTGTTCCAGCGCGGCCACGGCGGCCGAACCCGACCCTACCCCGATGATGGAGATGTCGTCCGCCGTCATGCCGTGCTGCTGCAGGTAGTAGCGGATGAAGAAGTCCGAAGACGATCCCGGCGCGGTGATCCCGACCTTGGCGCCCTGGATGCTTTCGGGATTGGCCGGATCGAAGGTGGTGTCATTGCCGCCCGCCAGAACCAAGCCGGAGTTTCGGGCCAGTTCCACGAAGCCCACCACGTGCTTGTTCTGGGCCTGCATCTGGATCGTGTGGTCATAGAAGCCCACGGCGATGTCCGTCGATCCGGCCACCAGCGCCTGCAGGGTCTTGGACCCGCCGGACGCGAAGTTGTCCACCGTCACGTCCAGGCCCTCGTCCTCATAGAAGCCGAGGCCCTGCGCCACCGGGAACGGCAGGTTGTTCAGGTTGTAGGACCCGACGCTCATCCGGACGTCCTGCGCCAGCGCCGGTGCGGCCAGCGCGGTGGATGCGGCCAAAGCCATCAAAAGGTGTTTCATGTGATAGTCCTCCCTGGATGGCACCCCTCCCGGTGCCGGTTTCACGCCGCGATCTTTGCAGCCTTTGGCGGCTTGGCGTAGACCAAACCCTCGAACAGTCGTCGTGCGGTTCGCAGAACCCCGGCGATCGTCTTGCCGTCGCGTTCGTCCAGCTTGATGTCCAGACCGCCGCCGGGATGTTCGATACGCAGGACGGCGGGAATGGCGCGCGGGCCGATCAGCGCGGCCGCCACCGTTCCGGGCGAAATGGCGGCCGTGGCGATGCCCACCGCCCCGGTCGTGGCCAGGGACGGATGGCATTCGCGCGGCATGAAATACCGCACGTTCAGATCCCCACCCTTGCGCGCGTGCGATATGAGAACGGGCTTCGGCGTCACCTGCTGGCTGACATCGTCCATCCCCATCAGAAGGCCTGCCTTCAGGCGGATCGTCTCGATCCGCTGCAAGAGGGCGGCGTCCGCGTTCAGGCTGGCGGCGGATTCGTAACCCGTTATGCCCAGGGCCTCGGCATGCATCAGGACCATCGGCATGGCGCAGTCGATGCAGGTCACCTCCACCCCGTCGATATGGTCCAGAGGCGCGCCGGTCGGGAACAGCTTGCCCGTGCGCGCGCCCGCCGCGTCCAGAAAAGTCAGCGCGATGGGCGCGGCCTGGCCCGGAACGCCGTCGATCGACGCGTCCCCCAGATAGCAGACCTTGCCGCCGGGGGTGTCCAGTTCCGCCTCGATGATTTTGCCGGTGTTGACGTTGTGGATGCGCACCAGCGTCGTTTCCTCCCCGGCCCTTACGAGCCCCGCTTCCAGCGCGAAGGGGGCGACAGCCGCCAGCATGTTGCCGCAATTGGGAGAGGTGTCGACGATCTGCTGGTCGATCCTGACCTGCGCGAACAGGTAATCCACATCCGCGTTGGGCACGGTGGGCGGGCTGATGATCGCGACCTTGCTGGTCACCGGATTGCCGCCCCCGATCCCGTCGATCTGCAACGGGTGTCCCGATCCCATCACCGACAGCAGGATCTGGTCGCGCAGGGCCGTGTCATTCGGAAGGTCGCTGGCCAGAAAGAACGGACCCTTCGATGTGCCGCCCCGCATGAGGACACAGGGGATCGACTGAAGATCGTTCATATTGCACACCCTTTCAGACTGATGCATCTATGCGATCAAAATGATCTTCTCTTGTGTATGGTGGGAGGATGCTGATTTGTTAAATGCCAATATCGGAAAGATTATTGCGTCGTGAACATCAATTGCGAGATGCTGGACCTGCGCGCCTTCCTGAGCGTCGTGGATCTTCAGGGCTTTCACCGGGCGGCCGAAGCGCTCAACCTGTCGCAATCGGCGCTGAGCCGGCGGATCCAGAAGCTGGAGGCCGCCGTCGGCATGCCGCTTCTGGAACGCACCACCCGCAACGTGGCGCTGACCGCCATCGGGAGCGAGCTGATCCCTCTGATCCGACGCATGCTGGAGGAGTTCGACTCCTCGCTTTTCGCCGTGCGCGAGTTGGGGCGCCAAAGCGGGGCGCTTGTCACCATCGCCTGCATCCCCACGGCCGCGTTCTATTTCCTGCCCAAGGTGATCAAGGAATTTGCCAAGGTCTACCCGAACATCCGCTTCCGCATCCTTGACCTGACGGCGGTGGACGGCCTGCAGGCCGTCGCGCGCGGAGAGGTGGAGTTCGGGATCAACATCATGCACGGCTCGGACCCGGCGCTGGAGTTTTCGCATCTGGCCGATGACCCCTTCGTGCTGGCCACCCTGAAGGACCATCCCCTGGCCCGGAGGAAGAAGGTGGAGTGGGGGGATCTGAGCGATTACCCCCTGATCACCGTCCACCGCTCCAGCGGGAACCGGACCCTGCTGGACACGGCGCTGGCCCAGCACAACGTCAGCCTGCACTGGACGTATGAGGTGACGCACCTGTCGACCTCTCTGGGACTGGTGGAGCAGGGGTTGGGCATCTCGGTCCTCCCGCGCCTTGCGACGCCGTCGGGGGACCATCCGTTTCTTGTGACCCGTCCCTTGGGCACGCCCGAGATTTCCCGCCCCATCGGCGTCATCCGCCGCCGGAACACGCGGCTGTCCCCCGCCGCCGGTCGGTTTCTTGAGATGTTGCTGGGCACATGGGCCGATGGAGGAGAGCCGGGGGCGTGAAGGCTTGGCGCGGTTCCTGCACAGGCCCTTGCCGTTGACCAAAGGGCAGCGTCGCCGGTGCGAGGCATGAGGTAGCATGGCGCACGACGGCCCCCCGCTGTTCCTGAACAGGTCGTCGTGCACGGACCAAGAGGTGGCGTCGCAGGTGCGACGCACGAGTGGCGCGTAAAGGATCAGACGCCGCTCTTGAACAGGGCAGCGTTCGCGGACCACGCGACACCGTTGCCGGTGCGGGGCATGAGGTGGGATGGCGTGCAACGGTGCGGAGGCCGGGTCATCCTGCAAACCGCTGCGCGTGGGGCAACACGCTGCCACCATAGGCTTCGGGACCAAGATGCTCTCCCTTCAAAATTGCTGATGGCGGCCATCGAAAAGATTTGGTTGCGGGCGGACCCCTGGCCCGTATCCTGCCACGGACCCGACGGAACGCCGCGGGACCTACGGGAGACTCCCCATGACCAAATACTGCCTTCTGACCGGTGCAAGCCGCGGGATCGGCCACGCCACCGTGAAGGTTCTGCAGCGCGAAGGGTGGCGCGTGCTGACGGTGTCGCGCCAGCCGTTCTCGGACGAATGCCGCTGGCCGGGGGCCCGGGAAAGCCACATTCAGGCGGATCTGGCGGACCTGTCGGCGATCCCCGCGCTGGCCGCGGATGTGCGCTCGCGCCTGCAGGATGGAGAGCTGGCGGCGCTGGTCAACAACGCCGGCATCTCGCCCAAGGTGCGGGATGGGGAGCGGATGGGCGTTGCTGACACCGACCCGGCCACCTGGATGCAGGTGCTGAACGTGAACCTCGTCTCCACCGCCCTTCTGGTGCGCGAACTGCTGCCGGAGCTGACAAAGGCGAAGGCGTCGATCGTGAACGTCACCTCGATTGCGGGCTCGCGGGTGCATCCGTTCGCGGGCGTCGCCTATGCGGCCTCGAAGGCCGGCCTTGCGGCGCTGACGCGCGAACTGGCGCATGAGTTCGGCCCCCTCGGCATCCGGTCGAACGCGATCTCTCCGGGAGAAATCGCGACATCGATCCTGTCGCCGGGCACCGACGGCCTTGTGCAGCGGGAGGTGCCGCTGCAACGGCTGGGCACCACGGACGAGGTGGCGAAGACCATCCATTTCCTGTGCACCGACGCCTCCAGCTACATCAACGGGGCGGAGATCCATATCAACGGCGGCCAGCACGTCTGACCTTGCGGCCGTCAAAGGGTGTCGCCGACGCGACCGGTTTTCCGAACCGCTGAATTTCCCGGCAATCCTCGGCCGGCGCAGGCGAACGGTTGCTTCGCCCGCCCCGGTGGGCGCCGCGATCCGAATGCCCGTGGCCGCCATCTTGCCAAGCCTGCGCAACATATGCGTGTCTTTCCCATGACGGCCGGCGAACCGGTCGCACATCAACCAACAGGACCCTTCGATGACCCTCCTTCCCAACTCGCTTCAAGGGCGCGACATCCGCTATCTCCTCCACCCCGTGACCAACGCGCGCGCGCATGAAAAGACCGGCCCGCTGGTCATCGCCCGCGGCGAGGGCATCTACGTTTACGACGACGCGGGCAAGGACTACATCGAAGGGCTGGCGGGGCTGTGGAGCGTGGGCCTCGGGTTTTCGGAAAAACGGCTGGTGGACGCGGCGAAGAAGCAGCTGGACGTGCTGCCCTACATGCACCTGTTCGCCAGCAAGGGGCAGGAGCCGTCGATCCTTCTGGCCGAAAAACTGGTGCAGATGACGCCCGAAGGGCTGGACCGCGTGCACTTCACGAACTCCGGTTCTGAGGCCAACGACACCGTCATCAAGATGGTCTGGTTCTACAACAACGCCATCGGCCGGCCCGAGAAGAAGAAGTTCATCGGCCGCATCAAGGGCTATCACGGGATCACCATCGGCGCGGGGTCGCTGACGGGCATTCCGGCCAACCACAAGGGGTTCGATCTGCCGCTGGACTTCGTCCGCCACGTATCCACCCCCCACTTCTGGCGCTTCGGGCAGGAGGGGGAGACGGAGGAGCAGTTTTCCGACCGTCTGGCCACCGAGCTGGAGGAGACGATCCTGGCCGAGGGCCCCGAAACCGTCGCGGCCTTCATCGGAGAGCCGCTGATGGGCGCTGGCGGCGTGATCGTCCCGCCAAAGGGGTATTGGGAGAAGATCCAGGCCGTTTGCCGCAAATACGACATCCTGATCGTCGCGGACGAGGTCATCAACGGCTTCGGGCGCACGGGCAGGATGTTCGCCTGCGAGACCTATGGCATCCGGCCGGACGTGCTGGTGCTGTCGAAGCAGATCACGTCCTCCTACCAGCCGCTGGCGGCGATCGTGTTCTCGGACAAGATCTATCAGGGCATTGCCGACGGGTCGGCGACGCTGGGCACCTTCGGGCACGGCTACACCACCTCGGGCCATCCGGTCGCGACGGCGGTGGGGCTGGAGAACCTGAAGATCATCGAGGAGCGCGACCTCGTGTCGAACGCCGTCGCGATGGGTGAGATCCTGCGCGCGGGGCTGAGCAAATATGCCGACCACCCGCTGGTGGGCGAAGTGCGCGGCGAAGGCCTGATCGCGGCGGTGGAGTTCGTGTCCGACAAGGTGACCAAGGCCGGGTTCGACACGCCCGGCAAGGCGGCGCAGGCCGTCGCCATGGCCTGCCAGAACAACGGGTTGATCGTGCGTGGCATCGGCGAGGCCGTCTGCTTCTGCCCGCCCATGATCATCACCGAGGCCGGGGTGCACGAACTGCTCCGCCGCTTCGACCTGGCCATGGCGCAGGCGTTCGAGGAGCAGGTCGCATGAACGTCGCCAACGACCTGAGCCATGTCATCGCCGCCGACAAGGCGCATGTCTGGCACCACCTGACCCAGCACAAACCCTTCGAGACCGCTGATCCCCGCATCATCGTCGAAGGGAAGGGGATGAACGTCTGGGACACCACCGGCCGGAAGTTCCTTGATGCGGTGTCGGGCGGGGTGTGGACCGTCAACGTGGGCTATGGCCGGACCAGCATCGCCGACGCGGTACGGGACCAGCTGGTGAAGATGAACTACTTCGCCGGGGCCGCGGGGTCGGTTCCCGCCGCGATGTTTGCGGAAAAGCTGCTGACGAAGATGCCAGGGATGAGCCGGGTCTACTACTCCAACTCCGGCTCGGAAGCGAACGAGAAGGTGTTCAAGATGGTGCGCCAGATCTCGGCGCAGCGCCGGGGCGGCCTCAAGTCGAAGATCCTGTTCCGCGAGCGGGATTACCACGGCACCACCATTGGCACGCTGGCGGCCAGCGGCCAGCCCGAACGGGCGGCAATGTATGGCCCGCTGCCCGAAGGCTTCGTGCAGGTGCCGCATTGCCTTGAATACCGCAAGCAGTGGGACGTGGCCGACTACGGCCGCCGCGCCGCCGACGCGATCGAGGAGGTGATCCTGCGCGAGGGCCCCGACACGATCGGCCTGCTGTGCCTGGAGCCGGTGACCGCCGGCGGCGGCGTGATCGTTCCGCCCGAAGGCTACTGGGCGCGGGTGCAGGAGATCTGCACGCGATACGACATCCTTCTGCACATCGACGAGGTCGTCTGCGGAGTCGGGCGCACCGGCGAATGGTTCGGCTATCAGAACTTCGGGATCCGGCCCGATTTCGTGACGATGGCCAAGGGCGTGGCCTCGGGCTATGCCGCTATTTCCTGCACCGTCACGACCGAGGCGGTGTTCGACATGTTCAAGGACGCCAACGATCCCATGGCGCATTTTCGCGACATCTCCACCTTCGGGGGCTGCACGGCGGGCCCGGCGGCGGCGCTGGAGAACATGCGCATCATCGAGGATGAGGATCTTCTGGAAAACACCCGCCGGATGGGCGCGCGGCTGCAGTCGAACCTTCTGGCGCTGCAGGACAGGCACGCCGTGATCGGCGACGTGCGGGGCATCGGCCTGTTCCAGGGGGCCGAGCTGGTAAAGGACCGCACGACGAAGGAGCCTGTGGACGAACGGCTTGTCGTTCGCGTGGTGGCCGAATGCGCGGCCGAAGGCGTCATCATCGGCATGACCAACCGGTCGCTGCCGGGGCTGAACAACACCCTGACGCTCAGCCCCGCGCTGATCGCCACGGCGGCCGAGATCGACCAGATCACCGCCGCCATCGACATGGCCCTGACCTGCGTCTTCGGCTGACAAGGCCGCTACGGCGTTCCTGCCCCTGCACGATGTGCAGGGGTTTTTCGGCGTTGACGCACAAGGGTTCGGCACAAACAAATCTATGGCCCATAGAAGTTTTTTCGATTGGACCGGGGGGACATCTGACGGTTCCATGACAGCAAGACGGGCCAAAGCCCGCACCCCTCCCAACAGACCACCCGAGGTATTCATGACCCACACCGAATTCTCGCGTCGCGCCGTGCTCGTGGGCCTTGGCGCCGGGCTGGGCGCGCTGGCGCTGCCCCGCGGCCTGCGCGCCCAGGCGACCGGCGGCACCTTGCGCTTCGGCCTGTCGACCTTTCCGCCCAGCCTGAACCCGTTCGACAACACCGGCGGTGCGGCCAACACCGTGAAGCTGGCGATCTTCCGCGGGCTGATGGGCTATGACGGGCAGGGCAATCTGATCCCCGAAGTGGCCGAAAGCGCCGAGTGGGAGGGCGAGACGGCCATCGTCTTCAAGCTGCGCCCGAACGCCAAATTCCACAACGGCGATCCGGTCATGGCGGCGGATGTGATCCACTCCCTGACCGAGATCACGAAGGAAGGCTCCTCGGCCTTCCTGAAGGCCGATCTTGCGATGATCGAGGGCATGGAGGCGCTGGATGACAAGACGGTGCGCATCACCCTGTCCACGCCAAGCGCGGTGTTCCTGACCCTGATGGCCAGCTACTGCGCGCCCATCATCTCGGCCAGGTCCACGCCTGAGGCGGTGATCGGTTGCGGCCCGTTCCAATTGGTGTCGCAGGAAAAGGGCGTGTTTGTGGAGGTGGCGAAGTTCGACGGCTTCTACGGCGCCGACCAGCCCGGCGTCAACGGCATCCGCTTCGTCTCCTACGCCGACGACAACCTGCGCTATTCCGCGCTGGAGGCAGGGGATGTCGACGTGATCGAATACCTGCCTTGGACGCAGTTCGAAACGGTGGAGGCGTCGGACGATCTGAACATCTCCACCACCTCGGGGCCGTTCATGTTCCTGCTGTTCAACGTCGCCAAGGAGGGTCCGCTTCAGGATCCGCGCGTGCGCCAGGCCATCGGCTACGCGATCGAGCGTCAGGACGTGGTGGACGCGGCCTTCGCCGGCCGGGGCGCGCCGCTTTACGGGCTGCCGAACCCGCAGGGATCGACCATCCCGCTGTCGGACCCCAACGCCGAATACCGCTACGACATGGAAAAGGCGCAGGCCCTGCTGGCCGAGGCCGGATATCCCGACGGGTTCGAGTGCCGCCTGCTGGCCACGGCCACCTACGGGATGCATCAGGACACAGCCTCGGTCGTGCAGGCCTATCTTGCGATGATCGGCATCAACGTGACGCTGGACCTGCCGGACTGGGGCAGCCGGGTGACCATGGGCACGAACGGGCAATACGACATCGCCGTGCACGGCGCCTCCGGCACGTTCAACGATCCCGATGCGCTGTTCTCCATGCTGTCCTCGGCCAACCCATCCTATCTGCAATCCTACGGCTTCAAGAGCGATCGGATCGACGGCCTGCTGACACAGGGCCGGGTCGAGACGGATCCCGAAAAGCGCAAGGCGATCTACCAGCAGCTTTATACCGCCTATTACGAGGAGGCGCCGCAGATCCCGCTGAACTGGCGGACGCAGGCCTTCGGGATGTCGGCGAACGTTTCGGGCTTCCAGACTCTTCCGGGCTTCCTGAACGGATCCAGCGGGTTCGTGCTGGACGAAGCGAAGCTGGGCTGATGGGGGGCTTTCTTCTGCGCCGCGTCGCGGGGGCGGCCGTGATGCTGTTCGTCGTGGGCAGCATCGTCTTCTCGCTTCTGGCGGTGGTGCCGGGTGATCCGGCGGAACTTCTGCTGTCAACCGGCGGCGGCAGCGCCACGCCCGAGGCGATCGCGAACCTACGCGCCACGATGGGCCTCGACCAGCCGGTGATGCAGCAATACGCTGCGTTCCTGCTCAACAGCGTCCGGTTCGACTTCGGCACCTCCATCATCGACGGATCGTCCATCGCGGACAACATCGCCCTGCGTCTGCCCCGCACCCTGGAGATCATCGCGGCGGGCGCCCTTCTTGCGCTGCTGGTGGCGATCCCGGCTGGAACGGCTGCGGGCTTGCGGGCCGGGGGGCGCTTCGACATCACGGCTTCGGCGGTGAACGCGCTCCTGACCTCGGTGCCCGGTTTCGTGGTGGGGACGCTGTTCATCTATCTCTTCGCGCAGGTGCTGGGCTGGCTTCCGGCGGGCGGCTACGTCGCCTTTGCGCAGGATCCGGTGCAGCATCTGCGGATGCTGATCCTGCCGGCGGTGACGGTGGGGCTGCACCTGGCCACCATCATCTTCCGCATGACCCGCGCCAGCGTGCTGGAGATGCGGGGCCACGACTGGGTCCGCACCGCCACCGCGAAGGGCCTGTCCCGCCGTCTCGTGATCCGCCGCCACGTGCTGAAGAACGCGCTCGGCCCCGTGATCACCGTGGTGGGGATGCAGCTGGGCATCCTGCTGGGTTCGACGGTGCTGGTGGAGTTCGTGTACAACTGGCCCGGCCTTTCCGGCCTTCTGGTGACGGCGGTCGAACAGCGCGACTATCCCACTGTGCGGGCCGTCATCCTTGTCGTCGCGGCCATCTTCATCGCGATCAACCTCGTGATCGATGTCCTCTATTCCCTTCTGGACCCGAGGATCCGTCTGCAATGACCGCCATCCCCGCAAGCCGCTTCCGCGCGCCCGCCATTCCCCGCCGCATGATCCTGCCGGGCGTCCTTCTGGCCGCGCTGATCGTCATCCCCTTCGCCGCCCCCCTCATCACCGAGGCGAACCCGATCCAGATCTCGGTCCGCGAACGCCTTGCCCCGCCCAGTTGGGAGCATTGGCTGGGGCAGGACGAGTTCGGCCGCGACCGGCTGGCGCGCGTGCTGCATGGCGGTCAGGTGTCGCTGATGGTGGCCTTTCTGTCCACCACGCTCGCCTGCCTTGTCGGAACCCTGTTCGGGCTGATCGGCGCCTATTTCCGCGGGCCGTTCCAGTTCCTGACCACGCGGCTGTCGGACGTGGTGCTGTGCTTCCCGCCGATCCTGCTGGCGCTGCTGGTGGTCACGCTGTTCGGGCCCGGAACGGTGACGCTGGTCGCAGTGCTGTCGATCCTGTATTTCCCCGCCTTCTCCCGCATCGCGTTCTCCGAGGCGCTGCGCGTCTCCGCCCTCGACTTCGTGGAGGCGAGCCGCGCGCTTGGGACCCCGTCGCGGCGCATCGTGTTCGGGACGATCCTGCCCAACATCGCGGGCCCCGTCTCGGTCCAGTATTCACTGACGGCGGCGGCGGCGATCACCATCGAAAGCGGGCTCTCGTTCCTCGGCCTCGGCGTCGTGCCGCCCGCGCCCAGCTGGGGGCAGATGATCCGGGGCGCGCGGCAGTTCATGAACCAGGACCCGCTGGGCATCCTCATCCCCTGCGTGGCGCTGACGCTGACGATCTATGCCATCAACTTCTTCTGCGACCGGCTGCGCGACACGCTGGACCCGAAGGGCAACGGCGGCGGCAAGGACACCACCTCGCAGCCCACCAGCGATGGCCAGGGTGGGGGGGCGGCGGGTGACGTGGTGGCCGAGGTGAGGAACCTTCGCCTGGACATCCCGCGCCCCGGCCAGCCCGTTCCCGTGATCGAGGATGTGAGCCTGACCCTGCGCGCCAACCAGTGCACCGCCCTTGTGGGGGAATCCGGATCGGGCAAGTCGCTGTCCGCGCTGGCGCTGATGGGGCTTCTGCCCGGCGCGATCCGCCAGTCGGCCGGTACCCTGACCCTGCGCCGCAAGTCGGGGGAAATGGTGGACATGGGCCGGTTGACCCCGAAGCAGCTGGAGGATGTGCGCGGCAACGACGTCGCCATGATCTTCCAGGAGCCGATGACCAGCCTCAACCCCGTGCACAAGGTGGGCGCGCAGATGGTGGAGGCGATCCTCGCCCACCGGCCCATGCCAAAGGCCGAGGCGCGCGCCCAGGCGATCCGGCTGCTGACCCTTGTCGGCATCAACGAGGCGGAGCGGCGCTTCAACGGCTATCCGCACGAGATGTCGGGCGGGATGCGCCAGCGCGTGATGATCGCGATGGCCCTGACCTGCGAGCCGCGCCTGCTGATCGCCGACGAGCCGACGACCGCGCTGGACGTGACCATCCAGGCCGAGATCATCGAGCTGCTGCAAAAGCTGCGCACCGATTATGCCGACGGCCTCAGCCTTCTTTTCATCAGCCACAATCTTGGCGTGGTGGCCGAGATCGCGGACCGCGTGGCCGTGATGTATTCGGGCCAGGTGGTGGAGGAGGGGCCCGCAAAGCAGATCCTGACCGACCCGCATCATCCCTACACCCGCGCGCTGCTGGAGAGCATGCCGTCCTCGCACGAGGAGGCGCATTCGACGCGCGGCGACCGGCTGCAGGCGGTGGAGGGCACGCCACCCTTGCCCGGCCGCCGCCCCTCGGGCTGCACCTTCCGTGATCGCTGCCCGATCGCGCTGGCAAGCTGCGCCCTGGACCGCCCGCCTTTGTTTGGGGGATCCGATCGCCATGTGCGCTGCTTCCGCGCACCCGAAGCCACGCAGGAGGCCGCATGACCGCCATTCTTGAGGTCCGTGACCTCAACAAGCACTATCCCGTGGGGCGCAAGGGCCTGTTCGGCAAGCGGATGATGCAGGTGCTGCGCGACGTGTCGCTGACCGTCCACCCGGGCGAGGTTCTTGGGCTGGTCGGCGAAAGCGGATCGGGCAAGAGCACGATCGGCAAGGCGGTGCTGCGCCTGATCGACAGCGACAGCGCGGCGATGACGTTCGGGGGGCACGACCTGACGGCCCTTGGGCCCGAGGATCTGCGTCGCCTGCGCAAGGACATGCAGATCATCTTCCAAGACCCTTATGCCAGCCTCGACCCGCGCAAGACCATCCGCGCGGTCCTGTCCGAGGCGCTGGACACGCACAGGCTGCACACGGGTGCCGCGCGCGAGGGCCGCCTGACCGAGCTTCTGGACATGGTGGGCCTGAACCCGGCCTTCCTGGACCGCCGCCCGCACGAATTCTCGGGCGGGCAGCGCCAGCGCATCGGCATCGCCCGCGCGCTGGCCGTGGAGCCGAAGTTCATCGTCTGCGACGAGGCGGTGTCGGCGCTGGATGTGTCGATCCAGGCGCAGGTGCTGAATCTGCTGGCGGATCTGCGGGTCAGCCACGGCATCTCGCTCCTGTTCATAAGCCACGACCTGTCGGTGGTGCGCTTCATCTCGGACCGGGTCATGGTGCTCTATCTGGGCCGCGTGATGGAGGTGGGGCCGGCCGATGCCGTGCACTTCCACCCGCAGCACCCCTACACCGCCGCCCTTGTATCCGCCGAGCCGAGCCTGAAGCACGCCCCCCACCGCATCCGGCTGGAGGGGGAGATCCCTTCGCCGCTGTCCCCGCCCTCGGGCTGCGTGTTCCGCTCGCGCTGCCCATACGCGCTGCCGGCCTGTGCCGATAGCGTGCCCCCCCTGCGGCCCGCAGGCGACAACCGCCTCAAGGCCTGCATCCGCGACGACATACTGTAAGAGGACGTGATGACCGACAAACTGAAGATGGCCGAACTGACGAGCGAGGAAGCCCGCCAGCACCTGAACGGCGACGCCGTGATCCTGCTGCCGATGGGGTCCCTGGAAGATCAGGGCACGCATGCGCCGATGGGCGACTATCTTGGCGCCGAATGCGTGGCGCTGGACATCGCCCGCGCCGCGCGGGCCGAAGGCGTGCCGACCTTTGTGGCGCCCCCGGTGCCCTTTGGCGGTTCGGACTATTTCGGATCGTCGCATGGCGGGATCGCGATCAGCCAGCCGACGCTGACCGCGCTGCTCGATGACATGCTGGGCAGCCTCGCGCGCCACGGGCTGACGAAGATCCTGATCATCAACGGCCATGGCGGCAACGTCCTTGCCATCAACGAGGTGACGCAGGCGTGGCGCCGGAAGAACGGCATGTTCGTGGCCTCCATGTATCTGTGGCAGATCAGCTACGAATTGCTGAAGGAGATCCTGGGGCCGGAGGCGGCCGCGAAATCCTCGGGGCACGGGGGCGATCCGCTGACGTCCATCGGGTTGCACTATTACCCCGACATCCTGCGCATGGACCTGAAGCAGGCCCCGCCCAAGGGTCGCCGCGCGATGGGCATGGACGTCGCCGGAATGGCCGCCGTGAAATACGACGGCGCGCGCATCACCGTCCCGATGGAGGCGATCGAGGCTGCGCCGCACGGCGTCTGGGGCGGCGACCCGGCCTTCAGCTCGGCCGAGACGGGGAAGGCGCTGTCGGACCGACTGGTGAAGATCGGCGCGGGCTTCATCCGCGACCACGTGTCGACGGGCTTTGCGGGCTGATCGCCTTCAGGTGTCCAGAAAGCTGACATAGCGGGGATGGGCCGCGGCCCATTCCGCCGCGGCCTGCCGCGCCAGCGCGAAGATCTGCTGCGTCTGCTGCTTGCGGGCGCGGTTCAGGTGGACGCAGCGCGTGTCCAGCGGGGCCAGCTGCACGGTCGTGGCGATCTCCACCACCATGCCGGTGGCGATCTCCCGCTCCATCGCCGCCAGCGGGATGGCGGCAACGCCGAAGCCGTCCCGCACCATGTCGCAGATCGTGCCCAGCGAGTTTCCGGTGTGCCGCGCGTTCGGCCGGCGGCGCGTCTCGTCCACCATCTCGGCCACCGGGCGGAACAGGGGCGAGGTGTGGGGATAGAGAATCAGCGGCAGCGCCCGGATCTCGTCCGGGGTCAGGGGGCGGCGACCCTCGCCCACCACGTCCGGCCGCGCCACCCAGCCGACCTTGTAGAGCACTGAAAAGCTGTCCGCGACCTGCGGCAGACCGGCCTCCCCCGTGACGAAGGCCATGTCGAGCGCGCCGGACCGCACCTGCTGGCGCAGCTCCACGTTGGAGGCGGAATGGAAATCCACAAGGCCGATGCCATTGTCCGAAAGGACCTTCCGGCGCAGCGTGTTGCCCCAGGTGCGCGTCACCATGCCTACGGTGCCGATGGTATAACGCCTTTTTTGCCCGATCTTCAGGCGGGATGTCAAAGCCTCCGACAGATTGAGGAAATTCTCGGCATATTCGGCAACCTCGTGCCCCTGATCGGTCAGGGTGAAGACGGAGGCCTCCCGATCCAAGAGCCGCACGCCCAGACTGTCCTCCAGCCCCGATATGCGTGCCGATACAGCGGGTTGCGTCAGACCGATGTGATCCGCGACGCGCTGGTAGCTTCGCAGGCGGGTCAGCCAGTAGAAGGCTTCAAGCTGTTTCAGGTTCATGGCGTCCTCCGGGGTCCGCGGCGTGGCCCGTCATAAATTTCTTCTATGACCACCGCCAGAATTTTTGCTTTGCGATGCGGCAAGGATGACGGTCACATGATCCGGACAGCAAGAGGCCATGATGAACGTCGCAATCTATCTCCCCTCCGAAACCAAGACTCAGGACTGGATCCGCATGATGGGCGAGTTGATGCCCGACTGGAACTTCCATCCCCTGACCGCCGTGCCCGACCCGGAGGCGATCCGCTACGCCGTCGTCTGGCGCCCCACCACCGGCTGCCTGCGGCCCTTTCCGAACCTGAAGGCCATCGTGTCGATCGGCGCCGGGATCGACCACGTTCTGGCGGACGAGGATCTGCCCGACCTGCCCATCATCCGCACCGTCGGGACGGACCTGACGCAGCGCATGAAGGAATACGTGGCGCTGCACGTCCTGCGCCACCACCGCAACATGCCGGCGCTTCAGGCCTCGCAGGCCCGCAGCGAATGGGCGCCGGTCGTGGTGCCGCCGGCGACGCGGCGCCGCGTGGGCGTCATGGGCCTTGGCAATCTGGGGGCGGAGGCGGCGAAATGCCTGTCAGCGATCGGCTTTGACGTCGTGGGCTGGGCGCGGTCCCCCAAGACGATCGACGGCGTGACCACCTTCTCGGGCGCCGCTGGCTTCGGCGACTTCCTCGACGGGACGGAGATCCTCGTGAACCTGCTGCCGCTGACGGACGAAACGCGCGGCATCCTGAACAACGACACGTTCAACCGGCTGAAACGCGGCGCCTCGATCATCAACGCGGCCCGCGGCCCGCATCTGGTGGATGACGATCTTCTGGGCGCGCTCGCCTCCGGCCAGATCGCGGCGGCCACGCTAGACGTGTTCCATGTGGAGCCGCTGCCTTCGGACCATCCGTTCTGGCAGCATCCCCAGATCACCGTCACGCCGCATGTCGCCTCGCTCATCGACGCGCCGACGGGCAGCCGCATCATCTCGCGCAACCTGCGCGCCTTTGAAAAAGACGGCACCGTCGCCGATCTGGCCGACGCCCGCCGCGGTTACTGAACGCCCCGTCAGAGGGCACCAACAGGGGAAACGACCACCATGAAGACGATGCTTTCCGCCTTCGCCCTCACGGCCCTTCTGGGCACGACGGCCATGGCGCAGGAGTTGTCGGGCGAGATCACGCTCGGCTCCTACACCGGGGTGTTCCAGGACGAATACACCAAGGCCGTGATCGCGCCGTTCGAGGCGGCGCATCCGGGCGTCAAGGTCAACTACTACTCCGACCGCGGTTCGGCCGGTCTTCTGGGGGCGCTGCGGGCGCAGGCGGGCGATCCGCAGATGGACGTGGTGATCTTCGACGCTTCCGCCGGCCTGATCGCCAACAAGGAAGGTCTGTTCGCGCCCCTGTCGGCGGACATCGTGCCGAACATGGCGGATCTGGTGCCGCAGGCGACCGTGCAGGAAAGGTTTGGCCCCGCCGTGACCTTCGACAACGAGATCATCAGCTACAACACCGAAACGGTGGAGGGCACGCCCACGTCGCTGGCCGAGTTGTGGGATCCAAAGTACGCCGGGCGCCTCGCGGTCTCGGCGATGCCCAACATCCAGGGCACCGGGCTGATGGTCATGACCTCCGCCATGCTGGGCGAGGATTACACCAAGTCCGTCGATAGGGCGATCGAGAAGCTGGCGGAACTTGCGCCGGCGGTCCAGACCTTCGATCCGAAGCCCGACGGTTATACGCTGGTGCTGAACGGAACGGTGGATTTCGCGACCGGCTGGAACGCCCGCGCGCAGTATTACGCCGTGCAATCGGACGGCAAGCTGGGGGTGATGACGCCGAAGGAAGGCACGATCCTGCAGATCAACACGATCAACCTGGTGGAAGGGTCGCAGAACCCCGATCTGGCCAAGGCCTTCATCGATTACGCCCTGTCGCCCGAGGCGCAGGCCCAATTCACCGAAACCATGTACTACTCCCCCACCAACGCGAAGGCAGCGCCCAGTGCCGAGGCGCAGGCGCGCACCGTGTTCGGCCAGCTTGACGCGACGCTGCCGCTGGATTGGGCCTGGGTCGCGACGCAGAACGACCGCTGGAACGCGATGTGGAAGCGCCGCATCATCTCGGCCGGCAACTGAGGTCCCATGACGTTGCACACCGACATGACGGCGGATCCTCACATCCGCATCGACGCGCTGACCTTCGACTATGGCGGCGCCCGACCCGCCGTGGACCGCCTGTCGTTTGACATCCGAAAGGGAGAGTTCATCGGCGTCCTCGGACCTTCCGGCTGCGGGAAGTCCACCACGCTGCGGATGTTCGCGGGCCTTCTGGCGCCCACGGCGGGCAGCATCACCATCGGAGGGCGCGACATCTCGCACGCGCCGCCATGGGAGCGCAACCTCGGCCTCGTGTTCCAGTCCTATGCCCTGTTCCCGCACATGACCGTGGCCGAAAACGTGGCCTTCGGGCTGAAGCTGCGCAAGATCGGCAAGGAGGAGACCCGCGCCCGCGTGGCCGAAGCCCTGCGCGCCGTGCGGCTGGACGCCTTCGCCGCCCGCCGCCCCGCGGAACTGTCCGGCGGGCAGCAGCAGCGCGTGGCCATCGCCCGCGCCATCGTGATCGAGCCGGAGATCCTGCTGCTGGACGAGCCCTTGTCGAACCTCGACGCGCGCCTGCGCGACGAGATGCGGTTCGAGCTGCGCGACATCCAGACCCGCACCGGCATCACCACGCTGTTCGTGACCCACGACCAGCAGGAGGCGCTGACCATGTGCGACCGCATCGTCGTGATGAACGGTGGCATGCTGGAACAGATCGGCACCCCGGCCGAGATCTACGACCGCCCCGCCTCGCCCTTCGTGGCGAATTTCATCGGGCGCGCCAACACGCTGAAGGCGCGTGTTGCTGGCGGCCGGGTGACGGTGGACGGCCAGCCCGTGCCAGCGTCCGAAGCGACCGGGGCCAATGGCGAGGCGCTGGCCGTGGTGCGTCCGCATTGCGTGCGCCTGCTGGCGGACGGCCCGCTGAAGGCCCGCGTCCTGCGCCGCGTCTTCGTCGGCTCCATGATCGAGACAGAACTGGAACTGGAGGGCGGGCAGCGCCTGATCGCCGACATCCGTCCCGGCGATCCCGACGACGCGCTGGCCCATGTCGGCAACATCGTGGCGCTGGACTGGCGTGGAGCGGACCTGCGGGTGTTCGGAGCATGAGCGCGTTCGTCACCCCCGGAACCGGATCGCGCCTCACCCCTTGGATCCTGCTGGCCCCCGTGCTTGCGGTGCTGGCGGTGACCTTTATCGCGCCGATCCTCTGGCTGTTCCGCATGTCGCTGAACATCTCGGACTATGGCGCCATCGTGAAGGCCGTCAGCCCCGCGACCTATCTCGCGATCCTGAGCGACGGCTACTACCTCGACCTTCTGGGGCGCACGCTGAAGCTGTCGATCACCTGCTCGGTGCTGGCGCTGCTGCTGGCCTATCCGGTGGCGCTGTATCTGCGAAACGTCAGCCCCCGCTGGCGCACGATCCTGACGGTGCTGGCGGCCTCGCCCCTGCTGGTGTCGGCGGTCGTGCGGTCCTTCGGCTGGATGGTCATGCTGGGGCAGGGGGGGCTCGTGAACTCCATCCTGCTGACCCTCGGCCTTGTGTCGGAACCGATGCAGCTGGTCAACAACTACACCGGCGTGGTGATCGGCCTGACCGAGGCGATCATGCCCTTCATGTTCCTGACCATCACCGCAGGCCTCGGCCGGCTGGACCCGCGGCTGGACGAGGCCGCGATGTCGCTGGGCGCGAAGCCCCACGAGGTGTTCCTGAAGGTGACGCTGCCCCTGTCGGTGCCCGCCCTGATCGCGGCGCTGACGATCGGCTTCGTGCTCTGCATCTCCTCCTACATCACGCCCTCGCTTCTGGGCGGGGGGCGGGTGTTCCTGCTGGCGACCGAGGTCTACGATCTGGCGCTGATGACGCTGGACTGGCCGACCGCGGCGGCGCTGGCCTTCCTGATGCTGGCGCTGTTCGTGGGGGCGATGCTCGTCATGGGCCTGTGCCTCCGCCTTGTCACGAAGGTGCGCGCATGACCCGGTTCCTGTCCCTCCTCGTCCGCGCCTGGGTGTTCGCTGTCTTCGCGGCGATCTTCCTGCCGCTGTGCCTGATCTTCGTGATCTCGTTCAGCGGCGACGCCTATCTGTCTTTCCCGCCCACATCGTGGAGCACGCGCTGGTATGCCGAGGTGCTGTCCAATGGTGGCTTCATGCAGGGTCTGCGCAACAGCGCCATCATCGCGGTGATCGTGGCGTTCCTCAGCCTCGCGCTTGGCCTTCCGGCGGCCTATGCGCTGGTGCGGATGGAGTTCCCGGGCCGCCGCACGATCCAGACGCTGATCCTGATGCCGCTGGTGCTGCCCTCCATGATGCTGGGCCTGGGCATCCTGATGGTGTTCACGCCGGCGGGGCTGGTCGCGACCTTCCCGGGGCTGGTTCTGGCGCATCTGGTGATGACGCTCCCCTTCTCGGTCCGCATCCTTCAGACCAGCCTTGCGAACCTTGGCACGGATGTGGAGCAGGCGGCGATGACGCTGGGCGCGACCCCGGTGCAGACCTTCGCGCAGATCACCCTGCCGCGTCTTGTGCCGGGGATCGTCGCCTCCTCGGCCATCGCCGCGATCATGTCCTTTGACGAGATCGTGCTCTCGCTGTTCCTCGTTGGCCCCCGCCTGACCACGCTGCCCGTCGCGATCTACCGCTATGTGGAGGATCGGACGGACCCGATGGTCGCCGTGCTGGCGGTGCTGCTGATCGTCGTGTCCCTTGCCATGGTGCTGCTGATCGAGCGCACCGTCGGATTCACCAAAGCCTTCGGAAAGTAAGGAAAGACCATGAGCTACAAGATCCACCCGATGCCCGCGCAGATCCCTCAGGCCGATCTGGACCTGCTGGCGCAATGCGAGACGGCGACCGTCGGCCATTGGCGGCAGTTCGGCTTCCTGCACCGTCAGATCCAGCCGCTGATCCCCGGCCGCCGCATCGTCGGCACCGCCGTGACGATCGCCATCCCGGGCGCGGATTCCACCCTGCTGCACCACCTGCTCAGCTTGATCCGCCCCGGCGACTTCGTCTTCGTGGACCGCCTGCACGACGACCGCTACGCCTGCTGGGGCGGCGGCGTGACCGTGGGGGCCAAGGCCGCCGGCGCCGTGGGCGCGGTGGTGGACGGCCCCTGCACGGATCTGGAGGAGATCATCGCCTCCGACTTCCCGATGTGGTGCAAGGGCATCTCCCCCATCACGACGCGCAGCTACGACATCGGCGGCGCGATCAACATCCCCGTGTCCTGCGGCAACACGGTGGTGATGCCGGGCGACGCGGTGCTGGCCGACGAATCCGGCGTCCTCGTGATCCCGCGGGACGAGGTGGCGGCCGAGGCGCAGAAGGCCATCGACATCCAAATCCGCGGCAAGGCGCGCGAGGCGCAGGTGCGCGACGGTCAGGCGAAGCTGGGCGACCTGTCGGGCGCCACCGCCAAGGTTCTGGCGAAACTCGCCTGACCATTTTCCATCCGGGATGACGCCCATGACATTGCCCTTCACCTGCGACAAGACCCCCGCCAGCGGATCGGGGGGAATGGTCGTGACGAACCACCCGATGGGATCCGCCGCCGGGGTCGAGATGCTGGCCGCCGGCGGAAACGCGGTCGATGCGGCCGTGGCGGCGCTGCTGACCCTGACCGTGGTGGAACCGATGATGGTCGGGATCGCCGGGGGCGGTCTGTCGCATGTCCGCATGGCGGACGGGACAAACGTGGTGTTCGACGCCCTGTCGCTGGCCGGTGCCGCGATGCGTCCTGACATCTATGCCCCCGTGTCGGATGAACCGGCGCGTTACATGGACGCCGAGGGGCGGCGGAACATGGTCGGCGCCTCGGCCGTGGCGGTGCCGGGCAACCTGAAGGGCTGGTGCGACATGCACGCGCTCTTCGGCGCGCTGCCCTTTGCCGATCTGGTGGAACCCGCCATCCGCGCCGCCGCCCGCGGGTTCACCGTCACGCATTATCTCGCCGGCGCGATCAACGAGTTCCGGGGCGACCTGCTGGCCGACCCCTCGATGGCCGCCCTCGTGGCGCCGGGCGGGCGCGTGCTGCAACCGGGCGACCGGATGGTCATGCCCGACTATGCCGAAAGCCTGCGCCTGATCCAGCGCGAGGGCGCGGCCGCCCTGCATGGCGGGGCCCTTGGGCAGGCGCTGGTGGACCGCATGGCGACCGGTGGCGCGGATGCCGGTTACCTGACGCTGGACGATCTTCGCGCCTACCGGGTGGAGGAGCGGACGCCCCTTGTCGGCACTTATCGCGGGTACGAGGTGATCGGCCCTCCGCCGCCCGCCTCCTCGGGCGTGCACATCCCGCAGATGCTGAACCTGCTGGAACGGTTCGATGTGGCGGGCATGGGCTTTGGCAGCGTCGAAAGCCTGCACCTGATGGCCGAGGTGATCCGCATCGCCTTTATCGACCGCCGGGCCTTTTCAGGCGATCCCGCCTTTGTCGATGTTCCGGTGGAACGGTTGATGTCCAAGGCCCATGCGGCGGAATGCCTGCCGATGATCGGGCAGCCCGCCACCCTTGCGCCCTTCGGCCGCGAAAGCGCGGACACGACGCACATCACGATCGCGGACAAGGACGGCAACATCGTCACCGCCACGCATACGATCAACGGGCTGTTCGGGGCGCGCTTCGTCGTGCCGGGCACCGGGATCATCCCCAACAACTACATGTCCAACTTCGACCCGCGTCCGGGCAAGGCGTTGTCGGTGGTTCCGGGCAAGCGGGTGCCCACGTCGATGGCGCCCATGATCGTGACGAAGGGTGGCGCGCCGGTCTGGGCGCTCGGGATGCCGGGCGGGCTCAGGATCTTCCCGACGATCCTGCAGGGCATCGTCAACCTGATCGATCACGGGATGACCGTGCAGCAGGCGGTCGAAGCGCCGCGCATCTGGACGCAGGGGCAGGAGGTGGAGATCGAACCCGCCTTTGCCCCGCAGCGCGCCGGGCTGGAGGCGCTTGGCCACAAGGTGAAGGTCATGCCCCATATCGGGGGCGGGATGAACGCCATCGCCTTCGGCCCCACTATGACGGGCGCCGCCTGCTGGCGGGCAGACGGCACGGTCATGGCGCTTGGCGGCGGCCTTGCCAAGCCGGGCGTCCGGTTCTGGCCCGACCGCGCGCCAGACCCGAAGCCCGCAACCTGAACCTGCACAGAAAGCGTGCCGAAGCGCCCAAGGATCCATCCTTCGGGCGCTTTGTCATGCGCAGGGCCCATATGCCGCGGGTTGGGGGCGAAACCCCGCTTTACAGGGGCCGCGCGGCCATTCCAGCCTGACGGAAAGGCGCGTCCGGGATCGCCGCAGATCCCGGGAAGTGCCCCAAAAACAAACACATCTGACAGGAGAGAACCGACATGACATTCCGTGGTCTTGCCCTTGGTGCGGTGGTTCTGGCGCTTGGCCTTGGCCCGGCGGCGGCGCGCGATCTGACCGTGGTCGGCTGGGGCGGGGCCGGTCAGGCGGCGCAGGCCGACATCCTGTTCGCGCCGTTCACCGCACAGACGGGCCTGGCGCTTCAGCAGGAAAGCTGGGGCGGCGGATACGGGATCATCAAGGCCAAGGTGGACACGGGCGACATCAACTGGGACGTGGTGCAGGTGGAGGCGGACGAGCTGGAACTCGGTTGCGCCGACGGCATCTACGAACCCTTGGATTGGGACGCGATCGGCACCCGCGACCAGTTCGCTGAAGGCGGCGCGTCCGATTGCGGCTCGGGGACGCTGACCTGGGCCTTCGCGCTCAGCTGGGACGCCGACAAGCTGGAGGGCACGCCCACCAGCTGGGCCGACCTGTGGGACACGGAACGTTTTCCCGGCAAGCGGGGCCTGCGCAAGGGGGCCAAGGGCTCGCTCGAAATCGCGCTGATGGCCGACGGCGTTCCGGCCGCTGAGGTATACGAGGTTCTGGCCACGCCCGAAGGCGTCGACCGCGCCTTCGCCAAGCTGGACGAGATCAAGTCCGACGTCGTCTGGTGGGAGTCGGGCGCCCAGGTGCTGCAGCTTCTGGGCGCGGGGGAGGTGGTGATGACGGCCGCCTATGACGGGCGCCTGAAGATGGCCGCGCGGGATGAGAAGCGGGACTTCCGGCTGACCTTCAACCAAGCGCTTTATGCCACCGACAGCTGGGTGATCCTGAAAGGCACCCCCATGAAGGAGGAGGCGATGCAGCTCGTCTCCTACATGAGCCAGCCCGAAAACCTGTCGAAGATGCCCGCCGTGCTGCCCTACGGCGTCCCGAACACCGAGGCGATGGCAATGCTGACGCCCGCCGCCGCCTCCGAACTGCTGACCGCGCCCGAGAACTTCGGTTCCGCCCTCGCCATCGACACGTGGTTCTGGGTGGACAACATTGAGGCGCTGTCCGCCCGCTTCAACGCCTGGCTGGCGCAATCCTGACCGGGGGCCGGAATGACGCCCGCACCCTTCATCCGTTGCGACGGCATCGCCAAGTCGTTCGGAACCACCCGCGTGATCGACAACCTGGCGTTGGACATCTTCAAGGGGGAATTCGTCAGCCTGCTCGGCCCCTCCGGCTCCGGCAAGACGACGCTGCTGACCATGATCGCGGGGTTTGAACGGCCGACCGAGGGCGGGATCTGGCTGGACGGCTACCGCATCGACGATCTGGCCCCGCACAAGCGCAACATGGGCATGGTCTTCCAGAACTACGCGTTGTTTCCGCACATGACTGTGGCCCAGAACGTCGGCTTTCCCCTGCGGATGCGGCGGATGGGTCGGGCCGACGCGCAGGCCCGCGTCGCGCGTGCGCTGGAGATGGTGGAGCTGGGCGCGATGGCCGACCGCCGCCCCTCGCAACTTTCCGGCGGGCAGCAGCAGCGGGTGGCGCTGGCCCGCGCGCTGGTGTTCGAACCCCGCGTGGTGCTGATGGACGAACCGCTGGGCGCGCTGGACAAGCGGTTGCGCGAACAGATGCAGCTGGACATCCGCGACCTGCACCGCCGCCTGGGCCTGACCATCGTCTTCGTGACGCATGACCAGTCCGAGGCGCTGACCATGTCCGACCGCATCGCCGTCTTCAACAAGGGCCGGATCGAACAGATCGACACCCCCGCCGCCGTCTACGACCGCCCGGCCACCCGCTTCGTGGCCGAGTTCGTGGGCGAGACGAACATGCTTTCGGGCCGCGTGGCGGACACGGGGCCGGATGGCACGGCGGTGGATCTGGCGGGCGGCCTGCGCATCCGCGTCCGCCAGCCGCTGGAGCCGGGGCGCGCCGTGTCCGTCTGCCTGCGGCCCGAACGCCTGCATCTGGGCGGCGCGGGCGTGAACGTGATGGACTGCCGGGTGACCGACCGCGTCTACATGGGCGACCATCTGCGCGTGGCACTGGACGGGGCGGCCGGGCCCATCATCGCCCGCCTGCCGCGCAGCGCCGACACGATCCGGGAAGGGGAGGCGGTCACCGCCTCGTTCGCGCCCGAAGATTGCTGGGTGCTGGCCGCATGATCGCACGACACCTGCCGGACCTGAAGGCGGCGGCCCTTGTTCTGCCGCTGGTTGCCTTTCTGGCCGTGTTCTTCCTGTGGCCGCTGGCCAGCATCTTCACGACGGCCGTCTCCGACACCGAGGTGTCCCGCGCCTTTCCCGAACTGGGCCGCGCGATCGACGGTTGGGACGGGCAGGCCCCGACCCCCGCCATGCAGCAGGCGCTGGTGGCCGACATCCGCACGACGCCGCAGGCCACGATGGGCGACGCGGTGCGGCGGCTGAACAGCCAGACCTCAGGCTTCCGGTCGCTGTTCGGGCGCACCCAGCAGGCCGTTGCGCGCGGCACCGGGCCGGTCGATCTGGTGGCGCTGGACGGTCGCTGGGCTGATCCCCTCTACTGGAACACGATCCGTTCAGCCCTTCCGCCCTACACCCCCCGGTTCCTTCTGTCCGCACTGGACCTTCAGCAGGGGGCCGAAGGGATTGAGGTCGCGGGCCAGTCCGTCCACGTGCAGATCTTCCTGCGCACCCTTGGCATCTCGGCGCTGGTGACGGGGCTTTGCGCGCTGATCGGGGTGCCCTTCGCCATGCTGATGCTGGCCACCACGGGATGGGTGCGCAACGTGCTGATGGCCTCGGTGCTCCTGCCCATGTGGACCTCGGTCCTCGTGCGGTGCACGGCCTGGCTCATCATCCTGCAGAACGACGGCGTCCTCAGCCGGATCCTGCAGACGCTGGGCGGCTTGCGCGAGGCGGTGCCCCTTCTGTTCACCCGCAGCGGTGTCATCATCGCGATGACGCATGTGATGCTGCCCTTCATGATCCTGTCCATCTACAGCGTGCTGATCGCCATGCCCAAGAACCTGATGCCCGCCGCGGCCTCCATGGGCGCCAATCCGATTGCCGCCTTCCGCACCGTGCTTCTGCCGCTGGCCTTGCCGGGCATCGTGTCGGGGGGCTTGCTGGTTTTCATGACCTCGCTCGGCTTCTACATCCTGCCCGCGCTGCTGGGGGGCGGGAACGACCAGCTCATCAGTTCATTCGTGGCGGAATACGCGATCCGGCAGGCGAACTGGCCGCTGGCCAGCGCCCTCGGCCTGATCCTGCTGATCGTGACGGTGGTGATCTTCGCGCTGTATCAGCGTCTGTCCACCCGGATGGCGGGGGCGTAGATGGGCGCGATCAAGACCGTCTGGGGCATCCTGTGCGTCCTGTTCCTGATGGGGCCGCTGATCGTCGTGCTGCCCATCGCCTTCAACGCGGGCGGCTTCGTGTCCTTCCCGATCCAGGGGTGGTCCCTGCGCTGGTTCGCCGTCCTGTTCGGCGATCCGGGATGGCGGCTGTCGATCTGGAACAGCCTGATCGTGGGCCTTGCCTCCTCGGCGCTGGCGACGATGCTGGGGACGCTGGCGGCCCTAGGGCTGCGGGGGCGGGTCGGGGTGCCGGTGGTGCTGGCGCGGATGGTGTTCCTGCTGCCCATGGCGACGCCCGCCGTGGTTCTGGGCGTGGGGATGCAGCTGATCTATGCCCGGCTGGGCTTGGGCAGCACCTATGCCGGGCTGATCATCGGCCATGCCGTTCTGTCGATCCCGTTCACCCTGCTGTCGGTCACGGCGGCGCTGGCCAGCGTGGACCGGGGGGTGGAACGCGCCGCCGCCAGCCTTGGCGCGCCGCCGCCCACCGTCTTGTGGCTGGTGACGTTGCCCATGGCCCTGCCGGGGATCGTGACGGGCTTTGTCTTCGCCTTCGCCAATTCGCTGGACGAGGTGGTGCTGACCATCTTTCTGGCCGGGCCGAACCAGCGGACGCTGGCCCGCCAGATGTTCCTGCAATTGCGCGACAACCTGTCGCCCGCCATCGCCGCCGCGGCCTTCACCTTCATCATCGCCACGATCTGCATTGGCATCACGGGGCTGTGGTTGCAGCACCGGCGCAAGCGGATGATGGCCTGACGAGCCCGTCGCTGGCACCCCGCACCTCGGCCAAGGCGTCTTCCAGCGGGCGGCCTTCGTGATACCCGGCCAACAGGGCGGGGCGTTCCGCGCCGGGTTGCAGGCGGGGGCAGGGCTCCGGCTGTCCCAGAACGGTGCGGACGGGAATGCGTTCGGCATAGATGGGCAGGGCGTAATCCTCCTCCTCGTCCACCACGCCCCGCGCTCGGATCTTGGCGGAGGCCCGTTCGATGTCCATCGCGATGACGCCCGTGGCCTTGATCTCCTGCGCCGTGCTTTGGCGCAGGCCGGCGGTTCGGCCCGGGAACAGCCGATCCACCGCGTCCACCAGCGCCTCGGCCTTCTCCTCCGGGTCCGTCAGAAGACGGGCCTGACCAAACGCCATGACCGAACGGTAGTCGGCCGAATGGTTGAAGCCGCAGCGGGCCAGAACAAGGCTGTCCAGATGCGTCACGGTCAGGCAGGCCGGATGACCCCCGGCCTGATGGCGCAGCATGCGGCTGGCACTGCTGCCGTGCCAGTAAAGCGTGCTGCCCTTCCGCCAGAACAAGGTCGGCGTGCAATAGGGTTGGCCATCGATGACATAGGCCACGTGGCACAGGGCGGCCGCGTCCAGAAGGCGGTGCACCGTCTCGTGGTCGTAAAAGCCGCGGTCGTACCGGCGCTTCAAACGGTTCGTCGCGTCGACGGGATAGGCGGGAGGGGGCTGGTCGGACATGGCGGCTTTCCTTGATGGCGGGTCTGGAAGACGTGATAAGACGCGTGAATGGTTGCCAGAAGGTCCACATCATGCCCAAAGTTCCGACCAATTCCCCGCCCGTGGATTTCCCATTGGAGATGGACGGCCACACCGGATCGCAATCCTCCAGGCTTTATCTTGCGCTGCGCGACAGTATCCTGTCGGGGCGCGTTCCGGCCGGCGCGCGTCTTCCGGCCAGCCGGGCGCTGGCGGGGCAGCTGGGCCTGCCCCGCAACGTGGTGGTGGTGGCCTATGAACGGCTTCTGGCCGACGAACTGGCGCAGGCGCGGACCGGGGCCGGCACCTTCGTCGCCGCGGACGTTCCCGTGGGCGTGGTGCCGGCGCGAACGATCGATCCACCGCCTGCCCCCGTGCCGGCCGAGGTGTTCGCCCTTGGCCGCACGCATGCGGAGCCGCAGCTTCGCGACGACCTTCGCCGTGCCGTGAACCGCCGCCTGCGCGCCTTCGATGACGCGCATCTACGCTATGGCGATCCGCGCGGGGGCCGGCCCCTGCGGGAACAGATCGCGGTTCATCTGGCGATGCATCGCGGCATCCCCTGCGACGCCGATCACATCGTCCTGGTCAGCGGCACCCAGCAGGGGTTGCGGCTGGCGCTGGACACGGTGGTGGCGCCCGGCCACAGCGTGTGGATGGAGGATCCGGGCTATCCCGCCGCGCGCCGCGCGATCGAGGCGGCTGGCGCCCGCGTGGTGCCGGTGCCCGTTGACGCCGCCGGGCTGGACGTGGCCGAAGGCCACAGGCGGGCTGCCACGGCACAGGCCGTCTATGTCACCCCGTCGCACCAGTTCCCCACGGGCGTGGCGATGTCCATGGCCCGGCGGGCGCAGCTGCTGGCTTGGGCCCGGCAGGCCGATGCCTGGATCCTGGAGGACGACTATGACGGAGAGTTCCGCTATACGGGGCCACCGCTGACCGCGCTGGCCGGGCTGGATCCGGCGCGCCGCGTGATCTATTTCGGCACGTTCTCCAAGACGCTGTTTCCGGGTCTGCGCCTTGGATATGTGGTGTTGCCGCCGGACCTGCTGGGCCCGTTCCTTGCGGCGCGACAGGCGCTGGACCGTTTTCCGCCTACCCTTCTGGAAGGCGCGGTTGCTGACATGATGGCGCGGGGCGAGGTGTCGGCCCATATCCGCCGCGTCCGCTCGCGCTATCGCATGGCGCGCGACGTGCTGGCCGATACGCTGGAACAGACCGCGGGGGGACGGCTTCAGGTGGCCGTGCCTGAACAGGGCCTGCATCTTGTCGCACGGCTGACCGATCCGGACCTGCACGACGCGGCCGGCCGGCTTCGCACACAGGCACGGATCAGTGGCCTCCTGCTGTCGGAAACCCGGATGTCTCCAAGCGCCGAAGAGGGTTTCGTCCTCGGATTCTCCGGGCACTCCCTTGATGACATAAGGGCCGGCGCCATCCGGCTGGGTCAGGCGGTGAAGACGGGAGGCGGCTGAGCGGGGCCGCTCGCGGACTGGCACCGCCTGCGCCTTCGCTGTCACAGAGCTGTTTAACCGTTGGAGGATGGAAAGATCGGCAACGCTTGGCCGGACGAGGTGCGGGCTTCGCGGCCACATCGTCAGGTGTTCGCGGGGCTGACGACCCCGAACGGCGCGTCGAGGCGCCATGGCCGAGGCGCTTTCCCGACAGGTCCCGCCATGACGTCGATGAAGATCATGCAGTCCGCTCGCCGCCGAAGGCGCTGATCCAAGTTTGGCGACCCCTGTGTTCTCTGTATGGGGTCACGGAAGTCAGATGCTCCCGGCTGCGCGAGATGGGAGGGAATGGCAGCCACCTGTCGCGTCGCACCGTGATGTGGGTAAGGGAAGGCCATCGTCTCGCGTCGGAACGCGCCCGCATGAGGAACGATGGCCGTGTCCAAAGCAGGGTTCCGCCCGCAGCCAAGGGGTGCGGGCGGGCATGGGGATCAGCCGAAGGTGCGGAAGCGTTCGGCATCGTCCATGAAGGGCTTGTCGCCGAAGGGCCGCTCGTTCGAGCCAAACGGCATCTGGGCGCGCAGCTTCCAGCTTTCGGGCAGGTTCCAGTGCGCGGCGACCTGTTGGTCGATCAGCGGGTTGTAGTGCTGCAGGCTAGCGCCGATTCCCGAATCGGCCAGCGCCGACCAGACGGCCAGCTGGGCCATGCCGCCCGACTGTTCCGACCAGATCGGGAAGTTGTCGGCGTAAAGGGCGAAGTCCTGCTGCAGCTTCGCGACCACGGTCTGATCCTCGAAGAACAGCACGGTGCCGAAGCCGGCGGCGAAGCTGTCGATCTTCGCCTCGGTCGGGGCGAAGTTCTCGGCCGGGACGATGGCACGCAGGGTGTCCTTGGTCATCGACCACAGGGCCGTATGCTCGTCTCCGAACAGGATCACGGCGCGCGAGCTTTGGGAGTTGAACGAGGTCGGCGCCAGCTTGACCGCCTTGCGGATCACGGCGTCGATCTCGTCCTGCGACAGCGACACGTTCCGGCCAAGCGCGTATTGCGAACGGCGCTTGCTCAGCCCGTCGAGTGTGGGATTGGTCATGGGGTGGCTCCTGGATGGGGCCGGGGGCGCAGGGGCGCCCCCGGTGCGGGATCAGTCGGCCTTGCGCGCTTCGACGGACAGGTGAACGACCACCTCGTCCGACACGGCGGGGGCAAACATGCCGACGTTGAAGTCGGTGCGCTTCAGCGTGGTGGTCGCGTCAAAGCCCAGCCAGGCCTTGTTTTCCATCGGGTGGGTGCCCTGCTGGTTCAGCACGGTGTCCAGCACGACCTCCTTGGTCACGCCGTTCAGCGTCAGGTCGCCCGTGATCAGGGCCGTGTTCTCGCCCGTCACCTCGATGGAGGTGGAGGTGAAGGTCACGGCCGGATCCTTGCCTTCGCCGCCGAAGAAGTCGCCCGACAGGAAGTGCTTGTCGCGCGCATCGTCGCCCGTCATCAGCGAGGTCACGGGGAAGGTGGCCTTCACGGACGACGCGGCGGGATCCTCGGCGTCGAACTCGATCGTGCCTTCGATGCCGCTGAACATGCCCGTCGTTTCCGAGAAGCCGAGGTGCTTGTAGGAGAAGACGACCTGGCTGTGGCCGGTGTCGAAGGTGTAGGCCTTGGGCGCGGCCAGGGCGGCGCCGGCAACAAGGGCGAGAGCGGTGGCGAGGGCGGTGGTCTTGAACATTGGATACTCCTGCATGTTCGGGTGGAAAAGGTGTCAGCGTTGCGCGGTCAGCGCGACGTTGATGGTGACGGGGAAGCCCACGGTGGTTTCGTCCGGATACCCGTCGCCGACGGCCCAGGTGCGGCGGTCCAGCGTGGTCGATCCGGCCATCGTCGCCACGCCGTCCGCGATGTCCAGCGTGAAGGGCAGGTCGAACGGCATTTCCGCCCCCTTCATCGTCAGGGTGCCGGAGGCGAGATAGCCGGTGTCGGCCGGGGCGATCCGGGCCTTGAAGACGGCGGTGGGATGGGTCCCCACGTCGAAGAAGGCCGGGCCCTTGGCCTGATCGGTCACGGTGCCGATCGTCAGGCTGTCCATGTTGATGGTGACGGTCACGTCGCCGGTGCCCGTCGCCTCGTCAAACGCGATGGCGGCGGTCCAGTCGGCGAAGGAACCCTGCACGGGCGTCCCCATCTGCGCGACCGAGAAGGTGACCGAACCCTCCTTCACGTGCCAGTCCGAGGCGACCTGCGCCAGCGCGGGGGCGGCTTCGGCGGCGGTCGGGCGCGTGACATAGGCGTATCCCGCCCCGACCGCGAAGATCACGGCGGCGGCCAGCGCCGGAAGGACATGGTGCCGTGTCAAGCCGGCCCCCGCCGCGCGCCCGAAGACCATCCGCCCCAGAACGCCGTCCTTGTCGATCAGGCCGTGCTTCAACGCGCCTGCGATGTGCAGGGCTACGGTGCCGATCAGCAGCCAGGCGAAGGTCCGGTGCACATTGGCCAGAACCTCGGCCAGATGACCGGATTTCGGGACAAAGGGCAGGTCCTGCCCGAAGGGCCACAGGATCGGCGCGAAGCCTTCCGTCGCCGCATGTTCGGCCCAGCCGGCCAAGGGAACGGCGATCATCAGGACGTAAAGCAGCCAGTGCGCCGTTTCGGCTATGAACGTCTCCGCCCGCCGTTCGGGGTGCACGGCGGCCGGGCGGGGCTGTGACAGGGCCCACAGGATGCGCAGGCTGGCCACGATCACCGCCGCGATCCCGATGGTCTTGTGAAGCGAGAAGAGCTGCACCTTCCGGTCCATCGCCTCGACCGACAGCCGGTTGGCCACCAGCCCCAGCACGACGTTGCACAGGATCAGAAGGGCCGTCAGCCAGTGAAAGGTGCGGGCGACGCTTCCGTAGCGGGTCGCGCTGTTGCGTGTCATGAAGTCTCCGGTCGTGCGGTGGGCTTTGGGTGGGGTCATCGGGGAAGGCGGTCCGCAGGGCCAGACGTTCGTCCGGCCGGATTTCGTGCTCGCCGGGATGAAGGTGCAGATCGACCCGCACGCCCTGCGCCGTATAGGGCTCGGCAGGCGCGGTCGTCATCGGCAGGGGGTAGATCGGATCGCGGCGCCCGCGCTGCCGAACCTCTTCCCGCGGCGCGATCAGCCCGGCCCTTGGCCGCAGACCGGCCGCAAGGGCAGGGAACTGGTGTTCGCCGCCGCCCGTCCCGTGAAAGGCGAAGATCTGGAGCGATCCTTGGGTGGCAAGCGCCGGCATGGGTCAGTCCACGATCGGCGGCAGGTTGCGTTCCAGCGCCGGACGCAGGTGTTCATGCTGGACCGGCAGCTTCAGCCCTTCGCCCAGATGGGCGGAGGCCTCGTCCCGGGCAAACCCCGGCTCGTCCGTCGCCACCTCGAACAGCACGCCGCCGGGGGTGCGGAAGTAGATCGCCCAGAAATAGTCGCGGTCGATCGGGGGCGTGACCTGATATCCGGTGTCGGCGATGGCCTTGCGGACACGGTCCTGCGCCGCGCGGTCCGGCACCGAGAACGCGATGTGGTGGACCGAGCCGCCGCCTGGGCGCGCCCCTTCGGCGCCCGGAAGCACCTCGATGTCCAGAATGTCGGCGCCGTTGCCGTTGGGCAGGCGGTAGCGGGTCAGGGCGCCGTCCGTTCCCTCCACCTCATACCCCATGAAGCGGAGGAGTTCGCCCGTCGCCCCGCCGTCGCGCAGGCGCAGCGTGGCGCCGTGGAAGCCACGCAGGGCGTGATCGCCCGGCACCACGCCCGTCCACGGGGCGCGGCCGTCGTCCGCCTCCACCAACGCAAGCTGGTCGCCGTCCGGCCCGTGGAAGCGCAGCCGGTCCTGTCCGAAGGACGACGCCATCACCGGCGACAGGGCGGCCAGCCGTTCGGTCCAGAAGCCGAGGCTGCCGGGCGGCACGGCGAAGGCGGTTTCCCCCACCTCGCCTGTGCCTCGGCGGCCCTTCGCAATGTGCGGGAAGGGGAAATAGGTCATCACGCTTCCGGCCGAGCCCGCTTGGTCCCCGTAATACAGGTGATAGACATCGGGCGCGTCGAAGTTCACGGTCTTCTTCACCCGGCGCAGGCCAAGAGCTCCCGTGAAGAAGTCGTTGTTCACCTGCGGATCACCCGCAAGCGCCGTGACGTGGTGCAGGCCGTGGATCGGAAGGGTCATGCGGCATCTCCTGTTGAGAACAGGGATACCGCCCGCCGGGCTTTTCGATAAGCCCACTTCCGTGCACATTGACTGTTGCGGGAAACACAACAGTGCCGCTCAGACCCGTATGGAAGAGGGGCCGGAATAGGTCCGCAGGCGCAGCTTAGGCATGCAGGCGTCAATGCGATGCAGACGGGGCAGGCTGAAGGTCGCGGCTTGTTCTGCACCCATCGCTAGCCCGACAGGTTGTGCGTATGTCGAGGTTTTGGCCAAGGTCGGCAATGCGCCCCCTGATCGCGACATCGGTGAGTTCCAATGTTTCGGGGGGCATTCCGCAGGATCAGGTCCTACCGCGTCAGCGCAGGAACACGGCCCGTCCTGTCGTGGCGGGCGGATCGGTGGCAAGCCCGATCCGCCTCATGGTCAGTGGGATTGGCCGCCCGCCAACCCGCTTCCTTCGCCAAAGAGGGACGCCGACAGGCGGTCCGCGGTCCGGATGGCGTGCGCGATCCCCCGTGCGGACAGCGAACGGTGGACCGAATGGATGACGTTGGTGGGGGCCATTGCATCCTCCCCTACGCGCAGAAGGTCGGCGTCGGACACGTCCGCCAGCCCCAGATCGGCCAGACGCACTGGCAGGCCGATGTCGTGGCAGAAGCGGGCGGCCTCGGCGAACTCCTCCTGTGGGCGGTTTTCCAGCGCCAGAAGGCACAGGACGCCAAAGGCCACCTTCTCGCCGTGGAAGAAGTGGTGCGTCGGCTCCAGGATCGTCAGGGCGTCGTGAACGCCATGCGCGCCCGACACGCCGCAATTTTCGAACCCGAGGCCGGACAAAAGGGTGTTCGCCTCGATCACGTTCTCCACCGCTTCCGTCAGGCAGCCGGCCCTCGCGGCCAGAAACGCCGCGCGCCCGTCGCGCATCAGCACCTCGTGGCAGTTGCGGGCGATGGCGGCCCCGGCGGCCGTCACGGCATAGCCGTCGGCGATGTAGTTGTTCGACCGGCTTTCGAAGTTGGACCGCGCCTCGTACCAGGTGGACAGCGCGTCGCCCATGCCGGCGGCCAGAAAGCGGACGGGCGCGCGCAGGATCACCTCGCTGTCGACCAGCACCATGTCGGGGTTGCGATAGCAGCGTTCCACCCGGTCATAGACGCCATCGGCCGAATAGATCACCCCGATGGAACTTGTGGGACTGTCGGTGGAGGCGATGGTGGGCACGGTGATGATCCGCGCGCCCGCATCGCGCGCCGCGATCTTTCCGGTGTCCAGCGTCTTGCCGCCGCCCACGCCGATCACCGTGTCGCAGCCCTGGGCCAGCGCCGCGCAGCGGGCGACCTCGGCCTCGGTGGATTCGCCGCCGAAGACGGTCACCACCGCCTCCACCCCGTGATCGGCCAGCGAGGCGCGCAGCGTGGCGCCGTAGGTCCGCTCCACGAAGGCGTCCATCAGCAGCAGGGCCTTCGGCCCAAGCCCGGCCGCGTACCGGCCGACATCGGCCAGGATCCCCGGCCCCTGAACATAGCGCAGGGGCCCGCCGTATCCGCGTTGTGTCATGTCGTTCTTCCTTCAGCGCAGCGTCAGGCCGCCGTCGATGGTGATGATTTCGCCCGTGGTGAAGCTGGCCGCGTCCGAGGCGAGGTAGACGGTCGCGCCCACCAGCTCCTCCGTGCCGCCGATGCGGTTCTGCACCGCGCCCGCCGCCCAGTGGTTCGCCACCACATCGGGATGTTCGCGCAGAACCTCGTCCGTCAGTTCGGTGCGGATGTAGCCGGGGGCGATGGCGTTGACGCGGATGTTGTGCTCCGCCCATTCGGTGGCCAGTGCCTTCGTCAGCATGTGCACGCCCGCCTTCGACACGTTGTAGGCGGCGTGGCGGAAGGGCCAGTTCACGATCCGCCCCGACATCGACCCGACCGAGATGATGGACCCGGACCGCTGCGCGATCATCTGGCGCCCCGCCGCGCGCGACATCAGGAAGACCCCGTCCAGATTCACGGCCATGGTGCGGCGCCAGTCGTCCAGTGGCGTGTTTTCGGCCGCACCCGGCAGGACGATCCCCGCGTTGTTGATCAGGATGTCGACGCGGCCGAAGGCGGCCACCGTCTCGGCCACCAGCCGGTCGGCGTCGGCCTCCACCGACACGTCGGCGCGGATGGCAAGGGCGCGCCCGCCCGCGTCCTCGATCGCGCGGACCACCTGCGCCGCGCGGTCGGCGGCGGAGTGGTAGTTCACGACCACGGTGGCGCCGCGGGCGGCCAGCCCCTTGGCCAGCGTTTCGCCGATCCCGCGCGAGGCGCCGGTGACGATGGCCACGCGGCCGGTCAGGTCGAAGATGTCTTTCGTCATGTGCAGGATGTCCCGGATGTCAGGCGGCGGCGCGCAGGGTGTTGCCAAGCAGATGCTCGGCCACCCGGACGGCCTGCGCCACGATGGTCAGCGAAGGGTTGAAGCCGGTGGAGGAGGGCAGGAACGAGGCGTCGACCACGTAAAGGTTGTCCACGTCCCAGACCTTGCAGAACGGATCCAGCACCGAGGTCGCGGGATCGCGCCCGAAGACGGCGGTGCCGCACTGGTGCATCGACACCGTGATGTCCATCCGCTGCGTGATGATCAGCGGATAGCCGATCGACCGCATGACCCGGCCCCACTGGCGCACCAGTTCGTTGTGAGCCTTTTCGTTGTTGGGGGTGTACTGGATGCGGACGGTGCCGTCGGGGTCCAGCAGGACGCGGTTGTTCCGGTCGGGCAGATCCTCGGACATGATCCACCAGTCGACGGAGCGTTTAGCGAACAGGCTCATCATCCATTCGGGGATGATCTTCATGTTCGCCGTCAGCATCCCGCCCTGCAGCTTGCCCAGCCCTTGGACGTTGCCCAGAGGATAGGGGCGGTGACTGTTGGCCAGGTAGTAGTCGTTTATCGCCATCGACTTCTGGAACGTCACGTTGTTCTTGCGGAACGGGTGGATGGCCATCATCGCTGTGTTGTTGTGGGCCATGTAGTTGCGGCCCAGAAGGTCCGACCCGTTGTTGCCGATCCCGCCCTTGTGCCGGTCGTTGGCCGACCGCAACAGCAGCACCGCCGAATTGATCGCCCCGGCCGAGGAGATGAAGAGATCGCCGCCGATGGTGCGGATCTGGCCGCCCTGTTCCACCTCGATCCCCGTGATGCGCTTTCCGGGGCCGTCGGTCAGCAGGCGCAGCACCTTGGTGTCCAGCACCAGATGCACGCGGTTGGTGGCGATGGCGGGGCGGATCAGCCGCACCTCGGCGTCATTCTTGGCGCCCAGCTTGCAGGCGAACCCGTCGCAGGTGGCGCAGCGGATGCAGGCGCCGCCCGGCTGGCGGTCGATCGCGATGGGCAGGGGGAACGGGCGCAGGCCCTTGCCGCGCAGCTTTTCGGCGATGGCCTCCATCTCGGGCTCGTGCCCGATGGTGGGATAGGGGAAGGGGCCGGACCGCGGCGGCTCGATCGGGTCGGCGCCGGCGGTGCCGTGGGTGCCCATCAGGCGTTCGGCCTCGTCGTAATAGGGCGCGAACTCGTCATAGCTCCACGGCCAGGCGGGGGCGATCCCGTCCTCATGCTCCAGCACCTCGAAATCCTCCTTGCGGAACCGGACGGTCGCCGCGCCGAAGAACTTCGAGTTGCCGCCCACGTAGTAGAAGGTGGAGGGATGGAACGGTTTGCCGTCCTTGTCGCGCCAGGTTTCCCTGGCGGTGTACTTGCGGTCGTGGAAGACGGCCTTGACGGACCAGTTGTCGGCCTCGCGCGGGAGGTAGTTCCCGCGTTCGATCATCAGGACGCGCGCGCCCCCCGCCGCCAGCCGGTTCGCCATCGCGCCCCCGCCGACCCCGGCCCCCACGATCACCACGTCATAATGGTCGTCAATCGCATTCATGGTGTTTTCCTCCCTTTGCGGCGGGGGGCCTCCTCTGCCCGCCCACCCGGCCGTCACATGATCGCACCGACCTGCCACGGCACGAATTCGTTGTCGCCGTAGCCCAGCTCCTCGCTGCGCGTCGGCTGCCCCGAGGCGGTGTCCAGCATCAGCCGGAACAGCCGCTCCCCCAAGGCCTCGATGGTTTCCGCCCCGGTCACGACGGTGCCGCAATCCATGTCCATGTCCTCGGCCATGTGGCGGAACATCTCGGAGTTGCTGGCCAGCTTCAGGGACGGCGCCGGCTTGAAGCCCGATACCGACCCGCGCCCGGTGGTGAAGGCGATCAGGTTGGCACCCCCCGCCACCTGTCCCGTCACGGCCACGGGGTCGTAGCCGGGGGTGTCCATGAAGACGAGCCCGTGCTCCGTCACCTTCTCGGCGTATTCGTAGACGGCGTTCAGGCGCGACATGCCGCCCTTGGCCACGGCGCCCAGCGACTTTTCCAGGATCGTCGTCAGCCCGCCGGCCTTGTTGCCATGCGACGGGTTGTTGTCCATCTCGGCGTTGTTGCGGGTGGTGTAGTCGCGCCACCACTCGATCCGCTCCAGCAGCTTGCGGGCCACGGCGGGCGTGGCGGCGCGGCGGGTCAGAAGGTGTTCGGCGCCATAGATCTCGGGCGTCTCGCTCAGGATCACGGTGCCGCCATGGCGCACCAGCAGGTCCGCGGCATGGCCCAGACCCGGATTGGCCGAGATGCCGGAATACCCGTCCGATCCCCCGCATTCCAGCGCCAGCGTCAGGCCGGAGACGGGAAGCGGCTCGCGCCGTGCGGCACCCACCAGCACCATCATCTCCTCCACCGCGCGGATGCCGGCCTCCACCGTGCGGCGGGTGCCGCCCACCGTCTGGATCGTCATGGACCGCAGGCGATCGGATTCGGCCAACCCTTCGCGCTGCAGAAGGGCCGGGATCTGGTTCGTCTCGCACCCAAGGCCGATCATCAGCACGCCGCCCACGTTCGGATGCGTGGCATAGCCCGAAATGGTGCGGGCGAGGTAGTCGTAGCCCTCGGCCTTGGTGTTGAAGGCGCAGCCGCCGCCATGGGTCAGCGCGATGACGCCGTCCACGCCGGGAAAGGGCGGGCGCGTCGCGAAATGCTGAGCCACCGCCTTCGACACCGTGGCCGAACAGTTCACCGAGGAGATGATGGCGATGTAATTTCGCGTCCCGAAGCGCCCGTCGGGCCGGCGATACCCTAGGAAGGTTGCGCGCTGATCCTCGGCCACCATCACCGGGGGCACGGCGTCGGCGCAGACAGCATAGTCGCGCGTGAATTCCCCCACCGTCAGGTTCTGGGTGTGCACATGGTCCCCCGCTGCGATGTCGGCGGTCGCGAAACCGATGGTCTGGCCGTATTTCGTGACCGGCTGGCCGCGCGGGATGTCCGCCAGCGCCATCTTGTGCCCGCGCGGAATGCGGGCGCGGGGCGGCGGGCCGTCGATGGCGCCGGGGGTCGCGGGGTCGATCGCCTCGCGCGCTACGGCCACGTTGTCGGCCGGGTTCAGCCGGATCAGGGGGGAAACGTAGTTGGAGATGTCTGGCATCACGTGTCCTCGGACAGGAACATGCCCGTCCTTTCATGGTGAAGCTTCGCCATCACGTCGAACGAGGATTCGAGGTGGATGCGCATCGCAAGCTCGGCCTGGTCGGCCTTGCCGGCGGCGACGGCGGCGGCGATGGCGGCGTGCTGTTCGGTGACCATCGCAAGATGGCCGGGGACGGGGGCCGACAACTGGCGCATCCGGTCCAGATGCACCTTGGCCAGCGTGATGAAGCGCCAGATGCGCGGCATCCGGCTGAGCCGGGCAATGGCCGCGTGAAAGGCGTCGTCCTCGTCCAGGTAGTCGTGCAGATGGCCGGTCTGCACCAGCGCCCGCATCCTCGACACGATCGGGTTCAGCTCCGCGCCAGCATCCTCGGCCACTGTAGCGGCACGGCGCACGCTTTCGATTTCCAGCGCGCGGCGAATCACGAAGCCTTCCTCCGCAACCTCGAACGAGATGTGGCTCACATAAGTGCCCGAGTGGGAGATGACATGGACCAGCCCTTCGTCCGCCAGCCGCTGCACGGCCTCGCGCACAGGGGTGCGGGACATGGAAAGTTCGGCGCAAAGGTTCTTTTCCACCACCGGCGCACCGGGGGCCAGATCCAGCATGATGATGGACCGGCGCAGCAACTCATATACTTGCTCTGCCTTTTGCGGTGCGCGATTCTGCATGTCACGGCTCCTCCTTTCTCTTAAATAGGCACTGTATAGGAGTTTCTGCAATTGATTTTTGCAGGTGCTTGACAGACTCATATATCGGTGTGCAGTGTGACTCATATATCGGTTGGTGGTGGCAGAGGAGGCTGCCGCTGATCGAAAGGGAAAAAGGGTCGTAAGGGAGCGCACGCTTCCGCGGCTTTCGGAGGGCGTTGTCTTGAGCACGATAAACTACCTGACGCGGATCGAATTCGGCGAAGGCGAGATCGCCCGCCTGCCGGAGTTCCTGACGGGCCTGGGCGTCACGCGTCCGCTGATCGCCACGGATCGCGGCCTTGTTGCCACTGGTCTCGTGGACCGGGTGACGGCGCAGCTGCCGCAGTCGGCCGTCTTCATGGACACCCCTGCCAACCCGACCGAAGAGGCAGCCATCGCCGCCCATGCGATGTATGTGGCCGAAGGTTGCGACGGAGTCGTGGGCCTTGGCGGCGGATCCTCGCTGGATCTGGCCAAGGCGGTGCGGCTGCTGACGGGGCACGAGGGCCCGCTGGAACAATACACCGCCGTGGCCGGTGGCGTCGGGCGCATTCACGGCAACATCTGCCCGATGATCGCGGTGCCCACCACCTCCGGCACGGGGTCCGAGGTGGGGCGCGCCGCCGTCATCATCACCACCGACGGGCGCAAGCTGGGCATCATCTCGGGCCACATGCTGCCGACGATCGCGCTGTGCGACCCCGAGTTGACCTATGGCCTGCCGCGCGGGCTGACGGCGGCCACGGGGATGGACGCCATCTCGCATTGCCTTGAAACCTTCATGGCGCCGGCCTTCAACCCGCCGGCCGAGGCGATTGCCCTGCACGGGCTGGATTGCGGGCTGCGCGCGCTGGACGCGGCGATGGCCGACGGGCGGGACGTGGCCGCGCGGCGCGACATGATGACCTGCGCGCTGGAAGGGGCGATGGCGTTCCAGAAGGGCTTGGGCGCCGTTCACGCGCTGACCCATCCCTTGGGCGCGATCCGCGAGCTGAACCTGCACCACGGCACGCTGAACGCCGTCCTGATGCCGGCTGTCCTGCGCTTCAACCGCCCGGCCATCGGCGCAAAATGGGACGTTCTGGCGGCCCGCATGGGGGGGGAGCCGGACGCCGTGATCGCGGCCATGAACACCCGCATCGGCATACCCGCCGGACTGCGCGCCATGGGCGTGACGGACGCGATGATGGAACAGGTGTCGCACGCGGCGCTGAAGGATCACTGCCACGCCACGAACCCGCGCCTGGCCACGCAGGCCGAATACCTTGAGATTCTGAAGCAATCGGCCTGACAGGCCGCGCCGGGGAAGAGGAGCCCCGGCGGTTCAGGGAGCATGGGCCGGAGGGGCCCGACACATGGGGAGGAACGAATGACAATGGAATCCGAAGCGCCGAAACTGGTGAGCCATCACCGCGGCATCCAGTTGACGCGCCGCGGCCTTCTTTCGGCCGGCGCGGCCGCCACCGTGGCCGCCACGCTGCTGCGGCCCGACTATTCCTGGGCGCAAAACACGGACAAGACCTTCTGCGCCTCGCTGGGCTGGACGGTCTGGGAATCCGGCCGCCACATCGTCAACGGCTACAAGGACGCCGTGGAACGGCTGGGCGGCACGCTGACCATTGCCGACGCCAACTACGACGTGAAGAAGCAGGCCGACCAGATCCTCGCCTTCGTGGAGGCCAAGCCCACCGCGATCTTCATTACCCCCGCCGACAGCGCCGCCATCTCTCCGGCCGTGCAGCAGGCCGTGGCCTCGGGTATCCCGATCTTCATCGGCGACAGCTACGTGCCGGGCACGACCGTCACCTCCACCGCCATGTCGAACAACTTCGGCCTGGGCGCCTATCCGGCCGAGTTCATCGCAAAGTCCCTGAACGGCAAGGGCAAGGTCGCGCTCGTGTCGCTGCCGTCGAACGAAAGCTGGGACCAGCGGACGCTGGGCGCGAAATCCGTCTTCGCCCGCTTCCCCGACATCGAGATCGTGTCGGAGATCGCTTTCGCCCTTGGCGGATCGACAACGCCGCGGCAGGTCGTGGACCAGATTCTGACCGCCAACTCCGAACTGGACGCGATCTGGACCGCTTGGGACGGGGCGGCGTCGGAAGGCACGCTGGCTATCCGCGCGGCGGGGCGCGACACGATCATCACCGGGATCGACGGGGGGCAGCAGTCCTTCGAATACATCAAGGCCGGATCGCCCTTCAAGATCACCATGGCGCAGAGCTTCTACGAGATGGCGTACATGAACGCCTTCTACGCGCAGGAGGTGGCCGCCGGCCGTCCGGCCCCGCGCTTCGTCATCACCCCGGCCTATGCCGTGACGAAGGACGTGCTCGACCCGCTGAACACCATCCCGGACAACTATGACGTCCCGGGCGAGGCGACGAAGCTCGGCTGGAACCGCGTGCTCTGACGCGCCCGGCGGCGGGGCCTTCTCGCCGCCGGTTCATCTGCATCACGGGATAAAGGGGCTGGGGGATGGCTGAAGGCACCCGCACGGTCCTCGACATGCGCGGCATCGAGAAGCGCTTCGGGGACGTCAAGGCACTGGACAATGTCGGCTTCAACCTGATCGCGGGAGAGATCCACGCGCTTCTGGGGGTGAACGGGGCCGGGAAATCGACGCTGATCAAGATCCTGTCGGGCGTCTACACCAAGGACGAGGGACGGATCGAGATCGGGGGCGAGGCGTTCGACCTCGGCTCCCCCCGCGCGGCGATCGAGGCGGGCATCGCCGTGGTGCAGCAGCATCCCGAACTGGTGGGCGATCTGTCGGGGGCCGAAAACATCTACCTCGGCCATGAAGGGACCCGCCCAGGCCTGTTCGCGCGCATCGACCGCAGCGATCTTGCGGCCCGCGCCGAAGCGCTTCTGGCGCGCTTCCCCATCGACGTGGACCTGTCGCGCCGCGTGGCCGACATGCCCGCCGTGGACCGCGAGATCGTAGCCATACTGCACGCCCTGCGGCTGGAAAACGCCCGCATCCTGATCCTGGATGAACCCACCTCCACCCTGACGGAACGGGAAAAGGCGTCGCTGTTTGCCATGATGCGGATGCTGAAGGCCGCGGGCATCGCCATCATCTACATTACCCACCGGCTGGAGGAGGTCTACGAGATCGCCGACCGCTTCACCGTGTTCCGGGGCGGGCGCAACGTCGCCTGCCATACGGTGGCCGAGGCGCAGGCCACGGGCCTCTCCATCCCCAACCTGATGCTGGGCACGGGTGGCGGCCTCGCCTTCCCGCCCCGCGCCACCACCCCGGCGGGGGCGCCGGTTCTGGCCGTGGACGGCCTGTCCTGCGACGGCATGTTCCGCGACGTGTCCTTTACCGCCTGCAAGGGAGAGATCCTGGGCATCTTCGGGCTGGTCGGATCGGGCGTGGACGAGCTGTCGAAGGCCCTGTTCGGCGTGTTCCGCCCCGACCGTGGGCAGATCAGGTTGCACGGAAAGCCTGTCACCCTGCGGTCGCCCGCGCAGGCGCTGCGGTCGGGGATCTTCCTCGTGCCCGGCGACCGGCGGACCGAGGGCCTGACCCTGGACGAGAATGTGATCTTCAACACCACCGTCGCCAACCTCGGGCGCGCCTCCTTCGGCGGCCTCCTGCGCTTTGGCGCGAACCGCCGCCACACCCGCGCGCTGGCCGAAAAGGTGGATCTGCAGCCGATGCGACTGGACCGCACGCTGCGCGGCTTTTCGGGCGGCAACCAGCAGAAGGTGGTCATCGCCAAGGGCCTTTACCGCCAGGCGCAAGCCTACATCTTCGTGGAACCCACGGTGGGCGTCGACATCGGCGCGCGCACCAAGATCTACGCCCTGATGCGCGAGATCGCGCGCGACGCGGCGGTGATCGTCATCTCCTCGGACTGCGACGAGGTTCATGGCGTCGCCGACCGGACGCTCGCGCTCTACAAGGGGGCGCCGGTCGGATCGGCGTCCCGTGACACCTCCCGCGACCATCTGCTGCACGCGGGCATCATGGGGGGGATCGCGGCATGATCTCTCGTCCGCTGGCACTTCGGCTTCTGGCCTTCGCGGCGCTCGTGGCGCTGATCGGGCTGGCCTTCTGGTCGCAATCGGCGGCCTTCGCCTCCACCGGCAACCTGCGGTCGCTGATGCGGCACATGTCGGTGCAGGGTCTGGCGGCGCTTGGGCTGACCTTCGTCATCGTCGTGCGCCATTTCGACCTGAGCTTTCCCGGCGTCGCCTCCATGGGCGCCATGACGCTGGGCTGGCTGATCGCGGCGGGGATGCCGCTGCCCGTGGCCATTGGCGGCGGGCTGGCCGTCGGCCTCGCCTTCGGGCTGGTCAACGGGTTCGCCGTGGCGCGGCTGGGGCTGCCCGACATCGTGACGACCATCGGCACGGGCGGGCTCGCCATCGGCTTCTCCTACTTCTACTCGAACGGCACCTCCATTTCGCAGAACTTCTTCATGTCGGGGATTCTGGATCTGAACGACCGCAAGATCGCGGGGCTGGACATGCCCTTCGCGATCCTGATGGGGGCGGCGCTGGTGGGGGCGATCCTGCTCCACGCCTCGCGCTTGGGGGCGGGCTTCTACGCCACGGGCCAGAATACCGTCTCCGCCCGCTTTTCCGGCGTACCGACCCGGCGCCTGATCGTGGTGGCCTTCGCGCTGTCGGGGATCATGGCCTGCCTTGCGATCACGCTTCTGGTCGCGTCGTCGGGGGCGGCGAATGTCACGGCGGGCAACCAGCTGCTGATGCCCGCCTTCGCCGCCGTCTATCTGGGGGCCGCGCTGTTCGGGCGGCCGTCGATCGGGGCCACGCTGGCCGGAACGCTCCTGATGTCGATGATGCTGAACGGCTTCACGCTTCTGGCGATCCCCTACTACTATTCCGACGCCATCGTCAGCACGGTGCTGATCACGGCCATCGCCATCTTCGATCCCCGCGTGTCGGCGCTGCTGCGCCGGGGCGCGCCCCGCCGGAAGGGGGAACCCGTATGACCGACCTGACAACCGCCACGCCCCGCCTCCGCGCGGGCCGCAACAGCCGGGAGGCGCTGATGCGCTTTGCCTTCTTCCTTCTGGTCCTGGCCGTGTTCGTGATCTTCGCGATCCTGCGGCCGACCTTCGTCACGCCGGGCAACATCCACGGGATGTTGATGTCGGCTTCCATCGGCGGGCTGATGTTCCTTGGCCTGACCTGGCTGATCGCGGCGGGAGAGATCGACGTCAGCTTCATGTCCGTCGCCGCCCTGTCCAACATGGTGGTGGCGGGGCTGGTCCTGAACGGCGCGGGCTGGGGGCTGGCCGCCCTGGGCGGGCTGGGGGCCGGGATCGTCTTCGGCCTGCTGAACGCGACGCTGGTGGCCGTGCTGCGCCTGCCCGCGCTGGTGATCACCATCGCCACGGGCGCGCTCGCCGCGTCCATCGCGGCGGCGATCGGGCTCGGCACCTCCATCGCGCTGACGGGGACGGGCTTTGTCGGCCAGCTCCTGGACCTGCGGATCGGGGTGCTGCCGCTGATCGCGGTCATCGTCGGCGCGCTGTACGCCGCCAGCTGGTTCGTGCAGGAGCGCCTGACCTTCGGCCACTACATCTATGCCATGGAACAGAACCGCGCCGCGGTGGTGGAGGCGGGGGTGCCCGTCAACCGCATGCTGTTCCTGCTGTTCGTGCTCTCAGGCACCGTCTCCTCCCTTGCCGGGGTGCTTCTGGCGGCGAACCTGTCCTCGGGGCAGCCCTATCTGGGCGCGTCCTACTTCCTGGACGGGCTGACGGCGGTGCTGCTGGGCGGGATGGCGCTGAAGCTGGGCAAGCCGAACGTGATCGGCACCCTGACGGCCACGATCTTCCTGATCGGCCTTCTGAACGGCGCGGCCCTTCTGGGCTGGACCGACAGCGAACGCCAGATCGTCCGCGGCAGCCTGCTGCTGATCGGCGTCGGCCTTGTTGTCTTCGCCCGCACCCGCCGCAAAGCATGAAAGGACTGCCCATGAAAGCGACCACCCGCCGCCCCGTCGGCACCACGGGGCTGGAGGTGACGGCCCTCGGCGTCGGCTCGGCCCCCCTGGGCGGGCTTTACGCCGACGTCCCCGCCGCGCAGGCGCTGGAGATGCTGGACACGGCCTGGGATCTTGGCATCCGCTACTTCGACACGGCGCCGATGTATGGCCTGACCCGCGCCGAACACCTTGTCGGCCAGACGCTGAGGGAGCGGGACGGCTTCACCCTGTCCACCAAGGTTGGCCGCCGGATGACCACCGAACGCGCCGGCCGCACGCTTCCGCCCGAACCGCCGAAGAACCCGCTGGACCCCGGCTGGTGGAACGGGCTGCCGTTCCGCGAGGTCTTCGACTACAGCTATGACGGCGTGATGCGCAGCTATGACGACAGCCAGCAGCGGCTGGGGATGAAGCGGATCGACCTGCTTTATGTCCACGACATCGGCCGCGTCACCCATGCCGACCTGCACGACCACCACTGGGGCGCACTGACGAAGGGCGGCGGCTTCCGCGCGTTGCAGGAGCTGAAGGCCGCGGGCGACATCGGCGGCTTTGGTCTGGGCGTGAACGAATGGGAAGCCATCCGCGACGCGCTGGAGGAGACGGATCTGGACTGCTGCATGCTGGCCGGGCGCTATTCGCTTCTGGACCGGGACGCGGCGGACATTTTCCTGCCGCTGGCCGAGCGTCGGGGCGTGGCGCTGGTGGTGGCGGGCGTCTACAACTCGGGCATCCTAGCGGCCCCGAAGGGCGGGCGGCGGAAGTTCAATTATGCCGACGCCGATTCCGCCATTGTGGCCAAGGTGGAAGCGCTGCGCGCCGTCTGCGACGGATACGACGTGCCTCTGGCCGCCGCCGCGATCCGCTTCCCCATGCGCTACCCCGCCGTCACCGCCGTGGTGATCGGCGCCAAGACCGCCACGCAACTGCGCCAGAACGTCGAATGGTTCGACACCGATCTGCCCGACGCGATCTGGGCCGATCTGGATGAAGCCTTGGGAGAATGAGATGCTGAAGAACGTGAACCCCCTTCTGACCGGCGACCTGCTGGCGATCCTTTCGGACATGGGCCACGGGGACGAACTGGTGATCACCGACGCCAACTTCCCCGCCGCCGCCGTGGCGCAGCGCCTGATCCGCCTGCCGGTCAGCGCCACCGATACGCTGGACGCCGTCCTGTCCGTCCTGCCGCTGGACGATTTCGTGGACGCGCCCGCCGCTGCCATGGACGCCCCCGACGGCCGGCCCCCGATCTACGACGCGTTCGAGGCCGCGATGGCCACTTCCGAAGGGCGGCCGGTGGGCATGGACCTGATCGACCGCTTCGAGTTCTACGATCGGGCGCAGGAGGCCTATGCCGTGATCGCCACGGGCGAACGGCGGCTTTACGCGAACATCATCCTCAAGAAGGGCGTCCTGCGGACGTAAGGCCATGCTTGACGCACATCAGCATTTCTGGACCGTCGCGCGGGGGGATTACGGGTGGATGTCCCCCGATCTGGTCGCGCTGTACCGCGACTTCGGGCCGGAGGATCTTCGGCCCCTGCTGAACGCCGCCGGTGTGACCCGCACCGTCCTGATCCAAGCCGCGGAAACCGAGGCGGAGACCGACTTCCTGCTGGACCTCGCGCGAACCACGGACTTCGTGGCGGGCGTGGTCGGCTGGATCGACATGTTCGACGACTGTTTCGCCGCCCGGCTGGACCATTACGCGGCGCAGCCGAAATGGGTGGGCCTGCGCCCGATGCTGCAGGAGCATGACCCTGCCCGCATCGGCCATCCGCAGTTCCGCACCAGCCTAGCCGAGGTGGCGCGCCGGGGCATTCCCTTCGACATCCTCACCTTCCCGCACCACCTTCCGGCGATGATCGAGGCCCTGCGCGCCGCGCCGGGGCTGCACGCGATCGTGGACCACATCTCCAAGCCCGACATGACGGCGCCGCTGGAGGACGCGTGGGTGCGCGACATCCGCGCGCTGGCGGCGGTGCCCGGGATGCACTGCAAGATCTCCGGCCTCGTGACGGAGGCGGGGGAGGAGTGGAGCGCGGACCGCATCCGGCCCTTCTTCGACATCGTGGCTGACGCGTTCGGACCGGAGCGGCTGGTGTTCGGGTCGGACTGGCCGGTCTGCACCCTTGCCGCGACTTATCCAAAGGTGCTGCAACTGGCCCGCGACCTGCTGGCCTACCGCTTCGGAGCCGAGGCGATGGCCGCAATCATGGAAGCGAACGGCGCGCGGTTCTACCGGCTGGGGCGCCGCTGATCCGGTTGGCTGCGGGCCCTGCCTGCTGGCGACGCTGTCCGGCGGGCCGCAAGGATCCGGGCGGGTAAATTGCAAGCCCGTGCGCAAGGGGGCGCCGCACAGCCCTGCGTGATCCGCACGCCCGCATCGGTGACAATGCCGTCAGGACGGAAACGGACCGGCAGAACCCCTTATGCGTCCCCGGGACAAGGCCGCGGCGCGCCCGCTGCCGAAGAGCGCGGTTCAGCAGCAGCGAAAGATCCGGCGGCGCAAGGCGAAAGGATCACGTCGCCACAGGCATCGTGAACTCGGCACCCTCCACGATGCTTTCGGGCCAGCGCTGCATGATCGACTTCTGCTTGGTGTAGAAGCGCACGCCTTCCTCGCCATAAACATGCATGTCGCCAAACAGGCTGCGCTTCCAGCCGCCGAAGCCGTGCCAGGCCATGGGCACGGGGATCGGGACGTTGATGCCGACCATGCCCACCTGCACCCGCCGCCCGAACTCCCGCGCCACATGGCCGTCGCGGGTGAAAAGCGAGACGCCGTTGCCGAATTCGTGGTCGTTGATCAGCGTCAGCCCCTCGGCGAAGGTGTCGACGCGCAGGCAGGACAGGACCGGGCCGAAGATCTCGTCGCGGTAGATCTTCATGTCGGGGGTCACGCGGTCGAAGAGGGTGGCGCCCAGCCAGAAGCCGCCCTCGTGTCCGGGGACGGAGAAGTCGCGCCCGTCGACGACCAGTTCGGCTCCCTCGGCCACGCCGGCGTCGATATAGCCGCGGATGCGGTCGCGGGCGGCAGCGGTGACGATGGGGCCCATCTCCGCCGACAGATCCTCGCCATTGGTGATCTTCAGCGTCTCGGCGCGCGCCTTCAGGATCGGGATCAGTTTGTCACCCGCATCCCCCACCATGATCGCGACCGAAATCGCCATGCAGCGTTCGCCCGCCGAGCCGTAGCCTGCTCCGATCAGCGCATCCGCCGCCTTTTCCATGTCGGCGTCGGGCATGATCATCATGTGGTTCTTGGCCCCGCCAAGCGCCTGCACCCGCTTGCCGTGCCGCGCGCCGGTTTCGTAAATATAGTTGGCGATGGGCGTGGACCCGACGAAGGAGATCGCCTTCACGTCCGGATGCTCCAGCAACGCGTCCACCGCCACCTTGTCGCCCTGCACGACGTTGAAGACGCCGTCGGGGAAGCCCGCCTGCTTCATCAGGTCGGCATAGATCAGCGAGGCCGAGGGATCCGTTGGCGAAGGTTTCAGGACAAAGGTGTTGCCCGCCGCAATGGCCACGGGGAACATCCACATCGGCACCATGACGGGGAAGTTGAAGGGCGTGATGCCCGCCACCACGCCCAGGGGCTGGCGCAGCGTCCAGTTGTCCATGCCCGTGGAGACCTGGTCGGTGTAGTCGCCCTTCAGAAGCTGGGGCATGCCGCAGGCGAACTCGATGATGTCGATGCCGCGTTCGACTTCGCCCTGCGCGTCGGTGAAGACCTTGCCGTGTTCGGCGGTGATCGCGCGGGCCAGATTGTCCTTGTGCTGGCGGACAAGGGCGAGGAACGCGTTCATCAGCCGCGCCCGGCGGATCGGGGGCGTGTCGGCCCAGGCGGGAAAGGCGGTGCGGGCCGCGGCGACGGCTTGATCCACCGTTGCGGCGGTGGCCAGCGCCACGCGGCCCGTGACCGCGCCCGTGGCGGGGTTCGTCACGTCCTGCGTGCGGCCGTCCCCGGGAACGACGCGCCCGCCGATGTAGTGGCCGATGGGGGTGATAGGGGTCATGGGAAGTCTCCGGATCAGGGAAGCGTGCGCAGGATGTCGGCCAGCGTGCCGAACAGCATGTCGATCTCGCCCTCCGAGATGATGAGCGGAGGGGAGAGGGCGATGATGTCGCCGGTAACGCGGATCATGAGGCCGCGGTCCCATGCGGTCTTCATTGCCTCCGTCCCGCGGGCGCCGGCGGCACCGGGGCGGGGTTCCAGCTCGATCCCCGCGACAAGGCCGAGGTTGCGCAGGTCCTTCACGTGGGGCAGCCCGCGCAGACCGTGCACCGCTTCCTCCCACTTGGCGGCAAGGCCATCGGCGCGGGCGAACAGATCCTCCTCGGCATAGGTGTCGAGGGAGGCGAGGGCCGCCGCCACCGCCACGGGATGGGCGGAATAGGTGTAGCCGTGGAAGATCTCGATCGGGCTGTCGGCGTTGTCCATGGCCGAGGCGTGGATGCGGTCGCTGACGATCACCGCGCCCATCGGGATGGTGCCGTTGGTCAGGCCCTTGGCGGTCGTGATGATGTCGGGCGTAACCCCGAAATATTCCGCGGCCGAGGCGCGGCCCAAACGGCCATAGGCGGTGATCACCTCGTCGAAGATCAAAAGGATCCCGTAGCGGTCGCAAATCTCGCGCAGGCGCTTCAGGTAGCCGATGGGCGGCAGCAGCACGCCGGTCGATCCTGCCATCGGCTCCACGATCACGGCGGCGATGGTGGAGGGATCGTGCAGTTCGGCGATGCGGATCAGGTCGTCGGCCAGTTCGGCCCCGTGTTCGGGGCAGCCCTTGCTGAAAGCGTTGCGCGACAGGTCATGGGTGTGGCGCATGTGGTCGACGCCGGTCAGCATGGAGCCGAAATGCATCCGGTTCTTCACGATCCCGCCGACCGAGATGCCGCCGAAGCCTGTTCCGTGATACCCGCGTTCGCGCCCGATCAGGCGGGTGCGGGCGGCGTCCCCGCGCATCCGGTGGTAGTGCAGCGCGATCTTCAGCGCCGTGTCCACCGACTCCGATCCCGAATTGGTGAAGAACACGTGGTCCAGCCCATCCGGGAACAGGCGGGCAAGGCGGGAGGCCAGTTCGAACGCCTGCGGGGTGCCGAAGTTGAAATGCGGGGCATAATCCAGCGTCGCCACCTGCTTCTGCACCGCCTCCACCACGCGGCGGGCATTGTGGCCGGCGTTCACGCACCAAAGGCCCGCCGCGGCATCGAGGATCTGCCGACCGTCCTGGCTGGTGTAGTACATCCCATCGCCCGCCGTGATCAGGCGAGGGTTCGCCATAAAGTCGCGGTTCGGGGTGAACGGCATCCAGAAGCTGGACGGATCGTTGGGAAGGGTCGCGTCTTTCATCTGCAACTCCGGAGGGGACGGATCATCTGGGCACACGTCCGACTCCCCGACAAGACTGATTTGTGACAGCAGAAATCGCGCTGTTTTTCCAGCGAAATCCTGTAGGGTGATTTCGATGAAAAGCGGGGAAGCGCATGGCCGAGGTGGAAGCGATGGTCGCGATGCGGCTGCGCGTGGTGCGGCGGTCGAAGGGTCTGTCGCAGCGCGAGCTGGCGCGCAGGACCGGGGTGGGCAGCGGCACCATCTCGCAGATCGAATCGATGGCGATGCAGCCGTCGGTGTCGGTGCTGAAGAAGATCCTGGATGGGATCCCGATGGATCTGGCCAGCTTCTTCAGCTTCGAACTGGCGCCCGAAAGCGCCCGCGTCTTCCGGCGGGGCGATCACGTGAACATCGGCGCGCCGGGGATCAAGTACCTGCTGATCGCCGCGCAGCGCCCGAACCGCGCCCTGCAGATGCTGCACGAATTCTACGAGCCCGGCCGCGACTCCGGCCGCCACGCCCTGTCGCATGAAGGCGAGGAGTGCGGCGTCATCATCGCGGGCCGGCTGGAGGTGACGGTGGGGGACGAGGTGCACGACCTTGGCCCCGGCGACGCCTATTACTTCACCAGCACCACGCCGCACCGGTTCCGCAACACCGGCGAGATTATGTGCGAGGTGGTGAGCGCCTGCACGCCCCCGACGTTCTGACGGGCCCGTTCAATCATGTGTGACCCGTCCTGCCGGAACGTCCGGCAGCAGCGGCCGTTGGGTCCTTGAAACAAGCAGGAGCCACCCATGACCGACCGCCTTCGCCTTCAGGACCCGCGCACCCAGTATCCCCAGCCGCCCTTCCCGGAACAGCCACAATCCTCCCCCGGCTCCGTCTCGGCCATGGACCCGGTGCCGGACCACGGCGAGGAGAGCTATCGCGGGTCGGGCCGGCTGGCGGGGCGCCGTGCGCTGATCACCGGCGGCGATTCCGGCATCGGCCGCGCCGTGGCCATCGCTTATGCCCGCGAAGGGGCGGACGTTGCCATTTCCTATCTTGAGGCGGAAAGCGCCGATGCCGAGGAGGTCGCCACCCTGATCCGCGCCGAGGGCCGCACCGCCGTGTTGCTGCCGGGCGACATCACGAATGAAGCGTGGTGCCAGCAGATGGTGGAAAAGGCGGTGTCCGATCTCGGCGGCCTCGACATCCTGGTGATCAACGCCGGCCGCCAGCAGTTCCGGACCGAGATCGGCAAGCTCTCCACTGGGGACTTCGACCGGACGATGAAGACGAACCTTTATGCGATGCACTGGATCGCGCAGGCGGCGGTGCCCCACCTGCCGGCGGGCGCGGCGGTGGTGACGACCGCTTCCGTTCAGGCCTACGATCCGTCCGCCATGCTTCTGGATTATGCGACCACGAAGGCCGGCATCGTGGCCTACACGCAAGCATTGGCAAAGCAGCTGATGGAAAAGGGCATCCGCGCCAATGCTGTCGCGCCCGGCCCGTTCTGGACGCCGCTGCAACCTTCCGGCGGGCAGCCGCAGGACGCGGTGAAATCCTTCGGCTCCCAGACCCCGTTTGGGCGTCCGGGCCAGCCGGTGGAAATCGCGCCGATCTACGTGCTGCTGGCCAGCCGGGAAGGCAGCTACATCACGGGCGAGGTGTATGGCGCCACGGGCGGTTCCGGCGTCGCCTGATACCGGCGCGGGCGAAGGAGCCGATCTCTTCGCCCGTCCGCAAGTCGCGCCGGGCGTGGTCATGTTGGCAAAGCCGGGCGGGGGAGTCCGCGCCTGCGTGGCCCTCTGGCGGTCCCGGTATGTTCGGCATCGCCGCTCCAGCACCTGTGTCAGGATTCGGGCAGGTTATCACTGACCCTGCCTGCCTGGTCATGACGGGGTTCGGCTTGCGGGCGCCCGCATGCGGTCCATGCGCTGACCCGTGCTCGACTGCAGCGCAGATTTTCCGACAGCGCGACGGATTTTGGAACCTCGATCTACAGACTGTCCTGCGACCTGCCTCTACTTCCGGTATGAAGCAAGCCATCGCGCCGTGAAAGCGCCGGCGCAGTTCTGCCGCCTGCCAACCCGTTCGTCATTCTCCGCGCAGGCCTTGTTCGGGTGGGGCGGCTTTTCGCGAAGGATCGACCTCCTGCCCGACCGGCGGGAGGCTGCCGGGGATGGTTCTTTGACCGCCGCCGGTCGACATCCTGCTCGGCGCCCAGCACAACAACATGCGAATGCCCTGCAGCGTTCTTGCGCACAGTCTGCCGTATCTGCCACGATGGCCCATCGATCCTAAACGAATGTCCTGCCGATGAAATGTCTGATCGTCCAACCCATCCATGCCCGTGGTCTGGACCTGCTGCGCGCCCACGGGATCGAACCCGTGATCTGCCCTTCCTCTGACATGGAGACAGTGGCCGCCCTTGCCGGCCCCTGTGACGCCGTGATCACGCGCAACGCGGGCTTTTCGGCGGCGGCCATCGCGGCAGCGCCGGGGCTGCGCGTGATCTCGGTCCACGGGACGGGGCACAATGCGGTGGACAAGGCGGCGGCGGGCGCACGGGGCATTCCGGTGTGCAACGTGCCGGGCGCGAACGCGCGGTCGGTCGCGGAACTCGCGCTTGGCCTTGCGCTGGCGGTGGCACGGGGCATCGCGGCCGGGGATGCGGCGGAACGGGCCGGTCGCGCCGCCTTTCGTGAAAGCGCGACCTTCACCGAGCTTCAGGGCCGCACCGCGCTGATCGTCGGCTGGGGCGCCATCGGGCGCGAACTGGGGCGGATGCTGGACCGCGCCTTCGACATGCGCGTCCTTGTCCATTCGCCGCGCGCGACCGACATCGCCTCCGTCGGGTTGGAGGAGGGGTTGGCCGAGGCCGATCTCGTCTCGCTCCACACCCCCATGCGGGCGGAAACGCGGCACATGATGAACGCCAAACGCTTCGCGCTGATGAAGCCGGGCGCGATCCTGATCAACACCGCGCGTGAAGGGTTGGTGGACGAGGCGGCTCTGGCCGCCGCCCTGACTACGGGCACGCTGGCCGGGGCGGGGCTGGACGTCTATGAACACGGCGCGCCCGAAGGGCCGCTGCGCGATCTGCCCGTGGTCTTCACCCCCCACATGGGCGCCACGACCGAGGCCGCGCTGATCCGCGTGGCTGACCGCGCCGCCACCCACGTGATCGAGGCGCTGGCCGGCCACCGCCCCGCCACGACCGTCAATGCGGACCTGCTTTCCTTCCCTGCCTGAAGCAGCGTGACGCCGTCGGGTCGGAGAGTCCATAAGGTGATGCAGCCTTCACGTACGACCGGGGCGCCCGCCCCTCTGCCCCGGTGAGCCGCCAAGACAAAGCTCGCCCGTTGGTCCGGGAAGGACCTTCCAGCAAGGCGTCGACAGGTTTCCCCGTGCCGCACCTGCTGGCGCCATGGCTGGGTGACGCGTGAGATGACCGGAGCGTGGGTTGGGCCCGTCGCACCGGGCCCGGCGCGCAGTCGCTCCCGATCGCGTCACTGCCGATCTCTGCCTGCACACCAAGGGCTGACGCCGCAACGTTCTTCATCCTTGGAAGCGATCCCTGACCTTGAGGCCAGCTTGTGGGACGTTGGTCAGGTCCGCCTGAACCGGGTTGCGCGCGGGTGGTGGTTGGGCCGCGCGGACCGCCGGATCGTGCTGGCCGCGCGAGAGGCCCCGCGCAAATCACTTCCGCCGGACGCGCTGCGGCGAAGCCTTGGCGTCCGTGGGACGGCCGCCGGACAGCTCAGCCGAGGATGCCCGCCACGCCGTGCCAGCCGACATAGAGCCCCACCAGAATGATGACGATGCCCGACAGATAGGGCGCGCGCCCCGCAATCTTGGCCAGCCACGGGAAACGCCCACGCGCCTTGCGCGACCCGAGAGACGCGACGACGCCCACCGTCACCAGTGTCAGCGCGAGGCCGAGCGAGAAGCACAGCACCATCACCGCGCCCAGCGAAAACTCCCTCAGTTGCAGACAGATCAGCAGGATCGTGATCGCGGCGGGGCAGGGCAGAAGGCCGCCGGTGATCCCGAACATCGCGATCTGCCCGTTCGTGACGGGGCGGCCGTCAAAGCGGCGGCGAATGTCGTCGGCATGGGCGCGGGCATGGGCGTCCATGGGTTCGTCGGTGTCCAGCTGAAGCCCCGCGACTTCAGGAAAGGACAGGTCGTAGCCATGGCCGTGATCGCCGTGCGACAGGGTTAGGCGGGCCGTGAAGGTGTGCGGCTCGGGGATCGGATCCACCGATTCCAGAGTGCCGTCACGGTCCGTCATTCGGAACGTCTGATGGGTGCCGTCCGGGCGCACCGTGTCCACCGTGACGTCCCGCGCCGCCCAAGGGTGGCCGCTGATCGTGCGCAGGCGCCAGTGCGGCGGCTGGCCTTCCTCGAAGATCGAGAGTTCGACCTTGCCGTGGCCGGTGTCCACGATGCGGCTTTCATCATGATGATGGTCATGGTGATGTCCATGCACGGCCTCCGGCCGGCGGTCCCGCCGTGTCCGCGCGATCATCCACAGCGCCAGCCCGATAATGATGACCCCCGACAGAAGCTGGAAATACGGCTCCACCGCCTCGGCGTCCATGCCCTGATAAAGCCACATTCCCGCCAGCGCGATCGCCCAGACCACCACGGTGTGCGAGATTGTGGCGCAGACGCCCAGCAGGACCGCCTGCTTCACGGTGCCCCGGATCGCCACGATGAAGGCGGCCATCATGGTCTTGGAATGGCCCGGCTCCAGCCCGTGCAGCGCGCCCAGAAGGATCGCGCTCGGGATGAAGAACCAGGCGCGGGCGGCGCCTTGGGCCATGAGGTCGTCGAAGGGGGTCATCTGCCGGTCCACCATGCGAATCGGGGATGGAAGCATCCCCCGTGGGGGGATACATCATCCGGCGGGCCGGCTGCAATCCCCCCGGGGGGGATGGGTCACAGCAGCTTGGCCAGCGCCTTGATCTCTTCCAGATCGTGCGGTCCGGCCCCGTCCTCGGCCGTGCCAAGGCAATGGTCCATGTGGTTGTGGATCAGCGTGCGTTTGGCGGCGATGATGCCCCGCTCCACCGCCAGAAGCTGCGTGGCAGTGTCAAGACAGGGGCGGTCCTGCTCCAGCATGGCGATCACGTGCTGAAGGTGCCCCGCGGCGCGCTTCAGCCGCTTGATGATGTCGGGATGCGAGGAGGGGTGATGTGCATGGCTCATGACCCGATCCTATCCCGGGGCAGGGGATGGGGACAATCCTGATGACGGGCCTGATGAACGGGCCGGAGGACGTGGATTCCATGACATGGGACGCCGGGCGCGGCGTGCTCTTGAAGGGAAGCGAGGAGAAGATCGGCCTCATGGCGATGTTCTGCCGGGGCCGGGGCCACCTTGGTGCGGGTCTTTGGCTTGGACGTGGATTGCGGCCCGACCCTGAGGGATCTGTGCCATAGAGACAAACTACGGCGTCACGGGGCCCCGCACCGCCTTCAACTGCCGCTCGATCTCGATCAGGCGCTGCTTGCGCCAGAGGCCGCCGCCATAGCCGGTCAGGGAGCCGTCCGCGCCGATGACACGGTGGCAGGGGATCATCAGCGCGATCTGATTGGCACCGTTGGCGCGGGCGACCGCGCGCACGGCGGCAGGCCGACCCACTTGCCGAGCAATCTCGGAATAGCTGCGCGTCTCGCCAGCCGGGATCTCGCGCAGCGCGTCCCAGACCTGCTGGGTGAAGGCGCTGCCGGCCAAGGCGAGCGGCGTCTGGAAGCGGTCCGAGCGGGCGGCGAAGTAGTCGGCCAGCTCCGCCGCGGCCTGATCCGAGGGTGGCAGGGCGCCGATCCCGATCCCCTCCTTCGACGCCGCCTGCAATCGGGCCAGTTCGGCGGGCAGGCCCTTGCGGTCCACGAACTCCAGCAGGTGCAGGTGGCTGCGGCTGCTGACCGCGATCATGTCACCCGGCGGGGTGGGAATCCACGTCGCCCGCAGCCGCCGGTCCGTCCGAAGGTCCGCGGGCGCGCAGCCGAGAAGCCGGGCAAAAGCGGCGCGGAAGGCGCTGGCGGACTCGAAGCTCGCCTCATGCTGGGCCGTGATGACCTTGCCGCCGGTGGCCAGCGTCTCGAACCCTTCGCGCAGGCGGCGCTGGCGGGCCATCTCCAGAAAGGTCATGCCGAACTGCCGCTTGAAGCTGCGGCGCACGGTGGACAGGTCGTAGCCGAGTTGTTCGACATGTCCTTCGGACCAGCGCAGGTCGGGCCGTTCGTCCAGCGCATGAAGCAAGGCGGCGATGGTCGGATCGGCCAGCGCTGCGGCCTGCAGCGGGTGGCATCGCTTGCAGGCGCGGTAGCCTGCTTCGAGGCATTCGCCGATGGTGGCGAAGAAGGTGCAGTTCTCCGCCTTCGGCTTTCGCGCCGGGCAGGTCAGCCGGCAGAACACGCCGGTGGAGGCAACGCACACGAAGGCCTGTCCGTCGAAGCGGGCGTCGCGGGCCAGCAAGGCCGCATAGAGGGTCGGGTGGTCAGGGAGATCGAACAGCATGAGGAGGTTCTACCCGTCCCCTGTGCCTCATGTCGCCGGATTTCGGGCGTCTATTCCGGTTTCACCCGCAGGTCTCAGTACATCTCGTTCCCGCCGGGATATCCGTCGGGAAGAACCTGCCCGCGCGAGATCAGGTCCTCGAAATAGGTCACCTTCTCCACGTAGTTCTTGGTCCCAAGGCCGGTGGTGGAGATGGAGGCGTCGGACGGGTCCACCGAGCCCGGGCCGGAATTGTAGGCCCGAAGCGCCAGATCCCAGTCCCCGAACTGCTGGTGCTGCTGCGACAGATAGAGCGCCCCGGCCATGATGTTGTCCTGCACGCCCATCACGTCGCCGCCCAGAAGGTCGGGGAACTGCTCCTTCAGCGCGGCATAGGTTTCGGAGTTCACCTGCATCAGGCCCGAATCCTGCATCCCGTTCTCGCCGTTCACGGTGCCGGCGCTGGCGATGCCCTTGGATTCGTCCCAGATCACGGCGGCGATCAGTTCGGGCGGAACGCCCGTGGCGTCCGAGGCGGTCCGTATCTCGTCGGTGTATTGCGCCAGGGGGCCGGTCAGCTGGAAGTCGCCCTTGGCCGGCGGGCCATCCGTTCGGGCGACAGGATCGGGCGTCTGTTCGGCCTGCACGGCGAGTGAGTTTTCGGCGGGCGGAGGCACGGCATCGACCGTGCCTTCCGAACCCATCGCCTGAAGGTTCAGCTTCGCGATCTCGATCTCGGCCGCGAAATGGTCCTTCAGCGCGTCGTCGCTTGCCGCGTCCATGCGCGCCTGCCGATCCACCATGAAGGACTGCCAGCCCGCGCCCGCTTCACCCACATTCATCGCCGCCTCCACGCGTTCCTGCGCCGGGCTGCACGCCGGCGGACATCATTCGTTTACCCTTACCGCGCCTTTGTGACGGAGAGACGACCTGGCGAGGGAGCGGCGGGGGCACTTCGCGGTAAGGGGCAGAGCCAAAAGTCCGGCGGGAACCGGCAGTGGCAGTTCGAGGGCGGAGCAGGCCTTGAGGGGACCGCATGCTGTTCGGTGGCACGGCCCAACGCTCAGGTTTCCTCCGCGACGACGCATCAGCCCACCGCGGTGACCTCTGGCCGGTCCACCACCCGCGCCCCCTTCGCGAGCGCCTTCTTTGGCACGCGGATGAAGACCACGGCGCAGTCGCGGATCCCGGCAAGGGCGGCGTCCGCGGCCATCTCTGCCACGGTGGTGTGAAGATGCGTCTCGCCCCGTTTTTCCACCTGCGCGCAGATGGTGACGGACGTGTCGAGGGGCAGGCCCGCCCGCCGCAGCTCCGCCCCCGCCACCGGCAGGCGGCGCATCGCCATGTAAAGGACGATGGTGGTTCCCGGCTGCACAAGGCCGGACAGGCCCGACCATTCCTCCTCGGCGCCGCAGGTGCCGGTGGCGAGGACGAGGCGGTCGGTCACCCCGCGTTCCGTCAGGGGGTGGCACAGGCGGGCGGCCGCCGCGCTGGCCGCGGTGATGCCGGGCACCACCTCCACCTCCAGCCCGACGGCGCGGGCGGCGGCGATCTCCTCCGCCGCGCGCCCGAAGACCGAAGGGTCACCCGATTTCAGCCGGACCACGTTTTGCCCCGACAGGGCGGCGCGCACGATCTCGGCGTTGATGCGGGACTGGGGCCAGGCGTGGTGGCCGACCTCCTTTCCCACGAACACGCGTTCGGCCCGGTCGCCGGCCATGGCCAGCACATCCGCGTCGACCAGCCGGTCGAAGAAGATCACGTCCGCCGCCTGCAGCCGCGCCACCGCCCGCAGGGTCAGAAGGTCGGCCGATCCGGGTCCTGCCCCGACCAGCGTGATGCGGCCCTTGGGAAAGGCGGTGGTGTGGATCATGATCCCCTCCCTATTCCGCGGGAACGGCGACGGGGGCGTCGTCCGTGTCCACCGCCGGGCTGGTGCGGTAATGGGTGGCGTAGATCATCGCGCCCACAAAGGTCAGCCCGCCCACGAGGTTGCCGATCACGGTCGGAATCTCGTTCCAGATCAGGTAGTCCATGACCGTGAACTGGCCGCCCAGCAGAAGGCCCGACGGGAACAGGAACATGTTCACGATGGAATGTTCGAACCCCATGTAGAAGAACACCAGGATCGGCATCCACATCGCCATGATCTTGCCCGAGACGGAGGTGGACATCATCGCCGCCACGACGCCCGTGGACACCATCCAGTTGCACATGACCGCGCGGATGAAGAGCGTCAGCATCCCGCCCGCCCCGTGCGCGGCATAGCCCAGCGTCCGCCCTTCGCCGATATGGCCGATCTGCTGGCCCACGGCGTTGGGTTCCGTCGAAAAGCCGAAGGTCACGATGATGGCCATGAAGATCGCCACGGTGAACGCGCCCGCGAAGTTGCCCGCGAAGACGAGGCCCCAGTTCCGCCACAGCCCCTTCATCGTCACGCCGCGCCGCTTGTCCAGCAGCGCCAGCGGCACCAGCGTGAAGACTCCGGTCAGAAGATCGAAGCCCAGAAGATAAAGCATGCAGAACCCGACGGGGAACAGCAGCGCCCCGATCAGGGGCTGGCCGGTGTTGACCGTGACGGTGACGGCGAAGGCCGCCGCCAGCGCCAGGATCGCCCCGGCCATGTAGGCGCGGATCAGCGTGTCCTTGGTGGACATCAGGGCCTTTGCGGCGCCCGCGTCGATCATCTTGCGGGCGAAGTCGGCGGGATTGACATAGGACATGTGTGCAGACCTTCCTGTTGTTGTTCTTCTTACCAGTGGGAATAGCCGAGGTATTTTCCCGACATCGTCAGCTTCACCCGGTCCCCCTTGGGGTGGGGCTCGCGCTCCAGATGCATGGAAAAGTCGATGGCGGACATGATGCCGTTGCCGAACTCCTCGTTGATGAGGGCCTTCAGCGTCGGGCCGTAGACGCCCATCATCTCGTAGAAGCGGTAAAGGCAGGGGTCGGTCGGCACCGTCTGGTCCCAGACCTTCACCGGGCTGTCGGCCAGCAGGTCCACCGCATTGTCCGGCAGGGCCAGAAGCGTAGCGAAGGCACGGGCTTTGTCCGGGGGAAAGGCGTTCATGCCCGTCGCCGCGGAATGGGTCCAGACCGGCGACATGCCGATCCGCTCCGCGATCTCGGACCAGGTCAGCCCCGCGCGCTTCTTGGCGCGCAGGATCATCATGGTCAGGTCGTCGCGGGTGATTTCGTCGATCGTCATCTTGTTCATGGCAGGGTTCCTTCAGGCGGCGGAGCGGGACAGGAGGGTGGAGTCGATCAGCACGCGTCCGCCTTCGACCCGGGCGGCGTAGGTCGGCACCTCCCCTTCGCCCAGACCGGTGGACAGGTCGAAGACGCGGTTGTGCAGCGGGCAGGTGACGTGGGTGCCGTGGACGATGCCTTCGGACAAGGGGCCGCCCTTGTGCGGGCAGCGGTCCTGCAGGGCGAAGACCTGATCCGTGGCCGTGCGGAACACGGCGACGCAGCCAAGGCGCGTCTTCACCACCCGCGCCCCTTCGCGGGGGATGTTGGACAGGGGGCCGATGTCGATCATGTTCATTCCGCAGCCTCCAGCGACAGGTCGGCCATCGGGCCCCATTTCGTGCGTTCCTCGGGGCGGGCGTGTTCGGCCCAAGGGTCGCGGCGGTAGACGGACTGGCTGACCTCGAACCGTGCCACAAGCGCGCGGCGGTTCGGCAGGTCGTCCACCACCTGCGCAATGACCCAAGACAGGCCCACCTTCGGCACCCATTTGTAGGGTCGGTCCAGATAGCGGGCATGCTCGCGATAGAGCTGGATGAAGGCGGTCGTGATCTCCACGGCCTCGTCCTCGGTCGGAACGGCGGCGATCAGTTCGGTCGCCTTCACCTCCATCCCCGCGGCACCGGCCACGCTGACCTGATAGCCGCTTTCCACACAGACGATGCCCACGTCCTTGCACGTCGCCTCGGCGCAGTTGCGGGGGCAGCCGGACACGCCCAGCTTCACCTTGTGCGGCGTCCACGTGCCCCAGAGGAGCTTTTCGAGCCGTATGCCCAACCCCGTCGAATCCTGCGTGCCGAAGCGGCAGAATTCGGTCCCCACGCAGGTCTTCACGGTGCGCAGGCCCTTGGAATAGGCGTGGCCCGACACCATCCCGGCTGCGTTCAGGTCGGCCCACATGCGGGGCAGATCCTCTTTCCGGACGCCCAGAAGGTCGATGCGCTGGCCGCCCGTCACCTTGACCATCGGCACGTCATATTTCTCGGCCGCGTCGGCGATGGCGCGCAGTTCGGCGGGCGTGGTCACGCCGCCCCACATGCGCGGCACGACGGAATAGGTGCCGTCCTTCTGGATGTTGGCGTGGTTGCGTTCGTTCACGAAGCGGCTTTGCCGGTCGTCGCGATACTCCAGCGGCCAGTCCGCCAGCAGGTAGAAGTTCAGCGCCGGCCGGCACGAGGCGCAGCCGCCCGCCGTCGTCCACCCCAGTTCCTGCATCACGGCGGGGATGGATTTCAGCGCCATGGACTTGATCAGGCGGCGCACATCCTCGTGGCTGTGATCGGTGCACTTGCACATGCCCGCCGGCGCGGGCGCTGCGAAGTCGTCCCCCAGCGTCAGCTTCATCACCTGTTCCACCAGTCCTGTGCAGGTCCCGCAGGACGCGCTGGCCTTGGTGCAGGTGCGGACGGCCTCCAGCGTGCAGGCGCCGCCCCGGACCGCGCCCGCGATGGCGCCCTTGCTCACGCCGTTGCAGCCGCAGATCTCCGCGGCGTCGGGAAGCGCGGCAACGGCGGCCAGTGGATCGGCCTTGCCCGCCCCCGGGCCGAAGATCAGCGTGTCGCGCGTGGCGCGGATGTCCGTGCCGTCCTTCATCAGCCCGGCGAACCAGCTGCCGTCGGCGGTGTCGCCATACATCACCGCACCCAGGATGCGGTCGTCCTTCAGCACCAGCCGCTTGTAGATGCCACGCCCGGGATCGCGGAAGACGATGTCCTCGCGGTCCGGCGCGTCGGCGAAATCGCCGGCGCTGAACAGGTCGCAACCCGTGACCTTCAGCTTCGTCGCCGTCTGCACCGGGGCGAAGGCCGCTTCCTGCCCCAGAAGGGTCGCGGCCAGCACTTGCGCCTGGTCATAAAGCGGCGCCACAAGCCCGAACAGCTGGCCGTCATGTTCCACGCATTCGCCAAGCGCGAAGATGTGCGGGTCCGAGGTGCGGAGCGTGCTGTCCACCATGACACCCCGCGCCACCTCCAGCCCTGCATCGGTGGCGAGGCGGGTTTCGGGGCGGATGCCCACGGCCATGCAGACAAGGTCGGCGGGGTAGACGGTTCCGTCCTCCAGCAGCACGGCCTCGGCCCGGTCGGTGCCAAGGATGGCCTTGGTCGCGCCCTTGCAGTGGACGGTGATGCCCCGGCGTTCCAGATCGCGCTGCAGCAGGTAGCCCGCCGCCGGGTCAAGCTGGCGTTCCATCAGGTGGCCCATCAGGTGGACCACGGTGACGCGGGCGCCCCGCGCGGCCATGCCCGCCGCCGCCTCCAGCCCAAGAAGGCCGCCGCCGATCACCACGGCGTCCTTGCCGGCCACACCGGTGGCGATCATCGCCTCCGTATCCTCCAGATCGCGGTAGGTGACGACGCCGGGCAAATCACGCCCCTGCACCGGGAGGATGAAGGGCGCGGAGCCGGTGGCGATCACCAGCGCGTCATAGGGCGTGTCGCCCCGCGCCGTGCGGACGGTGCGGCGGTCGCGGTCGATCGCGGTCACCGCCTCGCCAAAGCGGCAGGTCACGCCGCGGGCGGCATACCAGGCGTCGTCATGGGTGACGATCTCGGCGTAGGTCTTTTCACCGGACAGCACCGGGGACAGCATCAGGCGGTTGTAGTTGCCGCGCGGTTCGGCGTTGAACAAAGTGATGTCGAAGCGGCCGGGCGCCGCCTCCAGCAGGTGTTCAAGCATGCGGCCCGAGGCCATGCCCGCGCCGATGACGACAAGTTTCGGGCGTGCGGGGGCGGTGGCCGGGGCAAGGCCCGGCGGGAATGGGGATGCGGACATGGATACTCCGAGAACGGAAACGGACAGGCGGCGATCGGAAGGCGGCGGCCTAAGCCGGCTTTCCATGAGACACCGCTTCCTCGCGGTATGGCCGCATCCTTGCGGTCCGGCAGCGCACGACGTTGTGCGCTGCGACAAGGTCAGGATGCGCGTGCCGCGTGTGCCCGTTCAAGCCCCCCTCGACGTGGCGATGCCCGAGACGTGCATCTGCGGCGCAAGGATGCAGGCCCCGCGCCGGTTGCACAAAATCAGGTCAGGTTGAGGATGGGGGATCGAAGATGCGCCCGTCGAAGAAGGCGTCGGCGCGCAGAATCACCTGTCCCCGTTCCGCCGTCACAGGACGCGACGCGGGCAGCGCCCCTTCCGTGCGAATATCTGCGTCCGGCAGCGCCGCCCCGGCCGGGCGCAGATGTTCGCGGTGAAGGTCGGTGCGGAAGCAGTCCATCGCCGCCTGCATCGCAGGCGCGGCCGGAAGCCCGTGATCCCGGATCATCCGCGCGGCGAACAGCGCGGCAAGGCTTTTCCACGGAAAGGTCGCGCCGTTGCGGTGGAAGGCGATGAAATCCGGGTCCTCCCGCACCTCTCCGGCGGCCGAGATCATCAGGCGTCCGCGCAATCCGCGTTCGGCCAGTTCCGGCGGCAGGTTGAGGTATTCGGGACGCGACAGGATGTCGGCGGCGGTGCCCCGGTTCTCCGGTTCGTCCAGCCAGCGGCCGGCGCGCCAGATCGCCCGCATCAGGCGGCCGGTCAGGTCGGGACGGGCCTCGGTGAAGTCGCGCCGCAGCACGAGGCCCTTTTCCGGAGGCGCGGCCCAGATCGCCCGCCCCGGCAGCAAAAGCGTCGCCACGCCACGTTCCACAGCGAAGGAACACCACGGCTCCCCCACGCAGAAGGCGTCCACATCCCCCGCCGCGATGGCGTCCGCCATCATCGGGGGCGGCACGGTGACGACGCGGATTTCGGGCACGGCGAAGCCACAGCCTTCCAGCCAGTGGAACATCAGCTCCGCCTGCGTGGAAAAGCGGAAGGGCACGCCCACCCGCAGCGGACCCCGCACCACCCGCCGCAGCGCCGCGCCGGCCGCCCGGGCGTCGGCGAAGTCAAAGGGATGGCCGTCCACCCGCATCCGGCCGGCGATGGTCTGGCTGATGGCCACCGCCTGCCCACCCTGCGACAGGACCATCACCAGATCCATCGCCGGAAGGTCCGGTCCAAGGCCCACCGCCTGCGCCACGGGCAGGGGCACCAGCATGTGCGCGGCGTCGATCATGCCCGCGCCCAGAAGGTCGCGGCTTTGCGCCCAGGCCCCGATGCGCGAAAGATCCAGGTCCAGCCCCTCCTCGGCCGCGAAGCCCATTTCGCGCGCGATGAGGACTGGGGCCGCGTCGGTCAGCGGCACGTATCCCAGACGAATGCGGTCGAGGGTCATATCAGAAGGCCTGCCGCCATGACGATCTGCTGCGCGATGTCGCCGATCCGCTTGCCCTGATCCATCGCGGTCTTGCGCAGCAGGGCATAGGCGGCCTCCTCCTCGATCCCGCGGGCGCGCATCAGGATCGCCTTGGCGCGGTCGATGACCTTGCGCTCCTCCAGCGCGGCGCGGGTCGCCAGCAGCTCGGTCCGCATCCGCTGGAACATGCGGAACCGGGCGATGGCCGCGTCCAGCACCGGCTTCACCCGGTCGGCGCGCAGCCCGTCCACGACATAGGCGGACACGCCCGCCTCGATCGCGGCGCGGGTCAGCTCTTCGTCGGAATGAGTGACGAACATCGCGACCGGGCGGTCCAGCGGTCCGGACGCCAGCGCCAGTTCCTCCAGCACGTCGCGGGAGGGGTTGGCGAGGTCGATCAGCACGATGTCCGCCCGGTGCGCGGCGATGCGGGCCGGCAGGTCCCGCGCCTCGGTGATGACATGGATGTCGTGATCGCCAAGCTCGCGCAGCCCCTCCACGATGGGGGCCGCGCGATGTTCGTCCGGATCAACAAGAACGATGGAAAGCCGCTTCTGCATGCGGGCATCACGGCATGTCTGGCCGCCGGGTGCAAGAGCGAAGGGGCAGGGGGCAAAAGGCGGGCACCGTTCAACGCATTTTCTGCGCAAAAACAATGCAATCGAGGTGAAAGTGACCGCAACGGATCATGAAGGGCCTCCCTGCCTTTTCCAAAAGGCAGGCGCCGCGACCAAGCGAGGGGCAGCGGATCATCGTAGATCGTAGAGGCCATCCGACGTCTGGCCGAAGGTCCGCCACCGGGCCCGGCCTCCACGTCCAGCAGCATCGTCCGCGAGTGAGGGTTGTCTTCGAGCGGCAACGGGCCCGACTGGTGAAGATTGCGGCGCTTTCGCAGGGGGTGTCACGGTCGACCCGCCGGCCCACGCCATGACAGCGGTGACGTCGCCGACTGTTCCGCCAGTTCCGTCCGGAGCAGTCGCAGCAGGGGCTGGGCTTCACCCTGATCGCCCCAGACGAGGCCGAGAGGCTCGCTTTGCGGCTGGAACGTCATGTCGAGCATCGCGGCCTGTCCCCCGTCCTGCCACCCGCGGGCGGCGGTTTGCGGGACCAGCGCCAGAAGCGGCATGCTGTGCAGCAGGGCAAGGATGGAGGGGAGGGACGTCGTCTCGAACACGCAGCGCACGCGCCCGGTCAGCTGCTGCGACACGAGCGCGTCGAAATGGCTGCGCAGGGGCGTTTCGGGAAGCGGCAGCACCCATGGATGCATCAGAAGGTCCGGCCAGCGCGGGTTTTCCATCGACAGGATCGGATGATCGGGCGAAGCGACGACGCTGGAGGCCGCGCTGTGCAGAAGCGGCAGCTGGTGCAGTCCCGCGCACAAGCCGGGCACGATGCGCCCGAAGACAAGGTCCAGCCGCCCGGCCCGCAGATCCTGCATCAGGCCATCGAGGTGGCCTTCCCGCAGCTGGATCCGCACGTCCGGCTGGTTCAGGCCCACCCGCGCGGCGGCGCGGATGAACAGCTCGTGCGCCGTGACGGCCTGAAGCCCAACGCGCAGGATGCGGTCGCCGCCTTGTGTCAGCAGGTCCAGCTCCTCGCCCAGGTTGTTGATCTGGACCGAAATCTTGCGGGCCGCGTCGATGAATCGCTCGCCCGCCACCGTCGGAACCAGCGCGCGCCCCTGCCGCTGGAAGATCTTGATGGCCAGCGTCTCCTCCACCTCGGCCACCGTCTTGGAGATCGCGGCCTGCGACACCAGAAGCCGCGACGCCGCCGCCGTGATGCCCCCGCAATCGACGATGGCCAGCACCGCGCGCAGGTGGCGCAGCTTCACCCGGTTGTTCCAGTCGTGTCTGTTCGGCATCAATCCCAACCCACAGGTTATGTGGGGCCGGCTTAATTTCATTATGGCGGTTGCGGAACCCGGTTTATGACCCCTTCCCATAATAAAATAAGCACGGAGGGAGTTCACGTGTCACTTTCAGCATCCACCCCGGATCAGATTCCGGCCGGTGAAAAGAAGATCTCGCGCAAGGCGCTGGTGGCCGCGGTCACGGGCAATTTCCTCGAATTCTTCGATTTCACGGTTTATGCGCTGTTCGCCGTGATGATCGGCCGCGTGTTCTTTCCCGTCGCCTCCGCCTCGGGGCAGCTGATGCTGACGCTCGCGACCTTTGGCGTGGGCTTCCTGATGCGCCCCCTGGGCGGGATCATCATCGGCGCCTATGCCGACCGCAAGGGCCGCAAGGCCGCGCTGACCCTGACCATGGCGCTGATGGCCGTCGGGACTGGCATCCTCGGCCTGACCCCTTCTTACGACCAGATCGGGCTGCTGGCCCCGGCGCTGGTGGTGCTGGCGCGCCTTCTGCAGGGCTTCTCGGCCGGCGGAGAGATGGGCGCCGCGACGACCTATCTGGTCGAGGCCGCGCCGGCAGGACGCCGCGGGCTGTTCGGCGCGTGGCAATATGCGAGCCAGGGCCTTGCGACCTTTGTCGCCTGCGTCATGGGCTACACCCTCGCCTCCGCCCTGTCGCCCGAGGCGATGAACAGCTGGGGCTGGCGCGTGCCGTTCCTGTTCGGGATGCTGATCGGCCCCCTCGGCTTCTACATCCGCCGCCACATGGAGGAGACGACGGACGCGCATGAGCGTCACGAAACCTCGGGCGCGGTGCTGGAATCGCTGCTGCGCGACCACTGGAAGCTGATCCTGCTGGGCATCCTGTCGATCATGGGGGGCACCATCTCCAACTACATCGTCGGCAAGTACATGACGACCTATGCCATGCACACGCTGGGCCTGCCGGCGCAGACGGCAATGCTGATCGGCGCGGTCAGCGGGGCCGTGGTGTTCGGCGCGGCGCTGCTGGGCGGCTGGCTGTCCGATCGTTACGGCCGCCGGCTGATCATGGTCGTGCCGCGCATCGTCTTCGTGCTGCTGACGGTGCCGGGCTTCTACGTGATCACCACCACATCGCAGGCCGGAACGATCTTCGCGATCATCGCCGTCCTTGCGCTGTTCCAGGCGATGAGCGGGGCCGTCGGCATCATCGCGCTGCCCGAATGCTTCCCGCGCGCGGTCCGCACCTCGGGCCTGTCGATCACCTATGCGCTTGGCGTGACGATCTTCGGCGGCACGGCGCAGCTGGTCGTGACGTGGCTGCTGGACGTGACGGGCGACCCGATGGCGCTGGCCTGGTACCTGATCGCGACGAACGCGGTCACCATCGTGGCCCTGTGGAAGCTGCGCCCGCCAGCGGCGAAAGGGAACCTGCAATGACATCGCGTTCCGACATCCTGAAGGTCGTCGACACCTACATGGACGAGCTGGTGGCCATCCGCCACGACATCCACGCCCATCCCGAACTCGGGTTCGAGGAGGTGCGGACCGCCGCCCTTGTGGCCGAAAAGCTGCGCGGCTGGGGGATCGAGGTCCATGAGGGCGTCGGCAGGACCGGCGTCGTGGGCACCCTGCGGGGCAACCTGCCGGGCAACCGGTCGATCGGGCTGCGCGCGGATCTGGACGCGCTGCCCCTGACGGAAAAGACGGGGCTGCCCTACGCCTCCACCATCCCCGGCAAGATGCACGCCTGCGGGCATGACGGGCACACCACGATGCTGCTGGGGGCGGCGCGTTACCTGTCCGAACATCGCGATTTCGCGGGCACTGTGCATTTCATCTTCCAGCCGGCCGAGGAAGGCTTGGGCGGCGGGCGCGAGATGCTGGCGGACGGCCTGTTCGAGCGGTTCCCGGTGGACGCCGTCTATGGCATGCACAACGAGGCGGGGCGTCCCGTGGGCGATTTCGCCACCGCGCCCGGCCCCTACATGGCGGCGGGCGACACCTGGCAGGTGACCTTTGTCGGCACCGGGGGTCATGGGGGCGCGGCCCCGCATCTGGCGACCGATCCCACCGTGCCGGCCGCGCATTTCGTGCTGGGCGTGCAGTCGATCATCGGGCGCAACATCGCGGCGGTCGATTCCGCGGTGATCAGCGTGGGCCATCTTGCGGCGGGCGCGCCCGGCGCGCCGAACATCATCCCCGACACCGTCTTCGTGAAGGGCACCGCCCGCAGCTACCGCCCCGAGATCCGCGATCTGGTGGAGCGTCGTCTGGCCGAACTGGCCCATGCCCATGCGGCCGCCTATGGCTGCACGGCAGAGCCCGTCTACATCCGCCGCTATCCCCCGCTGATCAACGATCCGGCGGCGACCGATCGCGCTGTGGCCGCTGCCGCACAGGTGGTGGGCGAAGGGCGGGTCGACGGCAACGGCCCCCGCCACACCGGGTCCGAAGACTTCTCGTTCATGCTGGAAGCCCGCCCCGGCGCGATGATCATGATCGGCATCGGCGAGGATGCGCCTTTCGTCCACACGCCGCATTACGACTTCAACGACCGGATCATCCCGACGGGGGTGGCCTACTGGGTCTCGCTCGTGATCTGACGGCTGGACCCTTGCCCCGCGGCGGCGCATGAAGGCGCGGGGCAGCGAAAGGATCCGGCGGTGGAGCTGAAATGGCTCGAAGACTTCCTCAGCCTGGCGGAGATGCGCAGCTTCTCCCGCTCGGCCGAGGCGCGCAACGTGACGCAATCGGCCTTCAGCCGCCGCATCCGGTCGCTGGAGGTGTGGCTGGGTGCCGACTTGATCGACCGCGGCACCTATCCCGTCACGCTGACGCCGGACGGCCGCGCCTTTCGCGAAACCGCCGAGGAGATCGTGCGTCTGGCGCATCAGGGGCGCGCCAACCTGGGCGGGCGCAAGGCGGGTCTGCCGCCCACCATCGGCATAGCGGCGCTGCACACCCTGTCCATGACGTTCCTGCCGCGCTGGCTGAACGAGTTGCGCGGCACGCTTGGCGACGTGGCCAGCCGGGTTCTGCCCGACAACTACGCCATCTGCCTGCAGGCGCTGGTGGAAGGCGGTTACGACTTCATGCTGACCTTTCACCATCCCAGCGTGCCCGTGCCGCTGGACCCCGCGCGCTTTCCCTTCCTGAAGGTAGGTGAGGATCGTCTGGCCGCCGTCGCCAGCGCCGCCCGGATCGAGGGCTGGCGCGCGGCGGGGGAGCGGCTGCCGATGCTGCAATATTCCAAGGGCTCGTTCCTTGGCCTCCTCGCCTCGGTCGCGCAAAGCCAGCCGGGGGCGCCCGACACCTTTATCGCCCATATCAACGAGAATTCGATGGCCGAGGCGATGAAGTTCATGGCGCTGGAAGGCCATGGTATCGCCTGGCTGCCCCGCAGCCTGGCCGCGGACGAGATCGCGTCGGGCCGGCTGGTGGTCGTGGCCCCGGAACTGCCAATGGAGATCCGCCTGTATCGCGACCGCGAACGCGCGCGGGTGCTGCCCGAAAAGGTCTGGCAGGCCGCGCGAAACTATGCGGCATCCGACTGACCCTGCCGAAAACGGCATTGGCGTCTGCACGACGGGGCGCATATCGGCAGGGGAACAGGCAACCAAAGGATCGCCCCGATGTCCTCCTCCGACGCAGCCCCCGATGCCGCGATCGAACCCCTCCGCACCCGGATCGAACATGATCTGATCGGCGACCGGGACGTCCCCGAGGCCGTGTATTACGGCGTCCACACCCTGCGGGCGGTGGAAAACTTCCCCATCTCGGGCCAGCGCCTTCTGGACACGCCGGACCTGATCGTGGCCATCGCCGCCATCAAAGAAGCGGCGGCCGAGGCGAACATGGATCTGGGCCTTCTGGACACCGACCGGGGCGCCGCCATCGTCGCCGCCTGCCGCGAGATCCGGGCGGGCGCCTTCCGCGACCAGTTCGTGGTGGACCTGATCCAGGGCGGGGCCGGCACCTCCACCAACATGAACGCGAACGAGGTGATCGCCAACCGCGCGCTGGAGTTGATGGGCCATCCGCGCGGCGACTACCGCTTCCTGCACCCGAACGAGCATGTGAACCTGGGCCAGTCCACCAATGACGTCTATCCGACCGCGCTGAAGCTGGCCGCGTGGGTCGGCATCGCGCGGCTGGCAACGGCCATGGGCAGCCTGCGCACGGCTTTTGCCGAGAAGGCGACGGAATTTGCGGACGTGCTGAAGATGGGCCGCACCCAGCTTCAGGACGCCGTTCCCATGACGCTGGGGCAGGAATTCGGCACCTACGCCCTGATGCTGTCCGAGGATGAGGCCCGCCTGAGCGAAGCCGTGCAGCTGATCCGCGAGATCAACCTTGGCGCCACCGCCATCGGCACGGGCATCACCGCCCATCCCGATTACGCCGCAAAGGTGCGCGAAAAGCTGTCGGCCATCGTGGGCGTGGAACTCGTCACCTCGCCCGACCTGATCGAGGCGACGCAGGATTGCGGTGCCTTCGTGCAGGTGTCGGGCGTGCTGAAGCGGGTGGCGGTGAAGCTGTCCAAGACCTGCAACGACCTGCGGCTTTTGTCCTCGGGTCCCCGCGCGGGCTTCAACGAGATCAACCTACCCGCGCGGCAGGCCGGATCGTCGATCATGCCCGGCAAGGTGAACCCCGTCATCCCCGAGGTGGTGAATCAGGTCGCGTTCGAGGTGATCGGCAACGACGTCACCATCACCATGGCGGCCGAGGCCGGACAGCTTCAGTTGAACGCGTTCGAGCCGATCATCTTCTACAGCCTCGCCCGGTCCATCGCGCACTTGACCGCCGCCTGCCGCACGCTTGAAGTGAACTGCGTCCGCGGCATCACCGCCAACCGCGACCGCCTGCGCGAGATGGTGGAGCAGTCCATCGGCATCGTCACCGCGCTGAACCCCTATATCGGCTATCGCAACGCGACCGAGATCGCGCTGGAAGCCCATCAGACCGGGCGCGGCGTGTATGAACTCGTGCTAGAAAAGGGCCTGATGGAAAAGGACCAGCTGGACGAGGTGCTGCGCCCCGAAAACCTGACCCGCCCGCAGCCGCTGGTGGCGAAAGGAGTGACGAAGGTCTGATCCTCTGGCCATTCAGGGGCAGGGCGGTCGCACGCGGGCCGGGCGCTTTCCTTGTAACGGCAGAGCGCCCGCTTTTCCGCGTGCGTCGCAGCCACGTCACCCAAAGACGCCCGCGCGCGAACCTTTCTGCGAAGCCCACGTCCCGGCAGAACAGGCTCGGCCTAAAAGCCGAAGTTCGCCGTGTCACGGGCACGGGCTGCACGTCCGCTCCGGGGAGATACGGTTGAAAACGCGATCGGTTGGTTTTGAGGCATGCTGGTACTTTTTCAAACTCGCCTCGCCTTAGAACGGCGCGGATTGCAGGAGGATGTTCCACGCGAACGGGTGCTTGAAACACCTCGCCGAGATTCCAACCTGATCTGAAGTCGGCCAACGCTCATGATCCGGTGAGGAGGCGTGGGCCTTGCATTTCGGCCATGGCACGGGCAACCATCCTGCTGGGGCATGAAGGCGCCGGAGCGCATGAGGTATGTCTGGGAGCGCTTTTCGGCTGTCAGAAGCCGATGAAAGCGACCGCGTCAGGCCGTCGCAGGCCCCACCCGCGGCCCGGCGGCCACCCACGGGGAACCCCGCCGACCGCCGGCCCGTTGATCCGCCGTTCAACGGGTAAGAGTTTCATGCAGGTTGAGATTGAAAGGAAGTTCCTGATCCGGAACGCCGGGTGGCGGGACGGCGTCCGGCACTCCCGCCACATCACCGACTACCTCATCGCGCAGTTCGAGGGCGGGAAGGCCCGCATGCGGCTGTGCGACGACACGGCCATGCTCACCTTCAAGGGCAACAGGCGCGGCACCCGTCGCTGCGAGTATCACATCCCGCTGGCGGAGCCGGACGCGCGGGCAATGGTCCGCGACCTCGTGACCACCCCGCCGATTGAAAAGCGCCGGCACGACGTGGTCGTGGCGGGCCTTGTCTGGCAGGTGGACGAATATGTGGGCCCCCTCCATGGCTTCGTGACAACGGATGCGGAGCTTCCGCACGAGGATCACGCGCTGGTCCTGCCGGATTGGGTGGGGCGCGAGATCACCGGCGACCAGCGGTTCGGAGCTTCGGCCGTGGCCGCCGCCGCCCATCAAGGCCCGCAGGCGGTTCGGGCGCTGATGCGGGCCGCGGCGGTTCCGGCCTGACGGGTCTCAGCCCTCGCGCCTCAGCAGGCCCGAGGTCAGGGCGCGGAAGGTTTCGACCGCCTTTGGCAGGGTCTGGGCCGGATCGTCGCTGGCCGCCACCCACAGGGCGGCGTTCAGCGCGGCGCCGCTGATCAGCCGCGCCGCGGCCTCGGCGTCCAGCGGCTTCAGAGTGCCGTCGGCGATCAACGCCTCCACCGTCTGCCGGGTCGCGGCAAGGCAGGCGTTCTGGCTGGGCCAACGCGAGGGGTCGCCCAGCACCGCAGGGCCGTCCAGCAGGACGATCCGCTGCACCTCCGGCTCCAGCGCCATCTCGATATAGACGGTGCCTTCGGTCAGCAGGGCTTGCCAGGCGTCAGGCTCCGCATCCGCTGCGGTGCGGGCCCGGGCGGCCATCTCCTCGTCGATCTGCGCGACGACGGCGGCCAGCAGCCCCTTCTTGTCGCCGAAGTTATGATACAACGCCCCGCGCGTCAGCCCCACGCCGGCCGTGAGATCGTCCATGGAGGCGGCCGCATATCCCCTTTCGGCAAAGGCCGCGCGCGCGGCCGCGATCAGCTTGGCACGGTTCGCCTGCATGGTGTCCGCCCGGGTGGTGGCCATTCTTCCTGCTCCTTTTGGTCATATACGTATCGTATGTGTATTGACGTGCAATACGTATGTTGGTCTACATACGCATCGTATCTCAATCACTTCTGAAAGGACAGGCCATGTCGCAACGTGACGCCATCGTTCATCCCACCCGCCACGCGCTTTACGACCTTCACGGCTATTCCCCGGCGGTGCGCTCGGGTGACCTGCTCTTCGTGTCCGGCCAGGTAGGCAGCCGCGACGACGGCTCGCCCGAGCCTGTCTTTGCCGATCAGGTGCGCCGGGCCTTTGCCAACCTAAAATCGGTGCTGCACGCGGCGGGCTGCACCTTTGACGACATCATCGACGTCACGACCTTCCACACCGACCCCGAGGCGCAGCTTTCGACCATCATGGAGGTGAAGGCCGAGGCGTTCCCGGGCCGCCCTTATCCCACCTGGACGGCCGTCGGGGTCACTTGGCTCGCTGGCTTCGATCTGGAGATCAAGGTGATCGCGCGCATCCCGGGATAGTGACGCTGGGGCCGTCCTTTCCCAGCCGATCAAGATTGATCTTCGGCCTCTCGCTCAAAACCTGCTTCTTCGTGCTGGTCCGCACGTCCGAGCATGATCGGCAGCGGGTCGCTGTTCTTCAACTACGCCAACCAAGCCGGTTTCTGACTGGTGAAGGAATTCCTTCGGCAGGACGATGGGCGAGGCGACGGCCACGATCTCCGTCATCCAGTCCGTCGTTTCGGTGACCGGCCTCGTAGTGGTGCTGATGAACCTGCTGCTACCGCTGGTGTGATCCGTCGCGGCGGGTGCGGAGATCTGGTGGAGGATCGCGACGACAGCGCCGCGCCAGATCTCCAAGCTGTCCGTTGCTGTCGGCAGCGCCGGAGGCAGCCATGCACCGGCCGGGTGCGCGCCACATGAAGTGCGACTTCTGCCCTGATGAGGGTAGGGCGGTCACGTTCTGCCCTCCAGCATCTTCTGCCGGAAGACCTCGGCAGGCGTTCTCCACCCGAGGCATTTGCGTCGCGTGGCGTTGAGTCGGTCGCAGAGAGCACGGAGATCCGGCTCGGTGATCTGGCGGATGTCGATGTCGCGTGGCAGCCAGCGGCGGGTTCGGCGGTTTGCGTTCTCGACCGTGCCTTTTTGCCAGGGTGCGGAAGGGTCGCAGAACCAGCTGGCGGTTCCGATTTCGGCCTGCAGGTGCGGCCAGGAAACGAATTGGGTGCCGCGGTCGAAGGTGATGGACCTGCGGGCAGAGTATGGCAGGTCGCGGAGCAAGGTTGCGATCTTCGCCATGACCGAGGTGCTGCGCTTGCTGTCGTTCTTCAGCAGGACCGCGAAGCGGGTTGTGCGCTCCACCAGCGAGGTCAGATTTTGCTGGCCAAACGCCTGCCGGAACAGGATCAGATCGCCTTCCCAGTGCCCGAACTCTTGTTGCTGCGCTACGGCTTCGGGTCGGAATAGGATGCTGACGTCGCGGTGGAACTTGGAGATACGGGGCCTGCGACCCTGCCGAGGGTGGCGGGATTTGCGGTGGGTCGGAAGATACCACCAGAGTTCCGGCTTCATGCCCTCGCGGCCGTAGATGTAACGATAGATCGTCTCCTGGCACGCGCGGGGCCGGGCGTTCTCAAGGCGCAGGCGGCCCGCGATCTGTTCCGGTGTCCAGCCGGAGGTGATGTGGTCTACGATCCGCTGGCAAAGCTGCGGATGGCGGATCAGCTTGCGCTGCCGAGCGCGGCGTTTGGCAGTCCTAGTTTGCGCCGCCAGCGCGAAGTAGCCACGAACCTTGGGCATATCGGCATCGTGGAAGTGATTGCGCCGGATCTCGCGGAAGATCGTCGAGCGGTGGCGCTGCAGAACCCGCGCCATCTCGGTTACAGGGACGTTTGTGTTCCTCCAGCGCTCGATCTTCTTGCGCTCATCCAGACTAAGCTGAGAGTATATGGCACACATCCGGTGATCTCCTGTTGAGCAAGTCATTGCATTCAAACAAAAGTCGCAGTTGCAAATAGCGCTCTCCCGACGCTGAACGAATTACGATAACTTGGATTATGTGATTTTGCTTGCCGGATCAATTTAGAAAGGTCAAGGGCGCAAGAGGACACGTCTCAGTCGCGGGACCAGCACCTTGCAGACTTCTAATCGTTCAATTCTACCATGGCTCCCCAAGGTCGGAAGTGGACGCCCGCCGCACGAACGCGCCATCCGCGCTTCGCATGCCTTCATCCAAAATGGGCATGGCGTCCTTCCGGCTCGGTCCGGCCTATAACATCCGCAGTTTCGATCCCCGGTGACGGCCTGCAAGGTCGCGCCGGGATCGCGGATCAACAGCGGAAGGCGACGGCAGATCATGGCGACCCAGTGGACCAGCAAGGACGAAGCGCCGAAGGCCCGGAAGGAACTCTCGTTCCTGATGAACCGCAAGGAGGACGGTGCCGCCTTTGCCGCGGGAACGCTGGCGGATCTGTCCGTCATCCGCATGAAGCCGACAAAGGCCGCCGCGCGGGCCGAGGTGACACGCACCGGCGCAAAGCCCGTGGTGGCCGGGTTTTCCACCATCAGCGAGGAAGGGCCGGTCGTCCTTTTCATGAACAAGGGGGCCTTCGCGCGGGCAAAGCGCCTGTTCACGGCGTGGCTGAAGCTGTGCGGGCGGTCGAAGCGCGTCATCCTCGGCGGTCATCTGGAGGAGGAGGCCGAACCCGAAGGCCCGCTCGTCCTTGATCCCGTCCTTGCTGCGGAGTTCGAGGAGGACGCGGCCGAAGCGCCCGCGGCAGAGGAAGCGCCTGCCGATGACGCCCCTTCGGAGGGATCGACGGAGGCGACGACGCAGGCCGCGGTCCTGACGGACATCGCCCGCTCCGTCCTGTCGCGGATCCGGCGCGCCAACAGCTTTGATGCCGACGCGTTCGAGGCTGCCACCCGCGACCGTCTCGCCGCGCTGACCGAACGCAGCGATCCCGACACGATGAAGAACGCCGCCGCGCGCCTGTTGCTGGAGGTGGGGCAGACCGCCCTCCTTGGCCCCTCGAACCGGGACGTCCTGACGGACCGGCCCGCCGATCAGCCCGTGACCACCGCCGAAGTGGTGGACCATTTCCGCGATCTGGGAACGGAGGTTCTGAAACGGGCGGGCCGCACCGCAGTCGTCTCGCGCGCGAAGATCGAGGAGCGCGTCGCCAGCCTGTTCGGCGGGGCCACCCATGCCGATGAACGCCTGGCACTGGTGGACCGCTTGTCGCGCACGCTGCTGCCGGTCCTGTCCGATCCCGACCGGATCGCGCAGTATTTCGTGGACAGTGCCCCGCACCCGGTCCAAGCCGTTTGGACCACCTGCCTGGCCGAAGCACGGACTGATTTCGACGACCTCAAATCCACCGTGAACGGGCATCTGGCGCGTCTGGACAGCCCGCTGCGGATCGAGGATCTGGGCCACGGCTGGTCCCGCGTGGACGCCCTTCTGGCGCAGGTGGCAGCGTCCGACCTCGCGCGGCATCTGGACCGGATCGGGGCGGAGGGGCTGACCCCGGACACGCGCCGCGATGCGCTGGCCAGCCTCGCCTCGTGCCGCGCGGCGCTTCAGGAACACACCATCACGGACGCTGTGCCCTTCGGCAAGGGCGCCTACGTGACCCCCGTGCTGGAACGCGGGCTTGCGAAGATCGAGGCGACGCTGGCCGCCTGAGGCAAGGCGGCATTCTGCATCATCAGGCGCCCCCGGACCGGACGGCGGCCTGCAAAAGGACGAAGACATGGATCAGAACCAGGCACATTCCAACCGCGCGGCCCTGCGCCTGAACGGCCAGCAGATCCGCTGGATCGCGGAACTGACGGGCGAAAGCCCCGCCGTCGATCCCGCCACGCACAGCATCGACGCGATCATCGCGCCCCCCACCGCCGACATCCCATGGGAACAGGCGCTGGACGACTGGGCGGCCGAGGCGCACGACCCCGACGAGGATCGCGCCACCGCCGTCGCCCGCATCCGGGCGTGGTCGCAGGACGCGGCGGGGTCCGAGACGCCGCTGGACCTGTCCGCGCTTGATCTGACCAGCCTGCCCACCGCCCTGCCCGCCGGCGTGCTGATCCTCGACCTGTCATCGAACGCCTTCACGACCCTTCCCGATACGCTGCCCGACACGGTGCAGGAGCTGAAGCTGAACAGCTGCGGCCTGACCGCCCTGCCAGACCGCTTGCCGCAGGGCCTGCAACGGCTGGAAGTGTCGCACAACGAGCTGACGCGGTTGCCGGACAGCCTGCCCCCCGGCCTGAAGGCCCTGCGCGCCCACGGCAACGAGTTGGCGACCCTGCCCGACACCCTGCCCGAGGGTCTGGAGACGATCGGCGTGACCGGCAACAAGCTGACCGCTCTGCCCGGCACCCTGCCCTCCGGCCTGCGGTCGCTGGACGCGCGCAAGAACGAGTTGACGGCGCTGCCGGACACGCTGCCCGAAGGCCTCGTGGATCTGAAGGTGGCCAAGAACGCGATCAGCGAACTGCCCGCCACCCTGCCCTCGACGCTCACCAACCTCGACGCGTCGGGGAACTGGCTGGACGCCTTGCCGGAAACGCTGCCCGCCGGGCTCACGGACCTCAACGTCCGGGAAAACGTCATCGAGCAGCTTCCCGGGCGCCTGCCCCCCGCGCTGAAAGAGCTGAACGCGGCCCAGAACGCCCTGACGGCCCTGCCCGACCGGGTGCCGGACGGCGTCACCTACCTTGATGTGTCCGACAACAACCTGGCGGAAGTGCCGGACAGCCTGATCGAGAACTTCGCCAGCCCCGGCGTTATCCACCTGAACGGCAACCCCATCGGGCTTCTGGCCAGCGCGGCCATCCTGGAGGCGCGCGACGCCAATCCCGGCCTTTGGGTCATCCTGGACGAGGAACGCGACGCGGTGGTGCCCGAGGGCTGGCTGGCCGAGGAGGAAGGCTCCGAAGCCTCCTACGACTCGGACGAGGAGGCCGAGCCCGAGGCCCTGACCCAAAGCGTGGGCGCCTGGCTGAACGACGATGCGCTGGCCCGGCAGTGGACGGGCTTTGCCGAGGAAACCGGCGCCAAGGCCTTCGGCGACTTCCTCGACCGCCTGTCCGGGGTAGAGACGTTCCAGAGCCCTGCCATGCGCGCGGCCGTGGCCAGCAACATCCGCGAGGCCACGCAGCGCGAAAACCTGCGCCAGAAGTTCTTCCTCGTGTCCTTCAGCGCGACCACGCGCTGCGATGACCGTGTCACCTATATCTGGAACGACATGCAGATCGCCCGCGTCGCCGCCGATGTGGAGGACGGGCTATACGACGACCGGCTGGACGCCCTCCTGGACAAGGGCCGCCAGATGTACCGGACGGAAAAGCTGGCCGACATCGCCCGCGCCAAGGCCGACGCCTTGGGGTATGGCGAGGACAACGAGCACATCCAGGTCCACCTCGCCTATCAGGTCAAGCTGCGCGAGGCGCTGGATCTGGACCTCATCGCGCCCGACATGAAATACTTCGACGCGACCGACGTGGAGGAGGACGACCTGGCCCTTGCGCTGCGCAAGGTGCGAGGGGACGAGGCGCGGAAGTTCCCCGCCTATTTCGCCGGCAAGTGGGAGCCGTGGGCGCTGGTGATGCAGCGCCTTGCCCCCGAAGATTACGACGCGATGCAGGAGGAGCTGGAGGAGGAAACCGGCGCCCCCCTTGCCGCCCGCGTGAAGGCGGAGCTGGAGGAGCTGGGCCTGACCGGCGACCACGCCGCCGACCTGCAGAAGACCCTGTTCTATTCCAGACAGATGGAGCGGGAGAAACGCGCGGCCCTGACCCGGAAGATCCTGGAGGCGCGGGGCCTGTCCCTTGAAACCGCTCAGGCCAGCTGATCCTTTGGGACAGTCCGGAAAGGCGGTGACGGGCAAAGGCGGACGCGGCGCGACAAATCCGCCAGATCCCGCTCCGCAGAACCGCAACGCGTTCTTCGGTTTCACCCCTGCGGGCCTGCATTCATCGGCTGGCCTCCTCGAGTTTCCCCTTCCACCGGGTGCCACTTATGGCGCTGGCATTGGCGGGCGGGTCAGCCCGTCAACGCCTCCATCGGTTGCCAGCCCCGGGGCGGCGTGCGGGTCTGCAAGTCGAATTCGAACCAGCAGCCCCCGCCTCCAGGCCCCTGATCGTGACGACGGTCGATGGCAAGGCCTGACAGCGCGCAGAACAGCAGCGTGCCCACCCCGCCATGCCCCACAAACAGCACATCCCCGTCCTGCGGGCCCGCCAGACAGCCCTCGACCTCGGCTAGAATGCGGCGCTGCGCGGCCTCGGCCGTTTCCCAGCCGCGCACGCTTCGGGCGGGTTCGGCAAAAAAGGCGTCGGCCACCGCCTCGAACTCCGCCGGCGGCAGGAAGCCCGTGGCGCTGCGGTCGTTCTCATGCATGGCGGGGCGCACCTCCAGCCCGACGCCCAAGGCGCGCGCCAGCGGCTGCGCCGTTTCGATGGCCTTCGTCTCGTCGCTGCTGATGATCCGGCGCGTGGCCGACAGCGCCCCCGGCCGCCCCGCCAGCGCCGCCACGCGCGCCGCGCCAACGGCGTTCAGCGACCAGCGGCGGACCTCCTTTTGCGGATCGATCAGAACTTGCGGATGGGTCAGATAGCAGACCGTCGCGGACATGGGACCCTCGTGAAAGCTGGCGTTGCGGGCGCCACCTTCGGGGCGAACCCGCCGCCGGTCAACACCCCCGGAACGCGAGCCGCCCTTCGTCGTGGCTCCGGCCGCGGTTGCAGAAGTCGCTGGCGGCTCTGGCCACCCCCGCCGTAGTTGCTCCACGCCGCTGGGGCCGCACGCGAAACAGGCGCAGGAGCGTAAAGAGGCGGCCCGCGCTGGAACGGGAACGTCGGTCGATCCGGCGGATCGCCGAGGGTGCGCCCCCGACATCCTTGACAAACGTCACAACCTCAGGTAGAAGACGTCATCCCAAATCTGCACGATCGAAACGGACCGCCCTCGACGGGGCTGACCGTCGCATTGGTTTCGATGGTTCGCACAAGGTGTCCGCCATGCCACTCCCCCCGTCGCCCACCACCCTTGCTTTCAGGGATGACACCTACGTCCTGACCTTCTCCGAGGAGTTCTCGGCGAGCGACGCCCTCTACTGGCAAGGTTTCGGAAGCGGTGGCACATGGGCCACCTCCTTTTCCCCGCATCTGGCCGACACCCGCAGCATCGCCCGGAACAAGGAGCTGCAATATTACGTCGATCCCGACATGACCGCCCTGCCGAACCCGTTCACCCTGAACGACGGCGCGCTGACCGTGCGCGCCACGCCCCTGACGGCGGCCCAGCAGGGGGCGACGGGCGGCCTCCCCTACGGCTCCGGCCTGCTGAGCACCCAGATGACCTTCGGCCTGACCACCGGCTATGTGGAGATCCGCGCCGACATCCCGGACGAACAGGGCTTGTGGAGCGCGTTCTGGCTGCTGCCCACCGACGGCGACTGGTCGGCCGAGGTGGACGTGTTCGAGTTCCTGGGCCATTCGTCCGACATCCTGCACACGGATGTTTGGTCGGCGGGTGTGCCCGACGCGCAGGCGGTGGAGGCCACCGGCGCGGGCACCGGCTTTCACACCTATGGCCTGCTGTGGGAAGCGGACGGCCTGTCGTGGTTCTTTGACGGCAATCTGGTGCGTCAGGAGGCCACCGCGCCGACCGAGGAGATGTTTCTGGTCCTCAACCTCGCCGTCGGGGGCTGGGCGGGCGATCCGGACGCTGGCACCGATTTCTCGGACGGGCTGGCCGTGGACTACATCCGCGTCTATGAGCGCGAGGCAAGCGCCACTCGCAACCCGGCGCTGACCGAAGCTTCCCATCCTGCCGACCGCATCGGCGGCACGGATGCCAGCGAGGTTCTGGATGGCTCGCGTTGGGCCGACGTAATCGTGGCGGGGCGCGGTGACGACACCGTCTATGGCGACAATGGCAACGACATCCTGTCGGGCCAGGGCGGGCAGGACGAGATCTTCGGCCATGCCGGCAACGATCAGTTGTTCGGCGGCGACAGCAAGGACAAGCTGATCGGCGGTGCCGGCGCGGATATCCTGAAGGGCGGCCCCGGGATTGATCATCTGTGGGGCGGCGCCTACAAGGCCGACGCATGCCCCGACATCTTCGTCTTCACCCCCGGCTGCGGGACGGACTATGTCCGCGATTTCGAACCGGGCATCGACCGCCTGTCCTTCAAGGGGCTGTCGGTGACGGCCGACAGTCTGTCTGCCGGATTGCGGGACGATGGCTGGGCGCTCTACCTCGGCCTCGGCCCCAGCGGCGGGGCGGCCACGGACGGCGTCTACCTCGTCGGCCTCCACGCTTCCGACCTGCGGCCCGAAGATTTCGGCCTTTTCGCCTGATCCTTGTGGTCTTGCGGTCCCCGCGCTCCATAAAGTTTTAATGACACCCCTCGATGGAGGTTTCGGAATGGCGGAAACGGCACGGCGTCCCCAGGGCCCGGGTGAATTGCGCGGCGCGGTGGCGGGCTCGGGGACGCTTTGGCTGTCGGTGCTGTTCTTTTCGCTCCTGGCGAACCTCCTGATGCTGTCCGGGCCGCTTTACATGCTGCAGGTCTATGACCGGGTGCTGCCGTCGCGGTCGGTCGCGACGCTGGTGGCGCTGTCAATCCTGCTTCTGGTGATGTTCACGGGCTTTGGCCTGCTCGACCACGCGCGGGCCCGGCTGGGCGCGCGCATCGGCGCGTCGTTCCAGAACCGGCTGGAACGGCGGGTGCTGCAGGCGGGGATGGACCTGTCGCGCGTCGCCCCGAAGGACCCGCGGGCCGAGGCTGCGGCCAGCGATCTGGCCAGCGTGCAGCGGTTCCTCGCCTCCCCCGTGCTGCTGGCCTTGTGTGACGTGCCTTGGGTGCCGGTCTTCACGGCGCTGATCTTCGTGTTCCACCCGCTGCTGGGCTGGGTCGCGGTGGGGGGCAGCGTCACGCTGATCGTCATCACCCTGCTGAACCAGCGGCTGGGGCGCGGCCCGTCCGCCCGGGCCAGCATGATGGGCCTGAAGGCCGAACACATGGTCACCCACCTGCGGGCCGAGGCGGACACCATCCGCAGCCTTGGCATGCAGGGCGCGCTGTACGACCGCTGGACGGGCCAGCGGGCCGAGGCGCAGCGGCACGCCCTTGCCGCCTCCGACGTGTCGGGCGGGTTTTCGGTGATGACGAAGACACTGCGCCTGTTGCTGCAATCGGTGATGCTGGGCGTGGGCGCGTGGCTGGTGCTGAAGAACGAACTGGGCGCGGGGGCGATGATCGCCAGTTCCATCCTGATGGGCCGTGCGCTGGCCCCCGTGGAATCCGCCATCGGCCAATGGGCGCTGGTGGGGCGGGCGCGCGAAGGCTGGGTCCGCCTGTCCTCGCTGTTGTCCGAGGTGCCGCCGCCCGCGCCCCGCACTGCCCTGCCCCGCCCCCCGGCGCGCATCGACGTGAAGGGGCTGGCGCTGGTCGCCCCCGGCGAATCCCGCCCCGTCCTGCGCGACGTCGCGTTCGAGGCGCGGCCGGGGCAGGCCATCGGCATCATCGGGCCGTCCGGTTCGGGCAAGACCTCGCTCGCCCGCGCGCTGACCGGCCTGTGGCCCCCGGCGGGCGGAGAGGTCCGGCTGGGCGGCGCCACGCTGGACCAGTACGATCCCGACGTTCTGGGCGCGCTGATCGGCTATCTGCCGCAGCGCGTGACCCTGTTCGACGGGACGCTGGCCGAAAACATCGCCCGGCTGACCCCGAACCCCGATCCCGCGAAGATCGTGGAGGCGGCGCGCAAGGCGGGCGCGCATGACATGATCCTGGGCCTGCCGCAGGGCTATGATACGGCCGTATCCTCGCTGGGCGGGCGCCTGTCGGGCGGGCAGGTGCAGCGGATCGGTCTGGCCCGCGCGCTGTTCGGCCAGCCGGTCTTTCTGGTGCTGGACGAGCCGAACTCCAACCTCGACCTTGACGGGACGTCGGCGCTGAACGCGGCGATCCGTGGCGTGAAGGCCGAAGGCGGCGTCGTGTTCATCATGGCGCACCGGCCTGCCGCCATTCAGGAATGCGACATGCTGCTGGTCATGGAACAAGGCCGCCGCCGCGCCTTCGGGCCGCGCGACGCGGTGCTGCGCCAGATGGTCCAGAACCACACGCAGATCGTCCGAAAGGAAGCGACATGATCCCCGGCACCCGCACCGCGATAATCACCGGCTTTGCCACGGCCGCCGTCCTCATCGGCGGCTTCGGCACCTGGGCCGTCTTCGCGCGGCTGGACGGCGCGGTGATCGCTCCCGGCTTCGTGCAGGTTCAGGAAAACCGGCAGGTCGTCCAGCATCCCGATGGCGGCGTGGTGGAGGAGATCTTCGTCAAGGACGGCGACTTCGTGGAGGCCGGTGCCCTTCTGGTCCGTCTGGACGAGTTCGAGATCCACTCCGAACTTGTGATCGTGGAAAACCAGCTGTTCGAACTGATGGCCCGCCGCGGCCGGCTGGAGGCGGAGCGGGACGACCGCCCCGACGTGGCCTTCCCCCCTGAACTGCTGACCGAAGCCGCCACGCGGGCCGAGATCCCGCCCCTGATGACCGGGCAGGTGTCCCTGTTCGAGGCGCGGCGCGAAACCCTGAACCAGGAGATCGGCCAGATCGACGAACGGCAGGCGCAGGTGGCCAGTCAGGTCGACGGCATCGATGTGCAGCTGAAGGCGCTGGAAACCCAGCGAGGCCTGATCGCGCGCGAGTTGGACCTTCAGCAGCAGCTTCTGGAGCAAGGCCTGACGCAGTTGAGCAAGGTCCTCGCCCTTCAGCGCGAGGAAGCGCGGCTGGAAGGCGAGGTGGGCGACCTGACGGCGCAGCGGGCACAGGCCGAAAGCCGCCGCGCCGAATACGCGCTGGAGGTGCTGCGCCTGACCAAGACCCGGCGCGAGGACGCCATCACCGAGCTGCGCGACTCCGGCCCGCAGGAACTGGAGCTGGTGGAGCGGCGGCGCGCTCTGGTCCAGCGGCTGTCGCGTCTGGACATCCGCGCGCCGGTGGCGGGCGTGGTGCTGGATCTGGCCATCACCGCCCGCCGCGCCGTCCTGAAACCGGCCGAGCCGCTGTTGTATCTGGTGCCGCAGGACCGGCCGCTGCGCGTCGTGGCGCAGGTGGCGAATGCGGATGTGGACAACGTCCGCACGGGCCAGGACGTGCAGTTGGTGTTTTCCGCCTTTCCCGCCCGCACCACGCCGCAGCTTCCGGGCCATGTGCTGACCGTGTCGGCCGACGCGCTGCAGGACCAGCAGACCGGCCAGCACTTCTACCGGGTGGAGATCGCGCCCGATTTCGACCGCGCCAGCGGGATGGACACGCTGCCGCTGGTGCCCGGCATGCCGGTGGAAACGTTCATCCGCACGGGCGAACGCTCCCCCCTGTCCTACCTGCTGCAGCCGCTGACGGTCTACTTTTCGAAGGCGTTGAGGGAAACCTGAAGCATCGCGCCGGGGTTCATCCCGCCCTCGGGGTCCAGAGCGGCCTTGATGAGGCGCATGGCCGCCAGCGTGCCCGGATCCTTCCGGGCGGCCAGCATCACCGCTTTGCTGCGCCCGATCCCGTGTTCCGCGCTGATCGATCCCGCCTGCGCCGCCACGAGGTCATACACGGTGTCGTCCAGCCCCGCCGCATCGCCCGGCAGGATCGACAGATGCAGGTTCCCGTCGCCCAGATGCCCCACCATGTGCAGGCGGACACCCTCCGGCAGCCCGTCTTCCAACGCCGACACGAAGCCCGGCAGCGCCGCCAGCGGGACGGAGATGTCGTATTGCCGCCACCGCCCCTCGGCCATCAGCGACTCCAGCACGTGTTCGCGCATCGACAGAAGCGTGTCGCGCTGCGCGATGGACTGCGCTAGAGAGGCGTCGAGGATCAGCCCCTCCTCGAACAACGCGGCCAGCGCCTCCTCGACCCGGGCGTTCAGGCGTGGCGCGCCCTCCTCGCCCGGTTCGGCGTCATAGGCGGCGGTGCTGGCCACCTCCACCAGGATGCCGCAAGGCGGAACCGGGTCGAGCGGGCAGCGCAGATGCGGGAAGTGGCGGGTGACAAGGCGGGTGGTGGCCTCGGGCATGTATTCGAACATCTCCACCCCGCCGCCGGTGGCGTCCTGCAGGCGGTTCAGCACGATCAGCGCTGCTTCCAGCCCCGGGACGGACAGGAAGGCCGTTGCCCGCACCTTGGGCAGCGCGAACAGCCGCAGGGTCGCCGCGGTGATGATGCCCAGCGTGCCTTCCGCCCCGATCAGAAGGTGGCGCAGGTCGTATCCGGTGTTGTCCTTGCGCAGCCCCGCGCCGGTGTCGATCACCGTGCCATCGGGCAGCACCGCCTCCAGCGACAGGCACAGCTCGCGCGCGTTGCCGTAGCGCAGCACGTTCACCCCGCCCGCGTTGGTGGACAGGCACCCCCCGATCCGGGCGGATCCCTTGGCCCCGAAGGACAGCGGGAACAGGAGGCCCTCCGGCTCCAACCGCTCCTGCAGGGACTGAAGCACCATCCCCGCCTCGACGGTGACGGAGCGGCCGGGCCGGTCCAGACGGCGCAGCGCCGTCATCCGGGCCAGCGACAGGACGATCCAGCCCGCACCCTCACCCGGCACGGAGCCGCCGGCCACGCTGGTGTTGCCGCCCTGCGGGACGATCCGCAGCCCGGCCTGCGCACAGGCGCGGACCACGGCCTGCACCTGCGCCGTGCTGCGCGGCAGGGCGACGGCCAGCGCGGTGCCCGCATATTGCCCCGTCCAGTCGCTCAGGAACGGGGCCATGTCGGCCGGATCGGTCAGCAGATCGGCGGCGGCGGTCAGGGCATCAGGGATCATGCGGCAGTCCTTTCCGTCACAGGGCGGGGGACGGGCGCAGGCCGATCTCCCCCTCCACCCGCCGGCCGTTAAGGGCGAGGTAGACGCCCACCGCGACCAGAAGCGCCGCGATGAACAGCAGGTAATAGGCATGCGCCATCGGGCTGTAGGCCAGAAGCGAGGTCACCGCCACCGGCGTCAGCCCGCCCGTCACCGCATAGGCGATGTTGTAGGCGAACGAGAGGCCCGAGAAGCGCACCGGCGCCGGGAAGGCCCGCACCATCACGTAAGGCAACGCCCCCACGACGCCCGTGGTGATCCCCATCAGGGCGTAAAGCCCGAACAGCACCGGCGTCGACACACCCGCCCAGGTGTAGAAGGCGAAGGTCGACAGGCCGAAGGCGACACCCCCCGCGATGAAGACGCGCGCGCTGCCGAACCGGTCCACCAGTGCGCCGAAGGACATGGCGCTGAAGATCAGGAACAGCGTGCCGAAGCTGGTGGCCAGAAGCGCCTCCAGCGGGGCATAGCCGTATTGGCGCTGCAGAAAGGTGGGCGTCATCAGCGTCGTCACGACGATGGCCGCCGACAGGACCCAGGTCAGCAGGCCGGCGACGACCATGCCGTGCAGGTGGTGGCGCAGCGCCGTCTTCAGCGGCAGGCTTGCATGCAGAAGCCCGCTGTCCTTCATGGCGGTGAAGACGGGCGTCTCGCTCAGCCAGCGGCGAAGATAGACGCCCAGCAGCCCGAACACACCGCCCAGAAGGAAGGGGATGCGCCAGGCATAGGCCGTGATCTGGTCCGGCGTGAACACCCAGTTGATCCCGGCCGAGATCAGCGAGCCCAGCATGATCCCCAGCGTGAAGCCCGAACACAGGAACCCGCAGGCCAGACCCACGCGCCCCGCCGGCACGTGTTCGGACACGAAGGTCCAGGCGCCCGGAACCTCGCCGCCGATCGCGGCGCCCTGGATCATGCGGAACACCACCAGCAGGATCGGCGCCAGGATCCCCAGCGTCGCATAGGTGGGCATCAGCGCCATCCCGAGGGTGGAGATCGACATCAGGAACACCGACAGCGCAAAGACCCGCTTGCGGCCCACCCGGTCGCCGAAATGCGCGATCACGATGCCGCCCAAGGGCCGGACAAGGTAGCCCGCGGCGAAGATCCCGAAGGTCTGCACCAGCACCAGCCATTCGGGCATGTCCGGCGGAAAGAACAGCTTGCCGATCACCGTCGCGAAGAAGACGAAGATGATGAAGTCATAATATTCCAGCGCCCCGCCGATGGCCGAAAGCGCAAGCGTGCGCCCGTCCTCGCGGCTGAGGGGCCGCGTCCCGTTCGATGGTGCCGGTGTCATGAACATCTCCTTCCCTGATGCTGTGAACGTCCCATACACGTTTTCGGGCCGGTTGCGAGGGGGGCGGGCGCGTTTTCGGCCTTTCCCTCCGGCCCCCGCCCCGACACCATGCCCCCAAAGGCAAGGGAAAGGCGACATGAAGGACCACCTTCGGCTGGCGCTGGTGCAGATGCGGTCGACCAACCGTCACGCGGGAAACATCGCCGTGGCCGAGGCGCGCGCCGCCGAGGCCGCCGATCAGGGGGCGGAGTTCCTTGCCTTGCCCGAGGCCGCCGGCCTGCTGAACCGCGACGTGGCCGACGCCCGGCGGCAGATCACAACCGAGGCGTGAATAGCCCCATGTTTCGTGGACGCCTTCTTCGCTAACTTTGAGGCAAGGAGGCCATGATGGGCACGGGCAATTTC
>NZ_JAQMHV010000007.1 GCF_028307215.1 Falsirhodobacter sp. 20TX0035 | reverse complement strand
GATCTGGCCCGTGCCCGCCACGTTGCCGGGCAGGTTGCGCCAGCCAGTGGCCCCGCTCAGGTCCAGGATGTCGGCGCCGTTCGCAGCTTGGCTGCCGCCCGTGACGGTGATCGGTGATCCTCGGTCTCAACTTTTGTGCCGCCATCCATCGGGTCGGCGCCCGTGCCGCCCCGCACTGTGTCATTGCCCGCGCCGCCCAAGATCAAATCGTTGCTGGCCGCGCCGATCAGGTTGTCGGCGCCCGCGTCACCCCGGATCGTACCGTTGCCCGCACCGCCGTCGATCCGCTCGACATCCGCTGCGGTGAAAGTGTTGCCCGAATGATCGCCAAAGAGAGTGTCGTTGCCCTCGCCGTATTAGAAGACGTTCATATAGGGATCCGCGGCATCGAACTTGATCGACGTGTCAGGGGAAGTCGGGGCCGATTACGCCGTTCACACTCGTGATGACGTCGCCCGTTGATTGTCGTCCTGCTTGATAATGCTTTGTTAAGGCGCTGGTAGATGTTCCACAGCCTTGTTCAGACACCTCAGGCGTTGACGAGAGGCCTTCTCAGCGCCACACCTACCGGCCGCGATGCTTTTTGCACTGTCGCGCGGCAATAAGGCGCTTGTGCGGCAGGCCGGAAGGACCGGCCCACCGCAACGTCCTTCGGGGCTTAGTCCGTCAGTTCGGACGGCACCTTGCCGCCGTTCTTGGCCAGTTCGCGCATCACGGCCTTGTGCAGCCAGATGTTCATCTCGGCGCTGCCGTCCAGATCGCCGGTGTAATGCAGCTCCTTGGCCAGATCCTTGCGGTTGGCGAGGCTCGAATCGATGTCCAGCAGCTTCATCAGGTCAACGATGGAGGTGCGCCAGTTCAGGTCCGACCCCTTCGCCTTTGCGGTCGCCTCAAGGCTTGCCATCACATCGACCGGGGCAGCCGGCGTCGGGGCGGCAGAGGTCGGGGCGGGTGCGGCCGAGGGAGCCGGAGCGGCGGGGGTGGTCTGCGGGGCCGAAGCCGCGACATCCTTCTGCGGCGCGGGGGCCGGGGTGGAAGCGGGGGTGGTGGAGGGTGCGGACCGTTCGGCCGCCTCCGCCTTGCCGAAGATGGCGCCCTTGATCTTGCTAAAAATGCTCATCGGTAAGTCCTTTCTAATCGTATACGCGCTGGCAGAAACAGGCCAACACAACTGCGGTGCGGGGATCGGCGGACAGGCCGCCGCCCCCTTGGAAATTGATGACGGGGGTTCAGCCCTCGCGTGCCGATTGGGCAAAGGCGTTCAGCTTGGCCAGCGTCTCGTCGAACCGCCCCTCCGCCTCGGCCTGCCGCAGGACGCCCACCCGCTCCACCAGGATCTCGGTGGGTGTGGGATCGCGGGCAAAGAGCGCCATTACCTCGTCGGTGAAATCGTCCAGCGGCTGATAACCGGGGCGGCTTTCCTGCCCCGGCGTCAGCCCGGTCTGCACGGCGGGCGGTGCCAGCTCGATCACCTCCACCTGCCCCTTCAGAATCTCGCGCAGCGCGACGGTGTAGGAGTGCAGCGCGGCCTTCGTGGCATTGTAGGTGGGCGTCGTCAGCAGCGGAACAAAGGCCAGCCCCGAGGTGACGTTCACAAGGACCGCATCCGGCTGCGCCTTCAGATGGTCGATCAGCGCGTTCGTCAGCCGGATGGGGCCCAGCAGGTTCGTGGTCACCGTCGCCTCGGCATCCGTCAGGTCACGGGCGGCCGAGACGTCCTCAAACCGCATGATGCCCGCGTTGTTGATCACCACGTTCACCGCCGGATGCGCCGCCAGAAGGCGCTTGGCGAAATCGGCCACGCCGTCGGCGCCCTCGATGTCCAGCGTCAGGGCGTGCATCCGGGGACGTCCGGCGATGGCCTCCTCCAGCACCTCCGCCCGGCGTCCGGCGACGATGACGGTGTTGCCCGCGTCGTGGAACCGGTGCGCTAGGGCGCGCCCGATGCCGGAGCCGCCCCCGGTGATCAGGATGGTGTTGCCGGTCTGCTTCATGTGCGGATTCCTCGTGGTTGGATGCGATCACTCACCCTCGTCATAGCCGCCGTCGTCATAGGCGCCGGAATCGTTGTCCCAGTCGGCGTTGTCTTCGGCCGGGGCCTCCTCGGTCTGGGCCTCGTCCTGCGGGGTGTCTTCGGGCGCCTCCCCGGCCATCGCGCCGCCGCCGAACATGCCGGCCAAGGCGTTGCCCAGCAGCACACCGCCCGCCACGCCCATGGCCGTCTGTGCCGCCCCCGCAAGGAAACCGCCGCCGCCCCCACGGTTCTGGAAAGGCGAGGACGAGTGGTTCTGGAACGGAGAGTTGCGCGACACCTTGGGCACCGAACCACCGCCGAAGCCGGAGAAGAAGCCCCCGCGACGGGCCGGTTCGGCAGAGGCCGGAGCGCTTGCGGGCCGAGCCTCAAGATCCTCAATCCGCTTCTGCGCGGTTTCCAGCGCCTTCTGCTGCATGATAACCGTCTGCGCCATGTAATAGGCGGCGGAGGGTTGCCGATCCAGCGCCTCGCGGATCACGCGCTCCGCCTCGGCGTCGCGGTTTGGCATCTGCCGTTCCACCGTGGCGAGGTTGGAAAACAGGGTGTCGATGGCGCTGCGATCATCATGGTTCATGAAAAGCCGTCCTTTCGCTGGTCTCCTGTAACAGCGACCGAAGGTGGGGGATGGTTCCCCGAAGGAACACGCTCGTGACCCCGGCCGTTGGTCGGGACGCAGGAAAGGACCGCCATGACCACAGATCCCTGCCTTGTGCTGGAAGGATCGCGCATCCACGACATTCCCGGCTTTTATGACGAGATCAACCGCGTCTTCATGGCCGGCGAGGAGTGGCGTCTGGGCCAAAGCCTCGACGCGCTGGACGATCTTCTGCACGGCGGCTACGGCGCGCTGGCGGGCCAGACCGACGCGACCCTGCTGTGGCGGGACAGCCGGATCTCCTGCCAGTCGCTGGGGTATGAAGCGACGCGGAAGTGGCTTCTGACCAAGCTGTCCCCGCCCTACGACAGCCGCCGCATCCAGGCGCAACTGGACGCGCTGGAGCGTGGCGAAGGCCCCACCTATTACCGGATCGTGTGCGACATCATCGCCGGCCACCCCAACATCCGCCTGATCGAGGGGTAGTGTGGATGGATGACGGAGTGGCCGCGTGCCTGACCCCGTCAATATGCGACGACGCGCCCGTTCGACGCTGCAGCCGCGACAAGAGGATGTCCAGCCACGCGTCGGGGCCCGCAGCAGGCTAGGTTACCGAATGGCACGAGCCTGCGGTTCACGTAAGCACCCGTTGACCTATGATTTCGGCCGGTTGCCGCGCGCTGCGACCCGTGTGACACAGGCGCCGGGGTCACCCAAGATCGTCAGGTTGGCGCCCACATCGGACTTCCGACCGCCACCAAAAGCGCCATTACCTATGCACAAAGGCCGCGTCGCTGCGGCCTTTGCAGGGTCGTGGTCGCTTGGTGCCTACTTCGCCGTGTCCAGCGTGCCGCCCAGAACCTCCTCGGCCGTCGCCTGACGGTTCTTGACCGAGCTGGTCCACTGGCCCCAGACCGTTTCGTCGATGACATCGGCATTGGCGCCAAGGTTGGCCAGACGGCGCTGGTCCTCCTCGGTCAGCACCTGACCTCGCAGCGGCCCCATGTCCTTCAGGTCGGCGGCGGTGATGCCCAGCATCTCGCCCACGCGGGTGCCGTAGTCGTCATGGACCATCAGGAAGTGCCAGACCATCCGTTCCTGCACGTCGCGTTCGCAGTCGGTCAGAAGGGTGCCCATATTCAGCACCAGATCGTCCCGTTCCCATTGCATCATGGTGCAATAGCGGCCGCGCGCCTGAACGTAATCGTTGCGGCGTTCGATCACGCTGCGGGTCAGGTGGCCCCGGATCTCGGGCTGGTGGTTCGGCGCGTCGCGATCGGATTCGTGCAGACCGTTGTGGATCGAAGGTTCGAAGTTCACATGCGGGTTCTGCCCCGGCGCCAGATCGCGACCGAACGACATCTGCCCGCCGTCATAGTTGGTGGACACGCGGGCGTTCTTGGCCCGGTTCACCGGCAGCTGCAGATAGTTGGTGCCCACGCGGTAACGCTGCGTGTCGGAATAGGAGAAGGTCCGCCCCACCAGCATCTTGTCGTCCGAGAAGTCGAGCCCGTCCACCAGCACGCCCGTGCCCATGGCGATCTGCTCGTTCTCGTCGAAGAAGTTCTCCACGTTGCGGTTCAGGGTCATCACGCCGACATGGCGCAGCGGGAAATCCTTTTCCGGCCAGATCTTCGTGTCGTCCAGCGGATCCCAGTCCAGTTCGGGATGCTCGTGATCCTCCATGATCTGCACGAAGAAGTCCCATTGCGGATACTCCCCCCGCTCGATCGCGGTGAAGAGGTCCTTGGACGCCGAACCGAAATCGCGGCCCTGCACCTTCGCGGCCTCCTCCGCCGTCAGGGACGCAAGGCCCTGCCGCGGGTGGAAATGGTACTTCACCAGAACCGTTTCACCCTTGGCGTTCACCATCTTGTAGGTGTTCACGCCAAAGCCTTCCATGTGGCGATAGGAGGCCGGGATGCCGCGCGGGCTGAACAGGTGCGTCAGCATGTGCATGGCTTCGGGCGTCTGCGACATGAAGTCGAAGATGCGGTTCGGTTCCTGCCGGAAGGTGACGGGATCGGGCTTCAGCGAATGGATCACGTCCGGGAACTTGATCGCGTCGCGGATGAAGAAGACGGCCAGGTTGTTGCCGACGAGGTCCCAGTTGCCGTCCTCGGTGTAGAACTTCACGGCGAAGCCGCGCGGATCGCGGGCCGTTTCCGAACTGTCGCGCCCGCCGATCACGGTGGAAAAGCGGATCGCCAGCGGCGTCTTCTTGCCCTTTTCCTGGAACAGCTTGGCGCGGGTGTAGGTGGAGGCGGGTTCCTCCCCGATCATGCCCGTCGCCTCGAACTCGCCATAGCAGACGAAGCCCCGCGCATGGACCACGCGCTCCGGAATGCGTTCGCGGTCGAAATGGGTGATCTTTTCAAGGAAGTGGTAGTTTTCCAGCGTCGCCGGGCCGCGCGGGCCTACGGTGCGTTGCGACTGGTTGTTCGTGATCTCGTGTCCCTGGCGGTTGGTCAGGGTCTTGTTGTGCGGCGGTTGGTCTTCCATGGCGTCTCTCCCCGAGGGCTGTGGAAGCGAAAGGTAGACCTGCGGCCGGGGCCTTCAACGCCGGTCGGCGGATCAGGGCCGGCCGGCGTGCCACAGCGTCGCCGCCTCGGACCGGGTCAGGACGCGACGGGCGGTGCGCCCATAGCTTTCGGGCAGGGCGCGCAGCTGCGGAAGGGCCGCAAATAACCCCTCGCGCGCGGCGTCGCACAGGCCGCCCAGACCATGATCGCCGGGGTGGTAGCTTTCGGTGGGGGCCCCGTTAGCCCAGATCACCTCATGCCGGTCGAACAGCAGGTGGAGGTAGGTGACGGTCTCCCGCTCCTCCACGGTGACGCGCCGGCCGTCCACCAGATGCCGGGCCGTGGCCAGAACCTCCGCCTCGGCGTGCAGCCGCGTGGCGCGCGCGCCTTCGATCAGCATGCGGTGGTGGGGGGACACGACAAGGTCCGCCGTCAGACCGGCCAAGGCCGCGGGGCGGATGCGGACGGGCGCAAGATCCCCGCTGCCGCACAGGTCTGTCCGGCCGATCCACCGGACAGGCTGCGGCCCATGGTCGCGCGTCAGGACCAGATCGCCCGCCGCCAACGTCTCGATCGGGCGGAGGCCGGCGGGGGTGTGGATAAAGGCGCCGGGGGTGAAGCAGATGATCCGCTGGGACTGGGGAACGCTCAGCCGTGTGCCATCGGCCAGGGTGATCCGGCCCCGCGCGCCGGGCGACGGTTCGGTCGCGAAAATCTCGCGCCCCAATGCGCCCTGTGCAGGCCCTGTTGGTCCGAACGTGATCCGGCCGCGCGCACCCCCACGGGCTGCGACATCAAGCTCCGCCTGAAAATCCCCGGTTTCGATCTTGCCCTCCCGCGTCGGCGCCGCTTATACCGCGAATTGTTCAAAACAATCTTTGGGTGAGTCAACACATCTTAAAGATGCAATTTGAGACAAGTTTGGCCCGTCGGGGCGACTCTACTGGTGTGTCGCAAATCTGACATGAAGTGCTGCCATGGCTTCAGGCGCACACCGCTGATGCCAGGGACCCCACATGACCAAGCAGAGCCAGATTTTCCGCACGTCGCAACTGGAAGAGGCCGAAGGCCCCGGCCTGAACCCGACCGCGAACCCCACCATGGGGGACATCATCGCCGCCCGCTTTTCCCGTCGCGGGTTCCTGAAGGGGTCCATGGCCTCGGCCGCGATCGCGGCCACCGTGTCGCCCGTGGCCTTGTTTGCCGCCGACGAGGCGCGCGCCCAGTCCGCCTCCGCCTTCAACTTCCCCGAGGTGGAGGCCGGCGTTGACGCCGATCACCACGTGGCCGAAGGTTATGACGCGGACGTTCTGCTGCGCTGGGGCGACAAGCTGTTCGCCGACGCGCCGGAGTTCGATCCGACGAACCAGTCCGAAGCCGCACAGGAACGCCAGTTCGGCTACAACAACGACTTTGTGGGCTTCATCCCGCTGGACGGCGCCACGGATCGCGGCCTGCTGGTCGTGAACCACGAATACACGAACGAACACCTGATGTTCCCCGGCATCGTGACCATGCAGAACGGAGAGCTGGAGGTCGCCGACGCCACCGAGGATCGCGCCAACATCGAGATGGCGGCCCATGGCGGCACGATCGTGGAAATCCGCAAGGTCGACGGAAAGTGGCAGCCGGTGGTGGACGGCGCGCTGAACCGCCGCATCACCGCCAAGACGGAAATGCAGCTGACCGGCCCCGCCGCCGGACATGAGCGTCTTCAGACGACGGCCGACACCTCGGGCCGCAAGGTCTTCGGCACCATCAACAACTGCGCCGGCGGCGTTACGCCCTGGGGCACCTACATCATGGCCGAGGAGAACATCCACGGCTACTTCCTGGGCGAACTGCCCGCCGGCCATGCCGAAGCCGGGAACTACGACCGTCTGGGCATCCCCGGCGGGTCCTACCAGTGGGGCAACTTCCACAAGCGCTTCGATCTGGCAGCCGAGCCGAACGAGCCGAACCGCTTCGGCTGGGTGGTTGAGGTGGATGTGATGGACCCGAACTCGGTCCCGAAGAAGCGCACCGCGCTGGGCCGCTTCAAGCATGAGGGCGCCGAAAGCGTCGTGGCCAAGGACGGCCGCGTGGTCTTCTACCTCGGCGACGACGAACGCTTCGACTACGTCTACAAGTTTGTGACGACAGGGAAATACAACCCCGACGACCGCGCCGCCAACATGGACCTGCTGGACGACGGCACGCTTTATGTCGCCCGCTTCGACGAGGACGGGTCGATGGAGTGGATGCCGCTGGTGCATGGCCAGGGCCCGCTGACCGCTGAGAACGGCTTCGCCTCGCAGGCCGACGTGCTGATCGAGACGCGCCGCGCCGGCGACCTGCTGAACGCCACCCCGATGGACCGCCCCGAGGACATCCAGCCAAACCCCGCCACGGGCCGCGCCTATGTCATGCTGACCAACAACACCAAGCGCGAAGAGGCGAACGCCGCCAACCCGCGCGTGGAAAACGCCTTCGGCCACATCATCGAGATTCTGGAAGCCGACGGCGACTTCACTGCCACGACCGGCACGTGGGAAATCCTGCTGCAATGCGGCGATCCCTCGGTCGCCGAGGTGGGGGCCACCTTCTCCACCGAGACGACGAAGAACGGCTGGTTCGGGATGCCGGACAACGCGGCCATCGACGCTGACGGGCGTCTGTGGGTGTCGACGGACGGAAACTCCATGGCCGACACGGGCCGGACGGATGGCCTTTGGGCCGTGGACACCGAAGGCGACGCGCGCGGCACCTCGCGCCTGTTCTACCGCGTTCCGGTGGGCGGAGAGATGTGCGGCCCCTGCCCGACCGAGGACATGACCACCTTCTTCGTCGCGGTGCAGCATCCGGGCGACGGCGGCGAGGATTGGGAGGGCCATGGCCGCCCGTCCTATTACGAGGATCTGTCGACCCGCTGGCCCGACTTCAAGGACGACATGCCGGTGCGTCCGGCGGTGGTCGCCATCACGCGCCAGGGCGGCGGCCGGATCGGCTGACGCGACAGGGGGCCTGACCGCCCCTCGTTCCGCAACCGGGACAAAAGGAAACGCGGCCGCCGAAGCGGCCGCGTTTGTTCGTGAAGGTCGGATCACATTTGTTCGGACTGCGCGCCGCTGTTCGGTTTCGCCTTGCCCAGATCCGGGATCTGGCTGGACGGTTCCAGCGCGGCGGTCATGAACTCGCCCTTGCCGTCGATCGAGGTGCCTTCCGACCAGCGGCCGGGGGCCGGTGCGCTGCCGTCCTTCTGGAAGCCGAGATAGGCGTAGCTGAACTCGGTCTTCTCTTCGGCCTGCGGGTGGCTGTTCGGGATCGGGAAGGCGCCCTTGGCACCGCCCAACTCCTCCAGCGCAGCCATCCACTGATTCTGGTGCATGGTGTCGCGGGCGATCAGGTATTGCAGCATGTCCTTCATGCCTGCGTCGTCCGTCATGTTGTACAGGCGGACGGCCAGCGTGCGGCCTGTGGATTCCGCCGCGATGTTGGCGGTCATGTCGGCGGCAATGTTGCCGCTGGCATAGATGTGGGACATGTCGAACGGCACGCCATCGGAGTCCACCGGCATCGCCGACAGGCCCGCGGACAGCAGGTTCTTGAGGTTCATGCCGCCCATGATGGCGTTGACGGCGGAGTCCTTCGCGGCCTCTTCCTTCATGCTGAGGGGCGCGCCCTCAAGGTTCAGCGCGACGGCCGTGGCCAGCATCTCGATATGGCCCAGTTCCTCGGCGGCGGTGTTCATCAGCAGGTCGCGGAACTTCGGGTTGCCGCGTGCGCCGCAAGCCTGGAAGAAGTACTGCATCGCCACGCGGATCTCACCCTCCACGCCGCCGATGGCCTGCTGCAGGGCACGGGCGAACAGCGGGTTCGGGGCGTCGACGCGAACGGGATACTGAAGCTTGTTGTCGGTATAGAACATGATCTCTCCATGGGTTGGAATGGGCTGCGGACCGTGCCCGCACCGTCAGGGAAAAGGCCCGCCCGTGGGGGCAGGCCTTGGAAAAACTCTCAGGCGGCTTCGCCGGTGGCGGCGTCGTTGATCACCGCTTCGGCCAGCTGGGTCAGCTTTTCGTCCGTGGCGGTTTCTTCCCGCAGCGTTTCGTCCAGCAGGGTCACCGCCTCGTCCATGCCCAGCTTCTCGGCCCAGGCCTTCAGCGTGCCGTAGCGGCTGATCTCGTAATGCTCGGCCGCCTGCGCTGCGGCCAGAAGGCCCGCGTCATGCGCTGGGCTGCCCTTGAACTCGTCCATGATCTCGGACGCCTCGGACACAATGCCCTCAATCGCGTCGCAGGTCTTGGCGCGCGGGCGTTTGCCGATCAGTTCGAACACCTGGTTCAGGCGCTCCACCTGGCCTTGGGTTTCTTCCTCGTGCTGCTCGAACGCGGCCTTCAGCTCGGGGTTCTGCGCGGCTTTCGCCATCTTGCGCAGCGTCGTCGTCAGCTTCTTCTCGGCGTAGTACACGTCCTTCAGGGTTTCATGGAACAGCGTCTCGAGGGTCTTGTCAGCCATCGGTCGTCTCCTTGACAGGGGGGTGCCCTTCAGCGGGCCGGGATGTGGAACGTGGGCTCAGACGTCGGCGCGTTCGCCGCTGGCCTGCAGCGCGATGTAGGCGCGCGTCACCGTGGGCAGGTTGTCTTCGATCCAGGTCGCCATGCGGCGCTCCTCGTCCAGGTTCTGGCGCAGAAGCGACAGGGCCTGGGTCGCGTTGCTTTCCTCGCCCGCCGTGATCAGCGAGATGTAGGCCGCGATCTCGAAATGCTCGAACGCATAGTTCGCGTAGCTGTTCTTCAGGATCTCGTCGCTGGCCATGGAATGGGTCAGGGCGGCCATCGATCCGGTGAACGACAGCGCCGCGTCCTTCAGCGAGGAGTGGGATTCGTCGACCCCGGCCAAGATCTCTTCCAGCCGCTGGATCTGGTTTTCGGTTTCGCGGATGTGCAGGTCCAGCTGGGCCGCCACTTCCGGATAATGCTCGATCCGGGACACCTGGGGCTTCATGATGGACAGGGCCTGGTTTTCCATCGCATGGGCGTTCTTCAGCCCGGTGATGAAAACGTCGTTCGCGCTTGCAAGATGTGCCATTGTCTCTCCTTCGGGTCCGGGGCCGGATGCCCCAGTCTCGTGATGGGTTCGATGGGGAAGGAAGCCCTTCTGTGGGGATTTGTTCCTTGGCACGGGGCATTCCCGCCGTTGGCGCTAAAATCGCTTTTCCAGGGAACAAAGCCCGCCCACCCCTGTTGGCGCTTCATCCCAGGAGGACATCCCATGAACCGTAGACACGTCTTTGCCGCCGGTGCGGCGGTTGCCGCCGCCCTGCCCTTCGCCTCGTTCGCCCAGACGGCCGCACCGGCCGCGGCCCCGGCCGATCCGGCCAAGCAGCCCGCGCTGATGGGCGGCAACTTTGCCCTTCTCAGCAGCCGCATCGCGGCGGACAAGGCCACCGCCCCGGCGGTGAAGACTTTCGCCACGCTGGAAACCGCCGAACAGGAAGCCGTGGCGATGGCCTTCGGCGCCGAGCCGGGCGTCGGTGGTGTGTCCGAAAAGCACGCGGCCCTGCTGGAGCAGCTTCAGGCCGCACCCGCCGGTCCCGAGTTCGACATGATGTATGTCGACGGCCAGATCGCCGGCCACGAGGAACTGCGCACGATCCACGCCGCCTATGCCCAAAACGGCAGCGACCCGATGGCGCGCGGCGCCTCCATGGTCGGCGTCCCGTCGATCGAGACGCATCTTGCCATGCTGCGCGGCATCAAGCAGAGCATGTGATCCATCCGGATCCGGACCACGGAAAGCCGCCCCGCACGGGCGGCTTTTTCATGGGCCAAAGGTAACCGTCATGCCTCCGCTGACTCCCGACAAGCGCTACATCGTCGTGCGCGGCCGCCTGTGGCGCGCCGTCAATCCGCATCTGTCGGAAGCGGATCGCGCACGGCTCGTGTCCGACCTGATGCACGCACGGCGGGCGGTGGAGACGGCCCGCAGCGCCGGCGATGCGCAGGCCGAAGATGCCGCCCACCGCGCCGTGAACGCCGTCAAGATCGCCTTGGGCGAACGCGGGCCCGTCTGGTGGAACGACGGCGCGCCGGACCTGAACCGGCACATGGCCCGCACCACCCCCTATGCCGACTGGTTTGCCCGCCTGCCACGGGACGCCGGTAAAAACTGAGCGAGCGGTGGCCGCCTTCCTTTGGCGGATTATGTGGCAGAACGACGCAGGCCAAGGGAAGAACTGACATGCCGATCTGGATGCAAGCCGGACTTTGGGGCCTTGCCGGGGCGTCGTCGCTTCTTGTGGGCGCGGCGCTGGCCTATCTGGCGCATTTCCCCCGCCGTGTCACCACGGGCTTCATGGCCTTCGGTTGCGGCGTCCTCATCTCGGCCGTCAGCTATGACCTGATCAAGGAAGGCTTCGACCAAGCGGGCCTGCAGCCCATCGTGCTGGGCGCGCTGGTTGGATCCATCGCCTATACGCTGGCCAACGGGATCATCACGCGCGGCGGCGGGCATCACCGCAAGCGGTCCGGCGGCGGCCACCAGAAGAAGGCGGCGCAGGGCGGTGGGCTGGCCATCGCCGCCGGCGCCTTTCTGGACGGAGTCCCCGAATCCGTTGTGCTGGGCGTCGGCATGCTGGACGGCGGCGGCGTCAGCCTGGCCATGTTCGCGGCCATCTTCCTGTCGAACTTCCCCGAAGGCCTGTCCAGTGCTGCCGGGATGAAGGCCGCCGGCCGCAGCCCCGCCTACATCTTCGGACTGTGGGCCTTCATCACGCTGTGTTCGGGGCTGGCGGCGCTGACGGGCGCGGCGCTGTTGGGCGACGCTTCCCCCTGGACGCTGGCGGCGGTGAACGCGCTGGCGGCGGGCGCGCTGCTGACCATGATCGCCGACACCATGATCCCCGAGGCGGTGGAAGGGGAACGCGGCGAAACCGGCCTTCTGGTGATGATCGGCTTTCTTGTGGCCTTTGCCCTCTCGCAGGGCAGCTTTGCGGGATAGGCAGGCGGTGCAAAGGCGTCCCCTCCTCCGCCTGGTCCGGACCGGTTCCCAGCCGTTCCGCTGCGGGGGCACTCCGTTGATCCGCATCTCCCTTCTCGTGTCCGGCCTTTGGGCCCTGTCCGGCTGCGGTCTGGACATGGGCCTTTTTTCCCCCGCGGGCCCCGTGGCCGAGGCGCAGCGGATGCATCTGTGGATCGTCTGCGCCCTGATGCTTCTGGTCGTGATCCCTATCTTCGTGACCATCCCGTTCCTTTTGTGGCGCTACCGCTATCGCGACGGGAAGAACCACGCGTCGTATCGCCCCGACTGGGAGGCGTCGTGGAGATGGGAGGTGATGCTGTGGAGCGGGCCGCTGGTCGTCACCGCCGCCCTGGGCTGGTTCCTGTGGACCTACACCAAGGCGCTGGACCCCTATCGCCCCTTGTCCGAGGCACCCCTGCAGGTGCAGGTCGTGTCCTATGACTGGAAGTGGCTGTTCATCTATCCCGATCTGGGGGTGGCCAGCGTGGACCGGCTGGTGCTGCCGGCGGGGCAGGCGGTGACGCTGTCCCTCACCTCGCGCACGGTGATGCAGTCGATGCTGATCCCGGAACTGGCAGGGCAGATCTACCTGATGAACGGCATGACCACGCATCTGAATCTTTCGGCGGACCATCCCGGCCAGTGGACGGGGCGCAACACGCAATACAACGGCGACGGCTTCCACCGCCAGACCTTCCGGGCCGAGGCGATGGCCCCTTCCGACTTCGCCCGCTGGGCCGAAACCGCCGCCAACGCCCCACCCCTGGACCAACCCGCCCTTGCGGCGCTGGAGGAACGGGGACGCGACCCCGACCTGCCCGACACCTTCGGCCAGGTGCCGCCGCACCTGTTCCACGATCTGGCCGGCACCGCCACGCACGCGCATCACGGAGGCGGCCAATGAGCGACATCCTTCTGGGCCGCCTGGACGCCTCCGCCCTGCCCTGGCACGAACTCGCCATCGCCAAAACGGGGCTGGAGGTGATCAGCGGCATCGTGGGCCTGACGGCCGCCCTGCTGGCCGTGTTGGGGGCGCTTCTGGTGGCGGCGGCGCTGACTTGGTGGCGCCTTTGGGGGCCCTTGTGGCGCGACTGGCTGACCAGCCTCGATCACAAGAAAATCGGGATCATGTATGTGGTGCTGGCCTTCGTGATGCTGGCCCGCGCCGTGTCCGAGGCGGGGGTGATGCGCCTTCAGCAGGCCCTCGGCTTGGGCGGCGGCGGGATCGTCACGCCGGACCATTTCGGCCAGCTCTTTTCAACCCACGGGACGATCATGATCTTCTTCGTGGCGATGCCCTTCATCACCGGCCTGATCAACTACGTCATGCCTTTGCAGATCGGGGCGCGGGACGTGTCGTTCCCGCTTTTGAACTCGGTCAGCCTTGGGCTGACGGCGGCGGGGGCGGCGCTGATGATGGTCTCGCTCGTCCTGCAACCCTTCTCCACCGGCGGATGGTCGGGCTATCCGCCCTTTACCGAGGCCGCGTTCAACCCCGGCGCGGGACCGGATTACTGGATCTGGGCGGTCACGCTGTCGTCGCTCGGCTCCACCCTCACCGGCATCAACTTCACCGTCACCCTTTACAAGGAACGGTGCGAAGGCATGCACCTGATGCGGATGCCGATGTTCTGCTGGACCTCGCTCTGCACCGCGATCCTGATGATCTTCGCCATGCCGCCCTTGACGGTGGCCACGGGACTTCTGGCGCTGGACCGCTATCTGGGGTTCCACATCTTCACCAATGACGGCGGCGGCAACATGATGATGTTCGCCAACCTGTTCTGGCTGTTCGGCCACCCCGAGGTCTACATCCTGATCCTGCCCGCCTTCGGCGTCTGGAACGAGGTGTTCTCCACCTTCTCGGGCAAGGGGCTGTTCGGCTACCGGGCGCTGGTGATGGCCACGATGTGCATCGCCATCCTCAGCTTCACGGTCTGGGTGCACCACTTCTTCACCATGGGGCAAAGCGCCGACCTGAACGCGATCTTCGGCATCGCCACCATGGCCATCGGCATCCCGACGGGGGTAAAGATCTACGACTGGATGCTGACCATGTACAAGGGACGCGTGCGGATCAGCGTGCCGATGGTCTACGGCATCGGCTTTCTGTTCCTGTTCGTGCTGGGCGGGACCACGGGCGTGATTCTGGCCAACCCCTCCATCGACTATCAGGTGCACAACACGCTGTTCCTGGTCGCGCATTTCCACAACATGGTCATTCCCGGCACGCTGTTCGGGATGATCGCGGGCTACACCCTGTGGTTTCCCAAGGCCTTCGGCTTCCGGCTGAACGACCGCTGGGGCTACCGCGCGGCCGGGCTGTGGATCGCGGGGTTCCTTCTGGCGTTTTTCCCGCTCTACATCCTCGGCCTCATGGGGATGCCGCGGCGGATGGTGGCCTATTTCGAAGGCGCCTGGCTGCCCTGGACGCTGATCGCGCTGACGGGGGGTGCGCTGATCGGGCTGGCCCTTCTGTGCCTTGCGGTGCAGCTGACCGTCAGCCTGCGCGACCGCGCCGCGCTGGCTGTGCCGGTGGGCGATCCCTGGGACGGGCGCAGCCTGGAATGGGCCCTGCCCGCGCCGGTGCCCGCCTGGAACTTCCCCGTGCTGCCCGTGGTCGAAGGCCGCGATTCCTTCATGGAGCTGAAGAAGAACGGCGATCATCTGGACCGGCCGCGCGACGGCTTTGCGGACATCCTTCTGCCGCGGCCCAGCATGGTTGGCCCCGTCATCGGCGCGGCGGGGCTGGTCGCGGGCTTTGCACTCACCTGGCACATCTGGTGGCTGACCGTGCTGACGCTGGCCGTCATCGTGGGCGCCATGGTCGCACGCGGCTTCGTGCGCGACACCGAATACACCGTGCCCGCAGCCGAGGTTGAGGCGCGCTGGAACGCTTGGCGCGCGCTGGCCGACGCCTCCCCCCGCATCCGCCGCCGGGACGAGCAACGTCCGGCCAATCGCGGCCACGCCTTCCCCGCCGCACAGGAGGGTGAGGCATGAACCGCCGTCACCCCGGCCTGAACCTGGGCGAGGCCCATGACAGCGCCAACGACGACGCCGAAAAGGAGGTCTTCGGCTTCTGGGTCTTCATGATGAGCGATGCGATCCTCTTCGGCCTGCTGTTCGCCACCTATGTCGTGCTGCAGGGCAACCTGAACGGCGGCCCCGGTCCGGCCGAGCTGTTCGAGATGCCGTCCGTCCTGATCCAGACGGTGCTCCTTCTCACCTCCAGCCTGACGGCGGGGCTGGCGCAGCTGGCCATGAAGCACGAACTGGGCACGCGGCGGATCGTGCTGTGGCTCCTGATCTCGCTCGGCCTCGGGCTGGCCTTCCTGACGATGGAGATGCGGGACTTCCTGACCATGACATCGAAGGGCGGCGTGCCGCAGGCCAGCGGCTTCCTGTCGGCCTTCTTCGCGCTGGTGCCGCTGCACGGGCTGCATGTGGCGGCGACCTGCCTGTGGCTTCTGGCGCTGCTGGGCCAGATCGCGCGCTATGGAACGGACGACGCGACAAAGACGGCCATGCTGCGGCTGGGCATCCTGTGGCACTTCCTCGACGTCGTCTGGATCGGCATCTTCACCATCGTCTATGTCGGGGGGCTGGCATGAACCGCAGGCAGGAACGGCGCAGCTACATCGTCGGCTACGTCCTCGCGCTGGCGCTGACGCTGCCGGTCTTCGCGCTGTTGGCGTTCGACCTGCTGCCCCGCCGGCAGATCCTGTGGATCGCCGGGGTGGCGGCGGCGGTGCAGATCGCCGTGCATTTCCGCTTCTTCCTGCACATCCGCCTGAAAGGCCAAACGCGCGAGGATCTTCAGCTGATCCTGTTCACCACGCTGCTGCTGATCCTGATGGGCGGAGGCACGATCTGGATCATGACCAACCTCGCCCACCGGATGTAGCCCGTCAGCGCGACGGGGCCGAGGCGTTCACCTTGTCCGGGGCCGAGACGGGGCGCAGGCGCTGCTCCTGCACGTCGGGGTCGATCCGCAGGCTGCGGGTGAACGGCTCCACCTTCGCGGGCTGTCCCGTGCGCAGGGCCTCCAGGATCGCCTCCACCACCAGAAGATCGGCCAGCCCTTCCTCGCCGCTCGGCTCCACCGCCCGGTCGTTCAGGATACAGTCCGAGAAGTAGCGGAGTTCTCCGCCGAACTGATCCGTCGCGGGGAACTGTTCATGGGTGTCATCCTCGCCGATCCGACGGGTCTGGGCCAGACCGTCACCCAGACCGAAGGCCGGGCTCATCTCGATCGTGCCCTTGGTGCCGGTGATGGTGAAATTGTCCAGCCGGTTGGCGTAATAGCTGACCACGAACTGCGCCAGCTGGTTGCCGGGCATCCGCAGCGTCACGGCCAGCGTGTCGTCGAAATCGCCCAGATCCGCCTCGGGGTGGCGGGTGCCAACGGCCGAGATCACTTCCACCGGTTCCGCGCCGAACAGGAAGCGGATGGCGTTGATCGGATAGGGCGCGAGGTCGAAGAGGGGCCCGCCCTGCACGCCGTGCTTGGCGCGATGGTTGGCCGGGTCCAGCACCTGCCCCATCCCGCCGGTGAAGGCGATCAGGTCGCCCAGTTCCCCCGCGCGGATGCGGCGGATGGCGTCCAGGTTCGCCGGTTCGAAATGCAGGCGGTAGGCGGTCATCAGCTTGGCACCGCCCCGTTCGGCCGCCGCCATCATGTCGCGGCACAGGTCCGACGTCACCTCCAGCGGCTTTTCGCACAGCACGTGGATGCCGGCCTCCAGCGCCGGAATGGCGAACTCGGCGTGCCGCCAGTTCGGCGTCGCCAGATAGATCGCATCCACTTGCCCCGAGGCGAGGAGCGCCGGGAATTCATCATAGCCGTAGCGGTTGTCGACCTTGTAGAGGTCGCCCAGCGCGGACAGCTTCTCGGCGTCGCTCGATACCAGCGCGGTGATTTCGGAATTGCCGGTATGGGCGACCGCCGGCATGAGGGAGCCCTGCGAGATGTCGCCCAGCGCCACGATGCCGTAGCGCACCTTCTTTCCACCCAGACCCAGTGCCGATGCGATGCTCATGTCCCGTTCTCCCTTCAGGTTGCAGGGGGCAACCCGAGGGGGGACGGGAGGTTCCCGATTAGTCGGCCAGCGCGGCCTGCACCGCCTCCAGCCCCGGTGCACCGTCCACTGTGGTCACGCCGTCCAGCCACGGACCCAGCCGTTCGGGATGATCGGCCAGCCAGTCCCGGGCCGCGTCCTGCGGATCCTCGCCGTCCAGCAGAGAGCCCATCAGCTCGTTTTCCATCTCCACGTCGAAGACCAGCTGGCCGAAGGCCTTGGCCGCCGCCGGGCACTGCGCCACCCAGTCCGGGCGGGCGATGGTGCGCACCTCGGCCCCGCCGAAGTCCGGCCCGAAATAGGCGTCGCCCCCTTCCAGATAGGTGATGTCGATCTGGTTGTTCATCGGATGCGGCGCCCAGGCCAGGAACACCACCGGATCGCCCGCGCGGTCGGCGCGCTGCACCTGCGCGAGCATGCCCTGCTCGCTCGATTCAACCAGTTTCCAGTCCTTCAGACCGAAATCGCCCGCCTCGATCATGCGCTGGATGTTCTGGTTGGCGGGGGCCCCCGGCTCGATCCCGTAGATGGTGCGGTCCAGTTCGTCCGCATGGGCCTGAAGGTCCGCAAAGGACGTGATGCCCAGATCCGCCGTGGCTTTCGGCACGGCCAGCGTGAACTTCGCGCCCGTCAGGTTGGTGCCCAGAACCTCGACCTTTCCGGCCTTGGTCAGATCGTCGATGAAGGCCTGCTGCGCCGGCATCCAGTTGCCCAGGAAGGCGTCGATCTGGTCGCTCTTCAACGCCTCGTAGCCCACGGGCACGGCCAGAGTCTTGATGTCGACCTTGTAGCCCAGCGCCTCCAGCACGACCGTGGCCACGGCGTTGGTGGCGGTGATGTCCGTCCAGCCGGGGTCAAAGGTGCGAATGGTTTGGCACGCGGCCGGATCCTGCGCGGCGGCGCCCGTCGCGACGGTGGCCAGCAGGGCGGCCAGCGCCAGCGGGGATGAAAGGGTTCTGCTCATGGTGTCCTCCTGTTGGGGGCACTGTGGCGCATTTCGCGCCCGTGGTGAAGGCGGTCTGCCGATGCGGCCGGGCAACGGATTCGGCGAAGTTGCCGCCCGCCGGGGAAGATCATTCCCCCGCCGCGGCCTTCGCCTTGCGGATCGCCCGGTCCAGCGCGTCCAGAAAGCGCGAGCGGTCGGTTTTGGAAAACGCCCGTCCCCCGCCCTGGCGGAACGGGTCGGCCGACCGCAGATCGGCCATCAGGTCGCGCGTCGCCAGCACGTTGCCGATGTTGGCCGCCGTCAGCGCGTCACCGTCGGGTCGCAGCACCTGCGCCCCCGCCGCCACGCATTTCGCGGCCAGCGGGATGTCGTTGGTGATCACCACATCCGCCGCCCCGGCCCGTTCCGCGATCCACATGTCCGCCACGTCCGGCCCTTCGGACACGAAGACGCTTTCGACCAGCGGGTTGGCCGACGGGCGGATGCCGCCGTTCGACACCATCAGGACGCGCACCCCGTGGCGCGTGGCGACCCGCTCCACCTCGGCCTTCACGGGGCAGGCGTCGGCATCGACATAGACCTCAGTCATACAGGGCCTGCGCGTGGAAGGTCACATGCTCCTCCATGAAGCTCGACACGAAGAAGTAGCTGTGATCGTAACCGCGCTGCATCCGGAAGGTGCCTTCCTGCCGGCGGGCGGCCATCGCCTCGGCCAGCGCCTCGGGGCGCAGCAGGTCGAGGAACTGGTCCGACGCGCCCTGATCCACCAGAACCGGCCCGTCGAAGCCGCGCTTCCGCATCAGCAGCGTGGCGTCATGCGGGGCCCAAGCACCCTCATCCTTGCCCAGATAGGCCGTGAACTGCTTGCGCCCCCAGTCCGAGGCCGAGGGATTAGCAATGGGCGCAAAGGCAGAAACAGAGCGGAAGCGTCCCGGAAAGCTCATCGCGATGGTCAGGGCGCCGTGGCCGCCCATGGAATGGCCGGTGATGCCCTGACGCCCTTCATCCAGCGGGAACGCCTTGAACAGAAGGTCCGGCAGTTCCTTTGTCACATAGTCCCACATGCGGAAATGCGGTGCCCAAGGGGCCTGCGTCGCGTTGACGTAGAAGCCCGCACCCTGCCCCAGATCATAGGCGGCATCGTCCGCCACCCCTGTGCCTCGCGGCGAAGTGTCGGGAAAGACCAGCGCCAGCCCCTCCTCGGCCGCCCATTTCTGCGCGCCCGCTTTCACCATGGCGTTTTCATGCGTGCAGGTCAGGCCCGACAGGAACCACAGAACGGGAACGGGGTCATGCTCCGCCTCGGCCGGCAGGAACAGCCCGAAGGTCATGTCGCCCCCGGTCGCGGCGGAGGTGTGGGCGTAGACGCCCTGCACGCCACCAAAGGCGCGGCTTTCGGATAGGGTTTTCATGTGACCTCCGTCATTTCGTCCAGACCAGCGTGGCGGTCAGCGTGACCAGACTTCCCAGGGTGGACATCAGGATCGCCGTGGACACGCGGTACGGCGCCACGCCGTAATGCTGCGCCAGCATGTAGACATTCCCCGCCACCGGCAAGGCGGCCGTGGCGATCATCACCTGCGCCGCAAACCCGTCCGCCCGGCCCACGGCCAGAAGGGCCAGCGCCACCGCCGCCGGATGCAGCACAAGCTTGGCAAAGGACAGCCAGCCGCCCACAGCCACCCGGTCCAGCCCGCGCGCGGCCAACGATCCGCCGATGGCGAACAGCGCGCCGGGGGTGGCCGCGGCGGACAGAAGGGTCAGGGTGCGGTCGGCCGGCCCCGGCACCGTCCAGCCTGTGGCGGACCACGCCAGACCCAGCGCCAGCGCCACCAGCATCGGGTTCGTCACCAGCCCGCGCCCGATCCGCCGGGGCAGACCCGCCGACATCCGCCCGCTGCGCGACAGGGTGATCAGGATGGTGAACAGGCTGCCGAACACCGCAAGGTCGATCGTCAGCATCATCAGCATCGGGGCCACCGCCTCGCGCCCCAGAAGCGCGACCAGCAGGGGAATGCCCAGAAAGCCCGTGTTGCCGATGACGGCGGTCTGGGCTTCCACCACCGCCACGCCCAAAGGCTCGCCGCGCAGGCGGGCCACGGTCAGCGCCAGCAGGTTCACGGCACCCGTCGCCACCAGATACGCCCCCGCCAGCGGCCAGTCGAAGATCTGCCCAAGCGAGAGTTCGGAGGAGAAGTGGAACAGCATCGCCGTCAGCGCGAACCAGAAGACGAAGCGGGTCAGCGCGTCGATGGCGTCTTCGGAAAAGAACCCGCGTCGCACGGCGGCATATCCCAGACCGATCAGGGCGAAGAAGGGCAGAAGTTGCGACAGGATGGCCAGCATGGTTTCGGGCTTTTCACGCGCGGGGCCGGGATGCAACCCTCCGTCCGGGATCCCCTTCGCCCACATGGTGCAGGGCGCCAGGGCCTGCCGTCCGGATAGGGCGCCGTTGACCCGGCCGAACGCTTAGTCCGGGATCACCTCCACCCGGCGGTTGCGGGCGCGCCCTTCGGCGGTGGCGTTGGTGTCGCGCGGGGACACGAAGCCCGCGCCTTCGGCCGAAAGGCGCGCGGCGTCGACGCCCCGGCCCACCAGCCAGTCCCGCACCGCCTCGGCCCGGGCGCGGGACAGGGCGATGTTGGTGTCGGCCGATCCTTCGTTGTCGGTGTGCCCGACAAGCTGGACGCGGCGGTCCGGGTTCGCCTTCAGCCAGTCCAGAAGCGGCTCCAGCACCGGCTGCGCACCGTCCAGCGTGGCGCCGCCGGTCGCGAACTCCAGCCCTTCCAGCACGCGGGGACGGTCGAAATCGCCGCCGGTTTCGGGCAGGGGTGCCGGGCGCGTGGGGGCCTCGGGGCCCGGCGGGGCCACCTCCACCACCTCCACGAAGCCCAGATCGGCGGTGCGGCTGACCATCAGGCCCAGCCGCGCCTCCCCCTTCGCGGCCGAGATGTAGCGGAAATCGCCCAGATCCACATGCATCTGCGGTTCGGGAAACACCTCCACCCCGTAGCGGAAATCGTAACCGCCGCAGGCGTCCGTCTCGCAATCCAGCCGCAGGGTCCAGCCTTCGGCCAGAAGCGCCTCGCGGATGGGGCGCAGGATCGACAGGGTGGTGAAACCGTCGGGCGGCGTGGTCTGCCACGCGGTGCGGGTGACGTGACCTTCCACCGTTTCGGTGGGAAAGCCTTCGGGCGTCCACGGCCCCAGCGGCAGGGTCACGCTGTTCAGCGCGACGTCGGCGCTGCGCGCCACCTCGGCGGTTCCGGCCACGGGCGGGGTGAAGGCCGAGGCCGGCGACGCCGCCAGAAGGGCCAGGCAGAACCAGCGGATCAAGGGGCTTTCCTGTAGTAATAGCGTCCGGAGGTCCGCATCCCGGCACCGTCATACAGCGCGCGGGCGGGGGCGTTCCCTTCGGACACGACCAGCGCCAGCCGGTCCGCACCCTGCGTTGCGGCCCATGTCGCAGCACCGCGCAGCAGATCCCGCGCAAGGCCCCGGCGGCGATGGGTTTCCGCCACCTCCAGCGCGTGCAGCACCGCCAGATCGCCGTTCACCGCGACGAAGCCGGCCCCGCCTTCGCAGGCGATCACCGTCTTGGGGCACAGGCAGCGTTCCATCACGGCCAGCCGCGGCGGCCCGACCTTGCCCGACCGCGCCCACATCTCCACCGTGTCGTTGGATGGGGGCCATTCGGGCGCGGCCGGGCTGTCGCCTGCCAGCGCCGCCACCGGCCCTTCATAGATCACCACCACATCGTCGATCGCGTGGCCCGCGGCGGCCAGACGAGCGTCCAGCGCCTCCTCCCCCTCGCGCAGCATCACGAAGGGGGGTGTCGCACCGTCATCCGGACCGTCCAGCGTCGCCGCCGACACGCGCCCGCCACCCCCGGCCCCGTCGCGCAGGGTCCAGGACCCCTCGCGCCACAGGCGGGCGGGGGGCCAGGTCGGCTCCATCCGGTCCAGAAGCGTCCGGCTCATTCAAAAAGGCCCGCCAGACGGGTCATCGCCTCGTTCAACCGTCCGGCATCCGTGCCGCGGATCACGAGGTTCGTGCCCATCGCCCCGTTCTGCACGAAGGGATAGCTGCCCATCTGCAGGTCGGGATAGTCGGCGGCCAGCGCGCGGAAGGGGGCCGCGATTTCGCCCTCGCCCCGGTCCACGCGCAGGGACTGGCTCAGCAGCGGCTGGCCGCGGGTCAGACGGCTGAGGACGTCAGCCAGCATCGCGTGGAACACGTCCGGCACGCCCGCCATCACGTGCACGTTGCCGATGGTGAAGCCCGGCGCGATGGACACCGGGTTGTCGATCAGCGTTGCCGTGTCGGGAATGCGGGCCATGCGCTGGCGCGCCTCGTTGAACTCGCGCCCCGTGCGTTCGTAATGCGCGCCCAGAAGAGCGGCGGCGTCGGCGCGCACGTCGATCCGGTCGCCAAAGGCCGCGGCCACGGCGTCGGCGGTGATGTCGTCATGCGTGGGCCCGATCCCGCCCGAGGTGAAGACGTGGTCGTAGCGGCCCCGCAGCGCGTCCAGCGCCTCCACGATCACGGCGTGGTCGTCGGCCACGAACCGCACCTCGCGCAGGTCGATCCCCGCCACCGTCAGTTCCTGCGCCAGATGGTGGGAATTGCTGTCGCGCGTGCGGCCCGACAGGATCTCGTCCCCGATGACCAGCATCGCGGCGGTGGGATTGGGCATGGGACGGTCCTTTCCTTTCGGGTGATGCCCAAGGCTTGGCGCAGCCGCGCGGCAAGGGCAAGGTCTGGCACTTCGCGCCAAGCGGGATTATGTAGACGCGCAAGTGGGAAAGGACATCCGGTGGAAGACATTCAAGGCCGCGTCACGCGTCAGGGCATCCGCATCTATGATCCGGCGGATTTCGAAGGCATGCGCAAAGCGGGTCGCGCCGCGGCCGAGATCCTGGACACCGTGGCCCCCCATGTCGTTCCCGGCACCACCACCGCCGCCATCGACGCCTTCATCGAGGATGAGATCCGGCGCATGGGCGTCACCTCGGCCACCATCGGCTACAAGGGCTACCAGCACGCGTCCTGCATCTCGATCAACCATGTCGTCTGCCACGGGATCCCCGGGCCGAAGGTGATCAAGGACGGCGACATCATGAACATCGACGTCACCGTGATCGTGGACGGCTGGTTCGGCGACAGCAGCCGGATGTACGTGGCGGGCACCCCGTCGCGCAAGGCCGAACGCCTGATCGAGGTGACGCACGATTCGCTGATGATCGGGATCGCGGCGGTGAAGCCCGGCAACACCTTCGGCGACATCGGTCACGCCATCCAGACCTTCGTCGAAGCCCAGCGCATGTCGGTCGTGCGCGACTTCTGCGGCCACGGTCTGGGCCGGGTGTTCCACGCGCCGCCGAACGTGCTGCATTACGGCCGCCCCGGCACCAAGGAGGTGCTGGAGGAAGGCATGATCTTCACGATCGAGCCGATGGTGAACCTTGGCCGCCCCGAAACCAAGGTGCTGGCCGACGACTGGACCGCCGTGACCCGCGACAAGTCGCTGTCGGCCCAGTTCGAGCATTCGGTGGGCGTCACGGCCGACGGGTGCGAGATCTTCACCCTGTCGCCCGCCGGCCGCTTCCACCCGACGAAGGCCTAAAGCCCCAGCAGCGCCGGCAGGTCGGCCATGCGGTGGAAGACCGTCGCGCCCTCCGCCTCCAGCCCCGGATGGGCGGCGGGGGCAAGGCCGAAGCAGGGGATGCCCGCCGCGCGGGCGGCCTTCGCGCCGGGGACGCTGTCCTCGATCACGGCGCAATCGGCGGGGTCCGCGTTCAGGAACCGCGCGCAATGGCGGAACAGGCGCGGATCGGGCTTGGGCATGTTCAGCTCCTGCCCCGAAAAGACCCGCCCTTCCAGCCGGCGCCAGATGTCGGGGTGCTGGCCCAGCGTGATCATCATCTTTTCCGTGGTGCCGTTCGATCCTACGGCATAGGGGATGCCCGCTGCGTCCAGCCGGTCCAGCACCTCCGCCACCCCCTCCATTAGCGGGGTATGCTGGCGCAGACCGGCATAGATGCGGGCGTAGATGTCCTGCACCCAGTTGTCCGGAAGGTCCGCGCCCAGCGCGCGCGCGTCGCGGAACACCAGCGGGATGGTGCTGCCCATGAACAGCCGTTCGCCCGCGGCATGGTCCAGATCCAGACCATGCGCGCGCATGTCGTCCAGCACGAGGGACATGGTCTGATGCTCGCTGTCCACCAGCACGCCGTCGCAGTCGAAGATCACCGCCCTGACCATCATTCCGTCCTTTCCAGTATCGTCACATGCGTCTCGCCATAGCGGCGCTGGTCCAGCCAGGCAAAGCCCGGGGGCGCCACGGGGGCGGTGCCCTCCTCCCACACCACCAGCGCGTCGGGGGCGAGCCAGCCCCCCGAAAGGGCGGAGGCGAGCGCCTTTTCCCCCAGCCCCTTGCTGTAGGGCGGATCAAGGAACACCAGCGTGAAGGGATCGCCCGCGGATGCCCCCAGCCGCGTCGCATCGCGGCGCAGGATGTCGGTCGCACCCTCGGCGCGCGTGATCTCGATGTTGCGGCGCAGAAGCGTGCGGGACGCGTTTCCGTCGTCCACGAACGTGGCGTGGACCGCGCCCCGGCTGATCGCCTCCAGCCCCAGCGCGCCGGTGCCGGCGAACAGGTCCAGCACCCGGGCCCCGTTCAGGGGATCGCCATAGCCGCCGTTGATCAGCAGGTTGAAGATCGCTTCCCGCACCCGGTCCGAGGTGGGGCGCAGATGCGCCGCGGGATCGCCCGCGCCCACCTCGGCCAGACGGGTGCCGCGCATGCGGCCGCCCACGATCCTCATAGCAGGTCCTTTACGTGCGCGGCGGTGGCCACGGCCTCGGGCGTGGGCGAACGCCCCGCCTCGATCAGGCGCTTGCCCACCATGTAGGCGCGGGGGTCATTGGCGGCGTCCACCGCCAGCAGCCGGCCCCCCGCGAAATACCAGAACGAGGTTCCGCCCTCGGCCCGCGTCACCACGCGGTCGTGGCCCGTGTTCAGGCCCGCGATCTGCAGCTTCACATCGAACTGGTCCGACCAGAACCACGGCCTGGCCGCATAGGGCCGTTCCGCCCCCAGCATGTTGGCGGCCACGGCCTCGGCATGGTCGATGGCGTGGGGGACGGATTCCAGCCGCAGCCGCCCCGCCCCGTGCGGAAAGGACGCGCAATCCCCCGCCGCCCAGATCGCCGGATCCGAGGTGCGGCCGAACGCGTCCACCGCGATCCCGTTGTCCAGTGCCAGCCCCGCCGCTTCGGCCAGCGCCGTGGCGGGCGCGATGCCGATACCCGCGATCACGAACTCGCAGGGAATGCGGGTGCCGTCGGCCAGAACCGCGGCCTCGACCTCCCCTTCCCCCTCCAGCCCCGACAGGGCCGCGCCCTCCAGCAGGGTCACGCCATGGACGCGGTGCAGGTCGCGGAAGAAGGCGGCCGTTTCGGCGCTGGCGACGCGGGCGAGGATGCGGGGCGCGGCTTCCAGAACTGTCACCTCCAGCCCCAGCTTTGCCGCCACCGCCGCCGCCTCCAGCCCCACATAGCCGCCCCCGACGATCACCACCCGCGCCCTCGGCACGAAGCGGTCCTTCATCGCGTCCACGTCGGCCAGCGTCCGCACCGCGAAGACGCCGCCCAGATCCGTGGGCAGCCGCCGCGCGACCGATCCCGTGGTCAGCGCCAGCGCGTCATAAGGCACGGCCTCCGCCCCGACCCGCACCACGCGGGCGGCGCGGTCGATCGCCGTCACGCGCGCCCCCGTCCGCAGGTCAATCCCGTGGGCGGCCCAGAAGCCGTCGGCGCGCAGGGTCAGGCGGTCCACGCCCATCTCTCCGGTCAGGTAGGCCTTGGACAGGGGGGGGCGCTGATATGGGGCGACCGGTTCGTCGCCCAGCAGGGTGATGCGGCCCGTGGCGCCCAGCGCGCGCAGCTTCGCCGCCAGCGCCGCCCCCGCCTGCCCGGCCCCGACCACCACGATGTCCGTCATCTTTTCCATTCCCACGCCCTTGGCCGAAGCCTATATCTGGCCCGCAGCGAAACGCAACACGAGGGAGGATTGCACCATGATCGCCAAAGGGGACCGACTGCCCGCCGCGCAACTTGTCAGGATCGGCGAGGACGGGGTGGAGCAGGTCGATCTGGCCGCCCGCCTGAAGGGCCGCAACGTCGTGATCTTCGCCGTGCCGGGCGCCTTCACGCCCACCTGCCATTCCGCGCACATGCCCAGCTTCCTGCGCAACGCCGACGCCCTGCGCGCCAAGGGCGTGGACGAGATCCTCTGCGTGTCCGTCAACGATCCCTTCGTGATGAAGGCCTGGGGCGAGGCGACGGGCGCCACCGACGCCGGCATCACCCTTCTGGGCGATCCCAAGGGCGAACTGACGCAGGCGCTGGGCCTGTCCTTCGACGTGCCGGGTCCGGGCCTGATGGGCCGTTCGCGCCGCTATGCCATGCAGGTCGTGGACGGCACCGTGCAGATCCTGCACCTGGAAGAAGGCCCGGGCTGCGAGATTTCGGGCGGCGAGGCGATGCTGAAGGCGCTCTAGTCCTCGGCCTCGCCCGTGTCGCGGCGGAACGGACCGTAGGAGGTCAGGACCTCGATCTCCTCGTCCACCGCCGCGCGCTCGGCCTCCAGATACTGCGCCACGGCGCGGCGGAAGGCCGGATCAGCGATCCAGTGCAGCGAATGGGTTTCCGTCGGCAGATAGCCGCGGGCCAGCTTGTGTTCGCCCTGCGCCCCCGCCTCCACATGCGGGATGCCGCGGGCGATGGCGAAGTCCATCGCCTGGTAATAGCACAGCTCGAAATGCAGGAAGGGGTGGTGTTCGGTGCTGCCCCAATAGCGCCCGAACAGCGTGTCGCGCCCGATGAAGTTCAGCGCGCCCGCCACCCAGCGCCCTTCCCGTTCGGCCATCACCAGCAGGATGTCGTCGGCCATGGTGCGGTGGATCTCGTCGAAAAAGGCGCGGGTCAGGTAGGGGCTGCCCCACTTCCGGCGCCCCGTGTCCTGATAGAAGCGCCAGAACGCGTCCCAGTGTTCGGGCTTCAGATCCGGCCCCGTTAGGGCGTGGATTGTGCCGCCGAAGGCCTGCGCGCCTTCTCGTTCCTTGCGGATGTTCTTGCGCTTGCGCGACGACAGGTCGGCCAGGAAGGCCTCGAAATCCGCATAGTTCCGGTTCTGCCAGTGGAACTGCTGGCTGGCGCGGGCCATCAGGCCCAGTTCCGCGCCCGCCTCCGCCTCGTCTTCCGTGCAAAAGGTCGCGTGGACCGAGGACAGGCCGTTCTGTTCCGCCAGCGCCACTGCGCCCTGCATCAGCGCGCTGCGGCCCGTCGCCTCGAACCCCGGAAGGGTCAGGAAGCGGCGGCCGGTGGCCGGGGTGAAGGGCACGGCGATCTGGATCTTCGGGTAATACTGGCCGCCCGCGCGTTCATAGGCGTCGGCCCAGTTGAAATCGAAGATGTATTCGCCCTGACTGTGGGACTTCAGATACAAGGGGGCGGCCGCGATCAGGCGCCCGTCCACATGCGCCGTCAGGGGCCGCGCCTCCCACCCGCTGCGCCCACCGGTGGAGCGTGAGATTTCCAGCGCCCGCAGGAAGCGGTGCGTCGTGAAGGGGTCCGGCGGCACGCCGCCCTCGGGATTGGCCAACGCGTCCCATTCGGCGGCGTCGATGCCGCCGAACCCGTCCTGCGCCGTCACTTCGATCTGTGTGTCCATGCGCCGATGCTGGCGCAGGAACACGCAAGGTCAAGCCGGGATCGGGGCCGGATAGGATTCGAAGGTCACATTCGCGGCAACGCGCCGCGCCTCGCGTTCCTCCTCGGGGGTGCGGATGGTCCAGCACAGGATCGCCGCCCCCTGCGCCTTCAGCTCCGCCACGCGGGGCCGGTCCAGATCCCGGTGATAATGCGAAAGGAAGGACGCCCCCGCCCGGTCGTAATCCGGGATGTCGCGCAGGCGGGCGCGTTCCGCCTCGTCCAGATGGGGCCAATCCTCGGCGGAGTAGTCGCAGGTGGTCAGGCCGCGGGGGATACCGGGGGCCAGTTCGGCCATCCGCACCACGGTTTCGGGGTTGAAGCCCATCACCGCCACGGGGCCGTCATACCCCTTCAGCAGGGCCGCCGTCGCCCGTTCCAGATCGCCGGTGAACGGGGTCTGGTCCTTGATCTCCACCAGCAGGGGAACCTGCCCGGCCACGATTTCCAGCACCTCGGCAAAGGTCGGGATGGTTTCGTCCCCGCCGATCAGGGGGATGGCCGACAGGTCCTGCGCGGTGCGCGCCGCGACGGGGCCGGTCCGGTCCGTCAGCCGATCCAGATCATCGTCGTGAAACACCACCGGCACGCCGTCAGACGACAATTGCAGGTCGATCTCGATCGCGTAGCCGGCGGCGATGGCCGCGCGGATCGCGGCGCGCGAATTCTCGATCCGGCCGGCCGCGCGGTCGTGCAGCGCACGGTGGGCCACGGGAAGGCGCAGGAAGTCGGGGGGCAGCATCAGCGGATCTCGAAGATGGCTTCGATCTCCACCGCCACGCCGCCGGGCAGCGACAGCGCCGACACGGCGGACCGCGCGTGGCGTCCGGCGTCGCCGAACACCGCCACCATCAGGTCCGACGCGCCGTTGATCACCTTCGGCTGGTCGATGAAATCGGGGACGGAGTTCACGAAGCCCACCAGCTTCACCACCCGCACGATCCGCTCCAGATCGCCGCCCAGCGCGGCCTTGGCCTGCGCGATCAGGCTCAGCGCGCAGACCTTCGCAGCCTCGGCCCCCTCCTCGGGCGTCAGGTCGGCGCCCAGCTTGCCCGTGATCCCCCGGCTGATCTGGCCCGACACGAACAGCTGCGATCCCGTCATGACGAAGGGGACGTAGTTGGCCACCGGAAGCGGCGCCTCCGGCAGGGTCAGGCCGAGGTCGGACAGGCGGGATTCGATGGTCATGGCAGGCTCCTTTGGGTTCGGCCGAAGGCTAGGGGGCGGGCCGCCGGCTGGCAAGTCAGCTTTCCCGGAAGGCCCGGTCGAAATAGCTGGTGAAGGGGTGCAGCAGATAACCCAGAGGGGATCGCGCGCCCGTGCGGATGAAGGCGTCTGCCGGCATGCCCGGGGTCAGAACCAGCCCCGGCGGAGCGGTCAAGGCGATGCGGGCGACATAGAAGCTCGCGCCCTCCTTGTCCTGCAGGGTGTCGGCTGACACCTGCTGCACGACCCCCTCCACCTCGGGCGCGGTGCGACCGGGAAAGGCCGGAAGGGTCAGGCGCACGGACTGGCCTTCGCGCACCTCGTCGATGTTGACGGGGGGGATCCGCGCCTCGGCCAGCAGGGGTTCGTCCTGTGGCACGATCCACAGCACGGCGTCCGCCGCGCGGATCACGGCGCCGGGGGTGGTCACCGTCAGACCCAGAACGCGCCCGCCGACGGGGGCGCGCATGTCCAGCCGGTCGATCTGCTGGCGCAGCGCTGCGCGGCGTTCCGACAGTTCGGCCAGCTGATAGGAGAAGTCGCGCAGCTGGGTGATCGCCTCCTCGCGCCGTTCGGCGACCAGCGACAAGGCCTGCATGCGGTATTCGGTGATCCGGTCCCCCGCTTCGGCCAGATCGGCCACAAGGGCGCCGGCCTGGCCCTGAAGCCGGGCACTTTCCCGTTCCAGTGCGCGGACCTGGGCGCGCTGGGTCAGGCCCTTGGACAGAAGAAGGCGTTCGTCGGCCAGCTCCTCCTCGGCCAGCCGCAGCTGGGTGGCGTTGGCGGTGGCCTGCGCGTTCAGCCCGTCGATCTGGCTGCGGACCTGCGCCTCGCGCTGGCGCAGCTGGTCCTGCTGGGCCGTCAGCGTCGCCGCGCGGGCCGCGAACAGGGTGCGCTGGCCGTCCATCTGAAGCGCCACCTCGGGCCGGTCGGCGGGAAGGTCGGGGGGAAAGGCGATCGTCGCCCGCCCGTCGCGTTCCGCCGCCAGACGGGCGTGGCGGGCCGTCACCTCGAACACCTGCCCTTCAACGATGGCGAGTTCGGAGCGCAGGGCGCTGCCGTCCAGCCGCAGCAGCACCTCGCCCGCGCGGACCACCTGCCCTTCGGCCACCTGCACCGCCGCGACGACGCCGCCATCGGGATGCTGCACCGCGCGCCGGTTGCCCGGCACCTGAAGGCTGGCCGCGGCGATCACCGCCCCGTCGACCCGCGCCAGCACCGACCAGCTGCCGAAGCCCCCCACCAGAACGGCCAGCGCGACGCCGCCGGCGATCACCTGCCCCTTGATCCCGAAGTTCATGCGGCGCCCCTTTCGCGCAGGATGTCGGCGTGGTTGCGCACCATCTGGCGCAGGATCTCGTCCCGCGGGCCGAAGGCGCGGCGCATCCCCGCCTCCAGCACCAGAAGGCGGTCGCAATCCTGAATGGCCGAAGGACGATGTGCCACGATCACCGCCGCACCCCCGCGGGCCTTGTGGTCGCGCAGAGCGGCGCGCAGGGCTTCCGTCCCCTCGGCGTCCAGGCTGGCGTCGGGTTCGTCCAGCACCAGAAGGACGGGATCGCCATAGAACGCGCGGGCGAGGCCGATGCGCTGGATCTGCCCGCCCGACAGCTGCGCGCCCAGCGCCGTGACGCGGGTGTCGTAGCCGTGGGGAAGGGACAGGATCATCTCATGCGCGGCGGCCTGTTCGGCGGCGGCCAGAACGCGGGCCGTGTCGGGCGTGCCCAGGCGGGCGATGTTTTCGGCCACCGTGCCGTCGAACAGGGTCACCCGCTGCGGCAGATAGCCCAGCCACGCCCCCAGCGCGTCGCCGCCATACTGATCCAGCGCCGCGCCGCCCAGACGGACATGCCCCGCCTGCGCCGCCCAGACCCCCGTGACCGCGCGGGCGAGAGAGCTTTTCCCCGCCCCCGACGGCCCGATCACCCCCACTGCCTGCCCCGGGGCCACGGTGAAGCCGATGCCCCGCAGCACGGGCGGGCCGCCGGCGGGCGGCAGGACGGTCAGCCCCTCCACCTCCAGCCGGGCGGCGGGGCGGGGAAGGGACAAGGGGGCGGCGGGGGCCGGTTCTTCGGTCAGGAAGCGGTTCAGCCGCGTCCAGCCCTGACGGCCCCGGACCAGCGTGGCCCAATGGGCGATGATGCCTTCCACCGGGGCCAGCGCCCGCCCCATGAGGATGGAGGCCGCGATCATCACCCCCGCCCCGATCGCCTGATGAAGGACCAGCCACGCCCCAAGGCCCAGCATGGCCGATTGCAGGACCAGCCGCAGCACGCGCGTGACGGCCCCCATGCCGCCGTTCAGGCCCGCCGCCTCCGTCCCGCGGACCAGCCCCTTCCGCCGCAGGGCGTGCCAGCGGCGGAAGGCCGCGTCCGACATGCCCAGCGCGCTGACGGTTTCGGATTCGGCCAGCAGGATCTGCTGGGACCGCTCCGCCTCGGCCCCCAGCCGGGACGCTTCGGCCAAGGGGGCGGCGGACAGGTGGCGGTTCAGGGCCGTCAGCGCGACCAGCACCGCCCCGCCCCCCAGCGCCAGCCATCCCAGCGCCGGGTGGAACAGGAAGATCAGCCCCAGAAACAGCGGCGTCCACGGCAGGTCGAACAGCGACGCCGTCACGGGCGAGGCGAAGACCTTCTGCACCGCCTCCAGATCGCGCGAGGCGGAGAGGGCGGCCGCATCCTCGGGCCGGCGCGACAGGCGCGCCAAGGCGGCGCGGAACACCCGCAGGTCCAGCCCGTCCTGAAACCCCGCGCCCAGCCGCACAAGGATCTGGCCCCGCACCGCGTCCAGAAAGCCCATCACCGCGAACAGCCCGCCTGCGAGGATCGACAGCGCCACCAGCGTTTCCACCGACCGCGCCGCCAGCACGCGGTCATAGACCTGCATCATGTAAAGCGGCCCCGTCAGCATCAGCAGGTTGCAGAAGAACGAGAAAGCCCCGACCGCCACAAGCCCGCCCCTTGAAAGCCGCAAGGCGCAGCGCAATTCTGGTACTGAGGATTCTTTCGTCATTTTTGCCACGATGCCCTTCGTCCCGTTTCGGTCGGCGTTGTCATCGCCGGTCTGGCCGAATATGGCGAGAACCCGGGGCGGTGACGGTCAGTCACGATTTCATGGGGATGGTACGATGATGGTGGTTAACAAAGCTTTGTCACGGGTTGCGGCCCTGGCCGCTGTGTCGGGACTGGCCTTGCTGGCCGCCTGCGGCCCCGCGCCTCAGGCGACGGGCGTGAACGATCCCAACGAAGGCGTGAACCGCAGCTTCCACGCGTTCAACAAGGGGTTGGACCGCCGCGTCCTGCGTCCCGTCTCGCACACCTATGGCCACCTGCCCGGCCCGGTGCGCACCAGCGTGTCCAACGTGGCCGAAAACCTGGAACTGCCGGGCGACGTGCTGAACGGCGTGCTGCAGGGCCGTCCGGTCCGCGCGCTGTCGAACACGGGCCGCTTTCTCGTGAACTCCACCATCGGGGTGCTGGGGATCTTCGATCCGGCCACGCCCCTTGGCCTGCCGGAAAAGGACTCTGACTTCGGCGAGACGCTGTACACCTGGGGCGTGGGCGAAGGGGCCTACGTGGAGAACCCGGTCTTCGGCCCGTCCACCACCCGCGACACCTGGGGCCAGATCGTCGACACGATCACCAACCCGCTGAACTTCCTGATCGAGCAGCCCGAAAGCACCTACGCCACCGTGGCCAAGGGTGGTGAGATCCTGGACACCCGCTACACCTACACCGACACGATCGACGATGTCCTTTACGACAGCGCCGACAGCTACTCGCAGGCGCGGCTGGCCTACCTGCAGAACCGGCGCTTCACGCTGGAGCAGAACGCCGGCACGGGAACCGCACAGGCCGCTGACGGGTTTATAGACCCGTATGCCGATGCACCCGATGGTGCGGCACCCGCCGCAGCGTCCGCAGATTTCATAGATCCCTACGAGGATGCCAATGCCCAATAACGTTTCCTTCGCCCCCGTTCTGACCCGCCGCGCCCTGGCCGGTGGTCTGGTCGTCGGTGGCCTTGCCCTGACGCTGCCCGGCTTTGCCCGCGCCCAGGGTGCGGCCGACGCCGCGCGCCGCGCGGTCGAACAGGCCGTCGCCTCCGTCAACCAGATCATTGCCTCGGGCCAGTCCGAACAGCAGATGTACGACGATTTCGAGCGGGTCTTCGCGACCTATGCCGACGTGCCGACCATCGCCCGTTCGACGCTGGGCGTGGCCGCGCGTCAGGCGACGCCGGCCCAGCTTCAGGCCTACACGCAGGCCTATCAGGGCTACGTGTCGCGCAAGTACGGTCGCCGGTTCCGCGAATTCATCGGCGGCCGGATCGAGGTGACGGGCGTCAACCCGATCAAGAGCTACTACGAGGTGCGCTCCACCGCCTACACGCGCGGCAGCTCCCCGGCCGACGTGCGCTGGCACGTGTCGACGAACAGCGGCAGCCCGCGGTTCTTCAACATCATCATTCAGGGCGTGAACATGCTCGCCTCCGAACGGACGGAGGTTCAGGCGATCCTGGACCAGCAGGGCGGCAGCATCGACCGCCTGACGCAGGCCCTGCGCCGCGCCTGAGCGCTCCGAGAACAGAAAAAGGCCCCGCCATTGGCGGGGCCTTTTTCGTTCATCCGCCAAAGGCGCGGCGCACGTCGTTCAGGATGCGTTCGGCCACGTTCGGCTCTCCGCTCGGCTGCGGCTGGGCCTGCGGCACCGGCTGAACCTCTGCCACCGGGGCGTTGGTGGGGGCCGAGGGGGGAACGCGGGGTTCCGGCACGATCTTGCGCAGGGGCACCAGCGGCTGGCCATCCTCGATCCGGGACATGACCTCGCGCCAGATGTCGGCGGGAAGGCCGCCGCCCGTGACGCCCTTCAGCGGGGTGTTGTCATCATAGCCCATCCAGACGCCCACCACGTAATCGGCTGTGAAGCCCATGAACCACGCGTCACGCGCGGCCTGCGTGGTGCCGGTCTTGCCCGCCGCCTCGCGCCCCGAAGGAAGCTTGGCGCGCCGGCCCGTTCCCGTCTCAATCACCTGCGTCATCATGTAGGTCAGAAGCTGCGCCGCCTCGTCCGAGATCACGCGTTCCCCGATGCCCCCGGTCTGGCCGATCAGGGGCGTGTCGTCGCCGCGCAGGCGCAGGCTGGTCAGACCGTAGGGGCTGACCGCCATGCCGCCGTTCAGGATGCCGGCATAGGCACCCGTCATCTCCAGCAGCGTCGCCTCGGACACGCCCAGCGCCAGCGAGGGGCTGTCCACCAGGTTCGAATGGATCCCGAAGCGCGAAGCGACGTCGATCACCTTCTGCCGGCCCACCGCCTCGGACACGCGCACGGCGGGGATGTTCAGCGAATGCGCCAGCGCGTGCGTCAGCGTCACCACGCCGCTGAAGGTGTGGTCGTAGTTCGACGGCGTCCACGGCCCCGATCCGGGGATGTTCAGCGTAAAGGGTTTGTCCTCCACGAAGTCGGCGGGGCTGAAGCCCGCGTCCATCGCGGCGGCATAGACGAAGGGTTTGAAGGACGATCCCGTCTGCCGCAGCGCCTGCGTGGCGCGGTTGAACGATCCCGCAGGCTCCACCGTGCGGCCGCCGACCATGGCGCGCACCGCCCCGTCGGGGGACATGACGATCACGGCCGTCTGGGCCTTGGACCCTTCGCTGACCTTGTCCTTGAACACCTGCGTCACGGCGGCCTGCGTGGCGCGCTGAAGACGCTGGTCCATGGTGGTCTGGATCACCACATCCTCGGTCGTGTCGCGGGTCAGGAAGTCGGGGCCCGATTCCATCACCCAGTCAGCGAAGAAGCCGCCGGACCGATCCTCGGCCGCGCCCGACAGCTGGGCCGGGTTGGCCATGGCGTAGCGCGCCTGTTCGGGCGTCAGGTAGCCCTGCTCCTCCATCAGGCCGACGATCACGTTGGCCCGGTCGATGGCGCGCTGCAGGTTGTTCGTCGGCGCGTAATAGGACGGCGCACGCAGCAGGCCCGCCAGCATCGCGGCCTCCGCCGGCTCCACCGCCTTGGCGGACTTGCCAAAGTAACGCTCGGCCGCAGCCTCGAACCCGCGGGCGCCGGCGCCCAGATAGACGCGGTTGAAGTAGATGGTCAGGATGTCGGCCTTGGAATACTTGGCCTCCATCGCCAAGGCATACGGCACTTCCTTGATCTTGCGCCACAGGGTGGTGGTGCGGCAGTCGGCCTCGTATTCCGCCTCCGACTTCCACTTTTCGGGATCGTACTGCACGCCCAGGCACAGAAGCTTCGCCACCTGCTGCGTGATGGTGGACCCGCCGTTGCCGTCAAACGGGCCGCGGCCCGCGCGCAGGTTGATCGCCACGGCCGAGGCGATGCCCCGCGGGCTGACGCCGAAGTGACGGTAGAAGCGGCGATCCTCGGTGGCCACAACCGCGTTGCGCAGGTTGGCCGACGCATCCTCGGACCGGAGGGAGCCGCCATACACCTCCCCCCGCCAGGCGAAGGTTTCGCCGTTGTTGTCCAGCATGGTGACCGAGCCGCGCACGCGGGCGTCCAGCAGGTCCGACACCTGCGGCAGGGTGGAGGCGAAGTAGAACGTCGCCGCCCCCACCACCAGCGCCACAACAAGCGCGGACCGCCAGAAGACGCCCCACACCACCCGGCGCAGCAGGGTCAGCAGGCCCAGGACCAGCGCGACCAGCGGGTTGCGCGGCGGGCGTTTGGGCGCGGGCTTGCGCGGGGCGGGCTTGCGGGGACCGCCGCCCCCACCGCCACCGCCCTGCCCGCCGCCGCCATTGCCGCCGCCCGCCGTCCCCCGTCCGTTTCCGTTCGCCGCATAGCGCTTTTCCGCCACGAGAGGCGTGCGCCTGGTCGGTCCACTCATGCCTGTCTGCCCTTCTTTTTCTGTCGCAGCAGAATAACGTTTCCTGCCGGCTTTGTTGAGGGCTGTTTGTTTCCGCCCCGTTACCCCGCCGCAAAGTTTTTGCGCTATGTGCCGAAATATCAGGCGTATCCCCCGATTGCCCTGCTTTCCCGCGCCCGCAGGTTCGGCGGATGATTGCCGGACGCCCAAAAAGGCCGCTTTCTGCCCCCAACTGGCCAAGGCCGCAATCACGAGGGGATGCACGGTGAAACTGATCATTGCAGCCATCAAGCCGTTCAAGCTGGAGGAGGTCCGCGAAGCCCTGACCGCCATCGGCGTGCGCGGGATGATGGTCACGGAAATCAAGGGTTTCGGATCGCAGTCCGGCCATACCGAGATCTATCGCGGCGCCGAATACGCCGTGAACTTCGTGCCAAAGGTCCGGCTGGAGATCGTGGTGGCGGACGCGCTGGCGGAATCGGTCGTGGACGCCATCCGCGTCACGGCCAAGACGGACAAGATCGGCGATGGCAAGATCTTCGTGCTGGATGTGGAACAGGCCGTCCGTGTGCGCACGGGCGAGATCAACGACGATGCGCTTTGAGCGTGCGAGGGGACAGGGGACGATGACACAACTGATGAAAACCGCCGGTCTGGCCGCGTTGGCCGCGATGGCCGCCCTGCCCGCACTGGCGCAGGAGGCGGCCGTGGAGCCGGTGATGGACAAGGGCGACGTGGCGTGGATGCTCGTGTCCACCGTCCTCGTGCTGTTCATGGTGCTGCCGGGGCTGGCGCTGTTCTATGGCGGCCTCGTGCGGTCCAAGAACATGCTGTCGGTGCTGATGCAGTGCACGATGATCACCGCGATGGTGATCGTGGTCTGGGTGCTTTATGGCTATTCCTTCGCCTTTGGCGGCAACACTGGCCCGTTCTTCGGCGGCTTTGCCAAGATGTTCCTGGCCGGCGTCACGCCCGACAGCATGGCGGCCACCTTCTCAGCCGAATACGTGATCCCGGAATACGTGTTCATCTGCTTCCAGATGACCTTCGCCTGCATCACCCCCGCCCTGATCGTCGGCGCCTTCGCCGAGCGGATCAGGTTCGGCGCACTGATGCTGTTCATCCTGCTGTGGGTCACCTTCGTCTACTTCCCCATCGCCCACATGGTGTGGGACGCGAACGGCCTGCTGTTCGGCTGGGGCGCGCTGGACTTCGCCGGCGGCACGGTGGTGCACATCAACGCCGGGATCGCGGGCCTCGTGGGTTGCCTGATCATCGGCAAGCGCATCGGCCTTGGCCGCGACATGCTGGCGCCGCATTCGATGACGCTGACCATGGTCGGGGCTTGCCTGCTGTTCGTGGGCTGGTTCGGCTTCAACGCCGGATCAAACCTGGAAGCCAATGGCGGTGCGGCACTGGCCATGATCAACACCTTTACGGCCACGGCCGGGGCCACGCTGGCCTGGGTCGCGATCGAGGGGGCGGCTCGGGGCAAGGCCTCCATGCTGGGCGCGGTGTCGGGCATGGTGACGGGCCTTGTGGCGGTCACCCCGGCGGCCGGTCTGATCGGCCCGGTGGGCGCGATCGTGCTGGGCGCCATCGCCTCCGCCATCTGCTACTTCTTCGTGGCCACGGTGAAGAACAAGTTCGGCTATGACGACAGCCTCGACGTCTTCGGCATCCACGGCGTGGGCGGCATCGTCGGCGCCATCGGCACCGGGATCTTCACCTCCACCTCGCTGGGCGGCATCGGCTATGCCGAGGGCGTCACGATGGGCGCCCAGATCTGGACGCAGATCCTCGCGGTGCTGGTGACGATCGTGTGGTGCGGCGTGGTTTCGGCGATCCTCTACAAGATCGTGGACATGGTCATGGGCCTGCGCGTCACGGCCGATCAGGAACGCGAAGGCCTCGACACCACCTCGCATGGCGAAAGCGCGTATCACTACTGATTGCCCCCACGGGCAAAGGGAAAAGGGCGGAGCCGCGGCTCCGCCCTTTTTCACATCACGGCGGCGATGGCGGCCGCCACGACCGGGATGTTGGCGTGGCTGAGGCCGGCGACGTTGATCCGGCTGTCCCCCAGCATGTAGATCCCATGCTCCACCCGCACCCGTTCCGCCTGTTCGGGCGACAGGCCGAGGCGCGAGAACATACCGCGGTGTTCTGCCACGAAACCGAAGCGGTCGGTCCGGCAGGCGTCGCGCAGGGCCATCGCCAGCCCTTCGCGCAGGCCGATCATGCCGGTGCGGATGTCCTCCAGTTCCGCCCGCCAGTCGGCGCCCAGCGCGGGATCGGTCAGGATCGTGCTGACCACCCGTGCCCCGTGATCCGGTGGGAAGGAGATCGACAGCCGGTTCAGCGCGGCAAGGTTGCCCTGCACCCGCGCGGGATCGCCGCCCGCGGCCAGCAGGACCCCCGTGCGTTCGCGGTAGATCCCGAAATTCTTGGAACAGGAGGCCGCCACCAGAACCTCCGGCAGACGCTGCACGAGAAACCGCGTGGGAAGCGCGTCCTCCTCCAGCCCGTCGCCGAAGCCCTGATAGGCCAGATCGATCAGCGCCAGGGCGCCCGCCCCCGTCAGGATCCGCGCCACCTCGGCCCATTGCATGAGCGAGGGGTTCGCCCCCGTTGGGTTGTGGCAGCAGCCGTGCAGCAGGACCACGTCGCCGGGCCGCACGCGGGTCAGATCCTCCAGCATCCCCTCGAGGTCCAGACCGCCGGTGGCCGCGTTGAAATAGCGGTACTCGGCGCGGCGCAGGCCCAGATAGTCGATGATCGCCGGGTGGTTCGGCCAGGTCGGGTTCGACAGCCAGATCGTGGCGTCGGGGTTCATCATCCGCACCAGTTCCAGCGCCTGCCGCACGGCCCCCGTGCCGCCGGGCGTGGCGATGGCCGCGCCCCCTTCGGCGCCCAGGATCAGGCGCTGCATCGCAGCCAGGAACATGGGATCGCCCGGCATCGCGGTGTAGACCTTCGTCTCCTGCCGCTCCCAGATCAGGCGCTCGGCCTCGCGCACGGCGCGCATGACGGGGGTGCGGCCCTCGGCGTCCTTGTAGACGCCCACGCCCAGATCCACCTTCACGGGGCGCGGGTCGTCGCGGAACATCTGCATCAGGTGCAGGATCGAATCCGCGGGTTGTGGTTTCAACGTGTCGAACATCAGCCCTTCTCCACCGGCAGGTCGGCGCGGCCGCCCCATTCCGTCCAGGACCCGTCATACAGCGCGTGATCGGGATGTCCCAGACGTTCCAGCGCCAGGCTCAGGATCGCGGCCGTGACGCCCGACCCGCAGGAGGTGACGACGGGCGTGTCCAGATCGACGCCCGCGCCCCGGAACGCCTCGGCCAGCGCCTCCACGGGCTTCATCGTGCCGTCGGGGTTCAGCACCTCTCCGAACGGCAGGTTGCGGGCGCCGGGGATGTGGCCCGACCGCAAACCGGGACGCGGTTCGGGCACCTCGCCGCGGAAGCGGGGGGCGGCGCGGGCGTCCACCACCTGCGCGCGACCCGTGGCCACCTGTTCGGCGGTGCGGATGCGGGCCGGTTGCAGGACGGGCAGCACGGCCTCGGCCAGCGGTTCGGGGACATCGGCGGTCAGGGGCCGACCCTCGGCCCGCCATTTCGGCAGGCCGCCGTCCAGCACGGCCACGGCGTCGTGGCCCATCAGGCGGAACATCCACCAGGCGCGGGCGGCGGAAAAGAGGCCCTTGCTGTCATAGACCACGACCTGCGTCGCGCCGCCGATGCCCATGGCGCCGATGGCCTGCCCGAACGCCTCGGCCGTGGGGGCCATGTGGGGCAGGTCGCTGTCCGGATCGCTGATCCGGTCGATATCGAAGAAGCGCGCACCCGGAATGTGCGCCCCCGCGTATTCGGCCGCCGCGTCGCGCCCGTCCGCCGACATGTGCCACGAGGCGTCCAGCACGACCACCTCCTCCAGCCGAGCGGCCAGCCAGTCGGTGGAAACAAGGGTATGGGGATCATCTGTCATGGGGGCACCTCCGCCCCCTTGGTTACGCGCCGGTCAGCCCTGCTTCAAGAGGCGGGCCTGCTGGCGCTGCCAGTCGCGCTTGGCCGAGGTTTCGCGCTTGTCGGCCAGCTTCTTGCCCTTTGCGATGCCGATCTTCACCTTCACCACGCCGCGGTCATTGAAATACATCCGCAGCGGGACCAGCGTCATGCCTTCGCGCTTCGTGGCGTTCCACAGACGCGACAGCTCCTTGCGGTTGACCAGCAGCTTGCGCTTCCGACGCTCCTCGTGCCCCCAGGTCTTGGCCTGAAGATAGGGCGCGACATAGCCGTTGATCAGCCACAGCTCCCCATCCTCCACGCTCGCATAGCTTTCGGCGATGTTCGATCCGCCCTGACGCAGCGACTTCACCTCGGAGCCGAGAAGCATGATCCCCGCCTCGATGTCGTCCTCGATGGCATAGTCGAACCGCGCGCGGCGGTTTTCGGCGATCAGCTTGCTGTTGGGATCGGATTTTTTCATGGGGGAGAGATAGGGGGCGCGGGCGCCCCCGTCCAGATGTCAGTTCAGGAGGCCCGCATGGCGCATGGCCGCGTCGATCCGCGCCTTCACCCCGTCGCTGACGCCCACCAGCGGCAGGCGCACCTCCGCCTCGCACAGGCCCAGACGGGACAGCGCGTATTTCGCGCCCGCAAGGCCCGGTTCCAGGAAGATCGCCTCGTGCAGGGGCATCAGGCGGTCCTGATAGGCCAGCGCCTTGGCGTAATCGCCCGCCAGTGTCGCGGCCTGGAATTCGGCGCACAGGCGCGGGGCCACGTTCGCCGTGACCGAGATGCAGCCCACCCCGCCATGCGCGTTGAAGCCCAGCGCGGTCGCATCCTCGCCCGAAAGCTGCACGAAGTCGGGGCCGCAGGTGATGCGCTGCTGGCTGACGCGTTCCAGCTTGCCGGTCGCGTCCTTCACGCCGACGATGCGGGGGAGCTTCGCCAGTTCGCCCATCGTGTCGGGCGACATGTCCACGACCGAACGGCCGGGAATGTTGTAGATGATGATCGGCAGGTCGCTGGCGTCGTGCAGCGCGCGGTAATGCGCGATCAGGCCCGCCTGCGTGGGCTTGTTGTAATAGGGGGTCACGACCAGCGCCGCGTCCGCCCCCGCCTCTTGCGCGAAGCGGATCAGGCCGATGCCTTCCACGGTGGAGTTGGAGCCCGCCCCGGCGATGACCGGCACGCGGCCCGCGGCGTATTCCACCACCTTGGCAACCACGGTGCGGTGTTCTTCATGCGTCAGGGTGGGGCTTTCGCCCGTGGTGCCCACCGGCACCAGCGCGGACGAGCCTTCGGCGATCTGCCAGTCAACCAGCTTCTTCAGCGTGTCCAGATCCAGTGCGCCGTCCTTGAACGGCGTCACGAGGGCAGGAATGGAACCCTTGATCATGACACGCTTCTCCCCCTTTGGTGCGGATTCGCCCGCTGTGAAACGCGACTTCCTTACGCCGCGCCGCGGCCTTTGCCAAGCTGGCGCGGTCGTGTGTTGCCCCGGGGGCCGCCCTTTGGCAGGATGCGCGGCATGAAAGCCCTTCTTCTGTCCGCCTGCCTGATGCTTCCCGTCCCCGCATGGGCGGACGGATTGCAGACGGCCCTGCAACTGTCGGCCCGGCACGACTGGGCGGGCGCGCGCAACGCCGTGCAAAGCGACGTGGCCCGCGACATCATCGAATGGCAGCGCCTGCGCGAGGGCGAGGGCAAGGCCCGCGACTACGAAGCGTTCCTGGCCCGCCGCCCCGACTGGCCGGGCCTTGCCCTGCTGCGCCAGAAGGGCGAGGCGGAGATTGCGGTGTCGGGCGACGCCGACCGCATCCTTGCGTATTTCGCCGCGCAGGCGCCGCAGACGGCCAAGGGCGCGATCGCCCTGTCGCGCGCCTATCTGGCGCTGGACCGCGCCCCCGAAGCGCAGGCCGAAGCGTTGCGCGCCTGGCGGAACCTGTCCCTGTCGGCCGACGAACAGGACGAGCTGTCGCGCATGTATCCCGTCCCCATCGCCGGAGAGGACATCCCCCGCACCGACCGGCTGTTGTGGGACGGCCGGCGGGCCGAGGCGGAGCGGATGATCCCTCGCCTGTCGGCCGGCTGGCAGGCGCTGGTCCGGGCCCGCATCGCCCTGCGGGCCGACGAAAGCGGCGTGAACGAGCTGATCGCCGCCGTGCCCGCCCAGCTGGCCGACCAGCCGGGCCTTGCCTATGAGCGATTCGCGTGGCGGATGCGCAAGGGGCTTTACCCGGACGCGGCGGAGCTGATCCTGTCCCACAGCCCCGACGCGCTGGGGCACCCGGACATGTGGGCCCCCCGCCGCATCTATCTGGTGCGGGAGTTCGAGGAGACGGATCCGGAGCTCGCTTATCGCCTCGCGTCCTCGCATGGGTTGACGGAAGGCGGGGACTTCGCGGATCTGGAGTTTCTGGCCGGCCACATCGCCCTGCGCCGCCTGAACCGCCCCGCCGACGCGCTGGAGCATTTCCGCCATCTGGAACAGGGCGTGGGCACCGCGATCAGCCTGTCGCGTGCGCTGTATTGGCAGGGCCGCGCGCAGGAGGCGATGGGCCAGTACGACGCCGCGATGGCGACGTTCCAGAAGGCGGCCACCCATTCCTCGGCCTATTACGGGCTTCTGGCGGCCGAACGGCTGGGGCTGAAGACCGACCCCCTTCTTCTGGCGGGCAACGCCACGCCCGACTGGCGCACGGCCCCGTTCATGACCGGATCGGTGATGCAGGCCGCGCGCCTACTGCTGGAGGCGGGGGATTTTCAGCAGGGCCGCCGCTTTATCCTGCATCTGGCCGAATCGCAGGACGCAACGGGGCTGGCGCAGCTGTCGGACATGGCGCTGGCCATCGACCAGCCGAACATCGCGCTGAACCTGGCCAAGATGGGGGCCGGGCGCGGGATCATCCTGCCCGCCGCCTATTACCCCATCCCCGACCTCGTGCCGGACGGGCTGCCGGTGACGCGGGCCTTCGCGCTCGCCATCTCGCGCCGGGAAAGCGAATTCGACCCGGCGGTGGTCAGCCCCGCAGGCGCGCGGGGCCTGATGCAGGTGATGCCCGAAACCGCGAAGAAGCTGGCCAACGGGCTGGGTGCGGATTTCAGCACGGCGCGGCTGACGGCCGATCCCGCGTTCAACGTGCGCCTCGGCTCCACCTACCTTGCCCAGATGATCGAGGAGTTCGGGCCCGCCGTGTCCCTGGTGGCTTCGGGCTACAATGCCGGGCCGGGGCGGCCGCGCCAGTGGATCGCGGCCATGGGCGATCCGCGCGATCCGGCCGTGGACGTGGTGGATTGGGTGGAGGACATCCCTTATGCCGAAACCCGCAGCTATGTGCAGCGGGTCGTCGAATCACTGGTGATCTACCGCGCGCGGCTGGCCGGGGTGCCCGTGCCCGTCCGCGTCACGGACGAGTTACGGGGGTAGGCTTCTCGCCCTTCTTCTCGGCCCGCCACAGGGTGAAGAGGCCGGCGGCCACGACGATGAAGGCACCGATGACGATGTTGGGGGTCAAGGCCTCGCCCAGAAAGGCGACGCCGATGATCGTCACCCAGACCAGTTGCAGGAAGGAAAAGGGCTGCACGGCGCTCGCCTCGGCGAAGTCGTAGGCGCGGATCATGCACCAGTGGCCCAGGATGCCCGAGCAGGCCAACGCGGCCATCCACGGCCCGCTTCCGGCGCTGAGGGGTTCCCAGAACCACAGGCCCAGCACGGTGATCGCGGCCGCCCCCGCGATGCCCGCCCAGAAGAAGCTGACCTCGGCCCCATCCTCGGCTGCGACGAAGCGGGTCAGAAGGCCGTAGAGCGCGAACATCAGGGCGGCGGCGAAGGGCAGGACCGACCAGACCGACAGCACCCCCGACCCCGGCTGCAGGATGACGAAGACGCCGACGCAGCCCACGGCCACCGCCAGCCAGCGCCGCCAGCCGACATATTCGCCCAGGACCGGCCCCGACAGCGCCGCCACCAAGAGCGGGAAGCAGGTGAAGATGGCGTGGGTGCCCACCAGCCCCAACTTCACGAAGGCCACGACCATGACGCAGATCTCGGCCACCAGAAGCACGCCGCGCAGCCCCTGGATCAGCGGATAGCGCGGCCGCAGCATCCGCCGCAGCCCGCCCGAGGATCGCAAGGCCAGCGCCACCACGAAGGCGGCGAAGACCCAGTAGCGGATCATGACGATGACAAAGACGTTGTTCGTTTCCCCCAGATGGCGGGACAGGGCGTCCTGCAGGGAAAAGATCATCGTCGCCGCGATCATGAAGGCGATGCCCTTGCGGGTGTTGGCCTCGGTCATTGCGTCTCCTTCGGCCGGTGCCCGACCGTCATGTGCCGTTTCGTTCCGAATCCCGCGCGGCGTTCCACCGCGAACCCGGCGGCCTGAAGCGCCCGGCGCACGTGGCCGGCCGCGGTGTAGGTGGCGAAGGTTCCGTCCGGCGCCGTGTGGGCGCCCACTTGGGCCAGCAGGTCGTCCGCCCACATCTCGGGGTTCTTGGCCGGGGAAAAGCCGTCAAGGAACCAGGCGTCCGCGGCCCCGTCCCAGGTGGGCAGCGTGTCGCGCGCGTCGCCGATCACGATCCGCGCCTCCAGATCCGGCAGGCGGATGTGGCGGGCGCCATTGGCGTATTGCGCAAGGATCGGGGCGGCGACCCCCGCCACCTCGGGGAAGGCGGACAGGGCGCGGGCCATGTCGGGCGCGGCCATCGGAAACGCTTCGAACGAGGTGAAGTGCAGTTGGCCCGCCGCCCCGGCGGCCCGCCATGCGATCAGGGCCGCCAGAAGGTTCAGCCCCGTGCCGAAGCCCAGTTCCGCGATGTGGAACCCGTCGCGGAAGCGCGCGGGGAGGTTGTTTCCGTCCAGAAACACGTGCCGCGTTTCCGACAGCCCGCCCGTGAGCGAGAAGTAGGGATCGTCGAAGCGGGAAGAGACCGGAATCGCCCCGTCCCGCCAATCAAGCTCTGCCTGCATGGGAATCTCCGTCGCCCCCTCCATGCTCTTGCCCCGCGCCAAGCGCAACACCCGTTCTGGCGGTCGGGGTCCGCATCCCGTATGGAAAGGCGCATGACACCCGACCTGATCATCCACGGCGCCGGAATCTTCGGCCTGTCCATCGCATGGGAGGCGGCGCGCCGCGGCGCGCGCGTGGCCGTCGTCGATCCGCACGGCGTGGGGGCCGGATCCTCGGGCGGGGTGGTGGGGGCGCTGGCGCCGCATGTGCCGGAGAACTGGAACCCCAAGAAGGCGTTCCAGCTCGACAGCCTGCTGATGGCCGACACCTTCTGGCGCGGGGTGGAGGAGGCGTCGGGCCTGCCTTCCGGCCACGCCCGCACCGGCCGCCTGCAACCTTTGGCCGACGCCGCCGCGGTGGCGATGGCCGAGGCGCGGGGGCTGGAGGCCGCGACCTTGTGGCAAGGCCGCGCCCAGTGGCGCGTGCGCCCGGCGCAGGGCGGGTGGGAACCGCCCTCTCCCACCGGCCTCTTGATCGTGGACACGCTGTCCGGCCGCATCCATCCCCGCATGGCGCTGGCGGCGCTGGCAGAGGCGGTCCGCGTGAAGGGCGGCACCATAGGGCCGGAAGCGCAGGGCGCGCCTGTCGTCTGGGCCACGGGCGCGGCGGGGCTGGCGGACCTGTCGCGGGCCTTGGGCCGCAACATCGGCACCGGGGTCAAAGGGCAGGCGCTGGTGCTGCGGCATGACGCGCGGGACATGCCGCAGCTGTTCGTGGATGGGCTGCACATCATCCCCCATGCCGACGGCACCGTGGCCATCGGCTCCACGACCGAACGGGACACGCAGGACCTGTCGACCGACGCGCAACTGGACGCCCTGCACGCCAAGGCGGTCGCGGCGGTGCCGGTTCTGGCCGCAGCACCCGTGGTGGAACGCTGGGCCGGGCTGCGGCCGCGGCCGAAATCGCGCGCCCCGATGCTGGGGCCTTGGCCCGACCGTCCGGGGCATTTCATCGCCAATGGCGGCTTCAAGATCGGCTTCGGCATGGCGCCCAAGGTGGCGCAGGTCATGGTCGATCTGGTGCTGGACGGGCGCGATGCGATCCCGGGCGGCTTCCGCGTTTCCGACAACTAGAGATCCAGATCGACCCACACCGGACGGTGCGGGACACCTTCCCCCACGCCCGTGCCCGTGACGGCAATGCCGGCCTGCGGCAGCACGTAATCCAGCCGCAGGGGACCGGTCTGCGGGTACTCGGCGGTGACGGTGCCGGGCAGCGGGTCGGTCAGGGCGGGATGGGCCAGAAGCGCCGCGATCGCGTCGCGCCGCCCGTCGCCGGCCTGCGGATCGGCGTTGGCGCTGCCCAGAAGCACCCACGGCCCCTGCGTCGGGGCGAAGGGCAGCCGGCCGTCGATCAGGGCAGGCCAGAACGCGATCTCGTCCGCGTTGCGGCGGCCGTTGCGATCCTCGGGCCCGTCGAAGACCGGGGTCGTGGCGTGAAAGGTCAAAAGCCGCAGCACGGCGCCCGAGGGCAATTGCACCGGCACCTCCCAATGCCCGACGGAGGACAGGCGCTGCACGGCGCGGGCCTCCTCGCCCATCCCCTCGAACAGCAAGGCGTCTGGCAGATCGGCCCAGAGCATGGCCGAGAAGTCGCGCATCTGGTCGGCCAGAATGGGAAAGCGCGACAGAACCGCCATCCCGCCATCGCCCGAAAAGAAGCCGAAGCCCTGCGCGTCCGCCGCGCCGCCCAGTCGCCCGTCGCCGTCCAGATCCAGCCCGGTGCCCATCCCCGTGTTCGGGCGCAAGGCAAGGCGGAAGGGGTAGTCGGTGGCCAGAAGGTCCGCGAAGGCGCTCAGCCCCACGCCGTGCAGGTCGTAATCCACATCCTGAAGCACAAGGATGTCGGCCCGCGTGGCGTCCACCGCCGCCACCGCGCCCGCCGCGTCGCCCCGCAGGATGTCGCGCAGCATCAGGCCCGGCCCCTTGGCCGACAGGTCGGTGTGGAAGGTGGCGACCCGCACCGGATCGGCCATCGCCGCCAGCGGCGTCAGAAGAAGAACAAGGAAAAGCCCGGCGCGCATGGCACCGGGCTTCGCAGATCACGGTTAACGGCGCGTTAAATCCAAGGGCGCGCGGTGGCCATCTTCGCCTCGAACCCCTGAATCGCGGGGGCCTTTTCCATCGTCAGGCCGATGTCGTCCAACCCGTTCAGAAGGCAGTGGCGGCGGAACGGGTCGATGGAAAAGGTGAACTCCTTCCCGTCGGAGGTGGTGACCACCTCCCGCTCCAGATCCACGGTGATGCGGGCGTTGGCGCCGCGGGTCGCGTCCTCCATCAGCACGTCCACCACCTCTTGCGGCATCACGATGGGCAGGATGCCGTTCTTGAAGCAGTTGTTGAAGAAGATGTCGGCAAAGGAGGTGGAGATCACGCAGCGCACCCCGAAATCAAGGAGCGCCCAAGGGGCATGCTCGCGCGAGGATCCGCAGCCAAAATTGTCGCCCGCGATGATGATCTCGGCGTTGCGATACGCGGGCTGGTTCAGCACGAAGTCCGGGTTCTCGTTGCCCTGCGCGTCATAGCGCAGTTCGTCGAACAGGTTCTTGCCAAGGCCCGACCGCTGGATGGTCTTCAGGAACTGCTTGGGGATGATCATGTCCGTGTCGATGTTGACCAGCGGCATGGGAGCGGCGACGCCCGTCAGTTGGGTGAACTTGTCCATCACACGGCCTCCCGCACCAGTTCGCGCACGTCGGTCAGACGGCCCGTGACGGCCGCCGCCGCCGCCATGGCGGGCGACATCAGGTGGGTGCGCCCGCCCCGGCCCTGACGGCCCTCAAAGTTGCGGTTGGAGGTGGCGGCGCAGCGGTCGCCCGGCGACAGCTGGTCGTCGTTCATCCCGAGGCACATGGAGCATCCCGCCAGACGCCACTCGAATCCCGCATCGAGGAAGACCTGCGCGATCCCCTCGGCCTCGGCCTGCGCGCGCACGAGGCCCGAGCCCGGCACGACCATCGCACGGATGCCGTCCTTCACCTTGCGGCCCCGCAGAACCTCGGCCGCCGCCCGCAGATCCTCGATCCGGCCGTTGGTGCAGGACCCGATGAAGACCGTGTTGATCGCGATCTCGTCCAGCTTCGTGCCCGCCGTCAGACCCATGTAGTCGAGCGAGCGCTGCGCCGCCGCGACCTTGCCGCCCGCGAAGCTGGCGGGTTCGGGCACCACGCCGGTGATCGGCAGCACATCCTCGGGACTGGTGCCCCAGGTGACCACGGGGGCGATGTCCTCGGCCCGGATGGTGACGACCTTGTCGTAATGCGCGCCTTCATCGGAGAACAGCGTCTTCCAGTAGGCGACGGCCGCGTCCCATTGTTCGCCCTTCGGCGCGTTGGGGCGGCCCTTGCAATAGGCGAAGGTCGTCTCGTCGGGTGCCACGAGGCCCGCACGCGCCCCACCCTCGATCGCCATGTTGCAGACGGTCATGCGGCCTTCCATCGACAGTTCGCGGATCGCCTGCCCGCAATATTCGATGACATGGCCGTTGCCGCCCGCCGTGCCGGTCAGCCCGATCACGGTCAGGGTGATGTCCTTCGCCGTCACGCCCGGAGGGAGCGAGCCGGTGATCTCCACCTTCATGTTCTTCGATTTCTTCTGGATCAGCGTCTGGGTGGCCAGCACATGCTCCACCTCCGACGTGCCGATGCCGTGGGCGAGCGCGCCGAAGGCGCCATGCGTCGCCGTGTGGCTGTCGCCGCAGACCACGGTCATGCCCGGCAGGGTCCAGCCCTGTTCGGGGCCGACGATGTGCACGATGCCCTGACGGATGTCGTCGATCGGATAATAGTGCACGCCCGACGCCCGCGCGTTGGTGTCGAGGGCGGCGACCTGGATGCGCCCCTCCTCGTTCTCGATATGCGTTTCGCGGCCCGTCGTGGTCGGCACGTTGTGGTCCGGCACGGCGATGGTCTTGTCGGGGGCGTGGACCTTGCGGCCCGTCATGCGCAGCCCCTCGAAGGCCTGCGGGCTGGTCACCTCGTGCACCAGATGGCGGTCGATATACAGCAGGCAGGTGCCGTCGGCGTCCTGCTGGATCACGTGGTCGTCCCAGATCTTGTCGTAAAGGGTGCGGGGGGTGTGCGGAGCGGTCATGGCTCGTCCTGTGATGCGGATGGCTTTGAAGGAAAGGATCAGCGGCGTCTGGGATGCGCGAGGCATCCCGCCGCGTCAAAGCCGCGCGAGGACGTTCCGGGTGGCACCGTGGAACCGCGCCGGAAGGCGGGCATGGTCGGTGATGTTGAAATAGATGAACCCTTGCATGGTGTATATCATACCAGCACTGTCGCGGCAGGCAAGGTTTTCGAAAGGGCACGGGTTATGACGTGGTTGTTGCGGGCGCTGTTGGTTTGCCTGCCGGTGGCGGCGTGGGCGGAAGGCACGCGGGTGGACCAGGGCGCGGCGCTGGGCGGCATCCAGCTGGACGTCACGTTGACCCCCGGCCTTGGCCTCTACCGGCCTGACGCGACCGTCGACTTTCGAAATTTCAGCAAGGAAAGGCCCGCACGGCGTTCTCAGGAAGAGGAGATCCCCCTGATCCTGACCCGCAGCCAAGCTGATGGAAGCAGGATCACCTACCGGTTCATCGTCCGGGACGCCGAATCCCAGTCCCGCGCCATGGATTTCTGGGATCGGCATGGACAGGTGCCGTCGTTCGTCCCGCGTCTCCCTCTTTGTCGGAACGCCGGAACAGGTGGGCAGGAACGCATATCCTATCGCCTCTACCGCCCCGGTTTCGGCAGCACCGCGACACAGGAGATGGGCCCCGAGAAACTGCGCACGATCCTTCCTGACCTGCGCCCCTGCCCCGCCTCCTGAACCGTCCCTGCTCCGCCCCCGAACCGCCCGTTGAGGTTGCGGGCCCTTGATGTTAACATGAACGGGATTTGCGCGGGTTGTCCCGCGCGCGACAGCTGGAGGACGATGTCCTGTCTCATTCCGATCCATCGACCGGTCTGCCGGTCGGGCCGCGCCCTGACATGAACGCGGCTTCCCCCGACACCTCGCAAAGCGAGGCAATCCTGGCCCGCGTCCTGCAATCGCTGGACGACGACAAGGCCGAAGAGGTCGTGCAGATCGACCTGCGCGGACGTTCCGACATGGCCGACTACATGGTCATCTGCTCGGGCCGCTCGTCGCGCCAGGTGGCGTCCATCGCGGAAAAGCTGATGGACAGCGTCAAGCAGGACTTCGGCCGCATTTCCAAGGTTGAAGGCAAGGACACCGGCGACTGGGTGCTGATCGACACGGGCGACGTCATCGTCCACGTCTTCCGTCCCGAGGTGCGCGAGTTCTACCAGCTTGAAAAGATGTGGCTTCCTTCGGACCAGCAATCCCCGCTGATCTGATGCGGGTGCATCTGTGCGCGGTGGGCCGACTCCGGCAGGGCCCCGAGCGTGACCTTGTCGACGACTACACCACCCGTTTCGACCGCACGGGCCGGGCGCTGAGCCTTGGCCCGTTGAGCGTTCACGAGGTGGAGGACCGCAAGAATGGCGGGATGGAGGCGGAGGCCGAGCTTCTGGCCCGCGCCGTGCCGTCCGGCGCGCTGGTCTGCGTGATGGACGAACGCGGCCGCACGCTGTCCAGCCCGGATTTCGCGGATCAGTTGGCGCGCTGGCGCGACGGCGGGCGGCAGGACGTGGCCTTTGTCATCGGTGGCGCGGACGGGTTGGCGCCCGCCTTCCGCAACCTTGCCGATTTCGCCCTGTCCTTCGGCCAGATGGTCTGGCCGCACATGCTGGTGCGGGTCATGCTGACCGAACAGCTGTATCGCGCGGCCTCCATCCTGTCCGGCGCACCCTATCACCGCGCCTGAACCTCGGCCGCATCAACCGTATTCATGAGGTGGGGGACGACCGGAGCGGCGGGATGAGGCTCGTCCGCGTCGCGCCGACCGGCACGCTGATCTGCGTAACGGACGGACACGGCTGCGGCGCTCAGGCCGGCGCGACGGTCACATCCTTGCCCACCGACAGCCAGGCATAGCCGTTCGGGCCCAGACGCAGCTCGTTCACGTCTAGAACGGCGTCATGGCCCGGCCCCAGCGTGCCCTCGGCCCCCGTCAGGGTCAGCGCCACCGGGGCGGGGCCCAGGTTGAAGACGCACAGCAGATGGTCCCCGCCCAGCCAGCGGGTGAACGCGAGGATCGGTTCGGGCAGGTCGAAGAACCGCGTCCGCCCGCGCCGCAGCAGCTTGTGCCCCTTCCGGAAGGCGAAGATGTCGCGATAGGCGCTCAGGACCGAATCCGCCTGCCCCTCCTGCCCGGCGGCGTTGCGGGCGGCCTGCGGCGGCTTCACCGGAAGCCAGGGCGTGCCGGTGGAAAAGCCGCCCTGCGCTGTGCCGTCCCAGACCATTGGGGTGCGGCAGCCGTCCCGGCCTTTTTCGTCGGGCCAGAAGCGCAGGCCCTTGGGGTCGGTCAGCTCGCGATACTCCAGCTCCGTGTCGGTCTGGCCCAGCTCCTCCCCCTGATAAAGACACACGGACCCTTCGAGGGAGGCGAGAATCGCCGCCGACAGCCGCGCCACGTCGGCGGGGCGGCCATGGTCGGACCAGCGCCCGGCGTGGCGCGGCACGTCGTGGTTGGAAAACGCCCAGCAGGGCCAGCCGTCGGGCGCGCCTTCGAAGAACCGCTCCACCGTGGAACGGAAGAAGTGGGCCGAGAAGCGGTCGTCCAGCATCTCGAAGCTGTAGGCCATGTGGAGGCGCTTTTCGCCCTTGGTGTACTGGCCCATCAGGGGAATGCCGCGGAGGGCGTCGCCCACCTCTCCGATCATCATGCGATCGGGATACTGGTCGGTCAGCGCGCGCATCCGTTCTAGCCAGGCGATGTTTTCCGGCCGGGACTTGGTGTAGATCTGGTCCTGCATGTCATAGGGGTTGATGGGTGGACGGTCGAAGGGCAGCGCGGGGTTCGACCGCAGCTTCGGGTCGTGGAAGTAGTAGTTCACGGTGTCCAGCCGGAAGCCGTCCACCCCGCGGTCCAGCCAGAAGCGCAGCACATCCAGGAAATAGTCCTGCACCGCCGGATTGTGGAAGTTGAAGGTCGGCTGTTCGGCCAGGAAGTTGTGCATGTAGTACTGGCGGCGGCCGGCGTCCCAGGTCCAGGCCGGGCCGCCGAAGATCGCCAGCCAGTTGTTGGGCGGCCCGCCGTCGGGCTTCGGATCGGCCCAGATGAACCAGTCGGCCTTGCTGTTCGTGCGGTCGCGGCGGCTTTCGATGAACAGCGGATGGGTGCTGGCGCAATGGCTGATGACCTGGTCGATGATGACCTTCAGCCCCAGGTCGTGCGCGGTGCGCAGAAGCGTGTCGAGTTCGGCCAGCGTGCCGAACTGCGGATCGACGTCGCTATAGTCGGACACGTCGTATCCCATGTCCAGCATGGGCGAGGGGAAGAAGGGCGACAGCCAGATCGCGTCCACCCCAAGGCTTGCCACATGCGGCAGCCGCCGCGTGATGCCCGGAAGGTCCCCGATCCCGTCCCCGTTCGAATCCTGAAAGGACCGGGGATAGATCTGATACGTCACCGAGCCGCGCCACCAATCCCGCATGAGGCTTCCTTCCTGTTGCCGCCCCATAGCTAGCAGATGCGGGGTGAAGGGGAAGCGACCTGTTCAACGCGCCCCGCCTTGCATAGGATGCGGGGCATGGAGATCCTTGTCGTTGCCCCCAACCTGAAGCGGCGCCTGTCCGGCGTTACCGCCACCATCGCCCGCCTTGTTCCGGTGCAGGCACGCCGGATTGGCATCGTGGCCACGGGGCCCGGCCTGCCGGCGGGGGTGCCGCACATTCCGTTGTGGCGGGCGGCCACCCTGCCCCGCGACCGCTGGCGCGTCTGGCATGCCCGGCGCAACACGGAAATGCTGCTGGGCCTGATCCTGGTGCACGGGCTGCGACGGCGCTACCGGCTTTTGTTCACCTCCGCCTCGCAGCGGCGGCACACGGGGTGGACGAAGTGGCTGATCGAACGGATGGACCGGGTGGTCGCCACCTCGGCCAAGGGGGCCGCCTATCTGGAGCGGGAGGCCGAGGTTATCCTGCACGGGATCGATACGGAGACATTTGCGCCACCTGCGGACCGCGACACCCTGCGCGCCCGGTTGGGCTTGCCGCCGGGGGTGCTGGTGGGCTGCTACGGGCGCATCCGGCCGTCCAAGGGGACGGACAACTTCGTCGCGACGATGATCGACCTGCTGCCGACGCGGCCGAGGGTCACGGCCGTGGTCATGGGGCGGGCGGTGGAGAAGGACCAGCCCTTCCTGGCCGATCTGAAGGCGCGCGTGGCGGCGGCCGGTCTGGCCGAGCGCATCCTGTTCCTGCCCGAGGTGACGGTGGACCGAATGCCCGACTGGTACGGCGCGCTGGATCTGTATGTGGCCCCCCAACGGTGGGAAGGCTTCGGGCTGACCCCGCTGGAAGCGATGGCCTGCGGTGTGCCCGTGGTCGCCACCCGCACTGGCGCGTTCGAGGAGCTGCTGAGCCCCGAGAGCGGCACACTGGTGCCCCCCGACGATGTGCCCGCCCTGGCCGCCGCCCTTGCGCCGGTGCTGGACGATCCCGCCCTTCGCGATGCCATGGCCCGCGCTGCTCGTATCCGGGTGGACAGTGCCTTCCGGATCGAGGATGAGGCGGAGGCCCTGATCTCCCTCTACCGACGGATGCTGGCATGAACCGCCTCCGCTTCTTCATCGCCCGCCAGATGCGCGACGAACGCGCGCTCGAATCGCTGTCGGTGCCGCAGCAGGAGGTGCTGGACGACGTCGTCGGCCGCCGCGTGGCGCTGGTCGGCAATGCCCGCGGGCTGGCGAACGCCACCCATGGTGCGGCCATCGACGCGGCCGAGGTGGTGATCCGCATCAACCGTGCGCCCATGCCCGGCGCCCTGTCCCATGGCACGCGCACGGACATGCTGGCTTTGGCCACCAGCCTGGATCGGGAGGAGTTGGAGCGCATCCATCCCCGGCGCATCCTGTGGATGTCGCACAAGCGCAAGCGGCTGTCTTGCGCCACTGCGCGCAGCCCCGGCTTCTACCTGCATCCGTTGACGGATTACGCGGCGCTGCAGGACCGGCTGAGCGCCCCGCCCACCACGGGGGCGATGATGATCGACCTTCTGGCCCGGTCCCGCGCCGCCCGGATTGACCTTTACGGATTTGATTTCTTCGCCACCCTGTCGCTGTCCGGCCATCGCACGGCCGACCGGCTGCCCCACGACTTTGCCACCGAGGCGGCGTGGGTCCATGACCTGATCGCGCAAGATTCGCGATTTGTCCTGCATCCTCACGGATAATCCTTTCAACCGCAGGGCCTTCGGGGTAAGGGAACGCGTCCCTTCGGCCGAAGGGGCACGCCCCTCTCAGACGAAAAGGAGGTCCATCGTGGGCTACAGGGTCGTCGTCGCGGGTGCCACGGGCAACGTGGGTCGCGAAATGCTGAACATCCTCGCCGAGCGCGAGTTTCCGATTGACGAGATCGTGGCGCTGGCGTCGCGCAAGTCCATTGGAACCGAGGTCAGCTTCGGCGAAAAGACACTGAAGACCAAGGACCTCGACACCTTCGACTTCACGGGCTGGGACATCGCGCTGTTCGCCGTGGGCTCCGAGGCCACGAAGACCTACGCGCCCAAGGCCGCCGCGGCGGGCTGCGTCGTGATCGACAACTCCTCGCTCTACCGCTACGACCCGGCCGTGCCGCTGGTCGTGCCAGAGGTGAACGCCGAAGCGGTCGACGGCTACACCAAGAAGATGATCATCGCGAACCCCAACTGCTCCACCGCGCAGATGGTCGTGGCGCTGAAGCCGCTGCACGACCGCGCGAAGATCAAGCGGGTCGTCGTGTCCACCTACCAGTCCGTGTCGGGCGCGGGCAAAGAAGGCATCGACGAGTTGTGGGACCAGACCAAGGGCCTTTACGTTCCCGGTCAGGAAGTGGCGCCGTCCAAGTTCTCCAAGCAGATCGCGTTCAACGTGATCCCGCACATCGACGTCTTCCTGGACGATGGTTCGACCAAGGAAGAATGGAAGATGGTCGCGGAAACCAAGAAGATCCTCGACAAGGACATCCGCGTGACGGCCACCTGCGTGCGCGTGCCCGTCTTCGTCGGCCATTCGGAATCCATCAACATCGAGTTCGAGGATTTCCTGGACGAGCATGAGGCCCGCGACATCCTGCGCGAGGCGCCGGGCATCCTGGTCGTCGACAAGCGCGAGGCCGGCGGCTACGTCACGCCGATCGAATGCGTGGGCGAATACGCGACCTACATCTCGCGCATCCGTCAGGATTCGACGATCGACAACGGCCTGAACCTGTGGTGCGTGTCGGACAACCTGCGCAAGGGCGCGGCCCTGAACGCGGTGCAGATCGCCGAAGTGCTGGGCAAGCGCTGCCTAAAGAAGGGCTGAGGAAGGGGCGCCCTGCGGGGCGCCTTTTTCATTGCGCCGCGCCGCGGCCGCGTCCAGAAACACGGACCAACCCGCATCCCCGGAGGCCGACCATGCTGGACACGCAACAACAGATCCTGATCGAACAACGCGTCACGAACGAGGCGAAATCGACGGCGGCCGCCTATCTTCTGTGGTTTTTCCTGGGCACCTTCGGGGTGCACCGCTTCTATCTGGGCCGCCTGAAAACGGGGCTGGCGATGCTGGTGCTGATGCTGCTGGGCGTCGTGACGGTGGGCATCACGTCGGGGATCGTGCTGATCTGGTGGGTGGTGGACCTGTTTCTTGTCCCCGGCATGATCACCGGGGACAAGAACAGGCTGCGCGCCCGCCTGACGGCGGACATGTCACGCTGATCAGACCGGCGTGAACGCCCGTTCGCGCCAGTCGTAATGCTCCAGCCCGCCTTCGCCGATGTCGTTCCAGCAGCCGTGCAGGCTCAGCACGCCCTCGGACACCGCCTCGCGGATGAAGGGGAAGGTCATCAGGTTGGCAAGGCTGGTCAGCACGGCCTCGTTCTCCAGCGCGCGCAGGGGGTCGGCGGGCTGGGCTTCCTTCACGCGTTCGTAGCCCGGCTTCAGGATGTCCATCCAACGCCCCACGAACGAGGTGGAGGCCTCCAGCTCCGGCGCGCGGCCTTCGCACATGTCGTGGCAGCCCTTCACGCCGCCGCAGCTGGAATGGCCCAGCACGACCAGATGCGCCACCTTCAGCGCCGTCACCGCGTATTCGATCGCGGCCGAGGTGCCGTGATAATCGCCGTCGGGATCATAGGGCGGCACGAGGTTCGCGACGTTGCGGTGGATGAACAGCTCGCCCGAGTCGGCGCCGAAGATCTGGGCCACGTCCACGCGGCTGTCGCAGCAGGCGATGACCATGGCGCGCGGGTGCTGGCCTTCCCCGGCCAGGCGGCGGTACCAGGCGCGGTTGGCGGCATAGGTGGTGGCGCGCCAGCCGTGGTAACGTTGGATCAGGTAATGCGGAAGGGGACGGGATTCCTTCATCGATTCTCCTTTTCTGCGCGTCTTCGGGCGCCAAGTCCTTTGGATAACACCATGATTTTTGCACGGAACGCCGCAGGTGGGAACACCGTTCGCGTCACGAAACCGGCACGCGGTGTCGCAGGGGGCCGGCCTGCCGGGCGCGCTTGGGGGGTTGCGGCTGCGGTCCAAGCGACTAGGCTTTGCCCGCTACGACCGTCCGGAGCCTGCCCATGACCCTGCCCTTGTCCGCCACCGACGCCACCACGCGCCCCCTATTCATCGTCGCCCCCGAAGGGCTGGAGGCGTGGCTGTCCCGCCAGCCCGCCCCTGTCGGCGCATGGCTGCGCGGCACCGGCTTTGCCGCCGCCCCGGGGGATCTGCGCCTTCTGCCGGGTCCCGACGGGGCGCCCGTGGCGGCCGTGATCGGTCAGGGGACGCCCGCCCAGCGCGCCCGCACCCGGTTTGCCGTGGCCGCCGCCGCCCGCCTGCCCGAAGGAGACTGGCATCTGGACGGCGACCTGACGGACGCCGAACGGGACGAGGCCGTTCTCGCCTTCCTGCTGGGCGCCTACCGCTTCGACCGCTACCGCGCCCAGCCGGGCACGGGCGCGCGCCTGAAGCTGCCCGCTGGATCACACCGGCTGGCGGCCTTGGCCGAAGGCGAATGGCTGACCCGCGACCTGATCAACACCCCCGCCGCCGACATGGGCCCCGCCGAGTTGGAGGCCGCGACCGCTGCGTTGGCGGAACGCCACGGCGCCACGCTGGCCGTCACCAAGGGTGAGGATCTGCGCACCGGCTTTCCCATGATCCACGCGGTGGGCCACGGGTCCGACCGCGCGCCCCGCCTTCTGGACCTGCGCTGGGGCTCGGACGGGCCTGCGCTGACGCTGGTGGGCAAGGGGGTTTGCTTTGACACGGGCGGGCTGGACATCAAGCCCTCGGCCTCCATGCTGCTGATGAAGAAGGACATGGGCGGCGCGGCCACCGTGCTGGGGCTGGCGCATGCGATCATGGCGCTGAACCTGCCGATCCGTCTGCGCGTGCTGATCCCGGCGGTGGAGAATGCGGTTTCGGGACGCGCGTTCCGGCCCAAGGACATCCTTTCCTCGCGCAAGGGCCTGACGGTGGAGGTGAACAACACCGACGCTGAAGGGCGGCTGGTACTGGCCGACGCGCTGGCCTACGCGGCCGAGGAGGGGGCCGATCTCACCATCTCCATGGCGACGCTGACGGGGGCGGCGCGGGTGGCCGTGGGGCCGGACCTCGCGCCCTATTTCACCGATGATGGGACCGTGGCGGCAGCGCTGGACAAGGCCGCGGCGCAGGTGCGCGACCCCGTCTGGCGCCTGCCCTTCTGGGAACCGTACGAGGCGATGATCGAACCCGGCATTGCCGATCTCGACAACGCGCCCGCGGGCGGCATGGCGGGGGCCATCACGGCCGCCCTGTTCCTGCGCCGCTTCGCGGGCGACCGTTACGTGCATTTCGACATCTACGGCCACCAGCCCGCCGACGCGCCCGGGCGCCCCAAGGGCGGCGTGGGTCAGGGCGCGCGCGCCATCCTTCAGGCGCTGCCCGACCTTCTGGGGTTCTGACATGGACCGCCGCAGCACCCCCGCCACCCGCGCCGTCGCGCATGAATCGCTGAAAGGCATTGTCGACGCCCCCCGCTTCACGAAGGGGGAGGCGCGGCAGGTGTCCGTTGCGCTGGTCGATCTTCTGGCCGCGCCGCAGGGCGCACGCGAGCGGCAGCTTGCAATGGGCGACGGCTTCACCGTCATCGACCGCGACAGCCATTTCGCCTTCGGGATGTCGGAAAAGGACGGATATTGCGGCTGGCTGCCCGCCACCGCGCTGGAACCGGCCCTGCCGCAGACGCACTGGCTCGCCTTTCCCGCCAGCCATCTTTACCCCGAACCGAAGGTGCGTGCCCGCGCCATCGAATCCCTGACCATGGGCGCCCGCCTGACGGTTCTGGGCGAACAGGACGGTTGGGCGGAAACCACCAAGGGCTTCATCTGGGCCGCCCATCTGCGCCCCTTGGGCGAATGGATGGCCGATCCGGTGGCGGTGGCCGAACGTTTCCTTGGAACGCCTTATCTGTGGGGCGGGAACAGCCGCGACGGGATCGACTGCTCGGGCCTTGTCCAGATCTCGCAGCTGGCCTGCGGGCGGCCCTGCCCCGGCGACAGCGACCAGCAGCAGGCCCTAGGCGTGGATGTGGAGGGCCCGCTGCAACGGGGCGATCTTCTGTTCTGGAAGGGCCATGTGGCGATGGCCATGGACGAACGCCGCATCATCCACGCGACCGGCGCCTTTATGTCCGTCGTGATCGAGGAGACGGAGGCCGCCATCGCGCGCATCGCCGCCGCGGGCTTCCCGCTGGTGGCGCGCCGCCGGCCCTAGTCAACGGGTCCTAGTCGATCACGCGGATCGTCTTCTTTTCCAGCACCCGCAGCACCTGCGCCAGATCGTGCCCCCGGCGCAGGATCTGGCCGTCCATCCCCACGACCGAATACATGCCCTGACGCTGGCGCATCTTCGGACGCTTCTCGATCCGGTAAAGGGGATGTTCCGCCGTGCGCCGGAAGACCGAGAACACGGCCAGTTCCCGCAACGAGGAGATGCCGTAGTCGCGCCATTCGCCCATCGCCACCATGCGGCCATAGACCGAAAGGATGGTGTTCAGTTCCCTTCGGTCGAAGCTGACCTGATCGGGGATGTGCGGCGAAAACGGTATCGGGGCGTCCATCCTTCACATGTTGCGACGCCCGTGCCCGGTTTCAAGCGCCAAAGCCCGCCGACGTGCGGAAGACGCCGGTTTCCAGACCGCGCCAGTTCGTCTGCACCGTGTCCAGCCGCTTGCGCGTCGCAGGATGTTCGTAGTCCAGAACCCCCAGCTTCACGAGGAGGCGGGCGATCGCCGCCTCGGCCGCGCGGACGCTGCCATCGGTGATCTTCAGCGCCACGCCCAGACGCTGTTCGGGCAGGATGGCGACATAGACCGCCTCGGCCCCGACCTTCATGGCCACGCCGTCCATGGCGCGCATCAGTTCGGTGTCGGCCCGCCCTTCGCCCGCGATCAGATCGGGATGGGCGGCCATCGCGCGGGTCAGCTGGTGGGCCGCCCGTTCGCGCGCGTTCCCGCCCTCCCGCGCCTCGGCGAAGAAGGCCATCGCGCGGGCCAGCCCCTGCACCGAGGTGGTGAAGTTCGGGGCCGAACAGCCGTCGATCCCGACGCCGGTGGAGGTTTCCTCGGTCACGTCCTCGAACACGGCCTTTACGGCGCGCTGCACGGGATGGTCGATCTCCACATACTCGCTGTCGCCGCCCAGATGGTGGTTCAGGGTCAGAAAGCCCGCATGCTTGCCCGAACAGTTGTTGTGCAGGGGGCAGGGCTCCTCCTCGGCGCGGATCAGGCGGTCGCGTTCGGCGGTGTCGCCGGGCATGTGGCTGCCGCAGCGCAGAGCGTGATGGTCCGTGCCCAGATCGGCCAGCCAGCGTTCGACCATCCGCACGTGCTGCGACGATCCCGAATGACTGGCGCAGGCCAGCGCCAATTGCGCCTCGGTCAGGCCGAAGGCCTCGGCGGCGCCTGATTCCACCAGGGGCAGCGCTTGGAGCATCTTGCACGACGACCGGGGGAAGATCACGGCCGTCGGATCGCCCCAGGCCTGCACGATCTGGCCGCCCGGCCCGCAGATCACGGCATGGCCGGCATGAACGCTTTCCAGCATCCCACCGCGCCACAACTCGGCCATCGCCACAGGTTCCGTCATCGCCGCATCCCTCTCACAGATGCGCGATTCCGGGGCATATGGCCTTTGAATTCGCGCGCGTTTCACAGTAAGAACGGTAATCGAGTTGGACAGGTCCGCGCCACAGAAAAGCGCACGCAGGCGGCAGGCCGGGCCGAAGCAGAGAGGCTGGACATGAATTCTTCGACCACGCGCCTGATCGGCGCCGCCATGCTGTCCCTGGCGGGGACCGGGCTGTTCGCGCAGGAATCGACGAACCGCGTGGCGACCAAGACCGACTGGAGCGTGTTCACCGAGAACAGCCCTAAGGAATGCTGGGGCGTTTCCAGCCCGAAAAGCACCGTGAACACCAAGGACGGCAAGCCGGCCGACGTGTCGCGCGGCGACATCCTGCTGTTCGTGACCTTCCGTCCCGGCGCCGGCGCGGCGGGCGAGGTGTCCTTCACAGGCGGCTATCCCTTTGCCAGCGGCTCGACCGTGGACATGGCGATCAACGGCAAGACCTATTCCATGGCCACGGACGGCGAATGGGCCTGGCCGACGGACAAGGCGGCTGACGCCACGATCCTGGCCGCGATGAAGGCCGGGTCCGAGGCGGTGCTGACCGCCCGTTCGGCCCGCGACACGCGGACGGCCGACACCTTCTCGCTCATGGGCTTCTCGGCCGCGATGACGGAAGCCGAGAACCGCTGCAAGTAAGCCATGCGGCTTCTGCAAGGCGCCCCGGCATCGTGTCGGGGCGTTTTTGCATTTAAATTTCCGTCGGGATCGCTTATATGACGGCCTTCCCCACATCATGCCCCGCCCCGAGGACGCCATGAACGCCACCGCCCCCATCACGCAGGACGTGCTGACCCTTCCGCGCAAACTGCCGGAAGGCGGCAAGACCAACATCATCGGCCTGACCCGCCCGCAGCTTCACGCGGCGCTGGTCGAGATGGGGACGCCGGAAAAGCAGGCCAAGATGCGCGTGGGGCAGGTCTGGCAGTGGCTGTATCACTGGGGCGTGCGCGATTTCGCGGCGATGACCAACCTTGCGAAAGACTATCGCCTGAAACTGGCGGAGCATTTCGAGATCGTCATCCCCGAAGTGGTCAGCCGCCAGATCTCGGCCGATGGCACGCGGAAATATCTGGTGCGCATCGCCGGCGGGCATGAGGTGGAAACTGTCTACATCCCCGAGGAAGGCCGCGGCACCTTGTGCGTGTCGTCTCAGGTGGGCTGCACGCTGACCTGTTCGTTCTGCCACACGGGCACGCAGAAGCTGGTCCGCAACCTGACGGCCGGGGAAATCGTGGGCCAGCTGATGCTGGCGCGCGACGATCTGGGCGAATGGCCGGAACAGGGCGCGCCCAAGGACGAAACGCGCCTTGTGTCGAACCTTGTTCTGATGGGCATGGGGGAGCCGCTTTACAACTTCGATAACGTGCGGGACGCGATGAAGGTCGTGATGGACGGCGAAGGGCTGACCCTGTCGCGCCGCCGGATCACGCTCTCCACCTCGGGCGTGGTGCCCGAAATCGCGAAGACCGCCGAGGAGATCGGCTGCCTTCTGGCCGTGTCGTTCCACGCGACGACGGACGAGGTGCGCGACAAGCTGGTGCCGATCAACAAGCGCTGGAACATCCAGACGCTGCTGGACGCGCTGCGCGATTACCCGCGCCTGTCGAATTCCGAACGCATCACCTTCGAATACGTGATGCTGAAGGACGTGAACGACACGGACGCCGACGCCAAGCGGCTGGTGAAGCTGATCTCGGGCATTCCGGCCAAGATCAACCTGATCCCGTTCAACGAGTGGCCGGGCAGCGCCTATCAGCGGTCGGATGCGGACCGGATCGCGAAGTTCGCGGACATCATCTACCAAGCGGGCTACGCCTCCCCCATCCGAAAGCCGCGGGGCGAGGATATCATGGCCGCCTGCGGGCAGCTGAAGTCCGCGACGGAACGCGCCCGCAAGTCCCGCGCGCAGATCGCTGCCGAAGCGGGCGTCTGACGGGAACGCCCGCCCCCTTTCGCGGTTCACCTGCGAAAGGGAGAAAATAGATGGCGCAATTTCACAAGGGCGACCCGGTTCAGTGGAACTGGGGCGGCAGCACGGCCGAGGCCAAGGTGACCGAGGTCTTCACCCGCAAGGTGCAGCGGACGCTGAAGGGCAAGAAGGTCACGCGCAAGGGGTCGAAGCAGCGCCCCGCCTACCTGCTGACGCAGGAAGACGGAACAAAGGTGCTGAAGCTGGAATCCGAACTTTCGAAAGCCTAGCGGACCAGCGGACCCAAGGGCGGCGGCGTCCAGGCTTCCAGCGCCGCCACTGCCTCCTCCGCCGTTTCCACGTACTGGAACAGCTCCAGATCCGTGGAGGAGATGGTGCCCGAGGCTTCCAGCGCCGCCCAATTGATGATCGAATCCCAGAAGGCGCGACCGAACAGCAGCACGGGGATGCGCTTCATCCGGCGGGTCTGGATCAGGGTCAGCGTCTCGAACATCTCGTCCATGGTGCCGAAGCCGCCGGGGAAGACGCAGAGCGCTTCCGCCCGCATCAGGAAATGCATCTTCCGCAACGCGAAATAGTGGAAGTTGAACGACAGTTCCGGCGTCACATAGGCGTTCGGGGCCTGTTCGAAGGGCAGGACGATGTTCAGCCCGACGGACCGGCCGCCGGCCTCCTGCGCGCCGCGGTTGCCCGCCTCCATCACGCCGGGGCCGCCGCCGGTGCAGATCACGCCCTTGCGGCCGCCATCCGCCAGGCACCGCTCGGTCATCAGATGGGCGAAGCGGCGCGCCTCGTCATAGAAGTGCGACAGTTCGGCCAGCGCCGGGGTGCGGGCCGTGTCCTTCTTCGCGGGTTCGGGGATGCGGGCGCCCCCGAACAGGACGATGGTGCTGTCCACCCCTTCCTCGTCCAAGGACATCTGCACCTTCAGCAGTTCCAGTTGCAGGCGGATCGGGCGCAACTCCTCGCGCGTCAGGAAGTCCTGATCGGCAAAGGCGAGGCGATAGGCGGGGGAACGGCTTTGCGGGGTGTCCGGCACGCGGTCCGCGGTTTCAAGGTCCTGCTCCGAATGGCGCAGCGGGTGCTTGCGGGTCTCTTCGTTCATCTGCCGTCCTTTGTTGCGGGGCGCGCCCCCCGCGTTTATAGCCGTTCCAACCCCGAAAGAAAGGATGCCCCATGTCGAACGCCGCGCTGGAAACCGCCATCGAAGCCGCCTGGGAGGCGCGCGACACCATCACCCCCGCCACGAAGGGGGAGGCCCGCGACGCGATCGAATCGACGCTGCAGGCGCTGGACGCAGGCACCCTGCGCGTGGCCGAAAAGCGTGATGGCGGCGACTGGCACGTCAACCAGTGGGCGAAGAAGGCCGTGCTTCTGGGCTTCCGCCTGAAGGACATGGAGATGCAGTCCGGCGGCCCGCAGGGCGGCGGCTGGTGGGACAAGGTCGACAGCAAGTTCGCAGGCTGGGGTGAGGCCGAATGGCGCGCCGCCGGCTTCCGCGCCGTGCCGAACGCGGTCGTGCGCCGGTCGGCCTTCATCGCCAAGGGCGTGGTGCTGATGCCGTCCTTCGTGAACCTCGGCGCGTTCGTGGACGAAGGCACCATGGTCGACACCTGGGCCACGGTCGGGTCCTGCGCGCAGATCGGCAAGAACGTCCACCTGTCGGGCGGCGTCGGCATCGGCGGGGTGCTGGAACCGATGCAGGCCGGCCCCACCATCATCGAGGACAACTGCTTCATCGGCGCCCGGTCCGAGGTGGTGGAAGGCGTCATCGTGCGTGAAGGCTCGGTCCTTGGCATGGGGGTCTATCTGGGCCAGTCGACCAAGATCTTCGACCGCGACACGGGCACCGTCAGCTATGGCGAGGTGCCGGCCGGATCCGTGGTCGTGTCCGGCTCGCTTCCGTCGAAGAACGGCGTGCATCTTTACTGCGCGGTTATCGTGAAGAAGGTGGACGCGAAAACCCGGTCCAAAACGTCGATCAACGAGCTTTTGCGCGACTGATCGGCGGAACCCCGCTTCTGTTCCCCGCGTTACCCCCACGAAGTCAATATTTTCAAGGGGAACAGAAACATGGCTGGTATGGGTTGGATTGCCGCGATCATCGTGGGCGCGCTCGCGGGCTGGATCGCCGAAAAGCTGATGAAGTCCGATCAGGGCATCCTCATGAACATCATCCTCGGCATCTTGGGTGCCGTTCTGCTGAACTTCATCCTGATCCAGCTGTTCGACGCGACGCTGGGCGGTTGGCTGGGCCAGCTGGTGGTCGGCGTGATCGGTGCCTGCATCCTGATCGCCCTGGGCCGTCTGCTGCGTCGCAAGACCTGATTTCCAAGCTGTTTTTCGTAACGATTTTCGGGCGGCTTTCGGGTCGCCCTTTTTCATGTCCGGGTGCCCCGATCTTGCGAAGCGCCCCCGAACCTGCGACACCCGGTGCAACACGGCAGGGAATGGATCCATGAGCGAGAAGCGTCCCCAACAGGTCTACACCTTGGCGATCGAGGTGGGGCGCAAGCCCGGCGACGGCCTGCCTGACAAGGCCACGGGCGCGGGCCTGATCTGTTACGCCTCGGGCGTGGATGAGGCGGAGGCCGTGCGCGAAACCGTCGCGATCCTGAAGCAGGCCGACCTCGCGCCGCTGGACGTCTCCGGCTACGGCACGCTGGAGGAGCGGCTGAAGAACGGCGACGAGATCGACGACGAGGAGCGCGCGCTGATGGAGCGGGCGCTGGCCGAAAACTCCGTCATCGTCGCACAGATGACCCCTTTCTACGAGTGATGCCATGACCGATCCCGTTGCCCTGACCGCCGACTTGGTCCGCTGCCCCTCCGTCACCCCGAACGAAGGGGGCGCGCTGGTCCTGATGGAACGCGTGCTGTCCGAGGCGGGCTTCGACTGCATCCGCGTGGATCGGGGCGGCATCTCCAACCTGTTCGCCCGCTGGGGCCGGCCGGGCGCGAACCGCACCTTCGGCTTCAACGGCCATGTGGACGTGGTGCCGGTGGGCAACGTGGCCGACTGGACGCACGATCCCTTCGGCGCCGTGATCGAGGATGGGTGGCTGTACGGCCGCGGCTCCACCGACATGAAATCCGGTGTGGCCGCCTTTGCCGCCGCCGCCGTGGATTTCGTGACCGCGACCCCGCCCGACGGCGCGATCATCCTGACCCTGACCGGGGACGAGGAGGCGGAGGCCGAACACGGCACTGTGGCCCTGCTGGACTGGATAGCCGAACGGGGCGAGAAGATGGACGTCTGCCTTGTGGGCGAGCCGACCTCGGTCGCGGAAATGGGCGACATCATGAAGATCGGCCGTCGCGGGTCGGTCACCGTGAAGTTCACGGCCAAGGGCGTGCAGGGCCATTCCGCCTATCTGCACCGCACGAAGAACCCCGTCGCCGCCCTTGCACGCCTGATCGCGCGGCTGGAGGAGACGCCGCTGGACCAGGGCAACGCGCATTTCGACGCAACGACCTTGGCGACCGTGACGTTCGACGTGGGCAACCCGGCGTCGAACGTCGTTCCGGCCGAGGCGCGGGCGACCGTCAACATCCGGTTCAACGACATCCACACCGGCCAAAGCCTGATCGCGCATCTGGCCGCCGAGGCCGCGAAGATCGAGGAGGAGACGGGCGTGGTCATCACCCTGTCGTCCAAGATCAACGGCGACAGCTTCGTGACGCCGCCCGGTGATCTGACGCGGCTGGTGGCCGGGGCCGTGCAGGCGCAGACGGGACGCGTGCCCGAAGCCTCCACCTCGGGCGGGACGTCGGACGCGCGGTTCGTGAAGGATCATTGCGCCGTGGTGGAGTTCGGGCTGGTGGGCCACCGGATGCACGCGGTGGACGAACGGGTGCGGGTGGACGACATCACGCAGCTGAAGGCGATCTACACCCGCATCCTGAACGACTATTTCGCCTGAGGGGTCAGGCGAGGTCGCGGGCCAGAAGCTGACCGCCCTCGCCCAGCACCACCTCGAACCGGCTGACCTTGCGGATCAGGTCCGACAATTTCGCCGCACCATAGGTGCGCGTGTCGAAGTCGGGATTGGCCTGCGTGATGTACTGGCCGATCTGGCCCAGTGAATACCACTCCCCCTCCGGATCGATGGCGCGCATTGCGGCGGCGATCAGCGGGATGGCGTTGGCAGGCGCCTCCTTCGTGGAACGCGGGGCCACGGGGGCCTCAGGCTCTGCCGGCGCATCCTCACGCGCGGTCAGGTTCTCCACGTAGATGAAGCGCTTGCACGCCATGCGGAAGGCCTCGGGCGTCTTCTTTTCCCCGATGCCGTAGACGTCCAGCCCCTGCTCGCGCACCCGGGCGGCCAGCCGGGTGAAGTCGCTGTCGGAACTGACCAGCACGAAGCCGTCGAACAGGCCCGAATGCAGGAAGTCCATCGCCGCGATCACGAGGCCGATGTCGGACGCGTTCTTGCCGCGCGTGTTCGAAAACTGCTGGTCGGCGACCAGCCCCAGATGCGCCACCTTTTCGGCCCAGTTCTTCAGGCGCAGCGCAGACCAGTCACCATAGATGCGCCGGACCGACGCCTCGCCCAGCGACGCGATCTCCTCGAAGATCGCCTCGGCGTAATGGGCGGGCACGTTGTCGGCGTCGATCAGGACGCAAAGGCGGGGGGTGCGGCTGTCCATGACGGCTCCTCTTTTCGCTGTTGTAGCAGAGCCTGTGGCCGACGCCAGCGCCCGCACTAGCTTCCTCCGGCATAGGAGGACGTATCATGAAATACATCGCAATCGCCGTCGCCGGACTGACGCTGGCCGCCTGCCAGCCCACCACCCGCACCACCATCATCACGCCCGCCGCCACCTGCGACGCGGCGCCCTACCAGCAGTGGGTCGGCAAGGATTCCGCCACGCTGGTCAACATCAACACGCCCGACAACATGCGCGTGATCCGTCCGGACACGGCGGTGACCATGGATCACGACCCGTCGCGCCTGAACGTGGAAACGAACCAGCGCGGCGTGATCACGGCCGTCCGCTGCGGCTAACGAAGGCTCGCCAGGAGTGACGCGCTGGCATAGCCGTCGGGAATGAGACCGGCCGAACGCTGATAGGCGGTGATCGCGGATACGGTGTTCGGCCCCACGCGACCGTCCGTGCCCTGCGTGTCATAGCCGCGCCGGGTCAGACGCTCCTGCAACTCCTGCGTCTGGCTGCGGCTCAGCGGCGGTTCGGCGTTGGCGGGGATGTTGCGGATCGGGCCAAGGCCCTTCAGGCGGTCGGCCAGATGGCCCACGCCGATGACGTAGCTGTCGGCCGCGTTGTAGCGTTCGATGGCCCGGAAGTTCTGGAAGATCAGGAAGGCCGCGCCCTTGGCCCCGCCCGGCAGCAGGATCGACGCCTCGCCCTGCGGGAAGGCGCGTCCATCCGCCGACCGCACCCCCTGCGCCGCCCATGCGGACGAAGACAGGCGGTTCCCCTTGCCGATGCCGGAATAGTTGAAGCCCGGCGGCAGGGTCACCTCCATCCCCCAGATCCCGCCGCGCTGCCAGCCGGCCTTGGCCAGATAGTTCGCGGTGGAAGCCAGCGCGTCCGTCGGATCGTCCGACCAGATGTCCCGCCGCCCGTCGCCGTTGAAATCCACCGCCGATTCCAGGAACGACGACGGCATGAACTGCGTGTGCCCCATGGCGCCCGCCCAGCTGCCCACCATGTTCGCGGGCGTCACGTCGCCCGCCTGCACGATCTTCAGCGCGTCCAGAAGCTGCGTCTCGAAGAACTCCGCCCGCCGCCCGTGATAGGCCAGCGTGGTCAGGCTCTCGATTAGGTGGGTGCGGCCGCGGTTGCCGCCGAAGTTCGATTCCATCCCCCAGATGGCGACCACGATCTCCTTGTCGACGCCATAGCGCGCCTCGATCGCGTTCAGCGTGGCAGCGTGGCGGGACAGCATCGCGCGCCCCTGCGCGATCCGGTCCGCCGACACCGCGCCGTCCAGATACTGCCACACGGTCTTCGTGAACTCGGACTGACGACCGTCAAGGCTCACCACCTCGGCGTTGTAATGCACGTCGGCAAAGGCGAGGTTCAGCGTCGCCGGGCTGATGCCCGCCCGTTCGGCGCGCGGCCGGAAGTCCGCGATCCAGGCCTGCATCCCGGCTTCCGTCCCCACGCCGTTGACCGGGCCCGGCCGCGGCCGGGGGGAGGATGTCACGTTGCCGGGACTGGCGCAGGCACCCAGAAGGGTCAGCACCGAAGCTGTCAGAAGAATGTTCCGCATGGGTCGTCACCGCTCGATTTTTTTTTCGTTGCCGCCAGTGTAGCGGCAACGACCCACGGGGCAAAGAACTGCTTAACGACGCGACCGGATGACGCGGCGCTTCCGCTCCAGCTTGGCGGGTTTTCGCGGGCCGCCCCGGCCGCGCCGCACCGCCTTGCGGGGAAGCGCGTCGCCTTCCAGCTCCAGCAGCTCCAGCATCAGGCCGCCGGTGACGGGGGTCGCCTCCACCAGCCGCACCAGGACGCGCTGGCCGATGCCAAGGGTCAGGCCGCTGTCGGCGCCAGTCAGGACCTGCGCGTCGGCGTCGAAATGGAAGAACTCGTGCCCTAGGCTGCGGATCGGGATCAGCCCGTCGGCGCCCGATTCATCCAGCTTCACGAACAGGCCGAACCGCTGCACGCCCGACACGCGGCCGGTGAATTCCGCGCCCACCCGGTCCGACAACCACGCCGCCAGATAACGGTCGTTCGTGTCCCGTTCGGCCATCATCGACCGGCGTTCGGTGTCCGAGATCTGCTTCGCCGTGTCCCCAAGGTTGTCGATGTCGAAGGCCGACAGCCCGTCCTTGCCCCAGCCGTGGCCGGAGATCAGCGCCCGGTGCACGATCAGGTCCGAATAGCGGCGGATGGGCGAGGTGAAATGCGCGTAGTTCTTCAGCGCCAGCCCGAAATGGCCGAAGTTCTCGGGGTAGTAGTAAGCCTGCGTCATAGACCGCAGGGTCGTGATGTTCATCAGCTCGTCAAAATCCGTGCCCTCGGCCTGCGCCAGCAGCCGGTTCAGGTGGCTCGTGCGCAGCACCTGCCCCTTGGCCAGCGTGAAGCCCGACGCCTCGGCCACCTCGCGCAGCGCGTCCAGCTTCTGGGCGTTCGGTTCCTCGTGCACGCGGAACAGAAGGGGGCGGCGCAGGCGGATCAGTTCTTCGGCCGCCGCGACGTTGGCGAGGATCATGAACTCCTCGATCAGCTTGTGCGCGTCCAGACGCTCGCGGAACGCGACAGAGGCGACCTTGCCGTCCTCCGTCAGCTCGATCTTGCGTTCGGGCAGGTCCAGTTCCAGCGGCTGACGGCGGGCCCGGGCGGCCTTTGTCGCCTCATACGCGGCGTAAAGCGGCGCAATGACGTGATCCATCAGGGGCGCCGTCTTGTCGTCCGGCGTGCCGTCCTGCGCCGCCTGCACCTGACCATAGGTCAGGCTGGCCGCGGACCGCATGATGCCGCGCACGAAACGGTGGCCGATCTTCTCGCCCTCCGCGTCCAGATGCATGCGCACGGCCAGGCAGGGGCGGTCCACATGTTCGTGCAGCGAACACAGATCGCCCGACAGCACGTCGGGAAGCATCGGCACCACCCGGTCGGGGAAGTAGGTGGAGTTTCCGCGCAGCCGCGCCTCGCGGTCCAGCGCCGATCCGGGGGTCACGTAATAAGCGACGTCCGCGATGGCGACCCAGACGATGTGGCCCCCGTCGGGCAGGGTTTCGGCAAACACCGCATCGTCATGGTCGCGCGCGTCGGCGGGGTCGATCGTGACCAGCGCCAGGTCGCGCAGATCCTCGCGGTCGCCCTTCGGGGCGGGCTTCGCCGCCTCCGCCTCGGCCACGACCTTGTCGGGGAAATGGTCGGGGATGCCGTGCTGGTGGATCGCGATCAGCGAAATCGCGCGGGGCGCCGAAGGGTCGCCCAGCCGCGCCACGACGCGCGCGCGGGGCAGGCCCATGCGCTTCGAGGTCGCTTCGCCCTCCACCAACTCGCCGTCGCGGGCGTCGTCCGTGTCGTCGCGGCCGACGATCCACTCCTTGTCCTGACCCTTGTCCACCGGCACGATCCGCCCGCCTTCGGACGTCTTGCGGAAGATGCCCAGCACCCGCAGCGGGTTCGACCCGATCTTGCGGATCAGCCGCGCCTCGTAGTCGTGATCCTCATCCTCCACCGCCGCAAGGCGGGCCAGCACGCGGTCCCCCGCGCCCAAGGCGTCCGAGGGGGCGGCGCGCATCAGGATGCGGGGCGCGTCGCCCGCGCCTTCCCATTCCATCGGCTCGGCAAAAAGATCGCCCGCTTCGTCCGGACCCAGGATCTTCAGGATCGACACGGGCGGCAGGACGGAGGCGTCGCGATAGCTGCGCGACTTCTTCGACAGCTGCCCGTCCGCCTCCATCTCCTTCAGAAGGCGCTTCAGCTCGATGCGCAGCGCACCCCCCTTGATCCCGAAGGCCTTGGCGATGTCACGCTTGGCGGCCTGGGCGGGGTGATCGGTGATCCACTGAAGGATCTGCTCTTTTGAGGGCAACTGGTCCATATCCTGCAGCTAGCACGCAGGAGGGCACTCGTCACGCGGAGGTTTCGGTGCAGTGGCGGCGGAAGGCCCGTTTCAGCAGTTCCAGTTCGGCCCGCAGCAGGTCGATCTCGGCCCGCAGGTCGGCCTCCATCCCCTCGCCCGCACCGATGGTGAAGTGGCCCAGAACCTCCTCGCCGTCGCGGATGACGAAGGTCTGCAGCCCGTCCTCCAGCGCCTCGGCGGGGATGGGGACCGAAAGGCGGTGGCGCCCGTCGCCCTCGTCGGCAACGGTCACCTCCGGCACGGGGGCACCGTTCAGCAGAACCTCGATCCGCGGCTCGGCCGCCCCCAGCACCATCCCGTGCCAGACACCCGCCCGAAGTCCTTCGCGTATCAGCTGCGCCATTCTACATCTCCGCCCGCGGTCTGCGCGTCATGGTCAGATCGCGCAGGACGATCCGGTTCATCCGCGGGTTCTCGAAGATCAGGTCCAGCCACATCTTCTCGGCCCGCGCCTCGTTCAGCTTGGAATAGGACAGGTCGAACTCGGCCGTCCGATCCTCGTCGATCTCGGCCAGGATCTGTTCGGTGTTGGGGCCGTGGCGCACGTTCAGCCGCGCGAAGATCCGGCCCGGACGTTCGGAATCGGCCGTCAGCGTCAGGGCCACCAGATGCTTGCGGCGCAGGCTGGCCACGGCGTCGTCCGGCAGCTCGATCGCCAGCGACAGGAAGCCGCCCCGAAACTCGAACACGTCGATCTGAAGGGCATAGGGCGTTTCCGAGGACGGGTCCCGGTTGGCGACCTGCTTCACCCCGATCTCGTTCAGGGAACAGTCGTGGAACAGCGTCACGTCCTGACAGATGGTCGATCGGTCGGAGGAGGCGAAGCCCATGCGCTGCGCCTGCGTAAACAGGCCCGGACGCCAGATCCAGTCCGTGCCCAGCGGACGCGGAATGGCCGGCGGCACGCGCAGACGCTTTTCGCTGTGCGCGATCAGCTGGTCCAGATGCGTGCGCAGCGACCAGGCGCGGCGTCGCAACGTCTTCAGGCGGGGCAGTTCCGTTGTTTCGGCCCGCTCCGCCTCCTGGGCCCAATGGGCCATGCTGTGCCGAAAGAGCCTGCGCTCGATCCAGCTTCCCTGGTCCTGTCCCACGAGCAATACCCTGCCGGTTGATGCTTGCGTTGTTGTCGCGCGGAATCATCTTCCATGCAATCAAAGATTTGGAGGATGAACCCCTCCTCCGGCCGGGTCCCGCGCACGGAAGATCGCGCGCGGGGCCGGAAGGATCACTGATCCATGTAGACGTGTTTTTCCGCCGCCGCACCCGGATGGGTTGTGGCGCCATGGCGCGCGCCGCCCACCAGACGGGCGTATTTCCACAGCGCGCCCGACTCGTATTCTGTCGGACGCGGGCCCTTCCAGGCCTGACGGCGCCGGTCCATCTCCTCGGGCGTCAGATCGACCGACAATTCGCCCGTGACGGCGTTCAGCGTGATCATGTCGCCGTTCTGCAGCAGGGCGATCGGGCCGCCATGCGCCGCCTCGGGGCCCACATGGCCCACGCAGAACCCGCGCGTCGCGCCCGAGAAGCGACCGTCGGTGATCAGCGCCACCTTCTTACCCATCCCCTGCCCCGACAAGGCGGCGGTGGTCGACAGCATCTCGCGCATGCCGGGGCCGCCGGCGGGGCCTTCGTTGCGGATGACGATCACGTCACCCTCGGCATAGCCGCGGTTCTGCACGGCCTCGAACGCTTCTTCCTCGCATTCGAAGACGCGGGCCGGGCCGCGGAAGACCTGCTCGGCCTCGGACATGCCGGCGACCTTCACGATAGCGCCCTCGGGCGCGAGGTTGCCCTTCAGGCCCACCACGCCGCCCGTCTTGGTGATCGGCGCGTCGATGAAGTGGATGACCTTGCCGTCGGGTTCATGCGTGATGCGGCCCAGGCTTTCGCCCAGCTCCTCGCCCGAGGCGGTGAGGCAGTCCAGATGCAGCAGCCCCGCCCGCGCCAGTTCCTTCATCACGACCGGCACGCCGCCCGCTTCGAACAGGTCCTTGGCCACGTAATCGCCGCCCGGACGCAGGTTCACGAAGTAAGGCGTGTCGCGGAAGATGTCGCAGACGTCGAACAGGTCGAAGTCGATCCCCGCCTCATGCGCGATGGCGGGCAGGTGCAAGCCGCCATTGGTGGAGCCGCCGGTGCAGGCCACGACGCGCGCCGCGTTTTCCAGCGCCTTGCGCGTCACCACGTCCCGCGCGCGGATGTTCTTTTCCAGCAGGTTCATGACGGCCTGACCCGAGAAGTCGCCATACTGGTCGCGCGATTCGTAAGGCGCCGGCGCGCCGGAGGAATTCAGCAGCGCCAGCCCGATGGCTTCGGACACGCAAGCCATGGTGTTGGCGGTATACTGCCCGCCGCACGCGCCGGCCGAAGGGCAGGCCACGCGTTCCAGAATCTGAAGCTCGGCGTCCGACATGGTGCCCGCGGCGTGCTTGCCCACCGCCTCGAACACGTCCTGCACCACGACGTCCTTGCCGTTCAGCTTGCCCGGCAGGATCGACCCGCCATAGACGAAGACCGACGGCACGTTCAGCCGCACCATCGCCATCATCATCCCTGGCAGCGACTTGTCGCAGCCCGCAAGGCCCACCAGCGCGTCATAGCAGTGGCCGCGCATCGTCAGTTCCACCGTGTCGGCGATGGCGTCGCGTGAGGCGAGCGAGGAGCGCATCCCCTCATGCCCCATGGCGATGCCGTCGGTCACGGTGATCGTGGTGAATTCGCGCGGGGTGCCGCCACCCTTCTTCACGCCCATCTTCACCGACTGCGCCTGACGGTTCAGGGCGATGTTGCAGGGCGCGGCCTCGTTCCAGCAGGTGGCGACGCCGACCCAGGGCTGGTGAATCTCTTCCTCGGAAATGCCCATGGCGTAGAAGTAGCTGCGGTGCGGGGCGCGCGAGGGCCCTTCGGTCACGTGGCGGCTGGGAAGCTTCGACTTGTCGAAACGCGCATTCTGCATCGGGAATCCTCCGGCTTTTGGCTAAGGAGCGTCATAATGCACAAGATACACAGCCTCAAGGCGTTATTTTATTGCGCAAGGTAGCCTTCTGCGGCAATGCGCCGCCTGCCCCAAGACAAAGGTTTACGGATCATCGTCCGGTTCCTAGGTTGCAACCATGTCCATCACCATGCGCCGCACCGTTTATTCCAGATCCGAACGGCTCAGCGATGCTGGCGTGCATGTGCTGGGCACGGTGCTGGCCGTGGCGGCCGTGCCCGTCCTGATCACCCTGACGGCCTTTCTGCGCCCGCAGACCGCCGCCCTTGTGGGCATCGGGGTCTATGGCGCGACGCTGATCGCGATGCTGGTCTGTTCCGCGCTCTACAACATGGTGTCGATCCCGGGCTGGAACGCCATCCTGCGGCGGCTGGACCATTCGGCCATCTACATCAAGATCGCGGGCACTTACACCGCCTTTGTCATGCTGTCCGGCGCAACGGAGGTGCCGGTCATCATCCTGCTGTGGACCGCCGCACTGGCGGGGATCGCCCTGCGGGTTCTGGCGCCGAACCGGTTCGAATGGGTGGGCTTCGGGCTTTACATCGCCATGGGCTGGATGGGCCTTGTCGTGGGCTGGCCGCTGTTCGCCACCATGTCCGCGCCCGTCCTGACGATGATCGGGGTGGGCGGGGGCATCTACATGATCGGGACGCTGTTCTACCTGCGCCACCGGATGCCGTTCCACCGCACGATCTGGCACGTCTTCGTCCTGACGGCCAGCGGGGTGTTCTTCGCCGCCGTCACGACTCACATGGTGGTGGGGGCCCACAGCACCGGCTGAACGGCATAGCCGATGTAAAGCGGGTGCTTCGGATGCCCCCCGTTTGACAGGCCCAGATGGTGCAGCGGCCGGCCCGTGGCGCGCAGCAGCGCCTCCACCCGCGGGCCGCGCTTCAGAAAGGCACCATGCGTGCCCCAGGCGCAGACGATGGTGTCGGCCCAGAAGGCGCTGTCCACGATGGCGGCGTCGTTCTCGGCCCCCACGGGTTCGGGGGCGGCGCGCATCTTCTTCGGGTCCGTGTCGCGCCAAGCGAAGATGTTGCACACGCGGAACGCGCCAAAGCCCAGCGTCCGCGCCCGCCGCTCGCACCGCTCCACCGTGGGGTCGTTCTGGTATTCGGTCGCGGTGGAAGGGTTCAGCATGATGAACAGCGCCTTCTTTCCCGCTGGGTCCCACGTCCGGGTCAGCAGGAAACGGTACCGCTCATCGTCCGAATAGACGGCGGTGGAGGGGGCGTCCCCCTTCACATGCGTGCGTTCGATCATTCGACGAACACGCGGCTCGGGTGCAGCTCGCCGCCCTTGTAGACGCCGACGGCCACGGCGCGCCCCTGATACGAAGCCCACGCTTCGTCACCATAATCGGCACCGGTCAGCACCATGCCGGGATTGCCGTTCTTCAGCCGCGCCGCGCCTTCGGGCGTCGCCTGAAGTTCGGGCAGGTCGGCCAGCCCCATCTCCAGCGGTTTCAGATGGGTGTCCAGTTCTTCCGTTTTGGCCATCCGGTCAATCTCCTCGACGCTGATCCCTTCCTCGGCGGTGAAGGGGCCGGACCAGGTGCGGCGCAGCCATTGCACATGGCCGTGGCAGCCCAAGGCCGCGCCCAGATCCCGCGCGATGGAGCGGACATAGCCGCCCTTTCCGCACACCATCTCTAACTCAACATGGTCGGCGTCGGGACGCGACAGCAGGATCAGGCTCTCCACGAACAGGGGGCGGGCGGCCAGATCCATCTCCTCGCCCGCGCGGGCGATGTCGTAGGCGCGTTCGCCGTCCACCTTCACGGCGGAAAACTGCGGCGGGACCTGCATGATGTCGCCCCGGAACGGCGCCAGCGCGGCGGTGATGGCCGCGTCGTCCGGACGGTCGGGGGATTCGGCGATCACCGTCCCTTCGGCGTCATCGGTCGTCGTGGCCTGCCCCAACCGCACCATGAAGCGGTAGCATTTCAGCGCGTCGGTGATGTAGGGCACGGTCTTCGTCGCCTCGCCCAGCGCGATGGCCAGAACGCCCGTCGCGGCCGGGTCCAGCGTGCCCGCATGGCCCGCCTTCTGCGCGTCGAACGCCCAGCGCACCTTGTTCACGACCGAGGTGGAGGTGATGCCCGCCGGCTTGTCCACGACCAGCCAGCCCGATACCGCACGGCCTTTGCGCTTGCGTCCCATCACGTCACCTCCGTTGAAGAAGCGGCCTGCTACACCGCGCAGGCCCTTCGGGTCAACATCCCCGTGCGCCTGCGGGTCAGCGGTCCACGACCGTCCCGACGATCGGCCCCAGCGGAAACCCGATGTCGTCCCGCCCCAGTTCCGGCGCATGGAGACGCGAGATGGAGCCGTCGAAGAACAGCGCGTCCGGCACCTTCAGCGCGTCGCGGAACAGGCTGCCGAACTCGTGAAACGTCACCGGATCGGTGGAAATCACGAAATACGCCGTCGCCCCGTCCCCGGACACGCCCACACCGTTGCGGATGTAGCGGCTGTCGCTGTTCACCAGAAAGCGCGGATGCAGCTCTCCGTCGATGACCAGCATCGGCCCGGACTGGGTGGCAAAGCGGCAGGACGGCGGATCGGCGGCAAAGGCGCGGGTTTCCACCACGCGGAAACGCTCGCCGATGCAGAAGACGCCGTTCGGCTCCAGCCCGAAATTGCCTTCGGAAGGGCCCACGACCAGATCCTTGCGGGTGACCCCATCCTCGATCATCAGGCCCACGGGGCTGCGGTCGGGGTGATACATGCCGGCGTTCATGGCAAAGCCCAGCCGCTTGCCCTCATCCCGCAGGGCGTTGTTCACGCGGGTGAAGCTGCCATAGGTGCGGCCGTCCGCCCCCGTCTGGAAGATGCGCAGATCGTCGGCGGACGTCGCCTCGCACAGCACATAGCCCTGACCGCGATAGCTGATCGCCTCGCAGGCCTGGCCCGCGACGGGCAGAAACAGCGCGGCCAACGCGCCCAGCAGGCTATTCCGCATCGTCGGCGTCATCGGCCCGTAGGTCGCGCTGCACCTTTTCGTCGGCAAACAGGCGCCGCGTCTCGTCCAGACGGTCAAACGTCTCGTCCGGGCGGAAGCGCAGGTCGGGCGCGTATTTCAGCGTCATCTCCTTGGCGACGCGGTGGCGCAGTTCGCCCTTGTTGCGGGCCAGCGCGGCGATGATCGCCTGCACGTCGCCCCCGCCCAGCGGCATGACGTAGACGGTCGCGATCTTCAGATCGTTGGACAGAACCACCTCGCCCACCGTGATGGAGGCGTTCTCCAGATCCGGATCGTGGATCTCTCCCCGGTTCAGGACGTCGGACATGACGCGGCGGATCAGTTCGCCGACGCGAAGCTGACGTTGCGATGGGCCTTTGCCCGCGGAGAAACTGTTGCTTGCCATGTTGCGCGATGTAGTGGTTTCGCGTGCCCTTCGCAATCCGGCCTTTCCGCGTTATCACCCCGAAAAACGGAGGATGCGATGACGGAACTTCCCGGAATGGTCGTGACGGGCGCCGCGGGCCGCATGGGCCGGCTGCTGATCGGGGCGGTGCTGGCCTCGGACAAGGCGCGACTGGCGGGCTGCGTGGTGCGGCCGGGGCATGCGTGGGTGGGTCAGGACGTGGGCGTGGCCATGGGCGGCGCGCCCGTGGGCTGCGTGGCCACCGACGATCCCTTGGAGGCGTTCGCCCGCGCCCAAGGGGTGCTGGACTTCACCACCCCCGACGCGTCCGTGGAGTTCGCAGGCCTTGCCGCTCAGGCCCGCGCCGTGCATGTGTGCGGATCGACGGGGTTCGAACCGCATCATCTGGCCAAGATCGAAGCCGCCGCCCGTCACGCCGTGATCGTGCGGTCGGGCAACACCAGCCTCGGGCTGAACCTGCTGCTGGGGCTGACGCGCAAGGTCGCCGCCGCGCTGGACGCCGACTGGGACATCGAGATCGTGGAAGCCCATCACCGCATGAAGGTCGACGCACCCTCGGGCGCCGCGCTGATGCTGGGCGAGGCCGCCGCCCAAGGGCGCGGCGTGACACTGGCCGATGTGCGCGATTCCGGCCGCGACGGCATCACCGGCGAACGGAAGCCGGGCGACATCGGATTTTCGTCCATCCGTGGCGGGTCCATCGTAGGCGAACATGACGTGATCTTCGCCGGCGAGGGCGAGCGCATCACCCTCTCCCACATCGCCAGCGATCGCGGGATCTTCGCGCGCGGCGGCTTGAAGGCCGCGCTCTGGGGGCAGGACAAGAAGCCCGGCGTTTATTCCATGATGGACGTGCTGGGGCTGTAGACGCCCCTAGAAGTCGATGGCGAGGCCCTTCTTCTCCCAGTCGCCATAGCGCACGGGTTCGGGCCCGTCGCGGCCGCCCAATTCGGTCGGCAGGTCCTGCGCGGCCTGCTGGCGGCGTTCTTCGGCTTCGGCCAAGGCGCGCAGGGCGGCGGGGGGCAGTTCGGAACGCTCGGTCATGGGCGTCTCCTTGTGAAAGGGGTGCGGCTGATATACCGCTGGAAGCCAAAGTAACAAGGGGGCTGCATGGCGGTCGAGGGGTTTCGCACACGGCTTGCCGCCGTTCATTCGCTGGGGGCGATCCTGTCCGAAGGGCAGCTTTTGGCGCAACTGACGGTTCAGCCGAACGGTCCGCTGGACGGCCTGCCCCCCGCGGAACGCGCCCGCGCGCAGCGGCTGGTGTCCATGGTGCTGCGGCACCTGGAACAAGCCGACCGGGTGCTGGAGCCCCATGTCCGCCGCGCCCCGCCGCGGCTGGTCCAGAACGCTCTGCGTCTGGCGGTGGTGGAAATGGCCGTGGGCGGCACCGCCGCCTATGGGGCCGTGAACGCCGCCGTGGACATCGTACGCCATGGCCGCAAGACGGCGCATCAGGCGGGCTTCGTCAACGCCGTGCTGCGCAAGGTGGCCGACACGCCCGACGCCTTTGCCGACCTTCCCCCCCAGCGCCTGCCGCGCTGGCTGCGCCAACCGCTGGTCCGCACTTATGGGCGCGAGGCCGTGGCCGCGATGGAGGAGGTGCAGGCCCGCACCCCGCCCGTGGACCTGACGCCCCGCCGCGACGCCACCACCCTGCCCGACGCCACGGCCCTGCCCACGGGCAGCCTGCGCCTGACCGAAGGGACCCAGATCTCCGCCCTGCCCGGCTTTGCCGAAGGGCAGTGGTGGGTGCAGGACGCCGCCGCGGCGCTGGCCGTGCGGCTTCTGGCCCCGCAGGCGGGCGAACGGATCGCCGATCTGTGCGCGGCCCCCGGCGGCAAGACGCTGCAACTGGCCGATGCCGGGGCCAAGGTCACGGCCGTCGACATCTCCGCCCCCCGGCTGAAGCGGCTGGCCGAGAATCTGGCCCGCACCGGGCTGACGGCGACCGTGGTCACCGCCGACGTGCTGACCTGGACGGACGAACCCTTCGACGCGATCCTGCTGGACGCCCCCTGTTCCGCCACGGGCACGGTTCGCCGCCACCCCGACCTGCCCTTCGTCAAGACGGGAGAGGAGGTCGCGGGCCTTGTCGACCTTCAGGCGAAGATGCTGGATCACGCGCTGGGCCTTCTGAAACCCGGCGGACGGCTGGTGTTCTGCACCTGCTCGCTTTTCCCCGAGGAAGGGGAGGCGCAACTGGCCGCCGCGCTGGAGCGTCATCCCGGCCTGACCGTCCTGCCGCCGCAGCTGGAGGGCGTGGACCCGACTTGGGTGACGGAGGGCGGCGGCCTGCGCCTGCGCCCCGACCACTGGGCCGACATCGGCGGCATGGACGGCTTCTTCATGGTGTCCTTGCGCAAATAGGTCACGATCCTGTCATCGTCGCCGATGACAGGACGCCAAGCGTCGGTTATCCTTGGCCAAAGGGACGGGGACACGATGACAGGCACAAGGCTGGGCGACCGGATTGCCGCATGGCGCAGCAAGAACACCGTTCCGGCCGAGCGTCTGCTGCCCATGCCCCCCCTGCCCCTGACCGGCAACCCCGACCGGGCCGAGGCGCTTCTGGCGCAGGATACGGTCTGGGGCGCGCCCGACGCGATGGCCTTCGGCTGGCTGGACGACCTGGCCGCGCTGGGCGACGAACGCACCGGCCGCTTTGCCGCCCGCATGGCCGGCGACTGGGTCACCACCTTCGGCACGGGCCGCGGCTGGACGCCCGAGGCGACGGGCCTGCGCCTTCTGCGTTGGCTGACCCATGCCCGCTTCCTGTATCCCCGGGGCGTGCCCGCCCCCGTGATGGACGCGCTGTGCCGTCAGTCCGCCTATCTCGCGGACCGCTGGCAGGGCGCAGCGCCCGGCTGGCCGCGGATCGCGGCGCTGGCGGGCCTGTCAGCCGCCGCACTCGCTTTGGAACGGCCGGGGATCCGGCCCGCCCTGCCCCCGCTGCCCCCGCTGCCGCGCCGCCCGGATGACCTGTTGCAGGCGCTGATCCTGCTGGTGGCCCTGCGCGACACGTGGCCCGAGGCCGCACTGTCGGTGATCGAGGACGCCACCGGCACTCTGCGGATGATGCGGCATGCGGATGGCCGGGTGACGGGGCTTCGGAGCGGTGCGGACAGCGATCCCGTGCAGCTGGACGCGGCGCTCGTGGCGTCGAGGGTGCGCGGGCCGGTGCCGCCGCAGGGGATGGGGCTGATGCGGCTGATGCGGGGCCGAAGCTCCGTCCTGATGGACGTGTCGGCGCCGGACTTCGCCTTCGAACTGACGGCGGGCCGTTGCCCCATTGTGATCGCGGCGACCAACCGCCGCGCGGGGCTTCAGGTGTTGGGGGCCAAGGCCGCCCGCCCGCACATCACGGCCCAGCACGGGCCGACGGATCTGGTGGCGGGGCATGACGGGTGGAAGGGGATGCTCTGCACCCGCAGCCTGTCGCTGACGCCCGACGGCCACGGCCTGACGGGCAGCGACCGGCTGGAACCCCGTGCCCGCCGCCCCCGCCCGGTGGAGATGATGCTGACCTTTCCCCTGCATCCCGACATCCGCGCCGAACAGGAACCGGACGCGTTGCGCCTGACACTGCCCGACGGAACGGTCTGGCGGTTCACGGCGGACGGTGCCCGTTTGCACGGGGGCCACACCATCGTCCTTCCCCACGCGGTTCCGCGCTTTCCCGCGCGCATCGACTGGACCTTTGCCAAATCCGACGCTACTCCGCTGACCATCCGCGATCTGCCGACAGGAGCCTGACCATGACCGACCTCGTGTATATCGGACGCGCGCTGCTGTCCGTTTCGGACAAGACGGGGCTTCTCGACCTCGCCCGCGCGCTGCATGGCCGGGGGATCGAGCTGATCTCCACCGGCGGCACGGCCAGCGCGCTGCGCGGCGACGGCCTTCCGGTCCGGGACGTGGCCGAGATCACGGGCTTCCCGGAAATGATGGACGGCCGCGTGAAGACGCTGCATCCCAACGTCCATGGCGGCCTTCTGGCCCTGCGCGACGACGACGAACATCTGGTGGCCATGGCCGCCCACGGGATCGAGCCGATCGACCTGCTGGTCGTGAACCTGTATCCGTTCGAGGCGACGGTGGCCCGCGGCGGCGATTACGACGACTGCATCGAGAACATCGACATCGGCGGCCCGGCCATGATCCGCGCCGCGTCGAAGAACCACCGCTTCGTGAACGTGGTGACGGATGTGCAGGATTATCCGACGCTGCTGGCCGAACTGGACGCGCATGACGGGGCCACCAGCCTCGCGTTCCGTCAGAAGCTGGCGCTGACCGCCTATGCCCGCACCGCCGCCTATGACGCTGCCGTGTCGGGCTGGATGGCGCAGACGCTGGGCGAAACGCCGCGCTACCGCACCTTCGCGGGCACGCTGGCGTCGTCGTTGCGCTATGGCGAAAATCCGCACCAGAACGCGGCCTTCTACACCGACGGGACGGCCCGCGCCGGCGTGGCCACGGCCAAGCAGTGGCAGGGCAAGGAACTGTCCTACAACAACATCAACGACACCGACGCCGCGTTCGAGCTGGTGGCCGAGTTCGCGCCTGAGGGCGGCCCCGCCGTCGCGATCATCAAGCACGCCAACCCCTGCGGCGTGGCCCGCGGTGCCACGCTGGCCGAGGCCTATGCCCGGGCCTTCGACTGCGACCGCACCTCGGCCTTCGGGGGGATTGTGGCGCTGAACCAGCCGCTGGACGGCCCCACCGCCGAAAAAATCGCCGAGATCTTCACCGAGGTGGTGATTGCCCCCGGCGCGGACGACGCGGCCAAGGCCGTGTTCGCGGCCAAGAAGAACCTGCGCCTTCTGACCACGCTGAACCTGCCCGACCCGAAGGCCCCCGGCCTTGCGTTCAAGCAGGTGTCGGGTGGTTTCCTGGTGCAGGACAAGGACACGGCGGCCCTGCCCGAGTTGCGCGTGGTGACCAAGCGCCAGCCGACCGAGGCCGAGATGGCCGACGCCCTGATCGCGTGGAAGGTGGCCAAGCACGTGAAGTCCAACGCCATCGTCTATGTCAAGGACGCCGCCACCGTCGGCATCGGCGCGGGCCAGATGAGCCGTGTGGACAGCACCCGCATCGCCGCCCGCAAGGCCGAGGACGCGGCCGAGGCCATGGGCCTGTCCGCCCCGCTGACCAAGGGCTGCGCCGCCGCCTCGGACGCGTTCTTCCCCTTCGCGGACGGGGTGGAGGTTCTGGCATCCGTGGGCGCGACCTGCGTGATCCAGCCCGGCGGCTCCATGCGCGACGCCGAGGTGATCGAGGCCGCCGACCGTCTGGGTCTGGCCATGATCTTCACCGGCCAGCGCCATTTCCGGCACTGACATGCGCGCCGTCGCCCTGACCGCCGCCCTGACCTTCGCGCTGGACCAGATGACCAAGCTGGCCGTGGTGCACGGTCTGGGCCTGATCCATCTGGGCCGGATCGAGGTGATCCCCCCCTTTCTGACCTTCCAGATGGCTTGGAACCAAGGGATGAACTTCGGCCTTTTCGCGGGCGACGCCGTGACCACGAAATGGCTGCTGATCGTGGTGGCGGTCGCCATCTCGGGCTGGGTCGTGTGGTGGATGCGCCGGCCCGGCCATTCGCGGCTGGCGCAGGTGTCGGGCGGGCTGCTGATCGGCGGCGCGATGGGCAACGTCATCGACCGGATCCTGTATGGCGCGGTGGCGGATTTCCTGAACATGTCCTGCTGCGGGTTCGACAATCCCTATGCGTTCAACGTGGCCGACATCGCGATCTTCGCCGGCGCCATCGGCCTCGTGCTGTTCACGGGGGAGCCGAAGCCCCCCGAAGGACGCTCCGTCAAAGACCGCGTGACGTGACGGGGCCTTTGCGCTAAACGAAACCCGAACGACGAAGGAGTTGGACATGCGGGCAGCACTGGCAATCGCGGGCGCGGCGTTCCTCACGCTCTCGGCCTGCGGGGGAAGCGATGACCCGAACCTGATCCGCCTTCGGTCCACGGGCAACGGTCCGGACGAATTTTCCGTTGTGCCGCAACGTCCGCTGGAAATGCCCCCGTCGCTGAACGACCTGCCGCCCCCGACGCCGGGCGGCACCAACCGGACCGAACCGAACCCGCAGGCGCAGGCGATCGTGGCGCTGGGCGGCAATCCCAACGCCGGAACCGCCGGGGACCGCGCGCTTCTGACCGCCACGAACCGCTACGGCACCCAGCCGAACGTGCGGGGCGAACTGGCCGTGGCCGACGAATCCTTCCGCGACGACAACCGCGGCCGCCTGCTGAACCGCGTGTTCAGCAACACGACCTATTACCAGGCCTATTCGGGCCAGACGCTGGATCCGCGCAGCGAAGCGGCCCGCTGGCAGCAGCAGGGCCTGCGCACGCCGGCGGCACCGCCCGCCAACTGACGATCACAACCGCGTAGGACGGCTTGCCCTTCGGGCGGGGCTGAGGTCACCTTGCCCCGAACCGCAAGGAGGATCCCCATGCCCCACCGCTTGCCAGCCGCGCTGGCCCTGTGCCTGTGCGCCACCCCCGCCCTGGCCCAGGACGTGACGGAGTTCCGGCTGGACAACGGCCTCGACATCGTCGTGATCGAGGATCACCGCGCCCCCGTCGTCACCAGCATGGTCTGGTACCGCACCGGATCGGCGGACGAAAAGACCGGCGAATCCGGCGTCGCGCATTTTCTGGAGCACCTGATGTTCCAGGGGACCGCCACCACCGAACCCGGCGACTTCGCGGCCACCGTGTCGGCGCTGGGCGGATCCAACAACGCCTTCACCTCGTACGACTACACCGCCTATTACGAACGGGTGGCGGCCGACAAGCTGGACCTGATGCTGTCGATGGAGGCGGACCGGATGGTCAACCTTGATCTGTCGCAGCCCATCGTGGACAACGAACGCAACGTGATCCTGGAAGAACGCAGCCAGCGGACCGATTCCAATCCGCAGGCCCAGTTCCAGGAACAGATGAACGCCGCGCAATACATGAACAGCCCCTACCGCCGCCCCGTGATCGGCTGGCGGGCCGAGATGGAGGCGCTGAGCCGCGAGGACGCGCTGGACCACTACCGCACCTTCTATGCGCCCAACAACGCCATCTTGGTGGTGGCGGGCGACGTGGAACCCGACGCCGTGCGCGCCATGGCGGAGGAGCATTTCGGCCCGCTGAAGCCGTCCGACACCCTGCCGCCCCGCGCCCGCCCGCAGGAACCGCCGCAACTGGCCGAACGCCGCCTGACCTTCCACGACGAACGGGTGGCGCAGCCCTACGTGACCCGGTCCTACCTTGCCCCCGAACGCAACGCCGGCGATCAGTCCGAGGCTGCGGCGCTGGCGGTTCTGGCCGCCCTTCTGGGCGGGGATCCCACCACCTCGGTCCTGGCGCAGAAGATGCAGTTCGGGGAAAATCCGACCGCGATCTACACCATGGCCGGGTATGACGGGACCTCGGTCGATCCGTCCACCTTCACGCTGGGCGTGGTCCCGGCCGATGGCGTCACGCTTCAGGAGGCGGAGGATGCGATGGACAAGGTTCTTGCCGACTTCCTGAAGGACGGCGTGGACGCCGCGCAGCTGGACCGGATCAAGACCCAGCTGCGCGCCAGCGACATCTACAACCGGGACGATTCCGGCGGCCTTGCCAACGAATACGGCGCGGCCCTGGCCGTGGGGCTGACCGTGCAGGACGTGCAGGACTGGCCCCGCGCCCTTCAGGACGTGACGGCCGAACAGGTCCTGGCCGCCGCCCGCAAGGTTCTGGACCGCCGTCAGTCCGTTACGGGCTGGCTGGAGCAAGAGGAGACGACGCCATGAAGATCCTGCGTACTACCGCCGCCCTGATCGCCCTGGCGCTTCCGGCCCACGCCGCCACCGACATCCACGAGGTCACCTCCCCCGGCGGGATCACCGCCTGGCTGGTGGAGGATCACAACATCCCCTTCACCGCGCTGGAACTGCGGTTCCGCGGCGGTACGGCGCTGGACCCCGAAGGCCAGCGCGGCGCCGTGAACCTGATGACCGCCACGCTGGAGGAAGGCGCGGGCGATCTGGACGCGCAAGGCTTCGCGCAGGCCCGCGATGCGTTGGCGGCGCGCTTCGGCTTCGACTCCTCGGCCGACGCCATCGCCGTGTCGGCGCAGATGCTGACGGAAAACCGCGATCAGGCGGTGGACCTTCTGCGCAGCGCGCTGGTGGACCCGACGTTCGATCCGAACGCCGTGAACCGGGTGCGGGGGCAGGTGCTGTCGAACCTCGCCTCGGCGGCGCAGGATCCCGAAAGCATCGCGGCGCTGACCTTCCAGCACGACGCCTATGGCGATCATCCCTACGGCACCGATTCGTCGGGCACCCTGGACAGCGTGAAGGCGCTGACGCCGGAACAGCTGGCCGCCGTGCACAAGGCGGCGATGGCCCGCGACAACGTCTATGTGGCGGCCGCGGGCGACATCACGCCCGAACAGCTGGGCGCACTTCTGGACACGCTGCTGGGCGACCTGCCCGCCACCGCGACCGCCCCGCCCGGCGCCGCGACATGGCAGGCCGATCGCGGCACGCATGTGGTGGACTTCCCCACGCCGCAGGCCGTGGTGCGCTTCGGCCAGCCGGGGCTGGACGTGCAGGACCCCGACTTCATGGCCGCCTTTGTCGCGAACGAGATCCTGGGCGGCGGCCGCTTCACCGCCCGCCTGATGGACGAGTTGCGCAGCAAGCGCGGCCTGACCTATGGCGCCTACAGCCAGCTGGCCACGATGGATCTGGCCGATTTCGTGGCGGGCCAGTTCGCCTCGGACAACGACAAGACGGCCGAGGCGGTGGGCCTCGTGCGCGACCAGTGGGCGAAGATCGCGAAGGACGGCGTGACGCAGCCCGAGCTGGATGCGGCAAAGACCTACCTGACCGGGGCCTATCCGCTGCGGTTCGACGGCAACGGCCCGATCGCGAGCATTCTGGTCGGAATGCAGATGCAGGGCTTCCCCATCGACTATCCCAAGAACCGCAACGCCCTGATCGAGGCGCTGACGCTGGACGATGTGAACCGCGTGGCCGCGGAGCTTTACGATCCGGCGAAGCTGCACTTCGTCGTGGTGGGCCGCCCCACCGGGCTGGACGCGCACTGACCCCCGGACGGGGCGGTGGTCAGCCGCCCCGTATCCATGCTATTCCGGGGCCATCATGCCCCACACACTCCCGCCCCGCCCCGTCATCCGCCAGCTGGACGAATCCGCCATCAACCGCATCGCCGCGGGCGAGGTTGTGGAGCGTCCCGCCTCGGCCGTGAAGGAGCTGGTGGAAAATGCGCTGGACGCCGGCGCGCGCCGCATCGCGGTGGATTACGTGGACGGCGGCAAGACCCTGATCCGCGTGACGGATGACGGTTGCGGCATGGGCCCGGACGACCTGCCGCTGGCCCTGACGCGGCACGCCACGTCGAAGATCGACGGCAGCGACCTTCTGGCCATCCACACCTTTGGCTTCCGGGGCGAGGCGCTGCCCTCGCTGGGCGCGGTGGGGCGCCTGTCCATCACCTCGCGCTGCGAAGGGACGGAAGGCGCGGTCATCGCCGTGGCGGGCGGGCGGGCCGAACCCGTGCGTCCCGCCGCCGCGCGCAACGGCACCGTGGTGGAGCTGCGCGATCTGTTCTTCGCCACGCCCGCCCGGCTGAAGTTCCTGCGGTCAGACCGGGCCGAGGCGCAGGCGATTGCCGACGTGATCCGCCGCCTCGCCATGGCCGAACCAACCGTGGGCTTCACCCTGACGGATGCGGGCAGCGTGCGGGTGATCTTCCGCACCGACCCGGAGCCGGGGGACTTCTTCGACGCGCTGGCGGGACGGCTGGGCCGCATCCTCGGCCCCGATTTCGTGACCAACGCCCTGCCCGTGGATCTGGAACGCGACGGGCTGCGGCTGACGGGCTATGCCGCCCTGCCCACCTATTCGCGCGGGTCCGGGACGCAGCAGTTCCTGTTCGTGAACGGGCGTCCGGTGCTGGACCGGATGCTGACCGGCGCCTTGCGCGCGGCCTACATGGACGTGCTGTCGCGCGACCGGCACGCGGCGGCGGTGCTGGGGATCACCTGCGATCCGCAACTGGTGGACGTGAACGTGCATCCTGCCAAGACCGAGGTGCGCTTTCGCGACCCCGCCGCCGCTCGCGCGCTGATCGTGTCGGGGCTGCGGCAGGTGCTGGCGGGCGCGGGGCACCGCGCCTCCACCACCGTGGCGAGCGAGACGCTGGAGGCGATGCGGCCGGAGCCGCCGCGCGTCTACCAGATGGACCGCCCCTCGCAGCCGGTGCTGGCGCGCAGCACGACGTGGCAGGCGCCGCTGGGCTTTGCCGAAGCCCCCTCGGCCCGGGTGGAGGAAGCGGTCGCGGCGAATGAAAGCCTTCCCCTGGGCGCGGCGCGCGGGCAGGTGCACGGCAACTACATCATCGCCCAGACCGCGCGCGGCATGGTCATCGTGGACCAGCACGCGGCGCATGAACGGCTGGTCTACGAACGCCTGAAGACGCAGCGCGACGCGGCGGGCGTGGCCGCCCAGGCCCTGCTGATCCCCGAGATCGTGGAACTGTCTCCGCCCGACGCCGCGCAGCTTCTGGACATGGCCGAGGATCTGGCCCGGCTGGGCCTGACGCTGGAAGGGTTCGGCCCGGGGGCGGTGGCGGTGCGGGAAACGCCCGCCATCCTGGGCCGTGTCGACGCGGCGGCCCTGCTGCGCGACATCCTGGACGAACTGGCCGAAGGCGACAGCACCACGCTTCAGGCGCGGATGGACGCCATCCTGTCACGCATGGCCTGCCATGGATCGGTGCGGTCCGGCCGCCAGATGCGGGCCGAGGAGATGAACGCCCTTCTTCGCGAGATGGAGGCGACGCCCCGGTCCGGCCAGTGCAACCATGGCCGCCCCACCTATGTGGAACTGGCCCTGCACGACATCGAGCGGCTGTTCGGGCGGCGCTAGCGCACCAGGAATTCCGCGTGCAGCGCACCTGCGGCGTCGATGCTTTTCAGGATGTCGATCATGTCGTAGGGCGCCACGCCCAGCGCGTTCAGGCCCGCCACCACCTGCGACAGGCTGGTGGAGCCTTCCACCTCGGCCAGTCCGGTGCCTGGGTCCTGCTGCATCCGCACCCCCGTGCGCGGCACCACGATCGATTCCCCCGGGGAGAAGGGGTTGGGCTGCACGACCTGCGGCGCTTCCTCGATCCGCAGGGTCAGGTTGCCCTGCGCCACGGCCACGCGGCTGATGCGCACGTCCTCGCCCATGACGATGGTGCCCGACCGCTGGTCGACCACCACGCGGGCGCGGGTTTCCGGCTCCACCAGCAGGTTTTCAAGGTTGGCCAGAAGGTGGGCGGGCGATTGCCCCCGCAGGTTCAGCTGCACCGTGCCTGAATCCTGCAGCGTGGCGATGCGCCCGAAGGCCTGGTTCACCGTCGCCTCAATCCGCGCGGCGGTGGTGAAATCGGGATTGCGCAGGGCCAGACGCAGGGTTTGCAGCCCGTTGAAGTCGAACTCCACCTCCCGCTCCACCCGGGCCCCACGGGGAATGCTGCCCGAGGTGGGAACCCCCTGCACCACCCGCGCCGCCTGCCCTTCGGCCGAGATGCCGGCCGCGATGATGGTGCCCTGCGCGACGGCATAGATCTCTCCGTCCGCGCCGTTCAGGGGGGTCATCACCAGCGTGCCGCCCAGAAGGCTTTTGGCATCCCCGATGGCCGAGATGGTGACGTCGATCTGGCTGCCCGACCGTGCGAAGGCCGGCAGGCTGGCCGTCACGAACACGGCCGCCACGTTCTTAGGGCGCAGCATCTCGCCCGTGACGTTCACGCCCAGCCGTTCCAGCAGGTTGGCCATGATCTCTTCGGTGAAGGGGGAATTGCGCAGGCTGTCGCCCGTGCCGTTCAGACCCACCACAAGGCCGTAACCCACAAGGTCGTTGCCCCGCACGCCGTCGTAATCCACCAGATCCTTGATGCGGATCGGGGCCGCCGCCACGGGAAGCGCGAAGCAGATCAGGAACAGGACCAGCCGCCACATCACAGGAAGTCCGCCAGCGACATCTGCGACAGCCGCGCCGTCACGGAATACAGCGTCTCGATCTGCGTCTGCGTCGCCTCCAGCCGGACGGCGCTTTCGTAGTTGTCCACCGACAGGATGTCGGTGCGGGCCAGTTCCAGCGCCGCGATCTGCGCCGTGTTGCGTGTCTGGATGTTGGACAGCCGCGCTTCGCCCGCGCCGATGCGGGCCATCAGGTCCGTCCGCTCGTCCCCGCCCTTCAGGATCGCGCCGCCCGCGCGTTGCGCCAGATCCTGACGTTCCTCCGTCTGCCCCGCCAGCGCGCCCCGCGACAGAAGCGCGCCCATGGCCAGACCCTTCAGCGTCTGCACAAGCGCGGGATCGGTCGCGGTGACCGACGCCTGAACCCGGTCGTTTTCCCCCACCGTATAGGGCGCGCGTTCCGCGCCGCCCTTGTAGGCGACCATGGTGAAATCGGAGGCGAACCAGTCGTTCACCGCCGCCTCCAGTTCCTCGGCCGTGCCGGCTGTGGCGGTTGCGTTCTGCAGGGCCGACAGGATGGTCTCCGCGTCGGCCAGCGCGGGCCGATTCACCTCCGTGCCCCCGAACAGGCTCTGCCCGCTCACCCCGGTGTTCAGTGCGGAGACGGTGGCCTGAAACGCGTGCAGGGCCGTCTTGCCCAGCGTGTCGACCGAGGAGGCGGTGCCCGTCATCGTCGGGTTCGACATTTCGGTTCCTAGGCCGCCGATGGCGTTGTCGATCGCCGCCAAGGCACCTTGCGTGCCGGCGGTCAGCGTGGCCGCCAGCGTGACCGCGGTGCCATAAGCCTCCAGCCGCGACAGGCTGCCGGTGATCGCAGAAAGTTCGGTGAAGTCGCCCCCCACCGCGCGCCCGGTGTCGGCGGCCAGCCCCGTGACCGTTTCCTGCGACAGACGCTGGAGATCGGATTGAAGCGAGGTGTTGTGGCGGCGCAGGGCGAAATTCTGGGCCATGTCGGCCAGCGTTATGGAAGCCATGTCACAACTCCAGCAGGGTGTTCATCATCGCATCCACGGCCTGGATGACCTTTGCGTTGGCGGAATAGGCCTGCTGGATCACCAGCAGGTTCGTCATCTCGGTGTCCGTGTCGACGCCGTTCGCCAGTTCGGCGGTGCGCAGGGTGTCGTACTGAGCGGTGCGGAAGCTGGCCTCGTCCTCGGTCGCGATGCGGGCCGAGGAGACGGAGGACAGGAGATCCTTCGCCACACCTTCGGCACCCCGACCGTCGCCCATGGACGCCACGAGCGCGCTGAGGCGGGTGGCGTCGCCCTTTGCCCCTTCCGCCACCGCATCCAGCCCGTCGCGCAGGCGCCAAGGCTCGTCGGCCAGCGCGGCGTTGACCTGAAGCCCGTCCGCCCCTGCCTCCATCAGGCCGCTGTCGGCGAAGCGGGCGGTCAGATCCTGCGCCACCGCGTCCAGATCGGCCTGCGCCGCCACCCCCAGCGTGTCGCGGATGTCGAACTGGGCCGCCAGCTCCCCGTCGCCCAGCTTGGTCAGGGGATGACCGTTCAGCGTCAGCCCGGACAGGGCGCCCGACTCCCTCGTCATCCCGGCCGTCATCGCGTTGGCCGGGGAAAAGGACAGCGTCGCGGCCTTGCCGTCCAGAAGCGTGGCACCGTTCTGCGTCACGAGGGCGATGCGGCCATCGTCCCGCGTCACCTCGCGCACGGGGATCTGGCGGGCGATGGTGTCCACCAGGGCCTGACGCTGGTCCTGCAGGGTCGTGACGTCGGTGCCCGACCCGCCCAGACCGGCGATCTGGGTGTTCAGCGCTTCCACCTGCTTCAGGGCCGTGTTCAGGCCGCGAACGGTGGTCGCGATCTGGCCGTCGGCCTTCAGCCGGGCGGCCTGAACCGTGTCGCCCAAGGTGTTGACCCGTTCCGCCAGCGTGTCCGCCGCCCGCACCGCCGTGCCCAGCGCCGTGGGGGATTGCGGCTGGCTCGCCGCATCGATCAGCGCCCCTTCCAGCCCTGCCACCAGCGAGCCAAGCGATCCTGTCGCCCCCGCCACCCCGATGGCGCCTTCAAGATCGCCCAGAAACCCCGCGCGGGCGGTGCTGCCCGCACTGCCCGCCTCGGCCGTCCGGCGATCCGCCGTCACCGCTTGGTCCACGAAGCGCGTGACGCCCGTCACCACCACGCCGCCGGTGGCGCGCGTGGTCAGCGACATCTCGCGCCGCGCATACCCTTCGTTCAGGGCGTTCGCGATGTTCTGCGAGGTCAGATCGGCCGACCGCGACGCCGCGTTCAGGCCGGACTGCGCGATGGAAAGGGCGGAACCAAGCGACATGCTGTCCTCAACGCTTCAGATCGGTGGTTTCCTGCAACATCTCGTCCACCGTCTGGATGATCTTGGCGTTGGAGGAATAGGCGTGCTGTGTCTGGATCAGGGTCGTCAGCTCATGCGCGACATCCGTGGTCGATTCCTCCAGCGTGTAGCCCTCGGTCGTGCCCACGGGGCCCGTGCCCGCGTCCCACAGATAGAAGGCACCCGCCTCGTTCGTCAGCTGATAGGTCTGATTGTTCAGCGTCTTCAGCCCTTCGGGATTGGGCACGTCTACCACTGGCACCTGATAGATCGTGCGGCTGAAGCCCTGGTTGTAGATCGCGATCACATAGCCGTTCTGGTCGATCTCCACCGATTTCAGGCTGCCGATGGCGGAGCCGTTCTTCTGGATCGCGGAGGGTGTGTAGGTGTCCGACAGCTGCGTCATGCCGTCGCGGGCGCCATAGGTGCCGATGTCGAAGCTGACCGATGTGCCGCCCAGCGTCAGGCCGATCGCGCCGCTTTCGGTGTCATAGGCCCCGCCGGACAGCGTCTGGACGTTCGACAGGGTGCCACCCGCCGCCTGCGTGGTGTCGAAGGTCAGCTGGTAGGTGCCCATCACCTCGCCCGAGGCGTCGTCGCGCAGTTCCATCGTCCACTGGTTCGATGCGTCGGTGCCCGTCGCCTCCACCGGGGTGAAGGTGGCGGTCAGCGACTGGGACGTGCCCATCGTGTCGAAATATTCCATCGTCTGGGTCAGCGCCTCCCCCGTTGCGCCGGGGCGGGTGGAGGTGGCGGGCAGGTTCACCGCCATGGACATTTCCGTCGTGGGGTTGGACATGGCCTGGTTCAGGCTGATCTGGACCGGCTGCAACGCGGCCATGGATTCGCGCGCCACGCCCGGGATCTTTCCGTCCGCCCCCGCCGCCCAGCCCATAAGCGTCAGCCCCGAATCGGTGACCAGAAAGCCGTTGGCGTCCGTGCTGAAGGATCCGGTCGTGGTCAGGACCGTGCTGTTGCCGTCCGCCGTCACGGGAATGAAGCCGCGGCCGCTGACCGCGATGTCGGTGGCGTTGGAGGTGCCGATCAGCGCCCCGCTTTGCCCGATATCGCGCGAGGAGGTGGTGCGCACGCCCCCGGCCGCGTAGTTGCCGCCGCTGGAACTGCCGGCGTTCACCATCTCGAAGAAGGAGGTGTCGACCCGCTTGTACCCGTAGGTGCCGGAGTTGGCGATGTTGTCGGAAATCGTGGCCAGACGCGAGGAGTTGGCGTTCAGTCCCGCCACGCCGGCATTCATGGAAGAGGTGATCGACATGGAAAATCGCGCCTTTCTGATGCAACCCCAGCAGAGTCGCCGAGTCGGCTTAACATCGCCCTAACGGTTGTCCCGCAGCAGGGTCACTTCGATGCGGTTGTTGCGCACGGCCATGGGATTGGCGGTGACGGGGTCGCGGTCGGCATGCCCTTCGACCCGGTCGATCCGCGCTTGCGGCAGGCCCAGATCGGCCAGAAGCCCGCGCAGCACCTGCGCCCGGTCGGCCGAAAGATCCCAGACCGGGTTGTTCTTCAGCGTCACGGGATAGGTTCGCACATGCCCCGACACCGACAGGCCATTTTTGGTCAGCGCCAGCACGTCGGCCAGCACCCAGGCGATGTCGCGCATCACCGGGCGCGGCAGGGCCGTGTCGCCGTCGAACAGCGGCACCTCCGGCAGGTCGAACACCTCGATCACCAGGCCTTCGTCGGTGACACGGGTGACCACATGGCGCAGCGCGTTCTGCATCGTCATGCTTTCGCCGCCCCGGGCGCGCAGAAGGCTTTCGATGTCGTTCTGCTGCTCTTCCATCCCCTTGTCGCCGCGGCCCGCGTCGCCCCGCGCGCGGTTCACCTCCGTCGGCAGGACCTGCGAGGCGCCGGCCCCGTTCTGGGCCATCTCCTCCTCGGAATAGACGCTGTCGCCGCCGAACATCCCCGCCCCGCCGCCTGAAATGCGGTTGATCGGGATCGTGGGGTTGAAGAAGTCGGCCAGGCCCTTGCGCTGCTTTTCCGTGGTGGCGTTCAGCAGCCACATCAGCAGGAAGAACGCCATCATCGCCGTGACGAAGTCGGCATAGGCGACCTTCCACGCGCCGCCATGATGGCCCCCGCCCGCGACCACCTTCTTGCGTTTGATGATGATGGGGCGGTTTCGGTCGGTCATGGCGCGGCTCCTTTGTTCATCACGGGTAAAGGACAATCCTGAAGGGGGGTTTAATGACCGCACGCCCTATTTGTTGACCATTCTACGAGGGATTGAAACTTGACTGTTTCAGTCAATAATCCTAAGGCCGCTGGGAGGGTCATGAAAAAGGATGGTGACATGAGGGTTCGCGCTGGCGCCGTGGTATGGGCAGGCTTGCTTCTGGCGACAGCGGCCGGGGCGCAGGACGCACCGCCGCCCGTTGCCCCCGAAGCCCCCGCCGCGCAGACCGCACCCGCGGCCCCGTCCGTGCCGGTGACCGAACCCGCTTCGGTCCCAGCGGCTGAAACCCCCGTCGATGCGCCGGCGGCCGAAGCCACCCCCACACCCGAGGCGCAGGCGCAGAACGCCCCGGCCCCCGCAGCCGAAGCGCCGGTGCCTGCGGCCGAACCGATCCTGCCCGCGCATGACCTGTCGGTCATGGGCATGTACCGGCAGGCCGACTGGGTGGTGAAGGCCGTGATGCTGCTGCTTCTGGCGGCCTGCTTTGCCACATGGACGGTGTTCCTGTTCAAGACAGTGCTGTTTGCGGGCGCGAAAAGCCGGCTGCGCCACTCCTCCCGCCAGATCCGCGAGGGGGTGACCCTTGCCTCCGTCGCCAAGGCGCTGGACGGGCGGCGCGATCCCGCCAGCTTCATGGTGCACGCCGCGCTGGACGAACTGCGCCGCTCTGACGCCGCGCTAGACGTGGCGGGCGTCGCAGGCGTGAAGGAACGCGTCCGGTCGATCGTGGAGCGGATCGAGGCGCAGGCCGGGCGCCGGATGCGCAAGGGCACGGGGATTCTCGCCTCCGTCGGGTCCGTCGGGCCGTTCGTCGGCCTGTTCGGCACGGTCTGGGGCATCATGAACGCGTTCATCGGGATTGCGGAAAGCAACACCACGAACCTGGCCGTCGTGGCCCCCGGCATCGCCGAGGCGCTTCTGGCCACGGCCATCGGCCTTGTGGCGGCCATCCCGGCGGTGGTGATCTACAACACCTTCGCCCGCCGCATCGCTGGCTACAAGCAGGCGCTGGGCGACGCCGGCGCGGGGGTGGAGCGGTTGCTGAGCCGCGATCTGGACTTCCGCCACGCCCCCCACCCTTCCCCCGCGACGGAGTAACCTCATGGCCGGCGGCATCCGCGACGACGACGACCTGGAAGAATCGCACGAGATCAACGTCACGCCCTTCATCGACGTGATGCTGGTGCTGCTGATCATCTTCATGGTGGCGGCCCCAATCTCCACCGTGGATGTGGCGGTGGACCTTCCCAGTTCCAACGCCGCTCCGCAGCAGCGCCCGCAGGAACCGGTCTATCTGACCGTGCAGCAGGACCTGACATTGAATCTCGGCAATGCGCCGGTGCCGGCGGGGGCGCTGGCCGCCACGCTGGACGGTCGGACAGGGGGCGACAAGGAACAGCGCATCTTCCTGCGCGCGGACGAGGCGGTGCCCTACGGCCAGCTGATGGGCGTGATGAACCAGCTGCGCGATGCAGGCTATCTGAAGGTCGCCCTTGTGGGGCTGGAAGGGGGCGCGCCATGACCGCGAACGGCGCCGACTGGCTGTCCCAGATGACGCGCGCCGAACAGCGACGCGAACGTCTGGGCTGGGTGGGTGCCGCGGCGGCCGTGGCCATGGCTGTGGCGGCCACGACGGCCATCGCGATGCACACCGACCGCGATGGCCAACGGGACGCCAAGGCGATCCTCGTCAACCTCGAACCGCCGCCCCCTGCCCCCCCGGCGCAGGCCGTGTCCACCCCCGCGCCCGAAGTGCCGCAGACCGACGCCCCCGAGGCGCCGGAACTGATCGAAGAAACCGCTCCGCCGCCGGAGTTGCTGGCCGCAGACACGCCTTTGCCGGAGCCGGAACCGCTGGAGGAGCTGCCGCCCCCGGAGCCGGACGAGATCGCCCTGCCGGATGCGCCTCCGCCCCCGCCGCCGCCGAAGGTCCGCCCGGCGCAACGCCCGGAGCGTCCCGAACGTGTGGTGCGCGAGGAGCCGAAGCGCGAACGCGCGGCCCCGCCGCCGCAGAACGCGGCTCCGCCCGCCCCGTCCCGGACGCAAGGTCAGGCGCAGCGGCAGATCTCGGCCGGTGCGGCTGAGAACCTCCGGCAACGGTGGGGCGCGCAGATCAGATCGCGGATAGAGCGGCGTTTAAAAGGCGCGAAGGGCAAAGGCGTCGCGTTTATCAGACTGAACGTCACCCTGTCAGGGCAGATGACGAACGTGACTCTGGTGCGCTCGTCCGGTAATCCCGCCGTAGATCAGCGCATCCTGCAGGCGACACGCTCGGCGGCTTCAGGCTTCCCGGCCGCGCCGGCCGGCTTGACAGAAGGCAGCTATCCCTTCGACATCGAGATGGAGCTGGACTAGGTAAACCGGGCCGCCCGTTCAAACGGGCGGTTTTCCCTTGGCGGTCCGCAGGCACACCGCCAGCAGGAACAGCGTCAGGAAGACGGCGAACAGGACCTGACCTATGGTTTCGGCCATGCCGTCGATGCCGGTGAAGCCGAAAGCGGCCGCCAGCATGGCGCTTATGACAAAGGTCAGGGGCCAACCGAGCATGAACGTCTCCCGTTTCCGTGCCGCGCAAAGCGCAGACTCCATCCCTGAAAACCGCCGTTTCACGCGTTTGTTCCAGCCAAGGTCGCACCGTGGCGGAACCGGCCCCGCCGCTCCCTCGTTTTCCCGGCACAACAGGATGACGACGGAGATCACGATGCCCTTCACCCGCAAAAAGCATGTCTGCGAGATGGACGAGGCGATCGCCCGGGCCGGCCGGGACGCCCGCCGTCACGCCTCGGACGCGGCCGACCGGCTGCGCCAGCGCGCGCGCCGCAGCGCCGCGCGCGTGAAGGACGACCTTCCGCCGAAAAAGGCCGAAACCTATCTGGACGAGGCCCGTGACTTCACCCGCCGCCATCCGCTGTCGGTGGTCGCGGGGGCGCTGGTGACCGGGGCCGTGCTGGCCACCGCCCTGCGGCGCGGAAAATGACACCCGGACGCCCCCCGCAGACCGCCGCCTCCCTTGCCGATCTGGCCACCGTTCTGGGCCGCATGGTCGGGGACGAGGTGGCCTTGGCCCGGGCCGAGATGGCGCAGGGCTTCCGCAGGCTGGTGGGGGGCGTCGTGTTCCTGATGGCGGCGGCGGTGCTGCTGCTTGTGGCGCTGCACATGCTGGCCGGATCGGCCGCGGCGGCGCTGGCCTTGGCCGGGGTGCACCCGGTTCTGGCGCCCGCGCTGGTGGGGGGCGTTCTTCTGCTTCTGGCGGCGGGGCTGATCCTCTGGGCCGTGCTGTCCCTGCGCACCGCGCATCTGATGCCCATCCGAACCGCCGCGCGCCTGCGCCGCGACCTTCACATGATCAAGGAGATGATGACCCATGACCCGCAAACGTAACTTCCGCGACATCGAGGACGATCTGGACCAGGACCGCGCCCAGTTGGGATCGATCTTCGACAACCTCTTCAACCGTTCCACCATGGACCTGCTGATGCGCGAGGCGATGCACACCATGCGCGCCAACGGCGGCGCGCGTGAGACGGCCGAGGCCGTGATCCGTCGCAACCCGATGGCCGTGGGCGTGGTCGGTCTGGGTCTGGCCTGGATGCTGTTCGGCAGCACCCGCAAGACCAAGGTGGAGGATGACGTCGAGGAGGTGAAGGACGACCTGCGCCGCACCGGCCGCCGCGCCCGCCGCTTTGCCGAGGAAGAGGTCGAGGCCGTGGAGGACAGCGCCTGGGCCGACGCCATGGACCGTCTGCGCGCCCGCGCCTCCATCCACCTGCGGGAACTGGAAGAAGACGCCGCCGCCTACAAGGACGATCTGGCCGCCGGACTGAGCGGGAAGGCCGACGAGATGCGCGATTTCGTGGCCGAACGCGCGGCCATTCTGTCCGATCTGGCCGAAGATCTGCGCGAGCGTTTCGCTGACGGTCTGGACGAATTCTCGGCCACGGCGCGGGAACGCATCATCAGGGCACGGGAAGAGGCCTATGCCGCCCGCCTGAAGGCGCAGGAAGCCCTTGGCAAAAGCGGCCGTGAAGCCAAGCGCGTGGTGGAGGATCACCCGATGGTCTCCGCCGCCGTGGTGCTGGCACTGGGCACCGCCATCGGAACGGCCGTCTATCGCGGGCGCCGCAGCACGGCGGACCGTGTGGCCGACGATCTGGAGGATGCGGCGGACGCCGTGGAGGACGAGGCCCGCACCCGCTGGCGCCGCCACAAGGCCCGTCGCGGCTGACACCCGAAAGGCCCGCCATCGCGCGGGCCTTTTCTTTCGGTCAGACCATTTCTTCGGGCAGCGGCACCTGCTGGCCGAAATCCTCGGGGATGCGCAGGTCATAGGGCAGGATGAAGCCCTGCCGTTCCTCAGGCGGGAGATTCAGGTTCTGCACCGCAAGGCGTGCCCAGGCTTGTGCCGCCGTGTCGGGGTGGAAGAAGCGGGCCCCGGCGTTCAGCGGCAGCCAGTGGGCCATGGCGCGGCGGCGCAACTCCTCCACGTCCCGCGGAACGTTCAGGTAGACACCCGCCTCGGTGTCCCAGCGCAGGCTGCGGCCGTTCAGGTTGGCCGAGGACACGATGGCCGCCGTGTCGTCGAAAACCGACACCTTGGCGTGGATGTAGATGATGGGCGCGTCCTTCAAGCGGTCCCGGTCCAGCTTCGTGCGCCGTTTGGCCCGGCAGGGCTGGGCGGCCCCGCCGACGAACATGCGTGACCCGAACCCCTTGCGCAGGATCCGCAGCGCGCGGGCCTGAAGATATTCGCCGTATCGCGCGTCCAGCCCCGAATGATTCTCGAAGGCTACATCCTCGGGGGCGGCGGGCAGGATCAGGATCAGCGTCAGCTTCGGATTGGCCTGCGCCGCGCGTGCCAGCCGGCGGGCCAGGGACAGGCTGCGGAAGAACTGCGTTTCCAGATAGATCAGCCGCTGCGCCCGGTCAGCCAGCGCCTCATGCCCCTGCTGAAGTTCATGGGCCACCGTTTCGGGCCCATAGTTCCAGATCTTCAGCCGCTTGCGCCGCGACAAGGTGCGCAGCAGCCGGCGCTGGGGCGACGGCGTCATCCGCCCCTCCGTCACCGCGCGGAAGGTTTCCAGATGATTCTGCGCCTCGGCCACGACGGGGCCTTCCATCATCACCTGCACGTCGTGCCACGTCTCGTTCGCGGGGCGGTCGTGCTGGGGGGTGTCGTAGCGCCGTTCGTCCAGATCCAGCCCGCCGATATACAGCGTCTTGCGGTCGAACACGGCCAGCTTCTGGTGATGCGTCGCGGGATACAGGCGCGGCACGCGGAAGCGGCGGGTGTGGAACGTGCCGTCGGCCTTCTGCCACAGCCGGCGCCCCAGACCGGGCATGTCCCGCATGGCGGCGGCGCGGGTGGCCGGATCCAAACGGTTCAGCCAGCGGCAGATGCGGTCCATCCGGCGTTGAACCACAGGCCAGAAGGCCAGCCGGACCAAAAGCCCCGTCCGCGCCGGATGCATGGCGGCGATCGCCTCGAGCCGTGCACCGGGACCGGCCAGTTCGGCGGCGGCGTGCAGCATGCGGACGCTACGCCACGTGCCGCGGTGCAGGGCCGACCGGGCGATCGGGTCGAAATCCGTGATGCAGATGTGCAGGGCGATGCCCTTGCGCAAAATATGGACGATCAGGTCGAACCAGGTCTGACCCACGGCCAGCCCCTCGGGGGATCGCAGGCGGGTGCGCAGGTCGAAGATGCGGAAGCTGGCCCGGATTTCCACCCGCGCGTCCAGGAACGCGCGTTCCAGCGCCGGGAACGCTTCCGACCCGGTGATGAAAACCTGCGTCGAGGTTCGCCTGATGTCCCTCACGGTCCCTGCCCGCCTTGCCTTTCCGAACACCGCGCCTTGTGTCCGGCGGCCCGACTTCTATCGTACGGCCCCTCCGGAGATGCGGGCCTCCCCCTCGTTCAGGGGGCGCACATCGAAGGTCACGCGCAGGGTATAATTATCGTCGTTCTGGGAAATGTCGACTCGTCCGCCGACCTGTTGTGAAAACGCGCTCAGCAATTGGGCGCCAAGGCCGGTGCCTTCGACCGGATGGGCCGAAACGGGGCGCGGACCCATGGTATTCTTCACCTCCAGCACCGCCTGTGTGCCGCCTTCGCGCCACATCGACACCCAAAGCCGCGGGTTGCCATCGTGGGAGCCTGCGTATTTCAGCGCATTCGCCAGCGCCTCGGTCAGCAGCAGGGACAGGGGCACAGCCTGGTCCGGGGTCAGACGGACATCGGCGAAGCTGTGCTCCAGCCCGATCTGCCGCCCCGGCCCCGTGGCGATCTGGACCACCTGGCGCGTGATCTCCACCAGCAGTTCGTCCGCGCGGATGTCGGTCAGGCCGCTGGTCTGGTACAGGCCGCGATGGATGGTCGCCAGGCTCATGACCCGTTCTTGAAGGCCCTTCATCAGGGTCTTCGCCTCGGCCGAACGGGCCTGCCGCATCTGCATGTTCATGATGGACGCGATCAGCTGAAGGTTGTTCTTCACGCGGTGATGCACCTCGCGCAGAAGAACCTCCTTCTGGTGGATCATGTCCTCCATCTCCGCCTCGTCGTGCAGGATGGTATCGGTCATGTGCTCGAACGTCTCGGCCAGATCGCGGATCTCGGTCGGGGCGGTGGTCATGTCCATCTTGCCGATGATGCGCTTGCCGTCGCCAAAGCCCAGCATGGCCGACCGCAGCACCCGCACATGCCGCGTGACCAGCCGTTCCACCGACAGGAAGGCCACCAGAAGGCAGCAGATCCACATCACCAGCGGCAGCGTGATCGACGGCAGCGCCCGCAGATACCACACCGCCTGCCCTTCGGACGGCCAGCTGCCCAAGGCATACAGCATGCCCGGCACGATCGGGATCACCGCATAGGCGCGCTGCGCCCCGTCCATCGTCCGCGCCGTGAAGGACAGGTCCCGTTCCTCCGTGGCCAGATCCTTCAGCGGATAGGATTTGGGCAGAACCGTGTCACGCTGTTCGGGCGGCACGGTGGAGGTCAGGACGCTCCCCTCATTGTTGAAGGTCAGCAGTTCCGGCCGAGGTCCGCTGCCGCCACCCGTGACCGACCGGTCGGCCAGCGCGTCATGCGCCAGGGACAGGGAGATGAAGCCGCGCAGCGACCCGTCGTCCTCCAGCACCGGCTGGCCCACGATGATGACGGGCTGCCCCGACAGCATTCCCCGGGGCACCAGAAGGATCCAGGGCCGGACATTGGCGATGGCGCGGCGGAAGGACAAGCTCTTGCTGACATCGGCGCCGGTGGAGGAAGAGGCGCAGATCATCCGGCCCTGCGTGTCGGTGAAGCCCGCCAGCGTGTAGAAGTCCGACTCCTCCACCAGCGCTTCAAGGGCGACGGAACAGGCGGCGGGATCCTGAAGCAGCGGGCGGATCACGTCGGCCAAGGCGGACACCGCCCCCCGCGCCTGCTGGACCACCAGAAGATCCGATTGGGCGGCGCGCATCGTCTCGCCCAGAAGCGCGGCTTCGGAGCGGGCGCGGCTTTCCTTCAGCATCTCGGCCGATTGCAACGCCGACACGACGCCAAGGGGCAGCAGGGCGATGGCCAGAAGAAAGGCCAGCCTGAAACCCAACGTTCCCGTCAGGTTCCCGAACCTGGCCTTCCAAGTGGTCATGCGGCGTTCACACCCGATTTCGACATCACGGCCATCGTGGCCCCGTCCACACCGGAGAACACTTGCTCGCCGTCGTCAAGATGAAGAAGCTCGGCCAGACGCGTGCGGGCGCGGTTTGCGCGGCTTTTCACCGTGCCCACCGCAACGCCCATCATGTCGGCCGCATCCTCATAGGAAAAGCCCGAGGCGCCGACAAGGATCAGGACCTCGCGGTGTTCGGGCGTCAACTTGTCGAAGGCGGCGCTGAATTCGGTGAAGGCCATGCGGCCGTCATGGTCGGGCTTCACGAACAGCGTCGCGGCGTGGGCGCCTTCGGGATCGGGCACCTCGCGACGCGTCTTGCGCTTGTCGGAATAGAAGGTGTTGCGCAGGATCGTGAACAGCCACGCCCGCAGGTTGGTGCCCGCGGTGAACTTGTCGAAATTCGTCCATGCCTTCACGATGGTGTCCTGCACCAGATCGTCCGCCACCGACACGTTGCGGGTCAGGGAAATGGCAAAGGCCCGCAAGGCCGGAAGATGATCGGGCAATTCGTCGCGCGGATCGCGGACACCTTTGGGCAGAACCTGCGGGCTGGTCATGTTTGGGGGCCTTTCTCGCGCAGCTGCGCCAGCAACTGCGTGAACCGGTCAGGCACATCCTGTTCCAGCGCTTCCTCATACACCCGCTTCAAATTGTCGTCGATCTGCTTGTAGGGTACGGGTCGATCGCGCTCTTTTGCCATCTGGTCCAAATCTCGCCACTTCCGATTTTGCAATCTTGTTGGGAACCGAACGCGAGGACAAGAGTTTGGTTCCCGAGAAAATGAGCTTGAAGGGAACATTCAATGCCGTCAGACGCCACTGCCGACCTGTCTTCCGTCATAGCGGCGAACCTTCCGTACCTTCGCCGCTATGCCCGGGCGTTGACCGGCAGCCAGTCGACGGGCGACGCCTTTGCGGCGGCCACGCTTGAAGCCATCCTAGAAGACACCTCGATCTTCAACCGGACGGGCAACGCCAAGGTGGCCCTGTTCCACGCCTTCCACCTGGTCTGGGCCAGCGCCGGCGCCCCCCTGGGAGAGCCGGACAACCGGTTGTCCGAGAAGGCCCAGAACCACATGGCGCATCTGACGCCGAACACGCGCGAGGCTCTTCTTCTGCACGCCATCGAAGGCTTCACGCAGGAAGAGATTGGCGCAATCATGCAGATCGAGGCGGGCGAGGCTTCCGAACTGATCGAGATCGCGCAGCGCGAAATGGCCAATGCCATCGCCGGCAAGGTCATGATCATCGAGGACGAGGCCATCATTGCCATGGACATCTCGGCCATCGTCAAGGAGATGGGACACACCATCACCGGCATCGCCCGCACCCGGACCGAGGCCGTGGCCCTCGCCTCCTCGGAACGCCCCGACCTGATCCTGGCTGATATCCAGCTGGCCGACAACTCGTCGGGGATCGACGCGGTGAACGACATCCTCAAGCAGTTCGACGACGTGCCGGTGATCTTCATCACGGCTTTCCCCGAACGGCTCCTGACGGGCCAGAAGCACGAGCCGGCCTTCCTGATCACCAAGCCGTACCACGAGGATCAGGTACGCTCGGCGGTGAGCCAGGCGATGTTCTTCTCCTCGACCGAGACGCTTCTCGCCTGATGGGGATGGGGTGATGTCTTGTGTCATGCAGGTCTAACCCCAAGGCGCCGCGCATGTTCCACAAGGGCGTCAGGGGAACCTGGCGCCCTTTCCCCACGTTCTGGGGGCATCGTCGCGATCTTTCGCGACCCTTTTCAGGAGAAGATGTCCATGCCTTCGAAATTCCTGCCCTCCGTCACCCTGGCCACCGTTCTGGCGATGCCCTTCGCCCTGCCCGTCCACGCCCAGCAGTGGGCCGATTCGATCGACGTGGGCGTCACGGCCAGCGAGATCACCAGCGCCGCCGCCGCCCAGCGCTATGCCACGGTGGACGCCGACCTGACCGCCGCGATCGCCGAAGCACTGGCCGCGAAGCCGGACAATGCCAAGGGCGGGGCCAAGATCACGGTGGATCTGGACGAGGTGGCGCTGGCCGCACCCTTCGCCGGAACCCCCGGCCCGACCACAGGCGTGATGGCCGGCACGGTCAGCGTCGCCGATCAGGGCAGCGCGGGCAGCCAGCGCAAGTTCGACCTGGCCGTCGCGATGAACCAGATCATGCCCTACGTTCCGGGCAACCAGGACATCACCGTGGTCGACGTGTCCAGCGACGCGGTTTATCAGGCGGTCGTGAAGACCTTCGCCGCCGCCGTGGTGGACAACCTGCCGAACTGAGGTCGGCCTCTTTTGATATAACAGCGCCGGCCCCTTTTGGGCCGGCGTTCTTCATTCCGGCAGAACCAGCCGCGCCCGCACCGGCAGGTGGTCCGACGCCCGCCGCGACAGGGCGGAGACGTGGACCGTGAACTCCTCGATCCGCCCATGGCTCAGCATCACGCGGTCCAAGGGAAGGATGGGAAAGGGTGCCGGAAAGCTGGGGGCGCGGGCGCCGTGCGGGAAATGCGGCAGGAAGCCTTTCAGCGTCGCCTCGCCCCGCCGCCATTCGTTGGTGTCGCCCATCAGGACGGTCGGGCGGTCGGACAAGGCCGCCAGCCGGTCCAGAACCATGGCCACCTGCTTGATGCGCGACTGCCCCAGCAGGGCCAGATGCGTGCCGATCACCCGCACCGGTGCACTCTTCACCACCAGATCCGCCACGATGGCGCCGCGCGGTTCCAGCCCCGGAAGGGCCAGACGCTCCACCCCCTCCACCTCGGTGTCGCGGCGCACCAGCATCACGTTGCCGTGCCACCCGTGCGAACGTTCGCGCAGGCCCCGCACCTCCACCCGCTTCAGGCCCATGGCGGCCAGCCGGTCCAGATCCAGAAGGCCCTGACGCGCGCCAAACCGGGCGTCGGCCTCCTGCAGGGCGACGACGTCGGCGTCCAGCTCCTCGATCACATGGGCGATGCGGCCCAGATCGCGGCGGCGATCGATCCCGATCCCCTTGTGGATGTTGTAGGAGGCGACGATGAGGTCTGGCATGTTGGCGGTATCCTTTGAGGGGGATATGGGACGCGTCAGCCCTTTGGGCAAATGTGGGCGGCGATCGCCGCCACCTGCCGCGCCACAAGACCCGCGTCCCCCCGCGATTCCACATTCAGCCGCACCAGCGGTTCGGTGTTGGAGGCGCGCAGGTTGAACCGCCAGTTTCCCATGTCGAGGCTGAGGCCGTCCAGATCATCCTCCACCCCGTCGAACGCGGCGCGGACGCGGGACAAGGCCGCCGGAACGTCGGCGACGCGGAAGTTGACCTCGCCCGAGGAGGGGAAGGCCGCCCGCCGCGCCGCCACCAGATCGGCAAGGCTGCGTCCGGTGCGGCCCATGACCTCGGCCACCAGAAGCCAGGGGATCATCCCGCTGTCGCAGTGATGGAAGTCGCGGAAGTAGTGATGGGCCGACATTTCCCCTCCATAGACGGCGCCGGTGTCGCGCATGGTCCGTTTCAGGAAGGCATGGCCCGTGCGGGACGCGACCGCGCGGCCCCCGGCGCGCGTCACCACGTCCTGCGTGTTCCAGATCACGCGGGGGTCGTGCACGATGGTCGCCCCCGGTTCCTTTTGCAGGAACGCCTCGGCCAGCAGGCCCACCACGTATTCGCCGTCCACAAAGGCGCCGGTGCCGTCGAACAGGAAGCAGCGGTCAAAATCGCCGTCCCACGCCACGCCCAGATCGGCCCCCGCCGCGCGCACGGCGTCCGCCGTCACGGCGCGGTTCTGCGGCAGCAGGGGGTTCGGGATCCCCTGCGGGAAGCGTTCGTCCGGATCGTGATGCAGGCGCAGGAAGCGCAGCCCCGTCCCCTCCAGCCCCTGCGCGACGGCGTCGAAGCTGGGCCCCGCCGCGCCATGCCCCGCGTTCACAAGGATGGTCAGCGGGCGCAGCGCGTTCCGGTCCACGAAGCCCAGAACCGTCCGGACCCACGCCGCCCGCGCCTTGGCCGCAACATCGCGGACCGGGGCGTCGCGGTTGGAGGGCGCCACATCCATCAGCGCGTGGATCGGCTCCAGATTAGCCAGCGGCGCGGCCCCCGGCCCCACCAACTTCATCCCGTTGTAATCCGCCGGATTGTGCGAGGCGGTGACCATGATCCCACCCCCGGCCCCGGAATGGGCGGTGGCGTGATACATCTCCTCAGTCCCGCAAAGTCCAAGGTCCAGAACCTCCGCGCCTTCGGCCGTGGCGGCCCCGATCACCGCCTGCGCCAGCGCGGGGGAGGAGGGCCGGTTGTCCCGCCCCACCACGAGGCAGCGCGCCCCCAGATGCCGCACAAAGGCGCGCCCCAGCCGGGCGGCAAAGTCCGCGTCCAGATCGACGCCCAGCCGCCCCCGGATGTCATAGGCCCCGAAGGGCGTCATGCCGCCGACAGGCGGGCGTAGCGGCCGCCCGAGGCTTCCAGCTGCGCATGGGTGCCGGTTTCGGTCACGCGCCCTTCTTCCATCACCACGATCCGGTCGGCGTGGCGGATTGTGGCCAGACGGTGCGCGATGATCAGCGTGGTGCGTCCGACGGACAGGGCGTCCAGCGCGGCCTGGATCTCGCGTTCGGTTTCGGTGTCGAGGGCGGAGGTCGCCTCGTCCAGGATCAGGATCGGCGGGTTCTTCAGAAAGGCGCGGGCGATGGCCACGCGCTGCTTCTGCCCGCCCGACAGCATCACGCCGCGTTCGCCCACCACCGTGTCGAGCCCGGCCGGAAGGGCCGCGATCATGGGGGCCAGCTGCGCGCGGCGGGCGGCTTCCACGATCTGCTCCTCGGTCGCGGTCAGGTCGCCATAGGCGATGTTCTCGCGCAGCGTGCCGCCAAACAGGAACACGTCTTGGCTGACGATGCCGATCTGGCGGCGCAGGCTGTCGATCGTCAGATCGCGGATGTCGGTGCCGTCGATGGTGATGCGGCCCGCCGTGGGGTCGTAGAAGCGCGGCACCAGCGCCAGAAGCGTTGTCTTGCCCGCGCCCGAGGGGCCGACGAAGGCCAGCGTCTCGCCCGGCCGCACCGCGATGTCCACGCCCTTCAGGATCTGGCGGCCCTTGTCATAGCCGAACTCCAGCCCCTCGAACCGGATCGCGCCCGACAGGGTGCCGGCGGGACGGGCGTGGGGCGCGTCCGCGATCTCCGGCTCGATGTCCATCAGTTCCTTGTAACGGGCAAAGCCCGCGATGCCGCGGGGATAGATCTCGATCACCGAGGCGATCTTCTCTAGGGGGCGGAAGAACACCCCGACCAGCAGCAGGAAGGCCACGAAACCCCCGGCCGACAACTCTCCCCCCAGCACGAACCACGCGCCCGACACCATCGCGATGACCTGCACCGCGCGCATCCCCATGTAGTTCAGCGACACCGTCTGCGCCATCACGCGGTAGGCCGCCAGCTTCGTGTCGCGATAGGCCGAGTTGTCGCGCGCGAAAAGCGTCTTCTCGTGCTCCTCGTTGGCGAAGGCCTTCACCACGCGGATGCCGCCCACGTTCTCCTCCAGCCGGACGTTGAAGTCGGCCACGCGGGAATAGATGGCGCGGAAAGTCTTCGTCATCCGCCCGCCGAAATAGATCACGAGGCCGACCGTGACCGGCACGATCACCGCCGTCAGCAGCGCCAGTTCCAGATGGATCATCGCCATCAGGGCGAAGGCGCCGACAAAGGTCATGATGGCGATGACCAGATCCTCGGGGCCGTGATGGGCGACCTCTCCGATCTCCTCCAGGTCACGGGTGACGCGGGCCACCAGCTTGCCGGTGCGCTGGTTGTCGTAATAGCTGAAGGACAGCTTCTGCAGATGCTCGAACGCGCGGCGGCGCATCTCCGTCTCGATGTTGATGCCCAGCATGTGGCCCCAATAGGTCACGATCGCCATCAGGCCCGAGTTGAAGAGGTAGACGACCAGCAGCCCCACGGCCGCGAAGATCGTCAGCGCCAGGTCGCCCCGCGGCAGCAGGATGTCGATGAAGCCCTTGATGGCCAGCGGGAAGGCCAGCTCCAGCACGCCCGACAGGATCGCGCAGCCGAAATCCAGAAAGAACAGCGGCATCCATGGCCGGTAGTAGGAGAAGAATTCGCGCAGCATGGGGGCCTCCGGTCTGACCCCCTTCCCCTACGGTTTTGGTGGGGAATTGGCCAGCCTCATTCCCGCGTCAGCGCCTCCACCGGATCAAGGCGCGACGCGGCGCGCGCCGGCAGGAAGCCGAAGGTCACGCCGATCACGCTGGACGACACCACCGCCGCGATGATGGAGGTGGAGGAGTAGATCAGGCTCATTTGTGGGATGGCGGCCTGAAGGGCCCAGCCAAGGCCCAGCGCCAGCGCGATGCCCAGCACGCCGCCCAGAAGGCAGACCAGCACCGCCTCGATCAGGAACTGGGTGATGATGTCGGCCCGCCGCGCCCCTACCGCGATGCGGACGCCGATCTCCTTCGTGCGTTCGGTGACGGACACCAGCATGATGTTCATCACCCCCACCCCGCCCACGAACAGCGAGATGACGGCGATCCCCGCGATCAGCATCGTCAGCGTCCGGGTGGTGGAGGTGATGGCCTCGCGGATCGTGTCGGTGTTGGTCAGGAAAAAGTCCTGCTTGCCGTGCCGCGTGGTCAGAAGCTGGGTGATCAGCGCCTCGGCCGTGTCCATGTCGAAATCGTCCGCCACGCGGACCGAGATGGAGTTGACGTAATCCTGCCCCGACAGGCGTGCCATGGCGGTGGTGTAGGGGATGAACAGGTTCAGCGCCGACTGGGGGCCGAAACTGGTGCCCGAGGCTTCCACCACGCCGAGGATCCGCACCGGCACGCGACCCATCATCACGACCTGCCCCACGGGATCGGCCGCGCCGAACAGGGCGGTGGCGCCGTCGGTGTCGATCACCGCCTCTTGCGCGTGATTGCGCACGGCGGCCGTGTCGAAGGTGGCGCCGCCCACCGTCCGGAAGGCGCGGGCGGCGAAGTATTCCACGCCCACGCCCGTCACGCTGGCCGACAGTTCCGTGGCGCCGAACCGGATCGTGGCGCTGGCCGACACGGTCGGCGACACGCCCGCGGCGTAGGGCTGGACGGCCAGCGCCTCCGCATCCTCAGCCGTCAGGGCGCGGATGCGGTTGGCGCTGCGGTCCCCGAAGCCCGACCCGTTGCGGATGTCGATCGTGTTCGACCCGATGTTGGAGATGTTGGCCAGCACTTGCTGCTGGCTGCCCGAGCCCAGCGCCACCACCGACACAACCGAGGCGATGCCGATGATGATGCCCAGCATGGTCAGGAAGCTGCGCATCCGGTGGGCGGCCATGGCCTTCACCGCCATGCCGAACGCCTCGCGCAAACGGTCAAGGCCGGGGGCCAGCGCGCGGCGCGACGGGGCGGCGGCGCGCGGGGCGGCCGTGGCGCCCGCCGCGCTGTCCGACACGATCACGCCGTCCCGCATCTCCACGATCCGGTCGCATTGGGCGGCGATGCCGGGATCGTGGGTCACGATGACGATGGTGTGCCCTTCGGCGTGCAGTTCCTGCAACAGCCGCATCAGTTCCGCCCCCGAGGCGGTGTCGAGTGCGCCCGTGGGTTCGTCGGCAAGGATCACCTCGCCTCCGTTCATCAGGGCGCGGGCGACGGACACCCGCTGCTGCTGGCCGCCCGACAGCTCTCCGGGCCGATGGTCCAGACGTTCGCCCAGGCCCAGCCGCGTCAGCAGGGCCCGCGCCCGGTCGCGGCGGGCGCCACGCGCCACGCCCTTGTAGATGGCCGGAACCTCCACGTTGCCCACCGCGTCCAGATCGCCCAGAAGCTGGTAGCGCTGGAAGATGAAGCCGAAATGCTCGCGCCGCAGTTCCGCCAGGTCGTCGGGGGCCAGATCGCCGATCTTTCGCCCCGCGAACGTGTAGGTGCCGGCGTTCGGACGGTCGAGGAAGCCGAGGATGTTCATCAGCGTCGACTTGCCGGAACCGGACTGGCCGACGATGGCCAGCATCTCTCCGGCGTGGATGTCCAGATCCACGTCCTTCAGAACGGCGATGCGCTGGTCGCCCGCCGCGTATTCGCGCCGGATGCCCCGGATGCGGATCAGCGGCTCCATCAGAAGCCCATCGGCCCGCGACGCCCGCCGCCCGTGCCGCGCGACAGCCCTTCCGCCGCGCCGGAGGCGAGGATGCGGTCGCCTTCCTTCACGCCGCCCGTGATCTCGGCCGTGACGTTGTCGTTCAGGCCCACCGTCACCGGACGCGGGACAAAGCCCGGCCCGTCCTGCACCTGAACGGTGTAAGTTCCATCCTGAGCACGCTGGCCAAGAGCTGCCGACGGCAGGGTCAGCACGTCCTGCACGCCCTGCAGGGCGATCCGCACCTCGGCCGTCATGCCGATGCGCAGCACGCCGTCGGGGTTTTCCACGTCGAACAGCCCGTTGTAATAGATCGCCTCGTCCGAGGAGATGGTGTCGCTCTCCTCGATCCCCGCGGGGGCGGGTTCGATCTGGCGCACGGTGGCCTGAAACGTCCGGTCCGGCGCGCCGAGGATGGTGAAGGTCACGTCCTGCCCCGGCGCTACGCGGACCACGTCCGCCTCCGAGATCTCGGCGTTGACGACCATGTTCTCCAGATCGGCCAGCTTCACGATGGTGGGGGTGGACTGGTTGGCGTTCACCGTCTGGCCGGCCTTGGTGACCACGGCGACCACGGTTCCGGCCATGGGGGCGGTGATGCGGGTGCGTTCCAGCTCCACCTCGGCGTCGGACACGGCAATGGCCGCGTCGTCGCGGCTGGCCTGCAACTGGTCCAGCGACGCCTTCGCGATCGCCAGATCAGCCGAGGCCTGTTCAAACGTTTCCACCGTCAGGCTGCCGCCGCGCGACAGGCGGGCGCTGCGGTCATAGGTCTGCTGGGCCTGCACCAGCGTCGCCTCGGCCGAGGCGATCTGCGCCTCGATCCCCGCCAGCGTGGCCTTGGCCCGCGCCACGGCGTTCTGTTGGTCGCGGCTGTCGATGCGGGCGATCAGGTCGCCGGCCTGAACGGTCTGGCCCAGCGTCACGGCCAGCTCCTCCACCTCGCCCGACACGCGCGCGCCCACGCTGACGAGCGAGGAGCTTTCGATCTGCCCCGAGGCCAGCACGTTCACCGACACGTCGCCGCGCTTCACCGCATAGGTCGCGGGCGGGATCGCGGCGTCGCCCGATCCGTCCTGCCAAAGATACACCGCCCCGCCCAGCGCAGCCGCCACCGCCAGCGCGGGCATCCACAACCTGCGTCGTGCCATTCGTCCATCCGTTTTCATGCCGGCTATATGGGGTGATACGGCGGCGCGCGCCACCTCCGTCGCGGAACCCCCGCCTTTTTCACGAATTGATCCCGACACGGAATGCGGAGGTTGTCATGACCCTGAACATCGCTCAAGCCATGGACGTCCTGTCCGCCGCCGACCAGGGCGCGTGGACGGCCGCGGAGGGCGCACCGCAAGAGGCGCTGACCTCCGCCTTTGTGGCGCTGGCGCTGTCGGTGGCGCATCCCGACCGGGCGTGGACGGAACTGGAGTCGCTGCTGGCGGCGCAATGGCCGGACGGGATGGTGCCGCATCTGGTCTATCATCAGCCCACGGACGTCTTTCCCGCCAGCGGGCTTTGGGTCACGGGGCGGCCCGTCACCACCTCCGGCCTGACGGCGCTGCCGATCCTGGGGCATGTGCTGCGGCGGCTGCACGACACGGCGCCCGACGCCGCCCGCGCCCGCGCCGCATTGCGGGTGATCGACCGCTGGCACGGCTGGTTCGGCACGCATCGCGATCCGAAGGGCACGGGCCTGTTCGCCCTTCTGCATCCGTGGGAGTCGGGACGCCCCGGCGCGCCGGAATGGGCGGCCGCCTTTGCCCGCGTGCCGACCGAAGGGGTGGACGCCTACCTTCCCGCCGGGGCGTCCCCCGCGCAGGCGCGGACGGTGTGGCTGATCGAACGCTTCCGCTCGCTGGGCTGGGAAACGCCGGAGTTGCACGACAATTCCCCCTTCCGCGTGGTGGACCCGGGCGCGAACGCGCTTCTGATCCGCAGCTGCGAGGATCTGGCCACCCTCGCCGACGCGCTGGACGAACCCGAGCTGGCGGACGGCAACCGCCTGATCGCGGAACGGGCCCGCGCGGCGATGGACGGGCTGATGCAGGGCGGGCGGTATCTGCCGCTGGACCGCATCACGGGGCAGCGGATCCAGACCGCCTCGGTCGGGACGGTCCTGCCGGTCTGGGCCGGGATGCCGACCGAGGGGCAGGTGGAGGGTTTGGCCGAACCATGGGCCGCCGCCCTCGTCGCTCCGGGGATGCGGATGGACATGGCACCCGCCGATGACATTCTGACCGCCGCGCTGGTAGCCGGGCTGCGTTGACACGCGGGCGCGGCTGGCCCACCCTTCGGCCATGCCCACACTGCTTTCCCTCGGTCATGGATATTCGGCGCAGGCGCTGGCCCGCAGGCTTCGGCCGCAGGGCTGGCGCATCATCGGCACCACGCGCGATCCCGCCAAGGATTTGCCGGGGGTGGAACGCCTTGTCTGGCCCGCCCCCCTGCCGGAAGGCGTGACGCATCTTCTGGTCTCGGCCGCGCCGGACGAAGAAGGGGATCCGTTCCTGGCGACCCATGCCGACGCGATCGCGGCCCTTCCGCTGGAATGGGCCGGGTATCTGTCCACCACCGGGGTTTATGGCGACCATGCCGGCGGCTGGGTGGATGAGGACACGCCCCCCGCCCCCACCACCCGACGCGGCACGTGGCGCCTGCTGGCAGAGCGGCAATGGCAAGCCTGCCGGCCCGTCCACATCTTCCGGCTGGCCGGGATCTACGGCCCCGGACGCGGGCCGTTCGAAAAGGTGAAGGACGGCACGGCGCGGCGGATCATCAAGCCGGGGCAGGTCTTCAGCCGCATCCATGTGGAGGACATCGCGCAGGTTCTGGAGGCGTCCATCCGCCGGCCCGCGCCCGGGATCTACAACGTCTGCGACGACGATCCCGCCCCGCCCGAGGATGTGATCGCTGAGGCCGCGCGCCTTCTGGGCCTGCCCGTGCCGCCCGCGATCCCCTTCGATCAGGCGGACCTGTCGCCGATGGCGCGCAGCTTCTATGCCGAATCGAAACGCGTGCGGAACGACCGGATCAAGGCGCTGGGCGTACGCCTTGCCTTTCCCGATTACCGTGCCGGGTTGGCCGACCTTCTGGCGTCGGCCACGGTGACGGCGAAGCAGACGATCCCCGCCACCGACAACAGCGCCCCCACATAGCCCGACGCCTGGAAGCCGTAGCCCGCCGAGATCGCCGCCGCCGCCACGGCCGGCCCGATGGCGTTGGCGATGTTGAAGGCGGAATGGTTCAGGGCAGCGGCAAGGGTTTGCGCCTCACCGGCCACGTCCATCAGGCGCGACTGCAGCGGAATGGACAGCGCCCCCGACATGCCGATCAGGAAGACCAGCGGGATCAGCGTGACCAGCGACGCCGTCGCGGGCCCGTAGCACAGCATCAGAAGGCCGCCGATGGCCATGATGACAAAGGGCGCCGCGGTGGGCCGGCGGTCCGCGATCCGGCCCACGACCAGCGTGCCGACCACCATGCCGACGCCCATGGCCGCCAGCACAAAGGGCACCGCCGCCTCTCCGGCCTGCGTGACGTTGATGACGGTGGAGGCGACATAGCTGTAGACGGCAAAGAAGCCGCCAAAGCCCACCGCGCCCGTCAGAAGGGTCAGCAGCACCTGCCGGTTGCCCAGCGCCGACAGTTCCCGCAGGGGCGAGCCTTGGGACCGCACCTCGTCCTTCGGGGCATAGGTCCAGACCAGCGTCACGCACAACAGCGCCAGCACCGCCACGATGCCAAAGCCCCAGCGCCAGCCCACCGTCTGGCCCAGCACGTTGGCGAAGGGCACGCCCAGAACCGTGGCCACGGTCAGGCCCGTCATCACGCGGGCCACGGCCTTGGACCGGTCCTCGCGCGGGACGACGCTGGCCGCGACCAGCGCCGCCACGCCGAAATACGCGCCATGCGGCAGGCCCGAGATGAAGCGGTAGACGAGCATCCCGTGATAGGTCTGCGCGAAGGCCGAGGCGACATGGGCCAGCGCGTAGACGATCATCAGCGCCACCAGAAGCGTGCGGCGCGGCCAGCGCGCGCCCAGCACCGCCAGCACCGGCGCGCCCACCACCACGCCCAGCGCATAGGCCGAGATCACGTGGCTGGCCGTCGTTTCCGCGATGCCGAGCGAGGGCGAGAAGTAGGGAATCAGCGCCATAGCCGCGAATTCCGAGGTGCCGATGGCAAAGCCGCCCACCGCCAAGGCAAAATGGACGATCCCGGGATGCGTTTCCGCCCGGCGGAGGGTGCTGGTGTCCGACAAGGTCGTTCTCTTTCCTGGCGTGGTTTGCATCCATGCGCCACAAAGCGGCGGGGAAGCCAAGCCCCTGATGGTCCGACCATGGCAGCCATGCACAATGTGCATGGCTGAAGCGGTTCAGGCCCGTTTCTGCAGGGTGGAGATGCCCAGCGCTTCCAGCGCCTTCGCCTCGATCTGGGCGGCGTCGAGACCCGCGATGTGATACATCGCGGCCGGGCTCGCCTGATCGATGAAGGTGTCGGGCAGCACCATCGACCGGAACCTGAGGCCGGTGTCGAAGGCCCCCTCCTCGGCCAGAAGCTGCGCGACGTGGGAGCCGAAGCCCCCCACCGCGCCTTCTTCCAGCGTGATCAGCGCCTCATGCGTGCGGGCAAGCGTCAGGATCAGGTCGCGGTCCAGGGGCTTTGCAAAGCGCGCATCCGCCACGGTGGTGGAGATGCCGCGCGCGTCCAGCGCCTCGGCCGCCTTTTCCGCTTCGAACAGGCGCGTGCCGAAGGACAGAAGGGCGACGCGGCTGCCGTCGCGGATCACGCGGCCCTTGCCGATCTCCAGCGGGGTGCCGTGCAGGGGCAGCGGCGCGCCCGTGCCTTCGCCGCGCGGATAGCGGAAGGCGATGGGGCCGTCGTCATGGGCGGCCGCTGTCGCCACCATGTGGACCAGTTCCGCCTCGTCCGCGGCGGCCATCACGACAAAGCCGGGAAGGTTCGCAAGGAACGCCACGTCGAAGCTGCCCGCATGGGTCGCGCCATCGGCGCCGACCAGCCCCGCCCGGTCGATGGCAAAGCGCACGGGCAGGCGCTGGATCGCCACGTCATGCACCACCTGGTCGTAGCCGCGTTGCAGGAAGGTGGAATAGATCGCGCAGAAGGGCTTCAGCCCGCCCGCCGCCATCCCGGCGGCAAAGGTGACGGCGTGCTGTTCGGCGATGCCCACGTCGAAGCAGCGGTCGGGGAAGCGGCCGTTGAACAGGTTCAGGCCGGTGCCGTCGGGCATGGCGGCCGTGACGGCGACAATCTTCGAATCCCGCTCCGCCTCGTCCACCAGGGCCTGCGCGAACACCTTGGTGTAGCTGGGCAGGTTCGACGACGCCTTGGCCTGCGCGAAGGTCTGCACGTCGAACTTCGATGTTGCATGCCCCTTGTCGACGGCGCGTTCGGCGGGGGCGTAACCCTTGCCCTTCTTGGTGATCACGTGGATCAGGACGGGACCGGTCGCCTTGGCCTTCACCGTGCGCAGCACGGGCAGCAGCGCGTCCAGATCGTGCCCGTCCACCGGGCCGATGTAGGAAAAGCCCAACTCCTCAAACAGGGTGCCGCCGAAGGCCATGCCCTTCAGCATCTCCTTCGCGCGGCGGGCGCCTTCCTGAAGCGGTTCGGGCAGCAGGCTGACGGCCCCCTTGGCGGCCGATTTCAACTCGTGGAACTTCGCGTTGCCATACAGGCGCGACAGATAGGCCGACAGGGCGCCGACGGGGGGCGCGATCGACATCTCGTTGTCGTTCAGGATCACGAACAGACGCTTGTCCAGATGGCCCGCGTTGTTCATCGCCTCAAACGCCATGCCGGCGGACATCGATCCGTCGCCGATCACGGCGATCGCATCGCCCGGCTGGCCGCCCAGATCCCGCGCCGCCGCGAAGCCCAGCGCCGCGCTGATGGAGGTGGAGGAATGCGCCGCACCGAAGGGGTCGTATTCGCTCTCGCTCCGCTTGGTGAAGCCCGACAGGCCGTTTTCCATGCGCAGGGTGCGGATGCGGTCGCGCCGCCCGGTCAGGATCTTGTGGGGATAGCACTGGTGGCCCACGTCCCAGACCAGCTTGTCCTTCGGCGTGTCGAACACGGCGTGCAGCGCCACGGTCAGCTCGACCACGCCCAGCCCCGCGCCCAGATGCCCGCCGGTGGTGGACACGGCATCGATCGTCTCGGCCCGCAATTCGTCGGCCAGTTGGCGCAGTTCGCGATCGGTCAGCCGCTTCATGTCGGCAGGGATCGTCACGCGGTCAAGGATCGGGGTCTCGGGTCGTGTCATGTTCTTCTCAGCTTTCCCGCGAGATGACGAAGCGCGCGGCTTCGCACAGGATGGCGGCGTCGTCACCGTAGGGGGCAAGGGCGGCGCAGGCCTCCCCCACCAGATCGGCGGCGCGGGTCTTGGCGCCCTGCAGGCCCAGAAGGCTGACAAAGGTGGCCTTGCCCGCTTCGGCGTCCTTGTTCAGCCGCTTACCCGCCTTGGTCGCGTCGCCTTCCACGTCCAAGATGTCGTCGGCGATCTGGAAGGCAAGGCCCAGCGCGCGGGCATAAGCGCGCAGGGGCGCGGGATCGGCCCCGGCGATCAAGGCCCCCGCTTCGGCGGAAAAGCCGATCAGGGCGCCGGTTTTTCCGGCCTGAAGGCGGGTGATCTCCTCCAGCGTCAGGGGGGCGGCGGCGGTTTCGGCGGCGATGTCCAACGCCTGCCCCAGAACCATCCCTTCGGCCCCCGAAGCCTTGGCCAGGGCCAGCACCAGCGCGATCCGACGGTCGGCCGCGCCGATGACGGGATCGGCCAGGCATTCGAAAGCCAGCGTCTGCAGGGCGTCCCCCGCCAGAACCGCCGTCGCCTCGTCCCACTTCACATGCACGGTGGGCTGGCCACGGCGCAGGTCGTCGTCGTCCATGCAAGGCAGGTCGTCGTGCACCAGCGAATAGGCGTGCAGCGCCTCCACCGCCGCGGCGACGGGCATGGCACGCTCGCCCACGCCGTGCAGCCGCGCCGATTCCAGCACAAGGAACGCTCGAAGGCGCTTGCCGCCCCGCAGGGCGTAGCGCATCGCCTCCACCACGGGCACGTCGGCGCGCGCGGCAAGGGTGGCCATCAGGTGCTGTTCGGTGTCGCGGGCGGCGCGGGCCAGTTGGTCGGGAAAGGTCACAGCCCCTCCGCCGGGGTGGTGCCGGTGGCGCGGCCTTCCTGCGCGCGGATCATCTCCACCTTCTCCTCGGCGGCCTTCAGTTTCGTGGCGCAATGGGCCTTCAGCGCCGCCCCGCGTTCATACAGTGCGATTGACTGTTCCAGCGGCACGTCGCCCTTTTCCAGCGCGGCCACGACACGCTCCAGCTCGGCCATGGCGTCTTCAAAGCTCATCTCGGCGATCTGCATGCGGCCTTCCTTTCGTATGTCCCGGCGACCATAGCGGCACGTCGGGGCCAAGGAAAGTCTAGTCGGGCGCCAGCATGTAGCCCGAGCCGCGCACCGTCTGAAGATAGCGCGGCTGGCGGGGATCGGCCTCGATCTTGCGGCGCAGGCGGGTGATCTGCACGTCCACGGCGCGTTCCTGCGTGTCCGTCGCCTCTTCGGACAGATCGCCGATCAGGCGGTCGCGGCCCACGGGTTCGTGGGGGGCCGCGGCGAAGACGCGCATCAGCGCGGCCTCCGTCGCCGTCAGCCGAACAAGGTCGGGGCCGCGCCACAGCTCCCCCCGCTCCATATCGTAGCGCACGTCGCCCAGATGCAGCATCTTGGGCCCGGCCTGCGGCTTCACATGCGGCACGCGGCGCAGGATGGCGTTGATCCGCAGCAAGAGCTCCTTCGGCTCGAACGGTTTCGGCAGATAGTCGTCGGCCCCCGCCTCCAGCCCCTCGATCCGGCTTTGCGTCTCGCTCCGCGCGGTCAGCAGCAGGATCGGCGTCATCATGTGGTCGCGCAGGGACCGGGTCAGGGACACGCCATCCTCCCCCGGCATCATCACATCCAGGACCAGCATGTCGAATTCCAGCCCCGACAACAGCTTGCGGGCCTGCGCCGCGTCCCGGGCGGTGGAGACGAGGAAGCCGTTGCGGACAAGGAACTTCTTCAGCAGCCCGCGGATGCGTTCGTCGTCGTCCACGACCAGAAGATGCGGTGCGTCGTTCATCATCTCTTCTCCTTCAGGTCGTGATACTGGCGAAGAAGTTCGGGGTCCATCATCGCCTCCAGCACCTGGCGGAAGCCCTGCACGGCGGCGGGACCGGCGGCGCGATAGGCCGCGCGCATCCGCGCCCGCTGGGCGTCCGACAGCTCCCGCTCCAGCGCCTCACCGGTTTCGGTCAGGTGCAGCAGGCGTTCGCGCTTGTCCTTGCGGCCCACGCGCGCCTCCACCAGCCCGTCCTCCAGCAACACGCGCAGGATGCGGTTCAGGCTTTGCTTCGTCACGCCCAGCACCGTCAGCAGACGCGTGACGGTGATTCCCGGCGCGCGGTGGATGAAGTGGATCGCCCGGTGATGGGCGCGGCCATAGCCGTATTCCTCAAGGATCCGGTCGGGATCGGCGGTGAACCCGCGATAGGCGAAGAACATCGCCTCGATGCCCTTGCGCACCTGGTCGTCCGTCAGAAACAGCAGCTGTTCGCCGCCCACAGGTCCGCTTGCCATGCCCACTCCCTTGTCCTGATCACATTTTACGGCAGGGTCGTTGACATTCCAATATGCAACCGTTAGCGAAAAGTCACGTTTGGCGCAATTTTATGTCCGAACAGGAAGATTGAAAGCAATATCGCTAAGGAGAGCGAAAATGGCTGGGTCCTATGACGACCGCGACGGCAAGATCTGGATGGATGGCACGCTGGTGGACTGGCGCGACGCGAAGGTTCACGTCCTGACGCATGCGCTGCACTACGCGTCCTCCGTCTTCGAAGGCGAACGCTGCTACAACGGCAAGATCTTCAAGAGCCGGGAACATTCCGAACGCCTGCTGAAATCGGGCGAGCTTCTGGACATGCCGATCCCCTACACGGTCGACCAGATCGAGGAGGCGAAATACGCCATGCTGAAGGCCAATGGCTGGACGGACGCCTATGTCCGCGCCGTCGCCTTCCGCGGCGCGGGCGAGGACATGGGCGTGTCCGCCGCGCGCAACAAGGTGCAGCTGGTCGTCGCGGGCTGGGAATGGGGCAACTACTACGGCGACGCCAAGATGAAGGGCGCGAAGCTCGGCATCTCCAAGTGGAAGCGTCCGTCGCCCGAAACGATCCCGTCGCAGGCCAAGGCCGCCGGCCTTTACATGATCTGCACGATGTCCAAGCACGAGGCCGAGGCCAAGGGCTTCTCGGACGCGCTGATGATGGATTACCGCGGCTATGTGGCCGAAGCCACGGGCGCGAACGTCTTCTTCGTGAAGAACGGGGAAGTGCACACGCCGCTGGCCGACTGCTTCCTGAACGGCCTGACCCGTCAGACCGTGATCGCGATGCTGAAGGACAAGGGTGTGACCGTCCACGAGCGCCACATCCTGCCCGAGGAGCTGGAAGGCTTCGAGCAGTGCTGGCTGACCGGCACGGCGGCCGAATGCACCCCCGTCAGCCAGATCGGGGAGTACAGCTTCGAAGTGGGCCAGCTGACGAAGGACGTCACCACGGCCTATGAGGCGCTGGTCCGCGCCTGACGCGAAAAGGGGGCTTCGGCCCCCTTCTTCATGCCTCGCGTCCGCGTTCGATGCGGGCGAAATGTTCGGTGCGGCGGGTGCCGTCGCCCCGTTCCGCCGGCCGGCGGTGCACGGCCACGGTGGAAGGGTGGCTTCCCTCCTCCCCCTGGGTCTTCGCGATCTCGGTGTAGCGTTTCAGTCGGCTGTCATCGCTCATGGCGCGGCCCTCCCTCGACTGGACCGCAACATAGGGCGACGGGGCCGGAAGGGAAGCCCTAGAAGTCCAGATCCGAATAATGCCGCGCGGGGGACTGGCCGGGAATCTGATCCGACAGGATGCCCCGGAAGGCCGGGCGCGACTTGATCTTGGCGTACCAGTCCTTCAGCACCGCGTGGCGGTTCCAATCCACGTCCGACACGTAATCCAGCGCCGAGATGTGGGCCGCGGCCGCGAAATCGGCCAGCGTCAGGCTGTCGCCCGCCAGCCAGCGGCGCTGGTCCAGAAGCCACGCCATGTAATCCAGGTGGAACTTGATGCGCTGGGAACCGAACTTGATGTTCTTGGCCTCCGGCACCCGGCCGCCGATCTTCAGGCGTTCATAGACCAGCTTGGAGGTGACCTCCTCGTGGAACTTGCCGTCGAACCAGGCGCACAGGCGGCGCACCTCGTAGCGGCCTTCCGCGTCGCGGGGCATCAGCGGCGGGGTCGGCACTGTTTCCTCCAGCCATTCGCAGATCGCCTGGCTTTCCGACAGGAAACGGCCGTCCACGCGCAGGACCGGCACCTTCCCGGCCGGGTTGCGGCGCAGGAAGTCGGGGTTCTGCTCCCAGAAACGCTCCTCCACCAGCTCCACCTCGATCCTCTTTTCCGCCAGCGTCAGGCGGACCTTGCGGCAAAAGGGCGACAGCGGGAAATGATACAGGCGATTCATCGTGGCATCCGGTTTGGTGTGCCCCATGACATGCCGCGAAGGGCGGGTTGATGCAACCCGCTCAACCCTCGAAACAGTCGGAACGTCCGTCTGCGCGGATCGTCGCCGCCCCCGAGGCCGCCGCACGGGCGCGCCCGTCCACGAAGGCCGTGGGCCGCACCGGGTCGCGCCGCTTCGGATCGGGCAGGATGGCCGCCAGCCGCGCGGCCTGACGCGATGTCAGGTCCGCCGCGTCCACGCCGAAATAATGCTGCGCCGCCGCCTGCACCCCGAACACGCCTTCGCCGAATTCGGCCACGTTCAGATAGACTTCCAGAAGGTGCCGCTTGGTCCAGACCAGTTCCACGGCCGGGGTCAGCACGGCCTCCAGCGCCTTGCGCACCCAGCTGCGCCCCTGCCACAGGAACACGTTCTTGGCCACCTGCTGCGACAGGGTGGAGGCACCGCGATTCGAACCCGCCGCCACCGCCGACCGGATGGCCCGCATGTCGAAACCCCAGTGGCGGCAGAAATTCGCATCCTCGGCCGCGACGACGCTGCGGGCCATCACGGGGGCTATGTCGTCCATGTCCACCGTCTGGTGGGCGATGCCGCCCAGACGCGCGCGTTCGGCCAGCATGTAGGGCGTGAAGGGCGGGGTGACGGCGCTGTAGAGCAGGATCAGCGCGGCCAGCGCCGCCAGCAGCCCCACGCCGATCCGGCGCAGCCATGGGCGCATGGGGGGCAGCGCCGGGAAGCGGGATCGGGAAGTGGAACGCTTTCTGGCCATGCGGGCCTTTAGCCACGAAGCCCCGCCGCCGGTCAATGAAAAAGGCCCGCTTTCGCGGGCCTTTCCTTATTCGGCGGGCATCGCCTGCGGTTCTTCGGACAGGGGATGCTTCAGATGGATCAGCATCTCCTTCGGGCAGACCTGAAGGAAGTTCGACCGCTCCGCCTCCCAGTGGCGCAGGATGCGGTTGGCCTTCTGGCTGCCGGTTTCGCGCGCGTGCTGTTCGACCAGACCGCGCAGCTGCGCTTCCCAGTGCGGATGCGACACGGCGCAGGTCACCAGCGTTTCCAAGTTCATCACATCCTCGGCCACGCCGTCGGGATCGTAAAGATAGGCCATCCCGCCCGTCATCCCCGCGCCGAAGTTCGCGCCAATGGAGCCGAGGATCACCGCCACGCCGCCGGTCATGTATTCGCAGCCGTTGGTGCCGCAGCCCTCGATCACCACCGTCGCGCCCGAGTTGCGGACCGCGAAGCGTTCACCCGCACGGCCGGCCGCGAACAGGAAGCCGTCCGTGGCGCCGTAAAGGACCGTGTTGCCGATGATGGTGTTGTTCTCGGCCACCAGCGGGCTGCCCATCGCCGGACGCACCACAATGGTGCCGCCCGACAGGCCCTTGCCGACGTAGTCGTTGGCGTCGCCCTGCACCTCGATCTTCAACCCGCGCACCGCGAAGGCGCCCAAGGACTGCCCGGCGCTGCCCGACAGCTTCAGCGACAGGTGGTCCGCCTGAAGGTTGTTGCGCATCCCGAACTTCTTCACGATGTGGCTCGACGCGCGCGTCCCGATGGTCCGCAGCGTGTTCCGCACCGCGTAGGAGAGCTGCATCTTCTCCCCCTCCTCGAAGAAGCGGGCGCCGTCCTTCACGATCTCCGCATCCAGCGTGTCCATCGCGTGGTTTCGGGGCTTCGACCGGTCGTAGGTGATCCGGCTGGCCCCGTCCACGGTGATGAGGAGGGGGTTCAGGTCCAGATCGTCCAGATGCGCCGAACCGCGGCTGACCTGGCTCAGCAGGTCCGCGCGCCCGATGATCTCGTCGATGGACCGCGCCCCGATGGAGGCGAGGATTTCCCGCACCTCCTGCGCATAGAAGGTGATCAGGTTCACGACCTTGTCGGCCGTGCCCGTGAACTTCTGGCGCAACGCCTCGTCCTGCGTGCAGACGCCCACCGGGCAGGTGTTCGACTGGCACTGGCGCACCATGATGCAGCCCATCGCGATCAGGGCGGCGGTGCCGATGCCGTATTCCTCGGCTCCCATCATCGCCGCCATCACCACGTCGCGGCCCGTGCGAAGGCCCCCGTCGGTCCGCAGCGTCACCCGCTCGCGCAGGTTGTTCATGGCAAGGACCTGATGCGCCTCGGTCAGGCCCATCTCCCACGGCAGGCCCGCATACTTGATGGACGTGCCGGGGCTGGCCCCCGTGCCGCCGTTGTGGCCCGAGATCAGGATGATGTCGGCCTTGGCCTTCGCCACGCCGGCCGCAATCGTGCCCACGCCCGAGGACGACACCAGCTTCACCGTCACCTTGGCGCGCGGGTTGATCTGCTTCAGGTCGTAGATCAGCTGCGCGAGGTCTTCGATCGAATAGATGTCGTGATGCGGCGGGGGCGAGATCAGCGTCACGCCCTTCGTGGAATGCCGCAGCCGCGCGATCAGTTCGGTCACCTTCATGCCCGGAAGCTGGCCACCCTCGCCGGGTTTGGCACCTTGGGCGACCTTGATCTCCAGCTCCTCGCAGGCGTTCAGGTATTCGGCCGTGACGCCGAAGCGGCCCGAGGCGACCTGCTTGATCTTCGCCGACGGGTTGTCGCCGTTGGCGTCGGGCAGGAAGTGCGCCGGATCCTCGCCACCCTCGCCCGAGTCGGACTTGGCCCCGATCCGGTTCATCGCAATGTTCAGCGTCTTGTGCGCCTCCGGGCCCAGGGCCCCCAGCGACATGCCCGGCGTGATGAAGCGCTTGCGGATGGAGGTGATGCTCTCCACCTCCTCGATCGGCACGGGCTTGCCCAGGGGCTTGATCGCCAGCAGGTCGCGCAGGTGGATCGGCGGGTTCGCCTGAAGGGCGGCCGAATACTGCTTCCAGATGTCGAAGCTGGCGCGGTCGCAGGCCGCTTGCAGCATGTGCATCGTCTGCGCTTCCCAGGCGTGCTTTTCCCCGGCGCGGCGCGCCTTGTAGAAGCCGCCGATGGGCAGGATGTCATGGCCCGTCAGCCAGCCGCGGGCGTGCACCTCTTCGACCTTGCGCTGAAGGCCGTGCAGGCCGATGCCGGAAATGCGCGACTGCATGCCGGGGAAGAATTCGGCCACCAGCGCGCGGGACAGGCCCACCGCCTCGAAGTTCAGGCCCCCGCGATACGAGGAGACGACGGAGATCCCCATCTTCGCCATGATCTTCAGCAGGCCCGCGTCGATGGCGTCGCGGTAGCGGCGCATCGCGTCGGTCAGGCTGCCGTCGATCAGGCCCCGGTCGATCCGGTCGGCGATGGAATCCTGCGCCAGATAGGCGTTCACCGTGGTGGCCCCGCAGCCGATCAGCACCGCGAAGTAATGCGGGTCGATGCATTCGGCCGAGCGCACGTTGACCGAACAGAAGGTGCGCAGCCCCTTGCGCGTCAGCCACGAATGCACGGCGCTGGTGGCCAGGATCATCGGCAGCGGCACGCGGCTGCCGGACTGGTGTTCGTCCGTCAGCACCAGATGGCCCGCGCCCGAACGCACGGCATCCTCGGCCTCGGCCCGGATGCGGGTCAACGCCTCGGCCATGTCGGCGCCCACGGGGAAGGTGCAGTCGATCACCGCGACCTGATCGCCGAACTGCTTCAGCATCACCTCGAATTCGGCGTTCGCGACGAAGGGCGATTCCAGGACCAGGATCTCGGTCTGGCCCGAGTTTTCGTCCAGCACGTTTTTGAGGTTGCCGAACCGGGTCTTCAGGCTCATCACCCGCGCTTCGCGAAGCGAGTCGATGGGCGGGTTGGTGACCTGGCTGAACGCCTGCCGGAAGAAGTGCGACAGCGGGCGATACACCGACGACAGAACGGCCGCCGGCGTGTCGTCGCCCATGGAGGCGACCATTTCCTTGCCGTCCTCGGCCATGGGGGCCAGAACCTGCTCCAGCTCCTCCAGCGAATAGCCGGCGGCGATCTGGCGGCGGCGCAGCTCGGCGCCCGCGAAACGCGGGGTTTCCGGCACGTCGTGCAGCAGGACAGACAGGTCCACGACCTTTTCGATCCAGTCGCCGAAGGGACGGTCGGCGGCCAGTTTGTCCTTCAGTTCCTGATCGTGGTAAAGACGCCCCTCGGCCATGTCCACGGCGATCATCTGCCCCGGCCCCAGCGCGCCTTTTTCGCGGATCGTGGCCTCGTCCACCGGGACCATGCCGGCTTCGGAGCCCGCGATCAGCAGCCCGTCGCCCGTCACGACATAGCGCATTGGACGCAGCCCGTTGCGGTCCAGACCGCCGCACACCCAGCGGCCATCGGTCATGGCCAGCGCGGCGGGGCCGTCCCACGGCTCCATCACCGCGTTGCAATAGGCGTACATGTCCTGCCACGCCTTCGGCATCTCTCCGGTCTGCTTGGACCACGCTTCGGGGACCAGCATCGTCTTGGTCATGGGGGCGTTGCGGCCGCCACGCACCAGAACCTCGAACACGGCGTCCAGCGCGCCAGAATCCGACGTGCCCGCCGGGATGATCGGCTTGATGTCGCCCGCCGCGTCGCCAAAGGTGGACGAGGCCATGCGGATCTCATGGCTCTTCATCCAGTTGACGTTGCCCTTCAGCGTGTTGATCTCGCCGTTGTGGGCCAGCATGCGGAAGGGCTGGGCCAGCGACCATTGCGGGAAGGTGTTGGTGGAATACCGCTGGTGGTAGATGGCGAAGGCCGACTCAAAACGGTCGTCCATCAGGTCCGGATAGAACACGGCCACCTGTTCGGCCAGCATCATCCCCTTGTAGATGAGCGAGCGGCACGACAAGGAGCAGATGTAGAGGGTGGTGATGTTGGCTTCCAGCGCCGCCTTCTCGATCCGGCGGCGGATGATGTACAGCTCGCGCTCGAACTGCTCCTCGTCGATGTCCTTGTCGCAGCGGATCAGGATCTGCTCGATCTCGGGGCGGGTCGCGTTGGCCTTGTCGCCCAGGACCGAGATGTCCACCGGCACGTGCCGCCAGCCGTAGATGTAGTGGCCCATGCGCAGGACTTCCGTCTCCACGATGGTCCGGCAGCGCTCCTGCGCGGCGAAATCGGTGCGCGGCAGGAAGACCTGTCCCACGGCGATGCGCTTCGCCGTGTCCGGTTCGTGCCCCGTGCGGCGCACCTGATCGTAGAAGAAGGGCACCGGGATCTGCACATGGATGCCCGCGCCGTCGCCCGTCTTGCCGTCGGCGTCGACCGCGCCGCGGTGCCAGATCGCCTTCAGCGCGTCGATGCCGGCCTGCACCACCCGCCGCGCGGGCTGGCCGTTCATCGACACCACAAGCCCCACGCCGCAGGACGACTTCTCGTCCTCGAAACGGAACAGGCCGTGGTCGTTCATGAACTGGCGCTTGGCTTCCTCGGCGGCAACCCAGTGTTCGTCGTAGATGGTCATGGCTGGCCTCCAGCGGAAAGCGTGGCAAAGAATTCGTCGCCGGTCAGGCGGGGCCTGTTTCCGGCGAAATCATAGGTGTCGGGCTTCTGGTCGATGAAGATCTCGTCCGCGATCCGCAGCCCGGTCCAGTCGTCCAGCAGGCCGGGCGACAGGGCGTATTCGTCGGCCCCCTTGGCGTGGAACCAGAGCGCCGTCCCGCAGGTGCCGCAAAAGGCACGTTCACCCCAGTCGGAGCTGTCGAAGGTGCGGATCGTGTCGCCCTGAACCGTCAGGGCACCGGCCTTCACCATCAGGGCAAAGCCGACGCCGCCCTGACGGCGGCAGGTGCCGCAAAAGGCACGTTCACCCCAGTCGGAGCTGTCGAAGGTGCGGATCGTGTCGCCCTGAACCGTCAGGG
>NZ_JAQMHV010000006.1 GCF_028307215.1 Falsirhodobacter sp. 20TX0035 | reverse complement strand
CCGACAAAACATCAGGGGGGTCAAAATTGGGCGCCGATACCCCCGTCTAAGGGGTCAAGATTGCATGCCGAAGCACAGTTTCCCACATCGGCCAGAATTCGAGCGTTTTGAGCTCAACCATCCGGTAAGGATGCAGTTGCCCGTTCGCCGCAGTCGCGAGCAGTTGCCAAGCGGTTTCGGCCGGCAGATAGGACAGGCGCTCGAAGAGGGTCGCGGTGACTAGGTCCTCGCTGCCCCGGAATAAATCGCTCCAGCGGATGTTCTTCTCGGCATCCCGGCTCAATCGGCCGGATTTGCTCTCCAGGATTGCGTTCAGCACGGTGTATCTCCATTACCCTGCGGCAATCCTTCTTGTAGGATCAACGGCATGGCAAGGAGGTTCGGATGCGGGACCTTGGACATCCAGAGAAAGCCTTAGCTCTGAACGCATGAGATTTCGCGTTTTAATTTCCGAGGGAACCCGAGCGGATTTTCGCTTGAAGCCTTTGCGCACTCTATTGCGTGCTTTTGCGCAAAGTGGACCTCTCGTGGTTTGGTGCCGCTCCTTTGGTAGCATAATATGCGGATTGCGCTGACCAGCGGGCTGACGCGACGTCTCGCTGGAGACGCCAAGACGTTTCGGCCTCCATCCCCGCCATTGATCGCTCGAATGCTGCCTCGACGATTCTAGTGACTCGTCGATTCAAGGAAGGGTTGACTCGTTCGCGTCGATGGCCCGCTCGACAACCTTGCAGATAGGGTATGGCCTGCTGCGCCAATACTTCCCGAACGGCACAGACCTATCCGTCTGCACGCAGAGCGACCTCGATGAGGTGGCCCTCCGGCTCAATACGAGGTCGCGGAAAACGCTTGGCTTCCAGACGCCGGCTGATACCTTCGATCGAGCCGTTGCCCTGACCGATTGAACCCACCTGCTCTTGTTTTGGCGACGGCTTCCAGAAAAGCTGCGATTGAGAAATGAAGCCTGAAATTTCTGAATTTTCTTATGGGTTCGCCCTAACAAATGAACTCGTTGGCTGGATTGCCCTGTCCACAGCGCCAGTCTTCCCTAGCCTGATCGAGGAGGGGAAGGCTGGCGGCGGCTATGACGTGAAGCTCGACAGGCCGGGCGTTCCCCTGTTCTTGCAGTTTAAACGATCCCATTGCATGGTCACACGAGCGGCACGCGAATACCGATCTGTCCTTGCCACAGGCGGAACATTGAACGTCCCCTATTACCGTTTCCCGATCACCGAAGCATCGACCTCGGATCAGCATGAAATGCTGTTGTCGCTTGATGACGGCTCGAATCTTGTTTTCTACGCGGCACCTCGCTTCCATCAGATACATGAGATCAATCAGGCATGGAGCCGAACAGATATTGCGCGGCGCTCGCTCTTCGTTGCGCCATCTACCATAGGTTCGCTTGACGATGAGCAGCACCACGTCGCTTTCGACGGCGCAAATACTTGGCTATGTTCGGAGCCGCGGGCGCTCGAAGTGCTGACAAGTCGGGGGCTGGAAGACCGACTGAGCAGTTACCTCGAAGAGCACGATCAGCCGCTTGGAGAACGCTTGCCCCTGTTGGTGACAGACCTGCATCAAGCAGAACGACGCGGGCTGGAGAAGGCCGAGCTGCGCCGCAGCTCGAAGGTGCCACAAGATGTACCCTTTTCTGACCGACAGTTCATCAGGGATATCGAAAGTTCTGCCTTATGGTCCGCCGAAGAATATATCGCGGCGTCCCTGCCGGAACCCGACCCTCCGGCGTCGCGCGAGCCTAAACCACTCCGCAGCGAGGCGGCCATACTGCGAGAGGCGGCCGACATAGCCGCACATGTATTCGAGGCGCAGATGATCATCGTCCAACCAAGGTAGGCTAGTGTCTAAATCCGTTTCCAGAGCGAAATGAACTGTCTTTGACTCATCGTCGATTTAAGTTCCGCGGGAGCAGCGGCGACCACAGCTGACGCGCTACAATCCAAGTGGATCGCCGCTTTGTGTTGCTGTAGCATTTCTCCACTGAGCCAAGGATGGCAGAGCCAATGCGTGTTGACCTGTGCGAATACGCCCGCAGACTTGAGTCAGCAAATTATACCAAGGAGCAAATCGATATGATAGTCGCATTTGCCCGGGAAAGTGCTGTCAGCAGCCCTATGTCAGGGGATGTTAACTTAGAGATGCGTGCCCTTGAGCGTCGGCTAGTGGTAAAGATCGGCTGTATGCTTGTATTTGGTTTCATCTACATGGGCCTGATCTTGAGTACCCAAAACTAGGTTTGGACCTATCGTTGGCGTGACCGCATCCTAGTGGGATGCTGCTGCAATGTGCCGAACCTTTTGGTAGACTGAGGACCCTGTGTATGGCGCACTTGCGTAAGCCGGAGATCAGCTTAGCGCTCATACCACCCGCCCTTAGAAAAATTAATCCCTAGATGGCTTCCTGACTTCGAATTGCGTCCTAGCAACCATACGTGCCTGTGGGTCCCATCATGTTTTTCATGGTTTCATTTAACAGCTTAGAGTGTGCACGGGCTCGCTGATCGTGTCCTCCCTGATCATTCGACCTCGCCCAGACAACCGGTCCTAATGCGGTAAGATTGCCTGACGAACGAGGTAAAAATGCTTGGTGAAAGATGCAGTGTAAGCGTGTGTTTCCAAGCGAGCAGCGGCAAACCCGTCTGCGAATCTACATCTTCAGATCTTTCGACACGCCGGCAAAGCCTTACAATGCTGTTGTTCCGGTGATATGCCGTGTCGAACCTTTTCCGTTCGCAGGGGCATCTCAGGATGAAGATCGTCGGTGTGCATCACGTTGCGATCATCTGCACCGACTACGCCCGGTCGAAGGCCTTCTACTGCGACCTTCTGGGCGCGAGGGTTGTGGCCGAAAACTTCCGCGAAGCGCGCCGCTCTTGGAAGCTCGACCTTCGTCTGCCCGACGGGACGGGACTTGAACTCTTTTCATTTCCCGATCCGCCCCCGCGACCCAACCGGCCCGAGGCCGCCGGCCTGCGCCATCTGGCCTTTGCGGTGAAGGATGTGGAGGCCGGGAAGGCCTGGCTGGAAGCGCAGGGCGTGGTGGTGGAGCCGGTGCGGATGGACGAACACACTGGATGCGCCTTCACCTTCTTCACGGATCCCGATGGCCTGCCGCTGGAGCTGTACGAAGCCGACATCCGTGACCCCACGGCATCGTCCTGACGCGGGACATCACGAAAAGGGTTGGCAGATCAAGGTTCTGTGATTAGACGGGGCCCATCGCCAGCCTTTCCGCCAGCCTTTCCCCTTTCATTCCGACAGGAGAGGTCATGGCACGGCGCGTTCCGCACACCATTTCCCACGCAATCTTGGCGCTCATGGCGTCGACGGCCCCCGTTTGGGCGCAGGAGGTTCCGGCCGATGGGCCGGAGGTCACTGTCCTCCCCCCGATCATCGTGAAAAGCTACGAGGAAGCCGTGCGTCAGGCGCTGGGCACCTCCACCATCACCGAAGAGCAGATCGAGAAGACGCCCGTCGCCAACGACATCTCCGAACTGATCCGCAAGCAGCCCGGTGTGAACCTGACCGGCGCCAGCGCCACGGGGCAACGCGGCAACCAGCGCCAGATCGACATCCGCGGCATGGGCCCGGAAAACACGCTGATCCTGATCGACGGCAAGCCGGTGCTGTCGCGCAACTCGGTCAAGATGGGGCGCGGCGGGGAACGCGACACGCGGGGCGATTCGAACTGGGTGCCCGCCGAACTGATCGACCAGATCGAGGTGATCCGCGGCCCGGCGGCGGCCCGCTATGGCTCGGGCGCCGCAGGGGGCGTGGTGAACATCATCACCAAGATGCCGACGGAGGAAAGCCTGACCGTCAGCACGCATTTCGACTTCCCCGAATCGTCGGACGAGGGCGACACGAAGCGGCTGAACCTGATCTGGTCGAAGCCGCTGAACGACCGGCTGGCTCTGCGCTTCACCGCCAACGCCAACAAGACTGACGCGGACGCCTATGACATCAATGCGGGCGCCGTGGCCGGGGAAACCTGCTACAACCGCGCCGGGGCGGTGACCGAATGCAGCGTGCCCGCGGGGAACGAAGGCGTGCGCAACCGCGACCTCAACGGCCTGCTGCGCTGGACCCCGAACGACCAGAACACGTTCGACTTCGAACTGGGCTATTCCCGCCAGGGCAACATCTTTGCCGGTGACACGCAGCTGTCGAACGGCAGCACCAGTGCCAACGCCGACTTCCTGCAATCGCTGCAGGGGACGGAGACGAACGTCCTGCGCCGCCGCACCGCCGCCCTGACCCATCGCGGCACCTACGGCTTCGGCGAATCGATGAGCTATCTGCAGTTCGAGAAGACGTCGAACACCCGCCTTCTGGAAGGCACGGCCGGGTCCGGAGAAGGGGCCATCAACGCGCTGGACTTCGGCACGGTCGATCTGCGCAACATCAGCGGCAAGACGGAATGGGTCCTGCCGGGCCAGATCTTTGGCCGGCTGGCCACCTGGACCCTGGGAAGCGAGGTGCGCTACGAACGTATCAACGACCCTGTCCTTGTCACCAGCGCGGGCGACATCGACCTTGGCGTGGGCGGCACGGCTGACAGCGCGGGGGACCGCGATCCGGTTCTGGACCAGACGCTGGTCGGCCTTTACGCCGAAGGCAACATCGAACTGTCCGACCGCCTTTCCCTTGCCCCCAGCCTGCGCGCGGACTGGAGCGAGGATTACGGCACGACCTTCAGCGGCGGGCTGAACGCCTCCTATCGCGTCACGGACAACTGGACGGTCAAGGGCGGCGTCGCGCGCGCTTTCAAGGCGCCGAACCTGTATCAGGTCAGCCCCAACTACATCTACACCACGCGCGGCAACGGATGCCCCGTGGGGGTGGAGGGGCCGTGCTACGTTCTTGGCAACGCGGATCTGGAACCCGAAACCTCGGTCAACGCGGAACTGGGCGTCGCCTATGAAAACGACTTCGGCGTGGCGGCCACGCTGACCGCGTTCCACAACAACTACCGCAACCGCATCCAGTCGGGCGACACGCTGCGGGCGCAGGCCTCCTGCGACTTCGACGAGGATCCGTCTACGGTCGACAGCGCCTGCAAGGTCTTCCAGTGGGAAAACATCCCCCGCGCCGTCATCACGGGGCTGGAGGGCAGCTTCAGCACGCCGCTGGCCGACACGCTCAGCCTGACCACGAACCTGACCTACATGATCAAGTCCGAAAACAAGGACACCGGCGACCCGCTGAGCCTTGTGCCCAAATACACCGTCAACGCCGCGCTGGAATGGGACGCCACGGACAATTGGACGATCATCCCCGCCCTGACCCATTACGGCAAGATCGAGGCCGCGCAGTTCAACGCCCTGACCGGCGCCGACGCCACGAGCACCGAGGATCGCGATCCCTACACCCTTGTGAACCTGTCCACCCGCTATGTGATGGACAACGGCGTGTCCCTGACCGGAGGGATCACGAACCTGCTGGACAAGGACGTGGACCGCACCGGCGTGGGCGCCAACACCTTCAACGAGCCCGGCCGTGCCGTTTATCTGGGGCTGAGCAAGACGTTCTGAGCATGAACCACGGGGCGCGGCGCTTTTTGCGCCGCGTCCCTCGTCATCCCGATAGTGTGCCTCATATCCGAGTCACCTAACGAAAAGGGAAGAAGATGCTTCACGAATTCCGCAAGTTCATCGCACGGGGCAATGTGCTCGACCTCGCGGTCGGCATCATCATCGGCGCCGCGTTCACCGCCATCGTCAACTCGATCGTGAAGGACCTGATCAACCCGGTGATCGGCCTGATCATCGGCGGGATCGACTTTTCGAACCTCTACTGGGTGCTGTCGGGCGACGTGGCCCCCGGCGCGAGCCTGGAGGAGGCGCGCAATTCCGGCGCCGCGATCTTCGCCTATGGCTCCTTCGTGATGGCGGTGATCAACTTCCTGATCGTGGCCTTCGTGGTGTTCCTGCTGGTCAAGGCCGTGAACAAGGTGAAGGACGCGACGCATCACAAGAAGGCGCAGGAAGAAGCCGCCGCGCCCAAGGGCCCGACGCAAGAGGAACTGCTGATCCAGATCCGCGACCTTCTGGCCCAGAAGCCGCAGGTTTGACGTTCCCATCCGGGTGGGCTTGGCGTAAGGGCGAGGCGTCAGCCAAAGGCCCCCCGGATGAAACTTGATCCCATCGACCGCCGCATCCTGTCCGTCCTGCAAAAGCAGGGGCGGATCACCAACGCCGATCTGGCCGAACGCGTGAACCTGTCCGCCTCGGCCTGTCATCGCCGGGTGCAGCGGCTGGAGGAGGAGGGCTTCATCGCCGATTACGTGGCGCTGCTGAACGCCCGCAAGATGGAACGCCCCACCGTCGTCTTTGTGGAGATCACGCTGTCGGGCCAGGCCGACGAGGTTCTGGCCGCGTTTGAGGCCGCCGTGCAGCGCATCCCCGACGTGATGGAATGCCACCTGATGGCCGGCACCGCCGATTATCTGCTGAAGGTGCTGGCCGCCGACACCGAGGATTTCGCCCGCATCCACCGCCAATCGCTGGCCCGCCTGCCGGGCGTGGCGCAGATGCATTCGTCCTTTGCGCTGAAGACGGTGTTCCGCACCACCGCCATCCCGGTGTAACGAAAAACCCCCAAGCCTGCGCCAGGGGGTTCAACGGTGGACCCGAAGGCCCCAGCTTTGGACGCGAACGTCTTAGAGGTTGCCCTCGCGCTGCGCTTTCTTGCGAGCGAGTTTACGGGCACGACGAACGGCCTCGGCTTGCTCACGCGCTTTCTTGACGGACGGTTTCTCGAAATGTTGCTTGAGCTTCATTTCGCGGAAAACGCCTTCACGCTGAAGTTTCTTCTTCAGGGCCCGAAGGGCCTGTTCGACGTTGTTGTCACGGACGCTGACCTGCATGGTGTCACCACCTTCCTAAGCTAGAGTTGCACGATTGTGCAGGCAGCGCCCATATAGAACACTATATCCCCCATGTCCACCGCAACGGAGGTATGAGCATGGAAAGCACCGAAGTGAAGAACGCCGTCATCGACGCGGCCCTGGCGCATGTCGCCTTCGACGGCTGGTCCGAGGCGACGTTGCGGGCCGCGCTGACGGATGCCGGCGTGTCGCACGGGCTGGGCCGCGCGCTGTTTCCGCGCGGCGCGGTGGATCTGGCGCTGGCCTATCACTGGCGCGGGGACGCGCGGATGGTGGACCGTGCGGCCGCGGTGTCGCTGGCCGACATGCCCTACCGCAAGCGGGTCGCCACCCTGATCCGCCTGCGGCTGGAGGAGGCGGACAAGGAGGCCGTGCGCCGCGGCTCCACCCTGTTCGCGCTGCCGCAGCATGCGGGCGACGGGGCGCGGGCCGTCTGGCACACCGCCGACACCATCTGGCGCACGCTGGGCGACACGTCGCAGGACGTGAACTGGTACACGAAGCGCGCCACCCTGTCGGGCGTCTATGCCGCGACCGTGCTGTTCTGGCTGGGCGACGACAGCACCGACCATCAGGCGACGTGGGACTTCCTGGATCGCCGGATCGAGGGGGTGATGAAGATCGAAGGGCTGAAAGCCCGCTGCGCCGCCAATCCGCTGGCGAAGCTGGCGGCCACGCCCTTGTCCTGGATCCGCGCGCCCAAGGGGCGGGACGACATGCCGGGGCGCATGTCATGATCCCTGAGGATATGCCCGAACTGATGCGCGCCGTCACCATCCGGGAACATGGCGCCCCCGAGGTTCTGACGATCGACTACGTGCCCGCGCCGGTGCCCAGCCACGGCCAGATCCTGATCCGTGTGGCCTTTGCCGGCGTGAACCGCCCCGACGCGCTGCAACGCGCGGGGCAATACGCGCCGCCGCCCGACGCCTCGCCCCTGCCGGGGCTGGAATGCGCCGGACACGTGGCGGCGGTGGGGCCGGGGGTCACCCGCTGGAAGATCGGCGATCCGGTCTGCGCGCTGCTGCCGGGCGGCGGATATGCCACCCATGTCGTGACCCAGGCCGACCACGCCCTGCCCATCCCCGAGGGGGTGAGCCTGGCCGAAGCCGCCGGCCTGCCCGAAACCTGCTTCACCGTGTGGTCCAACATGGTCATGCGCGGCGGGCTGGTCGCGGGGGAGCGGTTCCTCGTGCATGGCGGATCCTCGGGCATCGGCACGACGGCGATCCAGATCGCCGACGCGCTGGGCGCCCGCGTCTTCGCCACCGCCGGATCGGACGAGAAGTGCGAGGCCTGCGCCGATCTGGGGGCCGAGGCCGTGAACTACCGCGACAGCGACTTCGTCGAGGTGCTGCGCGCCGTGGGCGGGGCCGACGTGATCCTGGACATGGTGGGGGGCGACTATCTGCCCCGCAACCTGCGCGCGCTGGCCGATGACGGGCGTCTGGTGCAGATCGCCTTCCTGCAGGGCGCGAAGGTGGAGCTGAACATGGCCGAGGTCATGACGCGCCGCCTGACGATCACCGGATCGACGCTGCGCCCGCAGTCGACGCTGCAAAAGGCCCGGATCGCCAAGGAAGTGTATCGCCACGTCTGGCCCATGGTCGCGGCGGGCCACCTGCGCCCGGTGATGGACAGCACCTATTCCATGGACGATGCGGCCAAGGCCCATGCGCGCATGGAAAGCTCGGCCCATATCGGGAAGATCGTGCTGGAGATGCCGGGGGATTGACGCGGCCAAAGGGGCGGGGGTGCATTTTCCCTTCCCCTTCCACCGGGGTTGACCTATATACGGCGTCAATTCCCGAAAGCGAAAGTCGCGGGCCCGCCCCGCAGCCGTTTCCCGGCCCGGGAGAGATGTGTAAAGGAGCAACCCATGACGAAGCCCCTGATGGCAAAGGCGACGGCCGTCTGGCTGATCGACAACACGACGTTGTCCTTCCGCCAGATCGCCGATTTCTGCGGCATGCACGAGCTTGAGGTGCAGGGCATCGCCGACGGCGATGTCGCGACCGGCGTGAAGGGTTTCGATCCGGTGGCCAACAACCAGCTGGACCCGGCCGAGGTCGAGAAGGGCCAGAAGAACCCGCTGCACAAGCTGAAGCTGAAATACAACGCCGCGGCCCAGGGCGAGGACAAGCGTCGCGGTCCCCGCTACACGCCCCTGTCCAAACGTCAGGACCGTCCGAACGCGATCCTGTGGCTGGTGAAGTTCCACCCGGAACTGACCGACGGTCAGATCGCCAAGCTGGTCGGCACCACGAAGCCCACCATCCAGTCGATCCGCGAACGCACGCACTGGAACATCGGCTCCATGACGCCGATCGATCCGGTGGCGCTGGGCCTGTGCCGTCAAAGCGAGCTTGATTCGATCGTGCAGCAGGCGGCCCGAAAGCGCGCGGCCGAAGGCGGCGTGATGACGGATGACGAACGCCGCAAGCTGGTGTCCACCGAACAGTCGCTGGAGATGGAGGACGAGCCCCGCATGCCCTCCGACTTCGACGTGTTCACCAAGCGCGAAGAGGAGGAGGACAAGTCCTCCGTCGACTATTCGGACGCCGAAAGCTTCTTCAAACCCGCCGGAGAAACGGTGCATGACGAGGATGACGAATACGATCGTCGCTGACACAGGCGCCTGGGGGACACCCCGGGCGTTTTGCTTTCAGGTCAGGCGGGCGTTGCGCGTTTCGGTGCGGATCGTCGCCGCCGCCAGCGCCGCCAGCAGCAAAAGCCCCGCGAACAGCCCGATGGCCGCGGTGAAGCTGTAGGCCACCACCAGCCCGACCACCGAAGGCGCCGCCAGTCCGCCCAGCCGCGCCATCGCCCCCGCCGTGCCCATCCCCGTGCCGCGCAGGGCGGTCGGATAGAGTTCGGGCGTGAAGGCATAGAGCGCGCCCCATGTCCCCAGCAGCGCAAAGCTCATCAACAGCAGCGACGCGCCGATCAGCGTGGCACCGCCCGACACGGTGAACAGCAGGCATCCCGCGGCCGAGGCCAGAAGGAAGCCGATCAGCGTCGGCTTGCGCCCCCAACGCTCCACTCCGTAGGCCGCCAGCGCATAGCCCGGCAGCTGCGCCAGCGCGAGGATCACGAGGAACCCGTAGCCCCGCACGAAGCCGAAGCCTTCGGAGGCCAGCCGCCCCGGCACCCAGACGAACACCCCGTAATAGGCGACGGAGACGAGGAACCACAGCGCCGCGACCGCCACCGTCATGCGGCGCAGGTCGGGCGTGAACCCTAGGGCGGGGGGAAGGGCGAGCGTGCCGGCGGGCATAGTCTGACCGTTCACGCGCAGCACCTTGGTCAGCACCGCGCGGGCTTCGGCCTCGCGCCCGGCCTTCAGCAGGTACATGGGGGATTCGGGGATCCACAGGCGCAGCCAGATCCCGATCAGGGCGGGCAGGGCGGCAACCGCGAACATCCAGCGCCACGCCTCGGCCGCACCCATGAGGCTCGCGATCCAGGCGGTCAGGGCGATGATCAGGGTGCCGACGGCCCAGAACCCTTCCAGCCCCACCAGCCAGCGGCCGCGGTTCTTCGGCGGCAGGAATTCTGCCATCATCGCGTAATCGACGGGAAGGGTGCCCCCCACGGCCACGCCCGTCAGGAACCGCAGCGCCAGCAGGATGCCAAAGCCGGGCGCGAAGACCGACAAGAGCCCGAACACCGCATCGCAGGCCACGGTGATCAGCAGCACGCGCCGCCGCCCGATCCGGTCGGCCAGCCGCCCGAACAGCGCCGCCCCCAGGAACATCCCCAGAAAGAACAGCGTGCCGGTCTGAAGCGCCTGCGGGATCGTCAGCCCGAACGTCTTGGCCAGCGACGCGGCCGAAAAGCCGACGGCCAGCACCTGCATGGCGTCCGCCGTCCAGACCAGCCCGAAGATGCCCAGAAGCCGCCATTGGAAGCGGCCGGCGCCCCCCCGTGCCAGAACGTCGTCCACCGTGTGCCGCATCACGTCCCCCCATGTTGACGCTTTTGTTACGACACGCGGGGCAAAAGAAAAGAAAAAAGGGCCCGCAAGGGCCCCTTCTCAGATCGCGCAGGTCACGCCCGTGCCACGGAGGGCGCAATAACCGTCGGGGTTCTTGGCTAGGTACTGCTGGTGATAATCCTCAGCATAGAAGAACTCGGGCACCGGCACGATCTCGGTCGTGACGGCGCCGTAGCCCGCGGCCTTCAGGCCGGCCTCGAACTCGGCCTTCGTGGCCTTCGCCGCGGCTTCCTGTTCCGGCGTGTAGCAGTAGATGCCCGAGCGGTAGGTGGAGCCGACGTCGTTGCCCTGCCGCATCCCCTGCGTCGGGTCGTGGTTTTCCCAGAACACCTTTAGCAGGTCCTGATAGCTCACGATCTTCGGGTCGAAGATCACGCGCACCACCTCGTTGTGGCCCGTCAGCTGGGTGCAGGTTTCCTTGTAGGTCGGGTTGGGCGTGAAGCCGCCCGCATAGCCGGCCATGGTCAGCCAGACGCCCGGCACCTGCCAGAAGCGGCGTTCCACGCCCCAGAAGCAGCCCATGCCGAACATGGCCTCCTCGAACCCCTCGGGGACGGGCGATTTCAGGGGGATGCCGGACACGAAATGCGTGTCGGCCGTGGGCAGCGGCTGGGCGCGGCCGGGCAGGGCGTCTTCGGGCCGCACCATCGCGGCGGGTTTGGAAAAGAACATGGGAAACCTCCGTTCGTCGGGGCCAATATAGGAAGCCGAACGCTCTATAGGAAGCTTTGCGGATCGATGTCGATCGCCAGGCGCAGGTTGGCGGGCAGCTTCAGCTGACCCGCCCATTCGGCCAGCGCCGCCTGGAAGGGCGTGCCCCGTTCGGCCTTCACCAGAAGGCGCACGCGGTGGCGGCCCCGGACCCGCGCGATGGGTGCGGGGGCGGGGCCGTAGATCTGCGCCCCGATGGCCCGCAGCGGCCCGTCGCGCCGCGCCAGTTCGCCCGCGAAGTCAAACACCACGGCCACGTCCGGATGCGACAGGACGATGCCCGCCATCCGCCCGTAGGGGGGCGCCCCGGCCATGCGCCGCTCGGCGGCCTCGGCCCGCCAGAAGTCCTCCTCGTTTCCGGTCAGGATGGCGCGGATCACGGGATGTTCGGGCTGGTGGGTCTGCAGCAGCGCCACCCCCGGCTTGTCGGCCCGCCCCGCCCGCCCCGCGACCTGCCGCATCAGCTGGAACGTGCGTTCCGCCGCCCGCAAGTCGGACCCCTGCAGCCCCAGATCCGCATCGATCACCCCCACCAGCGTCAGCAGCGGGAAGTTGTGGCCCTTGGCCACGATCTGCGTGCCGATGATGATGTCGGCCCCCCCGGCCGCGATCGTCTCGATCGCCTCCTTCAGCGCCCGCGCGGTTCCGAACAGGTCCGAGGACAGGACCGACACCCGCGCGCCCGGGAAACGTTCGGCGACCTCCTCGGCCAGCCGCTCCACCCCCGGACCGACGGCGGCCATTTTGCCTTCCACCGAACAGGCGGGGCAGGCCTCGGGTACCGGGCGCGTCGCGCCGCACTGGTGGCAGACCAGCCGCTTCAGGAAGCGGTGTTCGACCATGCGCGCGTCACATTCGGTGCAGCCGACCTGATGCCCGCAGGCGCGACAGATGGTGACGGGGGCGTAGCCGCGCCGGTTCAGGAACAGGAGCGCCTGTTCCCCCGCCGCGATCCGCGCCTCCACCTGCCGGGCCAGCGTTTCCGAGATCCAACGGTTCGACGCCAGCTTCTCGGCCCGCATGTCGATGGCCCGCATCTCGGGCAGTTCGGCGGCGCCGAAGCGCGCGGTCAGGTCCAGCCGCCGATACTTGCCGCTGTCGGCGTTCACCCACGTCTCCAGCGCGGGCGTGGCCGAGGCCAGCACCACCTGCGCCCCGCAGATCGACGCCCGCAGCACCGCCATGTCGCGAGCGTTGTAGAGCACCCCCTCCTCCTGCTTGTAGGAGGTGTCGTGCTCCTCATCCACGACGATCAGGCCCAGTTCGCGGAAGGGCAGGAACAGGGCCGACCGCGCGCCCACGACCAGCTGCGCCTCGCCCACCCCGATCATGCGCCACAACCGGCGGCGTTCGGTGGAGGTGACGCCCGAATGCCATTCGGCGGGCTTCGCGCCGAACCGCGCCTCCACCCGGTCGAGGAACCCGGCCGTGAGCGCGATCTCGGGCAGCAGGACCAGCGCCTGACGCCCTTGGCGCAGACATTCGGCCACGGCTTCCAGATAGACCTCGGTCTTGCCCGATCCGGTCACGCCCTTCAGCAGGGTGGTGCCGTAATCGCCCGTGGCCACGGCGGCGGCCAGCGCGGCGGCGGCCTCGGCCTGACCGTCGGACAGGTCCTTGGACGGCAGGTTCGGGTTCAGGCGCGGATAGGGCAGGTCGCGGGGGGCGTCCTCCTCGGCCAGAACGCCGGCTTTCACAAGGCCCTTGATGACGGCGGTGGAGACGCCGGCCTCGGCCGCCAGCTCGCCGGCCGTGACCCAGGCGCCGCCAAAGGTGTCCAGCGCGTCCATGACCCGCAGCCGGGCCTCGGTTTCCCGCGCAGGTTCCCGTCCCGTGGCGCGCAGGACGCGGCGGGTGGCGGGGCCCGCGCCCAGATCGGGCGCGCGGGTGGCCAGACGCAGCATCTGGGGCAGGGGGGTCAGGGTGTAGTCGGCGGCGCGTTGCAGGAAGGTCCGCATCTCGTCCCGCAGGGGGGCGGCGTCCAGCACCCGGGTCACGGGGCGCACGCGGTGGATGTCGAAGTTGCCCTCGCCCTTGCCCCAGACGCAGCCCAGAACCCGGCGCGGGCCCAGAGGCACCTCCACCAGATCGCCGGCGGTGCAGCCGCCGGCGGGCGCCTTGTAATCCAGCGGGCGGCCCAGCGGTTCGGTCGTCAGGACGCCGACCAGATCGCCTTCGGCAAACCGTTCCGACACGCGCACTCCCTTTCCCATGCCCTCCGCTTGCGCTATCACGGGGGCGGCCTCGGGGGAAACCCCGCACATCCCACCCGCATTCATCCAAGGAACGGCTTCATGAAATTCTTCGTCGATACCGCGGACGTCGCGTCCATCCAGGAACTGAACGACCTGAACCTGGTCGACGGCGTGACCACCAACCCGTCGCTGATCCTGAAATCGGGCCGCGACATCCTGGAAGTCACGAAAGAGATCTGCTCGATCGTGTCCGGCCCCGTGTCGGCCGAGGTCGTGGCGCTGAAGGCGGACGACATGATCGCCGAAGGCCGCAAGCTGGCCGAGATCGCGTCGAACATCGCCGTGAAGGTGCCGCTGACCCATGACGGCCTGAAATGCTGCAAGGTGCTGTCGGACGAAGGCTTCATGGTCAACGTCACGCTGTGCTTCACCGCCAACCAGGCGCTGCTGGCGGCGAAGGCCGGCGCGACCTTCATCAGCCCCTTCATCGGCCGCCTCGATGACATGAACCTCGACGGGCTGGAGCTGATCTCGGACATCCGCACGATCTACGACAACTACGACTTCACGACGCAGATCCTCGCCGCGTCGGTTCGCAACGCCAACCACGTGTCGCAATGCGCGCTGATCGGCGCCGACGTGATCACCGCGCCACCCGCCGTGATCAAGGGTCTGGCCAGCCACCCGCTGACCGACAAGGGGCTTGAGACGTTCATGGCCGACTGGGCCAAGACCGGCCAGAAGATCGTGTAAGGACAACCGCGCGGCGCCGGCCCCCCGCAAGGGGAGGTGCGTCGCCGCGTGGGCCGTCCCAAGGGGACGGCGGGCGGAAACGCTGATGGAGTGAGAAGACCATGCCCACCTACACCGCATTGACCACCCTGCCGGGCGAGGACGCCGCCGAAGCCCTGGCCGAAGCCATCGAGCGGATGGAGCCGGAGCCTTCGGGCGTCGGCGTGTTCGAGATCGAGGACGGTTCGGGCCTGTGGGAAGTGGGCGCCTATTTCCTGGACGCCCCCGACACGGTGACGCTGGAACTGCTGCGCACGGCCTTCGGCGCCGCGCCCTTCGTGGTGTCCGAGGTGCCCGAGGTGGACTGGGTCGCACACGTGCGGCGCGAACTGGCACCCGTGGATGCGGGCCGCTTCTTCGTCTTCGGTTCGCACGATGCGGGCAAGGTGCCCGCCGGTCGCGTGCCCCTGCAGATCGAGGCGACGGTGGCCTTCGGCACGGGCCATCACGGCACGACGCTGGGCTGTTTGCGCGCGCTGGACCGCCTGCTGAACGAAAGTGCGAGTTTTGCCAACGTGGCCGACATCGGCTGCGGCACGGCGGTGCTGGCGATGGCGGCGGCCAAGGAACTGCCCGAGGCGCGCATCCTCGCCTCCGACATCGACGAGGTGGCGGTGGACGTCGCCCGCGCCAATGTGGAGATCAACGATCTGGCCGGGCGCGTCGCCTGCATGGAAGCGGCGGGCTTTGCCCATCCCGATATCCAGTCCGCCGCGCCCTTCGACCTGATCTTCGCCAACATCCTGAAAGGGCCGCTAGTCGAACTGGCGCCCGACATGGCGCGGAACGCAGCGCAAGGCGGGGTCGTCATCCTGTCGGGGCTGTTGGTCGTTCAGGCCGAATCTATCTTGGCCGCCTATGAAGCGCAGGGCTTCGCCTTGGTCCACCGCGAGGATCTGGGCGAGTGGTCCGCCCTGACGATGCGCAAGGCCTGAAAAAGGCAAAGGCCGCGTCGGGTGTCCCCGTGCGGCCTGTCCTTCGGTCGGTGGACGCGAAAGCGTCAGATGCGGTCGATGTCGCCGCGGGTCAGTCCGATATCATCCAGTTCACGGTCCGACAGCTTGTTCAGCGCGTTGCGCGTGACGCGGGTGTCGTTCCAGTCACGGATCGCCTGGAAGAAGGCGGCGAAGGGCGACGTCTGGGTACCGATCGACGCGCGGGGGGTCGTCTCGATAACGGCCATGGGGTTCAGTCCTTTTCACAAACGGATCATTTCTGCAGCACCCTTGCTGCATGGACGTCAAATAGTCGGGCAGCCCGCGCACGGCAACGCGCGGGATCGCATCCCCGTGATGCAGGAAACGCATGGCTCGCGTCGCGAAAGCGTCATGCGGCGAGTGACAGATGTTCGCGCTTCGTGCTATCCCGTTGAAAACAGACAGGAGGCGGCATGCGCGTGTTGGGAATCGACCCGGGCCTGAGGAACATGGGCTGGGGCGTCATCGACGTCGCGGGCATGCGCATCACCCATGTAGCGAACGGTGTCTGCCATTCGGTGGGCGACGATCTGGCCCGCCGCCTGTGTTCGCTGCATGCCCAGTTGACCGACGTGGTCGCCCGCTATGCCCCCGAAACGGCGGCGGTGGAACATACCTTCGTCAACAAGGACGCCGCCGGCACGCTGAAGCTGGGGCAGGCGCGGGGGATCGCCCTGTTGGTGCCCGCCCAAGCGGGGCTTGAGGTGGGGGAATACGCCCCCAACGCCGTGAAGAAGACGGTGGTGGGCGTGGGCCACGCGGCCAAGCAGCAGATAGACCACATGGTGCGCCTGCACCTGCCGGGCGTGGTGATCGCGGGGCCGGACGCCGCCGACGCGCTGGCCGTGGCCATCTGCCATTCGCATCACGTGCAAAGCGCCGGCCGGCTTCAGGCGGCACTGGCGAGGGCGATGGCATGATCGGTCGCATCGCCGGACGGCTGGAATACCGTGCCACCGACCACGTGCTGATCGACGTGCGCGGGGTCGGATACCTCGTCTACGTGTCGGACCGGACGCTCGCCTCCCTTCCCGGTCCGGGGGAGGCGGTGGCCTTGTACACCGAGCTTCTGGTGCGGGAGGACATCCTGCAGCTGTTCGGCTTCCCCACGCTGGTGGAAAAGGAATGGCACCGCCTTCTGATGACGGTGCAGGGCGTGGGCGCGCGGGCGTCGATGGCGATCCTTGGCGCGCTGGGGGCCGAGGGCGTGTCGCGATCCATCGCGCTGGGCGACGCGCGGTCCATCCAGGCCGCGCCCGGCGTCGGCCCCAAGATCGCGCAGCGCGTCGTGCTGGAGCTGAAGTCGAAGGCCCCGTCGGTCATGGCCATGGGCCGGGTGGATCTGGACGATCCGGTGCTGGAGGAGGAGCCCGCCCCCGGGCCTGCGCTCAAACGTCGCGCCGCGCCGAAGCCTTCGAACGTGGCGAACACGGCGGACGCGCTCTCCGCCCTCGCCAATCTGGGCTATGCCCCGGCGGACGCGGCCTCGGCCGTGATGCAGACCGCGGCCGAAACGCCGGACGCCGACACCACCACCCTGATCCGCCTGTCCCTGCGGCGTCTTGCCCCCAAGGAGTGAACGGCCCATATCCGCGAAAACGGAGGTGACCATGGGTTACGCGAAGACCGCCATCCTGATGGCCGCGATGACGGCGCTGTTTCTGGGCGTCGGCGCGCTTCTGGGCGGGCGCGGCGGGATGATGATCGCGCTGGTGATCGCCCTCGGGATGAACGCGCTCAGCTACTGGAACTCCGACAGGGCGGTGCTGCGGATGCACAACGCCCGGCAGGTGGATGAACGCACGGCGCCCGAATTCTACCGTCTTGTGGCGGGGCTGGCCGCGAATGCGGGGCTGCCCATGCCGCGGGTCTTCGTGATCGACACCGACCAGCCCAACGCCTTCGCCACCGGCCGCAACCCGCAGAACGCCGCCGTGGCCGCGACCACCGGCCTTCTGCAACGCCTGACGACCGAGGAACTGGCTGGCGTGATGGCCCATGAACTGGCGCACGTGAAGAATCACGACACGCTGACCATGACGATCACCGCGACCTTTGCCGGCGCCATCTCGATGCTCGCGAACTTCGCGATGTTCTTTGGCAACCGCGACCGGCCGGGCGGGATCTTCGGCACGTTGGCGCTGATGATCCTCGCGCCCTTGGCCGCGGCGCTGGTGCAGATGGCGATCTCGCGTTCCCGAGAGTACGAGGCCGACCGGATGGGGGCGGAGATCTGCGGCCATCCGCTGTGGCTGGCCGGCGCCCTGCAGAAGATCGAGGCGTTCGCCCTGCGGATCGACAACCCGGCGGCCGAGCGCAATCCGGCCACCGCGCACATGTTCATCATCAACCCGCTGCACGCCTTTGCGCATGACAAGCTGTTTTCGACCCACCCGAAGACCGCGAACCGCGTAGCGGCGCTTCAGGCGATGGCGGCCAGCGGGCCTACTGCGCCGATGGCGGCGCCCACCAGCGTGCCGCGCGTTCCGCCCACCAAACCCCGCGGCCCCTGGGGCTGATCGGGGCTTGCGGCCCCCCCCGCGTTCCGCGATTGTTCGCGCATGAGCGAGCCCGATCCCACCCTGCGCCCCGAGCGTCTGCCCGAAGACCATGACCGCGCCCTGCGCCCGCAGGGGCTGGAGGAGTTCATCGGCCAGGCCGAGGCGCGCGCCAACCTGCGCGTCTTCATCGAATCGGCCAAGATGCGCGGCGAGGCGATGGACCACACCCTGTTCCACGGGCCGCCCGGCTTGGGCAAGACGACGCTGGCGCAGATCATGGCGCGGGAACTGGGCGTCGGATTCCGCATGACCTCGGGCCCCGTCCTGGCGAAGCCCGGCGATCTGGCGGCGATCCTGACCAACCTCGAACCCCGGGACGTGCTGTTCATCGACGAGATCCACCGCCTCAGCCCGGTGGTGGAGGAAGTGCTTTATCCCGCGCTGGAGGATTTCGCGCTGGATCTGGTGATCGGGGAGGGGCCGGCCGCGCGGACCGTGCGGATCGACCTGCAACCCTTCACGCTGGTGGGCGCCACAACCCGTCTGGGCCTGCTGACCACGCCCCTGCGCGACCGCTTCGGCATCCCGACCCGTCTGCAATTCTACACGATCGAGGAGTTGGACCTGATCGTGTCGCGGGGCGCGCGGATGCTGGGCATCGCCACCGAGCCCGACGGCACGCGCGAGATCGCCCGCCGCGCCCGTGGCACCCCCCGCATCGCCGGCCGCCTGCTGCGCCGTGTGGTGGACTTCGCGCTGGTGGAAGGCGACGGAAAGATCACCCGCGACATCGCCGACAACGCGCTGCTGCGGCTGGGCGTGGACGATCTGGGCCTTGACGGGGCCGACCGCCGATACCTTCTGCTGCTGGCCGAAAACTACGGCGGGGGCCCGGTGGGCGTGGAAACCATCGCCGCCGCCCTGTCCGAAGCGCGCGACGCGGTGGAGGAGGTCATCGAACCCTATCTTCTGCAGCAGGGGCTGATCCAGCGAACGCCGCGCGGGCGGATGCTGGCGCAGAAGGCCTGGCAGCACATCGGCATCGCCCCCCCACGTGGACAACCCGACCTTTTCACATGACACCCGACGACATCCTTCCGCTGTTCACCCATCCCGACGGCTTTCGTTGCGCCCGCTGGGGCCGCCCCATCGTGCCCATCGTCTTCGGGGTGGAGGAAGACACGCTTCAACTGGTGAAGGGCGCGATCGAGGCGGTGGTCGCCACCGCCGGCCACCGCATGGCCGAGCATGATCCCGAGCTGGGCGCGAACCTGATGGTGTTCTTCGTGCGCGACTGGGCCGACCTCGCCGCCGTGCCGGACCTGCACCACCTTCTGCCCGATCCGGGTGCCTTGACGGGGGATGTGGCGCGCCTGTTCCGCTTCGACGCCTCGGGCGCGATCACGCTGGGCCTGTTGTGCCTGCGGATGGGCGGGGCGCTGGCCGACGCACCGGCCGAGCCGCTGCTGCTGGACCAGGCCGCGCGGATGATGCTGACTTGGGCCGGGGATCCCGTACTGGTGCGCGATGGCGTGTTGCGGGCCGACATCGCGGCCCTGCTGCGCGCCGCCTACGATCCGATCCTGCCCGCGCGGGCCGAGGATGCGAGCCACGCCCTGCGGCTGGCCGCCCGCACATGACCCACCGCTTTTCCACCCGCGTGTATTACGAGGACACGGATCTGGGCGGGATCGTCTATCACGCGAACTACCTGAAGTTCATCGAACGGGCGCGCAGTGAATGGGTCGAAAGCCTTGGCCTTGACCAGAACGCGATGCGCGCGGCAGGGCAGGTCTTCGCCGTCACCCGGATCGAGGCGGACTTCCTGCGGCCCGCTCGCCTGGGCGACCGGCTGGAGGTGGAAACGACCGTGGCCGCGGTCACCCCCGCCCGCGCCACGTTGCACCAGCGCGTGACGCTGGACGGCCAGCCCCTGTTCCGCGCCGTGGTGGTGCTGGCGTGCCTGTCGGGATCGCGCCCCGTGCGCCTTCCCGACGCGCTGCGGCGAGCTGTCGCCGGATGACGAGTTCGTGTTGGCATTCCCCCTGCAAAGAAGATAGAATCGCCGCTAAGAGGCCATAAGGGCCCCATTCGGACGAGCAGGCATAATGGAAACGCAAACTCTGGCCGCGGCGCACGAGATCGACTTCTCGATGCTCTCGCTTTTCGCACGCGCAACGCTGACCGTGAAACTGGTCATGATCGTTCTGATGATCATGTCGGTCTGGTCCTGGGCCATCATCATTCAGAAGCACATCGCCTTCAAGCTGGCCCGCCGCGAGGCGACGGTCTTCGACCGCGCCTTCTGGTCCGGAGAGCCGCTGGACGAGCTGTTCGAGAAGACCGGATCGCAGCCCGACGGCGCGTCCGAGAAGATCTTCGCCGCCGGCATGATGGAATGGCGTCGCAGCCACCGGCAGGACGGCCGGCTGATCGCGGGCGCGCAGTCGCGCATCGACCGGTCCATGGACGTCGCCATCAACAAGGAGGCCGAGCACATGCAGAAGGGCCTCGGCGTGCTGGCGACCGTGGGCTCCATCTCTCCGTTCATCGGGCTGTTCGGCACGATCGTCGGGATCACCAACTCGTTCGAGCAGATCGCCATCAGCCAGAACACCAACCTGGCCGTCGTCGCCCCCGGCATCGCCGAGGCGCTGCTGGCCACCGGCATCGGCCTGATCGCGGCCATCCCGGCGGTGATCTTCTACAACAAGCTGAACACCGACAGCGAACGCATCCTTGGCGGGTACGAGGCGTTCTCGGACGAATTCTCCACCATCCTTTCGCGCCAGTTGGACGCCTGATCCATGGCCGGAGGGGTGATGCGCAGTGCAGGCGGCGGTCGCCGCGGTGGACGCCGCCGGCGGCGGGGCGGGGCCCCCATGTCCGAGATCAACATCACGCCCTTCGTGGACGTGATGCTGGTGCTTCTGATCATCTTCATGGTGGCCGCGCCCATGCTGACGGTGGGCGTGCCGGTGGAACTTCCGAACACCGCCGCCAGCGCCCTGCCGACCGAGCAGGAGGAGCCGCTGGCGATCACCGTCACCGGCGACAACCGCCTGATGATCCAGCAGTCCGAGGTGCCGGAGGCCGAGCTGATCCCCCGCCTGACCGCCATCGCGGCCGAGCGGGAGAACCGCAAGATCTTCCTGCGCGCCGACGGTGCTGTGGCCTATGAGCGCGTGGCCCAGATCATGGGCGCGCTGAACGCGGCGGGCTTCAACAGCATCGGCCTCGTCACCGACAGCGACGGACCGACCTTCGGTGGAAACTAAGGGTATCTCGTTCATGAGAACGGGCGTCATCATCTCGACCGCCGGCCACGTGCTGCTGATCCTGTGGCTGCTGTTCGGCGGGCTGTTCCAGTCCGAACCGCCACCGCCCATGGCGGTGACGGACGTGTCCATCATGTCGAACGCCGAGTTCAACGAGATGGTCGCCGAAACCGAGAGCCAGAGCGAGGAGGCGGCCGAACCCGCACCGACTCCGCCGCCTTCCACCCCGCCGCGGAGCCGTCCGGCCCCCGCGCCCGAACCCGAGCCGGCCCCCGAACCCACGCCGGAGCCCGAGCCGGCCCCGGCGCCCGCGCCCGCCCCGGCACCGGCGCCGGCCCCCGCCGCGCCGGAGGTGGCGCCCACGCCCGTGCCCGAAACGCCGCAGCCGCAGGCCGTGCTGCCGCCCGCACCCGTGGAACAGCCGCAGCTGCCGCCCTACGAAAGCCCGCGCCCGCGCCAGGCCCCCCGCGTCGCGCCGACCCCGGCCCCCGCACCGTCCCCGCGCGCCGAGGTGGCCGAAACGCCGACCCCCGCCGTGACGGAGGAGCCGACACCGACGCCCACGCCGGAGCCGGAACCCAAGCCCGAACAGGCCCCGCCCGAAGCCACGACCGAGGTCGTGCCCGAGGCGCAGCCGCAAGCGAACCTCGCCCCCGCCGGCAGCCCGCGTCCGCGCGATCGTCCGCAGCGCCCGGCCGCCCCCGCGCAGGCCGAACGCCCGACGCAGCAGGCCGAGGCGGACACCGACACCCCGGCCGAAAAGCCCGCGACGCCCGCGGCGAAACCGGCCACGCCCGCGCCTAAACCGGCGACCAAGCCCGCGACGCCGGCCGCCAAGCCCGCGGCCCCCGCCGAGACGGAAAGCGAAAGCGACGCCGTGAACGACGCGCTGGCCGAGGCGCTGGGCAGCGGTGCCGCCGAAACGCCCGCCCGTCCGTCCACGCCGTCCGGCCCGCCGATGACGTCGGGCGAAAAGGACACGCTGCGGGTGGCGGTGCAGCAGTGCTGGAACGTCGGATCGCTGTCGACCGAAGCGCTGCAAAGCACGGTGACCGTCGGCTTCTCCGTGTCGCAAAGCGGCGTGCCGGATTCAGGCTCGGTCAAGATGGTCGGCTTTGAGGGCGGATCGGACGCCGGCGCGCGTCAGGCCTATGAGGCCGCGCGTCGCGCGATCATCCGCTGCGGCGCAAAGGGCTTCCCCCTGCCGCCGGAAAAATACGACCAGTGGCAGAATATCGAGATTGTCTTCAACCCGGCGAACATGCGCGTGAAGTGACCTGACGCGCAGGCCGCCTATACTATCGGAAAACGCCAGAGGATGAGAATGTTCAGAACCCTCACCACCGCCGCCGCGCTTGCGCTTTCCCTGTTCGGGGGCGTGGCCCATGCCCAGCAGGGCCCCCTCCGGATCGAGATCACCGAAGGCGTGATCGAGCCGCTGCCCTTCGCCCTGCCGACCTTTTCGGGCGGCGGGCAGGTGGCGGGCGACATCAGCCGCCTGATCGCGGCCGATTTGTCGGGCACCGGCCTCTTCCGCGAGATCCCGTCTTCGGCCTTCATCTCCAACGTGGCGAGCTTCGACGCGCCCGTGGCCTACAACGACTGGAAGGCGATCAACGCGCAGGCGCTGATCACCGGCAACGTCATCCAGCAGGGCAACCGCATCACGGTGCAGTTCCGCCTGTTCGACGTCTTCTCGGGGCAGCCGCTGGGCGATGGCCTGCAATTCGCGGGCACCACGGACACCTGGCGCCGCATGGCCCACAAGGTGGCCGACGCCGTCTACAGCCGCATCACGGGCGAGGGCCCGTATTTCGACAGCCGCGTGGTGCACGTGCTGGAAAGCGGCCCGAAGGACCGCCGTGTGAAGCGTCTGGCGATCATGGACTATGACGGGGCGAACACCCAGTACCTGACCACCGGGTCGGACCTCGTGCTGGCGCCGCGCTTCAGCCCGAAGGGCAACCAGATCCTCTACACCTCCTACCAGTCGGGTTTCCCGCGCATCTACCTGCTGAACACCGCGAACATGCAGACGCGCGGTCTGGACCAGCAGCCGGGCACGATGACCTTCGCGCCCCGCTTCTCGCCCGACGGGCGGACGGTGGTGTTCAGCCTTGAACAGGGCGGCAACTCCGACATCTACACGCTGGACACGCAAAGCGGGCAGCGTCGCCAGCTCACGAACTCCCCCTCGATCGAGACGGGGCCCAGCTTCTCTCCGGACGGGCGGCAGATCGTGTTCGAAAGCGACCGTTCGGGCGAATCGCAGATCTACGTCATGTCCGCCGGCGGCGGCGAGGCGCGCCGCATCTCGGCCGGATCGGGGCGCTACAACACGCCCGTCTGGTCGCCGCGCGGCGACATGATCGCCTTCACCAAGCAGTCCGAGGGCCGCTTCCACATTGGCGTGATGCGCACCGATGGCTCGGAAGAGCGTCTCTTGACCTCCTCGTTCCTGGACGAGGGCCCGACCTGGGCGCCGAACGGCCGCGTGCTGATGTTCACCCGTGAAAGCGCGGGCGCGAGCGGGGAGCCCGCGCTTTATTCGGTCGACATCTCGGGGCGCAACCTGAAGCGCGTGCCGACGCAGGGCGGGGCGTCCGATCCCGACTGGTCGCCGCTGCTGCCGTAACCTCCGGCGCGCCCGTTGGACGGGCGGCCGAAACCTGCTATCCTGACGGACATACAACAAGAGGACGTGTCGATGAGCTTTCTTCCCAAGGCGCTGATGCTGGTCGCCGTGCTGGGCGTGGCCGCCTGCAACAACCCCAACCGCTTCGGCGCCGGCGGCGCGGGCGCCGGTGCGGATGGCGCCTATGGTGCCAACGGCGCCTACGGGCAGGGTGGCGTCGGCAGCGTCGGCACGTCGGGTCTGGGCGATCCGAACGATCCCAACAGCCAGGCCTATTTCAGCCAGCGCGTCGGCGACCGCATCCTGTTCAACTACGACCAGGCTACGCTGAACGACGAAGGCCGCCAGGTTCTGGCCGGTCAGGCGCAGTGGCTGAACAGCCATCCGGGCTATGCCATCATCGTCGAAGGTCATGCCGACGAAAAGGGCACGCGCGAATACAACCTCGCGCTTGGCGCCCGTCGCGCGTCGTCGGCGCAGGACTTCCTGATCTCGCAGGGGGTGGCGCCCAGCCGCATCCGCACCGTGTCTTACGGCAAGGAACGCCCGGCGGCGACCTGCTCGGAAGAGTCGTGCTACGCCCAGAACCGCCGCGCGGTGACGGTGCTGCAAGCGGGCGCGGGGGCGTAAATGCGCTTCGCCCTGATCCTGACGCTGGCGCTGCTGCCCGTCTCTGCGTTCGCGCAGGATCGGGCGCAGTCGCTGGCCGACATCCAAGCGGAACTGAGCCAGCTTGAAGCGCAGTTCAACAGCCTGAAGCGCGAACTGGTCAGCACCGGCGCGATCAACAGCGGAGCCGCGGGCGGCTCCGCGCTTCAACGGCTCGACACGATCGAGGCGTCGATCCAGCGCCTCACCGGCCGGACCGAGGAGGTGGAGCTTCGGCTGAACCGCGTCGTCCAGCAGGGCACGAACCAGCTGGGCGACCTGCAGTTCCGGGTCACGGAACTGGAAGGCGGCGATGTCGGTGCGATCCCTCCGCAGGCCACGCTGGGCGGCGAGGCCGACACGGCCCCTTCCGCCCCGGCCCCTTCCGCCCCGGCCGCCGCCGCGGGCACCACATCGCAGCTTGCCGTGCAGGAACAGGCGGACTTTGACCGGGCCAAGGGGGTGCTCGGTCAGGGTGACTTTCAAGCCGCCGCTGACCAGCTTGAGGCCTTTGCCCAGACCTACACGGGCGGCCCCCTGACCTATGAGGCGCTGTATCTGCGCGGCGAAGCGCTGAGCCAGCTGAACCGCACGCAGGACGCGGCGCGTTCCTATCTCGACGCGTTTTCGGGCGATCCGGAAGGGCCGCGGGCGGCGGACGCCTTGCTGCGCGTGGGCCAGCGTCTGGGCGATCTGGGCCAGACGCAGCAGGCCTGCGTCACGTTGGCCGAGGTGGGCAACCGCTTCGCCGGCAGCAACGCCGCGACCGAGGCGCAGACCTCTGCCACGGGGCTTGGCTGCAACTGATGCCGCAGGCGCGGTTTCTGACAGGCCTGGGACCGGTGCCGCCGGTCCTGGGCCTTGCCGTTTCCGGGGGCGGCGATTCCGTGGCGCTTCTGCTGCTGGCGGCCGAGGCGGGGATCCCCTGCCGCGCCGTCACCGTCGATCACGGCCTGCGGCCGGAAGCGGCAGAGGAAGCGCGGCAGGTGGCCGACCTGTGCGCCCGTCTGCAGGTGCCCCATCAGGTGCTGCGCTGGCAGTGGGACGGGCGGGGCAATCTGCCCGACGCCGCCCGTCGCGCCCGCCGTCGCCTGATGGCCGGCTGGGCCCGGGACCAAGGCATCGGCACCATCGCCCTTGGCCACACGCGCGACGATGTGGCCGAAACCTTTCTGATGCGGCTGGCGCGCGGCGCCGGGCTGGACGGTCTTTCCGCCATGTCCCCGGCGTGGGAGGAGCATGGCCTTCACTGGCGCCGCCCCCTTCTGTCCGTGGGGCGGGAGGAGTTGCGCGACCTTCTGCGCGCCCGGAGGGTAAGGTGGGCCGAGGATCCCACCAACACCGACACCACCTATGAACGCGCTCGCGCGCGTCAGGCGCTGGGCGATTTGCCGCTTGGCCTGACTCGGGACCGTCTGGCCGAAGTGGCGCAGCATCTGGCAAAGGCTCGGGCGGCGCTGGACGCCGCCACCGACACCGCCGCCCGCCATCACCTGCAACAGGACCGTGGCGATGTTCTTCTGAACCCGGAGGGGCTGGACCCAGAGATGCGCCGTCGCCTGCTGCTGCGCGCCGTGGCGTGGGTCGGGCGGCAGCCTTACGCGCCCCGCGCCGTTTCGGTCGCACGTGCGATGGACGCCTTGACGAATGGCCGCCCCGCCGCCGTGCAGGGCTGCGGCATGGTGGCGCAGAACGGAGCGTGGCGGATCTACCGCGAATGGGCGGCGGTGCGCGGCTTCTGCACCCCGGCGACGGACCCGTGGGACGGTTGGCGGCTGGACGGCCCCGCGCATCCTGACCTGCACATCGCCGCGTTGGGGGAGGCGGTGGCCCGATGCCCCACATGGCGCAACAGTGGCCTGCCGCGCCGCAGCCTCCTCGCCTCCCCGGCGGTGTGGCGGGGCGAAACCCTGGTTGCCGCCCCGCTTGCAGGCCTTGGAAGCTGGACCGCCCGCCGGGAACCGCCGCTTATCGGATTGAACCCCCCGCGCGAATGACTATCTTGTGGCCGAAGTGCCCCGCGTCCTTGCGGGTTTGACGTGTCAGGGGAGACGACTTTTGGGGAACGCGCGAAATATTGCCTTCTGGGTGGTCCTGTTCCTGCTTGTGCTGGCACTGTTCAACCTGTTCAGCGGCGGAAGCTCGACCAACGCGTCGCGCACCATCTCCTTCTCGGACTTCATCGAGCGGGTGGACAACAGCCAGGTGACCTCGGTCACTCTGGATGGGGAACGCATCCTGTTCCGCGGCAATGACGGCAATCAATATGTGGCGATCAAGCCGGCGGGTGAGAATGTCACCGACCGCCTGATCGACAAGCAGGTCGAGGTGCGGGCCGAACCGCAGGAGCAGTCGGGCTTCCTGTCGCTCATCTCGCTTTGGCTGCCGTTCATTGTGCTGATCGGGATCTGGATCTTCTTCATGAACCGCATGCAGGGCGGCGGGAAGGGCGGGGCCATGGGCTTTGGCAAGTCCCGCGCCAAGCTGCTGACCGAAAAGCATGGGCGCGTCACCTTCGACGATGTCGCAGGCATCGACGAGGCAAAGGAAGAGCTGGAAGAGATTGTGGAATTCCTGCGCAACCCGCAGAAATTCTCGCGCCTTGGCGGCAAGATCCCGAAGGGGGCGCTGCTGGTCGGCCCTCCCGGTACGGGTAAGACGCTTCTGGCGCGGGCGATCGCGGGTGAGGCGGGGGTTCCGTTCTTCACCATCTCCGGTTCCGACTTCGTGGAGATGTTCGTGGGTGTCGGCGCGTCCCGTGTTCGCGACATGTTCGAGCAGGCCAAGAAGAACGCGCCCTGCATCGTCTTCATCGACGAGATCGACGCCGTGGGCCGCGCCCGTGGCGTGGGCATCGGCGGCGGCAATGACGAGCGTGAACAGACCCTTAACCAGTTGCTGGTGGAGATGGACGGTTTCGAGGCGAACGAGGGCGTGATCATCGTCGCCGCCACTAACCGGAAGGACGTGCTGGACCCCGCGCTGCTGCGTCCGGGCCGCTTCGACCGCCAGATCCACGTGCCGAACCCCGACATCAAGGGGCGCGAGAAGATCCTGAACGTCCACGCCCGCAAGGTGCCGCTGGGTCCGAACGTGGACCTGCGCCTGATCGCGCGCGGCACGCCCGGCTTCTCGGGCGCGGACCTGATGAACCTTGTCAACGAGGCGGCGCTGATGGCCGCCCGCGTCGGCCGACGTTTCGTGACGATGGACGATTTCGAGAACGCCAAGGACAAGGTCATGATGGGCGCGGAGCGCCGGTCGATGGTCCTGACCCCCGACGTGAAGGAAAAGACCGCCTATCACGAGGCCGGCCACGCCATTGTGGGCATGGCGATGCCGAAATGCGATCCCGTCTACAAGGCCACGATCATCCCGCGTGGCGGTGCCTTGGGCATGGTCGTCAGCCTGCCCGAGATGGACCGGCTGAACATGCACAAGGACGAAGGCAAGCAGAAGATCGCGATGACCATGGCCGGCAAGGCCGCCGAGATCATCAAGTATGGCGAGGAAGGCGTGTCCTCCGGCCCGGCGGGCGACATCCAGCAGGCGTCCGCGCTGGCGCGCGCCATGGTGATGCGCTGGGGGATGTCCGACGCGGTCGGCAACATCGACTATGCCGAGGCGCATCAGGGCTACCAAGGTCAGACGGGCGGCTTCTCCGTCTCGGCCGAGACGAAGACCATGATCGAGGCCGAGGTGAAGCGCCTGATCGACGAGGGTTACGAGACCGCCTATCGCATCCTGACCGAGCAGTCGGAGCAGTTCGAGCGGCTGGCCAAGGGCCTTCTGGAATACGAGACGCTGACCGGCAACCAGATCCGCAAGGTCACCGCCGGAGAGCCGATCGACGAGGAGGACGACAACGACAAGCCCACGGGCACCGGCTCCATCGCGTCGATCCCGAAGACGCGGCCGAAGCCCCCGGGCGACCCGCTGCCCGAACCTTCGGCCTGAACCGAGGTGTGACATGAAGCCCCGAAACCTGAGAATGGTTTTGGGGCTTTTGTTTTCGGGCCCGCTGGCGCCCGATGATCTTTCCGTTATCGCCCCTCGTCTTCATGCTGCGGCGCGATTGACCCCTTTCCATCCCAGCGGATAAGAGGGGGCAGCAGAAGGGGATCCACATGGCGACGATCATCGACGGCAAGGCATTTGCGGCAAAGGTGCGGGGGCAGGTGGCGGAACACGTGGCCCGGCTGAAGGCGCAGGGCATCGTGCCGGGCTTGGCCGTGGTGCTGGTGGGCGAGGATCCGGCCTCGAACGTCTATGTCACGAACAAGCACAAGATGACGCTGGAGGTCGGCATGGCGAGCTTCGAGCATCGCCTTGACCTCGACACGCCCGAAGCCGACCTGCTGGCCCTGATCGACCGGCTGAACGCCGATCCGGCCGTGCACGGCATCCTGGTGCAGCTGCCGTTGCCCGCGCATATGGACGCGGCCAAGGTCATCAACGCGCTGGATCCGGCCAAGGACGTGGACGGGTTCCACATCCTGAACGTGGGCCTTCTGGGCACGGGGCAGAAGGCGATGGTGCCCTGCACGCCGCTGGGATGCCTGATGATGCTGCGCGACCACCACGGCAGCCTGTCGGGGCTGAATGCGGTGGTGCTGGGCCGGTCGAACATCGTGGGCAAGCCGATGGCGCAGCTTCTGCTGGGCGACAGCTGCACCGTGACCATCGCCCACAGCCGCACGAAGGATCTGGCCGAGGTGTGCCGCCGGGCCGACATCCTCGTCGCCGCCGTGGGGCGGGCGGAGATGGTTCCGGCCGACTGGATCAAGCCCGGCGCCACCGTGATCGATGTCGGCATCAACCGGGTGGAGCGGGACGGCAAGAACCGTCTGGTAGGCGATGTGGACTTCGCTGGCGCGTCGCAGGTGGCGGGGGCGATCACCCCGGTGCCGGGCGGGGTGGGCCCGATGACCATCGCCTGCTTGCTGGCCAACACCGTGACGGCCTGCTGCCGCGCGAACGGGCTGGCCGAACCGGAAGGCCTGACGCCCTGACCTTCAGGCCCGCCGTGCCGTCCGGTGCAGCGGGACCGCGATGGGGCGGGGGCCGGTCAGGATGACGCAGGCGCCATCCCCCATCTGATCCGCCAGCACCGCGTCATGGCACCAGAGCCCGCCGGTATAGGTGCCATAGGCGGGCAGGATGGCGTGGCGCTGGTCCACAAGGAAGCAGGGCCGCGTCACCCCGGCCAGACGGGCCTTGGGGTGGTAGTGGCCCGAAAGTTCGTGGCCTTCGCCATTAGCAATATGCCGAAGGGCCAGCGCGCCGATCTGAAGCTCCTCCAGATGCGTGCCGCCCACGGCCATGGGGACAGGATCGTGATTGCCCGCGATCCATGTCCAGTCCCGACCGTCTATCAGGCGGGCCAGCCAGGCCAGCTCCGCCTCGGCCAGGGCGGCCTCCGCATCGTCGAAACTGTCACCGAGGCAAATCACGCGCCGGGCCCCGGTCGCTCGAAGGTCCGCCTCCAGCCGTGTCAGGCTGTCCCATGTCTCATACGGGGGCAGCAGCGCGCCGCCGCGCCGGGCCATGCGTTCGGACTTTCCAAGATGCAGGTCCGACACCAGCAGCAGATCCTGATCCGGCCAGTGCACCGCGCCGGAGCCCATGGCCTGCAGGCGCGCGGAACCCAAGGTGAAGGGAAGCATGTTCATGCTTCGTGCTTCCCCGATCCGCGCGCCGGGCGCAAGGGGTCAGCCGTTGAACAGGAAGTGAAGCACGTCGCCGTCCTTCACCTCGTAGGTCTTGCCCTCGACCCGGAACTTGCCCGCCTCTTTCGCGCCCGCCTCGCCCTTGCCGGCAATGTAGTCGTCATAGGCGACGGTTTCGGCGCGGATGAAGCCCTTCTCGAAATCGCCATGGATCACGCCGGCGGCCTGCGGAGCCAGCATGCCCTTGTGGATCGTCCAGGCGCGCGCCTCTTTCGGGCCCACGGTAAAATAGGTTTGAAGGCCCAGAAGCTCGTATCCTGCGCGGATCAGGCGGTCCAGGCCGGCCTCCTCCAGACCCATCTCGCCTAGGAACATCTCGGCTTCCTCGGCGTCCAGCTGGCTGATCTCCTCCTCGATCCGGGCGGAGATGACGACGGTGCCCGCGCCCTGCGCCGCGGCCATGGCGGCCACGCGCGCGGACTGGCTGTTGCCTTCCGCTGCCGCCGACTCCTCCACGTTGCAGACATAGAGGATGGGCTTGGAGGTCAGCAGTTGCAGCATCCGCCACTGCTTTTCATCATCGGCCGACACGGCCACGGTGCGGGCGGGCTTGCCGTCGTTCAGCGCGGCCTGCGCGGCGCGCAGAAGACGGTCCTGATCCAACGCGTCCTTGTCGCCGCCCTTCAGCTTGCGGGCGAGGTTGGCCAGACGACGTTCGATCGATTCCATGTCGGCCAGCATCAGCTCGGTCTCGATCGTCTCGGCGTCCGCCACTGGGTCGATACGGCCTTCCACATGGGTGATGTCGCCATCCTCGAAGCAGCGCAGCACGTGGGCGATGGCGTCGCATTCGCGGATGTTGGCCAGGAACTGGTTGCCCAGCCCTTCGCCCTTCGACGCGCCGCGCACGAGGCCCGCGATGTCCACGAAGGTCATCCGCGTGGGGATGATCTGCTTCGATCCCGCGATCGCGGCCAGCTTGTCCAGCCGCGCGTCGGGCACCGCCACCTCGCCCACGTTCGGCTCGATGGTGCAGAAGGGGAAGTTGGCCGCCTGCGCCGCCGCCGTGCGGGTCAGCGCGTTGAAGAGGGTGGATTTGCCCACGTTCGGCAAGCCCACGATACCCATGCGAAAGCCCATCATCATTCCCCTTGCTGGCGTCGCGCCCCAAATAGGCTGCATCCGCCCCCCGCGCAAGCACGGCCATTGCACCGCCGCCCGCTTTTCCCTACCAGAAAGGCACAGCAGGAGAGAGTGCCATGACCCGGATCGATGCGAAGTTCGCCGCCCTGAAGGACCAGAACAAGAAGGCCTTCGTCGCCTATCTGATGGCCGGCGATCCCGATGCGGAGACGACGCTGGCGGTCATGCGGGGGATGCCCGCCGCGGGCGTGGACGTGATCGAGCTGGGCATGCCCTTCACCGATCCCATGGCGGACGGGTCCACCATCCAGCAGGCGGGGCAGCGCGCGCTGGAAGGCGGCCAGACGCTGGACCGCACGCTGGAGATTGCCCGCCGCTTCCGCGAAGGCGACACCACCACCCCCATCGTGCTGATGGGCTACTACAACCCGATCTATTCCCGCGGGGTGGACCGCTTCCTGGTCGACGCCGTCGCCGCCGGCATCGACGGGCTGATCGTCGTCGACCTGCCGCCCGAGGAGGATGACGAGTTGTGCCTTCCGGCCCAGAAGGCGGGTCTGAACTTCATTCGGCTGGCCACCCCCACGACGGACGCCGCGCGCTTGCCGCGCGTGCTGCAGAACACCTCGGGCTTTGTCTATTACGTGTCGATCAACGGGATCACGGGGGCGGCGGCGCCGCAGCCGTCCGACGTCGCCCCCGAGGTGACGCGGATCAAGGCCTCCACCGACCTGCCGGTGATCGTCGGCTTCGGCATCACCACGGCCGAGGCGGCCGAAGGCATCGCCTCCATCGCCGATGGCTGCGTGGTGGGGTCCGCAATCGTGAAGCTGATCGGCGAGGGCCGCCCGGTGGACGAGGTGCTGGCCTTCATCGCCGATCTGGCCGCCGGCGCTCACCGCGCGTGAGCGGGTTCCTACTGCCCGAAAATTGATATCTGAGACGCTGTCGCGTGCGAAGACCGCATCCTTTTGGGGGCCGATTGCGCTTGGCGCTTGGCCTTAAGGGGACAAGGAGAGTCCGGATCCCCTTGTTGTAAGCTCCGTCGAGCCCCTCCGTTAACGGCCCCCAACGGATATGAATGATCGCGAGCGCACTGTCCTGATCCCGGGCGTCAAAGGGCTTTGGACAGCACTTGCGCCCGCAGGCTTGCCAAGTCGCCGGGCCCCTTCGCGGCAAAAGCCCTACCGGCGCAGGCGCTGGAAGATGACCGAGGCGCCCCAGCCAGCCAGAACCGCCATGGCCAGCGACAGGAGACCGTAAAGCGCCGATTGTTCGCGCGACAGGGTGTAGAGGAACCGCTCCAGCCCCGCCTTGCGGACGCCGATGCTGCGTTCCAGCATGTCGATCACATGGCCGTCCCGGGTCAGGAAGATGCGGACGCGGTATTGCCCTTCGGTCAGGTCGGCGGGCAGGGCCACATCGGCGCGGAACAGCGTCTGCTGGTCCATCCAGATCGACCCTTCGTTGATGCGGTAGCGCCCGCTGCCTTCGCGGATGCGCAGCAGCGCGTCCATGTAGGCCTGCGGCTCCTCGGTTTCCGAGCTGATGCCGACGGAGCGGATGGCCTGCCGGATCGTGATCCGGTGGCGCAGGTCGTCGGTCTGGTTCAGGATGCGGTCCAAGGGGCCCGTGGTGGCCACGGCATAGAAGCTGGGTGCGCTGTCGATGCGGACCGCATCGGTGTTGATCCAGATGCCGGCCGTCCGTTCCTTCTGGCGCACCACCACGGGTGTGTGCGGCCCTTCGACCGCTACGATCACGTCCAGCGCGCCCTGGGGGCGGGGGGCGTCGCGCTTCACGGCGCCAAAGATCAGGATCTCGGACCCGACATAGTTCGTGGTGATGCTGACCGAACTTTGCGACAGGCCCGCCACGATGCTTTCCTCCTGCGCGGCGGCGGGAAGGGCCAAGGCCAGAAGGATCAGGAGCGCGCGCATCATTCCACCGCCTCCGGCGTGAGGGAGAAGAGTTCGTTCGGCTGGAAGATCAGGTCCGACCCGACCTTCAGGCTGACGGCCAGCACCAGAAGCGCCAGAAGGATGCGCAGCTGTTCGGCCCGCAGCTTCACCCCCACCCGCGCGCCGAATTGGGCGCCGACCACGCTGCCGATGATCAGCAGCAGCGCCAGCATGATGTCTACCGTCCCACTGGTCATCGCGTGCAGAAGCGTGGTGAAGGCCGACACCAGAATGACCTGGAACAGCGAGGTGCCCACCACCACCTTCGTGGGCATTCCCAGAAGGTAGATCATCGCCGGCACCATGATGAAGCCGCCGCCCACCCCCATGATGGCCGACAACAGGCCCACCGCCGCCCCGATCATCAGCGGCGGCAGGACCGAGATGTAGAGGCCCGAAGCGCGGAACTTCATCTTCAGGGGCAGGCGGTGCACCCAGGTGTGGCTGTGCGCGCGGCGCACGGGGGCGCTCTCTTTGCGGGCGCGGCGCAGGGCGCGGACGCTTTCCTGCAACATCAGCGCCCCGATCACCCCCAGAAACAGCACGTAGGAGATCTGGACCACCAGGTCGATCTGCCCCAGCGCCGACAGCCGCGCGAACAGCCAGATGCCGATGGCGGATCCCACAAGGCCCCCGGCCTGCAGCACGAAGCCCATCCGGAAATCCACCGCCTTGCGCTTCAACTGCGCCAGCACGCCCGAAACGGAAGAAGCGACCACCTGGTTCGCACCCGTCGCCACGGCCACGGCGGGCGGAATGCCGATGAAGAACAGAAGCGGCGTGATCAGGAACCCACCCCCCACGCCGAACATCCCGGACATGAAGCCGACGATCCCCCCCAGACCCAGAAGGACGAAGGCGTTGACCGAAAGTTCCGCGATGGGAAGGTAGATCTGCATGTCGGCACCGTGCTGGAGGAGGGGGCGTGGGGGCGGGCCAGCCTCATCGCAGGCCGCGCAGCGTCTCCCTCAGGATGCGTTCCAGCTTCGCGGCGCCAAGGGGGGCCATGGCCTTCGTGTGCTCATGGCTCAGCCGTTCGTCGGACAGGCCCGCGCCCATGTTGGTGATGGTGGAGATGGCGGCGACCCGCAGGCCTAGAAAGCGCGCGAGGATCACCTCGGGGACGGTGGACATGCCCACGGCGTCCATGCCCAGCGTCCGGGCCATCCGGATCTCGGCCGGGGTTTCGAAGCTGGGGCCGGAAAACCAGCCGTAGACGCCTTCGGCCAAGGGCTCGCCCACCGCCTGCGCGGCGGCCTTCAGTTGCGCCCGCAGGCCCGCGTCATGCGCGTCGGTCATCGGCACAAAGCGGGCGTCCGAGGATTCGCCGATCAGGGGGTTCGGCCCGCTGAAGGCGATGTGGTCCGACAGCAGCATCAGGTCGCCCGGACGCAGATCCTCGCGCAGGGAGCCTGCGGCGTTGGTCAGGATCAGGCGGTCGGCGCCAAGGGCGCGCAGCACCTCCAGCGGGACGCGCATGGCGGCGGGGTTGCCGTGTTCGTAGTAATGCGCCCGCCCGCCGAAGACGGCGACGCGCACGCCCTCAAGCTCCCCGATCACCAGCTTGGGGTTGTGGCCGGACACGCCCGCATGGGGAAAGCCGCCCAGATCGGCATAGGGGATGGTCACGCCCTCCACCTCCTCGGCCAGATGGCCCAGGCCGGAGCCGAGGACGAGCCCGACCTGCACCGGATCGTGGCCCGCCTTGGCGCGGATATAGGTCGCGATGGTGTCGGCGGTCATGTCAGCGTTCCTTCACGTAGGGTTCGCCACCGGCCCGGGGCGGGATGGCCTTTCCGACAAAGCCCGCCAGAACCAGCACGGTCAGGACATAGGGCAACGCCTCCAGCGCGGGGACGGGGATCGGCACCACGTCGGGGCGCAGCGCGATGGCCTGGAAGAAACCGAACAGCAGCGTGGCCCACAGCGCGCCCCAGGGCCGCCACTTGGCGAAGATCAGCGCGGCCAGCGCGATGTAGCCGCGGCCGGCCGTCATCTCGCGCCCGAAGCCCGCCTGCAGGGCGGTGGCCAGATAGGCACCCGCGATGCCGCACAGCACGCCCGTGATCAGCACCGCCGAAAATCGCATCCGCGCCACCGACACGCCCGCCGTGTCCACCGCCGCCGGGTTTTCCCCCACGGCGCGCAGGCGCAGGCCGAAGCGGGTGCGGTACAGCACCCACCATGTCAGCGGCACGGCCAGCACGGCCAGATAGGTCAGGATCGGATGGCCCGAGATGACGTCGGCGTAAAGCGGCCCGATCACCGGCACGCCGCGCGCCGTTTCGGCCAGCGGCAGGGTCAGTTCATTGAACCGCGCCTCGCCCGACAGGGACGGGGTGCGCCCGCCCTGCTGGAACGCGGTCTGCGCCACCAGAACCGTGATCCCCGAGGCGAGGAAGTTCAGCGCCACGCCCGAGATCAGCTGGTTGCCCCGGAAGGTGATGGAGGCGAGGCCGTGCAGCAAGGCCCAGACCAGCGCCGCGCCGATGCCCGCCAGAAGGCCCGCCCAGGCCGACCCCGTCAGGAAGGCCACGGCGCCGGATGCGAAGGCCGCCACCAGCATCTTGCCTTCCAGCCCGATGTCGAAGACGCCCGCGCGTTCCGACCACAATCCGGCCAGGCAGGCCAGCAGCAGCGGCACGGCCAGACGGACCGTGGAATCGAGGATTTGCAGAAGCGTTGCGTAGTCCATCACGCCACCTTTCGCGGGCGGAAGAACACGCCCAGCATCATCCGCACCATGTGATCCAGCGCGCCGGTGAACAGGATCACCAGACCCTGCACCACCACCCGCAGGTCGATGGGGATGGAGGTCCAGAGCCCAAGCTCCGCCCCGCCCTGATACAGGAACCCGAAGAGGAGAGCCGACAGCACCACCCCGAACGGATGGTTGCGGCCCATCAGCGCCACTGCGATCCCGATGAACCCCGCCCCTTCGGAGGAGTTCTGGAGAAGCCGCCCGCTTTCGCCCATCACGTTGTTGATCGACATCATGCCGGCCAAGGCACCCGACAGCGCCATCGCGATCATCACCGTCCGCACGGGGCGGATGCCGGCATAGCGCGCGGCGGGCTCGGACTTGCCGAAGGCCCGGATCTCGTACCCCAGCGGGGTGCGCCACAAAAGGGCCCAGACCCCCACGCAGGCGATCAGCGCAAGGAAGAGCGAGATGTTGGCCGGCACCGCGTCGGTGAAGACGAGGTTCAGGCCCGGGATGTCCGACAGCGCCGGGATGCCGAGGCCAAAGCGGGCGGTCGCGGGTTCGGCCTGTCCCGCGGGGCGCAGCACGTCCACCAGCATCCACACGATCAGCGCATAGGCGATGTAGTTGAACATGATCGTCGTGATGACGATGTGGCTGCCGCGTTTGGCCTGAAGCCAGCCGGGTATTGCCCCCCAAAGCGCCCCAGACGCGGCCGAGGCGATGATGGCCGCCAGCAGCGCCACCGTCCAGTGCGGCCACGGGATGAACAACAGCGCCAGCGCGATGCCAAGGCCGCCCAACTGGGCCTGCCCCTCGCCGCCAATGTTGAAGAGTCCGGCGTGGAATGCCATCGTCACGGCCAGCCCGGTGAAGATGAAGCTGGTCGTGTAATAAAGGGTGTAACCCCAGCCATAGGCGGAGCCGAGGGCGCCCGTGACCATGGTCGTGATCGCCTCCCACGGGTCCTGCCCGATGGCCAGGATCACGAGCGTGGCGCAGATCGCGGCCAGAACCAGCGAGATCAGCGGCACCAGCACCACATCGGCCCAGCGGGGGATCTGTCGCATCAGGCGGTCTCCGTCACGCCGGCCATTAGAAGGCCCAGCTCGCGTTCGTTGGTGGTGGCGGCGTCGCGGGTGCCCATGATGCGGCCGTCGAACATGACGGCCACGCGGTCGGACAGGGACATCACCTCGTCCAGTTCCACGGACACCAGAAGGATGGCCTTGCCCTGATCGCGCAGGGCCACGATCTGCTTGTGGATGAATTCGATCGCGCCGATGTCCACGCCGCGGGTGGGCTGGCCGATAAGCAGAAGGTCGGGGTTCCGCTCGATCTCTCGGGCCACGATGATCTTCTGCTGGTTGCCGCCGGAGAAATGCTTGATCGCAAGGTCCGGCAGGGGCGGGCGCACGTCGAAGCGCTGCATCTTCGCCGCCGTGTCCGCCTTCAGCGCCGCCTGGTCTGTGAAGGGGCCGCGGCGGTAGTCGTCCTCGCGGTGATAGCCGAAGGCCACATTCTCCCACGCGGCGAAGTCCATGATGCAGCCAAGATGGTGGCGGTCCTCGGGGACGTGGCCCACGCCGGCGCGGCGGCGGTCCCGACCATCCTCGTGCCCCGCAAGGTTCAGGTCGCGTCCCAGAAGGCGCACCTGGCCCGTGGCGGTGGCGATGCCGGCCAGCACCTCCATCAACTCGGACTGGCCGTTGCCGGCCACGCCCGCGATGCCAAGGATCTCTCCGCGCCGCAGGGTCAGGGACACGCCCTTCAGGCGTTCGACGCCGTTGTGGGTGACGCGCAGGTCCTCGACCTCCAGCACCACCTCTCCGGGGGTGGCGGGGGTCTTGTCCACGCGCAGCAGCACCTTGCGGCCCACCATCAGCTCCGCCAGCTCGGCGGGGGAAGTGTCGCGGGTGGTCACGGTGGCCACCATCTCTCCGCGCCGCATGACGGACACGGTGTCGGTGATCTCCATGATCTCGCGCAGCTTGTGGGTGATCAGGATCACCGTCTTGCCTTGGTCGCGCAACCCGCGCAGGATGCGGAACAGGTGGTCCGCCTCGGCCGGGGTCAGCACGCCCGTGGGTTCGTCCAGGATCAGGATATCGGCCTGACGGTACAGGGCCTTCAGGATCTCCACCCGCTGCTGGTAGCCGACGGACAGATCCTCGATCCGGGCGTCGGGGTTCACCTCCAGCCCGTAATCGCGGGAAAGGCGCGCCAGCTCCTTGCGGGCCTTGGACAGCGAGGGGCGCAGAAGGCCCCCGTCCTCGGCCCCGAGGATGACGTTTTCCAGAACGGTGAAGTTCTGCACCAGCTTGAAGTGCTGGAACACCATGCCGATGCCCGCGCGGATCGCGGACTGGCTGTCGGGGATGGGCGTCTCGCGCCCGTCCACCAGAATTTCGCCCGAATCGGCACGGTAGAAGCCGTAGAGGATCGACATCAGCGTCGATTTCCCGGCCCCGTTTTCCCCGATGATCCCGTGGATCGACCCCTTGGCGACGCGGATGGAGATGTCCTTGTTCGCCTGGACCGGTCCGAAGGCCTTCGAGATGCCCCGAAGCTCGATCGCGGGGGCCGTGTTCGGGCTTTGAAGCATCAGAAGCCGGCGACCGGGCAGGTGTCGTCGGTCATGTAGTCATGAACCGCGATCTCACCGGCGATGATCTTCTGCGTCGCATCCTCGACCGCGGCCTTCATCTCGGGCGTGACCAGTGCGGCGTTGTTTTCGTCCATGGCGACGACGACGCCCTGTTGGGCAAGCCCCAGCGTGACGGTGCCGCCTTCCATGGCCTCGCCCTGCTTGAACGCGTCCTCCACGGCGACGTCCACGCTCTTGACCATGGAGGTGAGGACCTGCCCCGGATGCAGCATGTTCTGGTTGCTGTCGACGCCGATGGAGAGGATGCCTTCATCCGCGGCGGCCTGAAGAATGCCGATGCCGGTGCCGCCCGCCCCGTGATAGATCACGTCCGCCCCTTGGCCGATCTGGGCACGGGCCAGTTCGCCGCCGCGCACCGGATCGTTCCAAGCGGCCGGGGTCGATCCCGTCCAGCTCACCAGAACCTTGGCCTGCGGGTTCGCCGCCACCGCACCCTGCGCATAGCCGCAGCCGAATTTGCGGATCAGCGGGATGTCCATGCCGCCGATGAAGCCGACGGTGCCGGTCTTCGACGCCATGCCCGCCATGAGCCCTGCCAGATACGACCCTTCCTCCTCGGAGAAGACGACCGAACGGACGTTGGGCGCTTCCACGACCGAGTCGATGATGACGAACTTGGTGTCCGGGTAATCCGCTGCCACCTGCGTCAGCACGTCCGAGAACGAAAAGCCCGTCATGACGATCGGGTTCGACCCCGATTGCGCCAGCCGCCGCAACGCCTGTTCGCGCTGGGCTTCGGACTGCATCTCGATCTCGCGGTATTTGCCGCCCGTTTCCTCGGCCCAGCGTTGGGCGCCGGTATAGGCCGCCTCGTTGAAGGACTTGTCGAACTTGCCGCCAAGGTCAAAGATCAGGGCCGGATCGGCCATGGCTGTGGTGGCGGTCAGCGCAAGCGCGGTTGCGCCAAGAACGGCTTTCAAAGTCACGGGGCGGCCTCCATGTTGATTGTGCCCAGTATAAGCGACTGACTAGAGAGGGCAACGCATCACAAGCGCGTCCACCCCCCCATAATAGCGGGGGCGGCGGGCCACTTCGGCAAAGCCGTGGGCGGTGTAAAGGCGGATCGCGCCGGGATTGTCGGCGGCCACTTCCAGAAAGGCCGTGTCGGCGGTTTCGGCGGCGCGGACAAGGAAGCCCACGACCAGCCGCGCCCCGATTCCCCGGCGGCGGGCGTCGGGATGGGTGGCCAGCGTCAGCAGCTCCGCCTCTCCGGCGATGGCGCGGCCGATCAGGAAGCCCTGATCCTCGCGCAGCAGGAACACGCCAGGGCTTTCGGCCGCCGATTGCAGGTCGTGTGCCGACCAGGGCGCGGGGTGGGTGAAGGAGGCCGCGTGGATCGCGGACAGATCATTCCACATCCAGAATCACCGGCGGCGGGTCCGACGGCGGGGCTGCATCCGCGCCGCGCAGGTAGAAGGGCGCGGGTGGGCCATCCGGCGTTCGGGTGGCGGCCACGCGGGCGATCGCCTCGGCCAGCGGAAACAGCGGGGGATGCTGCGGGCCGTCAGGGACCGTTTCGGTCAGGCGGGCCGGGGTGTCGGGGCCGAAGGTCTGGACATAGAAGGCGCCGCGCCGGGCATCCTCGGCCACCACGAAGGGGCGGGGCAGGCCGTGGGCCCGCGCCTCAAGGGTGGTGACGCCAAGGGCGGGAATGTCCAGCCCCAGCGCCAGACCCCGAGCCGCCGCCACCGCAATGCGCACGCCCGTGAAGTTGCCGGGGCCGGTGCCCACGGCCAGCGCGTCCAGATCGGACCAGCGCTTGCCCGCGTCGGCCAGCACCTCTTCCAGCAGGGGGATCAGGCGTTCGGCCTGGCCCTTGGCCATCGGCTCCTCGGCCTGCGCCAGAACCGTGTCGCCTTGCAGCAAAGCGGCCGCGCAATGCGCGGCCGATGTGTCGAAGGCAAGGATCAGCGCGTCAGGCCGCAACCGGACGCACCTCCAGCACCTCGGGGATGTAGTGGCGCAGCAGGTTCTCGATCCCCATCTTCAGCGTCAGGGTCGAGGACGGGCAGCCCGCGCAGGCGCCCTGCATGTGCAGATAGACGATGCCGCGATCAAAGCCGTGGAAGGTGATGTCGCCGCCATCCTGCGCCACGGCCGGACGAACACGGGTGTCCAGCAGTTCCTTGATCTGCTCGACGATGTCGCCATCCTCGCCATTGTGTTCGGCATGGGCGGAGGCCGCGCGTTCACCGGCGATGACGGGTTCGCCCGACTGAAAATGCTCCATGATGGCGCCCAGCACGGCGGGCTTCACATGGTCCCATTCGCGGCCTTCGGCCTTGGTCACGGTGATGAAGTCGTGCCCGAAGAACACGCCCGCCACGCCGCCCACGGCGAAGATGCGCTTCGCCAGGGGGGAGGCGCCCGCCGCCGCTTCGGACGGGAAGTCCGCGGTGCCGAGGTCCAGCACCTGCCGGCCCGGCAGGAACTTCAAGGTGGTGGGGTTCGGGGTGGGTTCGGTCTGGATGAACATGGGCAGCCTCCAAGGTTGGCACCGATATGCGCCCGAAGGCCGCCCCTGTCAAGTTTTGGAACGATTCTAATCGGCGACGAACTTGTTGAAGCGCGAGGTGCCGCCGTCGGCCACCTTGTCCTGATACAGGAAGGTCAGGCCGCTGTTGTCGAAGATCTCGAAGAACTCCTCCCACTCGATCGGGGTCAGGTTCTCCTCGGGTTCGCCGAAGTCGATGCGCAGGATGCCGCCTTCGCCCTTCGTCTCGATCTTGGCAGGGTGGCCGTCGCGGGACTCGGCCCATTCGCGGATCGTGTCGTGGTCTTGGGTCTTGTGCGATTCGGACATGGTTTCCTCCGGGGGGTTCGGCAGGGGAAACCGCAGGTGCGGCGGGAAGTTCCCGTCAGGTGATCGCTTCCAGCCGCTCCTTGGACAGATCGCCCGGCACCACCGTCACGGGAATGGGCAGGGTGCCCGCGTTGCGGGTCATCTGCGTCACGAGGGGGCCCGGGCCGCCCTTTTCCACGCTGGCGCCCAGTACGAGGATGCCGATGGTGGGGTCCTCCTCCACCAGCTTCAGGATCTCCTGCCCCGTGTCTCCCTCGCGCACCTCCAGCGAGGGGTGGACGCCCTGCCGGTCGCGCATCCATTTCGCGAAGACCTCGTAATGCGCCTCGATCCGCTCGCGCGCCTCGGTCCGCATGACATCGGCCACGCCCATGAAATGCTGCATGTCCTCCTGCTCGATCACGGCCAGGATCACCACGCCGCCCCCCGTATGGGCGGCGCGATAGGCGGCATAGCGCATGGCGTTCAGGCATTCGCGGCTGTCATCCAGCACGACAAGGAATTTCCGCATGATCCGTCCTCCCCGACCGATGTTGGCCGCATGGTCCTGAAATGCAAGCGCCTCAGCGCGAATGGGCGAAGTCCATGTACAACTCGCGCACCCGCTTCGTGACGGGGCCGTGGGCGTATTCGGTGTGGTCGAACCGCGTCACCGCCTGCACCTTGGAGAAGTTGCCCGACAGGAACACCTCGTCCGCCGCATGGAAGTCGTCGAAGGTCAGCACGGTTTCCCGCACCTCCACCCCGTCGGCGCGCAGGTTGGCGATGTGGCGCGCGCGGGTGATGCCCGACAGGAAGGTGCCGTTGGCGATAGGGGTGAAGACGACGCCGTCGCGCACCAGGAACACGTTGGCGGTGGCGGTTTCGGCCACGTTGCCCATCGCGTCCGCCACCAGCGCGTTGCCGAAGCCCTTGCGCTTGGCCTCCACCAGCATGCGCGCGTTGTTGGGATAAAGCGCGCCCGCCTTGGCGTTGCAGACCGCATCCTCCAGCACCGGGCGGCGGAAGCGGGTGCGCGTCAGCGTGGTGGTGCGGTCGGCCGGGGGCAGGGGCACGGCTTCAAGGCTGATGGCGAAGCCCGTCGAATCCTCGGCCGGGGACACGCCCAGGTCCGACCCGTCCACGGCCCAGTACATCGGGCGGATGTAGACGGCCGTGTCATAGCCCTTCAGCCCCTCGCGCACGATCTCCACCATTTCGGCCGGATCGACGGTCGGCGTGATCATCAGCGCTTCGGCAGAGCGGTTGAGCCGGGCGCAGTGCAGGTCCAGATCCGGCGTCACGCCGTCGAACAGGCGCGCGCCGTCGAACACGTTGGAGCCTTGCCACAGCCCGTGATCGGCGGCCTTCATGACCGGGATGTCGCCCTCGTGCCAGCTGCCCTCGAACCAGGTGCGGATCTGCGTGCCGAATGCCATCATGCTCTCCTTTGTCGCGGAGGGTGGTTAGACCATCATGGCGCCGGGTGGGCAAGGGGCGCCTTCGGGGGAGTGTCTGGGGGACGGGAACCCGAAGGCGCGGGCTGGGTCGAAGAACAGGATGCAGCCAAGGACAACATGCGCCGAATCGGTGGCAGTTTCATGATAACGTCAGCGGGCCCAGTGCCGCAATCCGCGCAGGGCCAGCGTCTGACCCAGCTGCGCCATCATCCCGGCCAGTGCCAGCATCAGGCCGAAGAACCCTGCGGCCAGCCCCAGCGCGGCGTTGGACAGCCGGACCGTGGCGCGCAGGAACCGCGCCTTGCCCAGAACCTCCATCCGGCCCACGGTGCGGGCGCCCAGCGCTTCGGAGGCGTTGGCGATGCGCCGCGCCTCGGCCGCGTCGTCCACGTGGCGCAGAAGGTGAAGGGTTTCCAGCGGGGGCAGCGCCCCTTCCATCCGGTTCACGCTGCGGACCACGTCCAGCACCGGGTCCAGTGCGGCGGGGCGCAAAAGGCGGGCCACGTCGTCGGTGCCGCGCACGGCGGGCAGGGCGGCCCAGTCCACCCCCTCGCGCACGGCACGGGTCAGGCGCGTGGTCAGCGGCGGCGACAGAAGGCGCATCCGGCGCGCGGTCTTCACCACCGCCGCGCCCGCCCGCACCCCCACCGTCGTCCCGCCCGAGGCGAGGATCAGCGCCGTCGCCCCCAGCCCCACGGCCGACAGGCCCACATCCAGCACATCCACCGGTTCGTCCGACAGATAAGCCAGCCCGCCCCGCGTCAGGCCGGCAATGTCGCCCAGGCTGGTCAGCGCCACCGGCGCCTGGCACAGCAGCATCGCCGACAACTGGCAGTTCGCCGCGTCATAGGCGCAGGCCGCGCAATCAGACATCTGCGTCCAAAGGCCGCCATCCACCGCCCGCGCCGCCTCAATCGCCGCGGTGTCGACGGGGATGTTCCGCTCGGCGGCCACGGCGAGGACGGCGTCGATGGCGATCCAGTTGCGCGGGTCTTCGGCCAGAAGGGCGGCAAGGCGCTGGGCGATGCGCGCGGGGGTCGCCTCCTCCGCCATGGCGCGGTCCATCGCGGCAGTGATCTCGGCCCCCGCACGGTCGGTGAAGGGGCGCAGGTCGGGGTCCCGCGCGATGCGGATCCCCGACCAGAGAGTGAAGACCAGCGAGCACGCCAGCAGGGCCGTCAGCCCCGCCCGCGCCGCCAGCCGCATCCTCAGACCTGCCGCGAGCGGATCATGCCCACAATGTCGTAGACATCATTCAGGATGGGCGAGGAGATCGCCTCCGCCCGTTCCGCCCCGCGGCCCAGGATGGCGTCGATCTCGTCCGGCTCCTGCATCAGGCGGTTCATCTCGGCCGTAATGGGGCCCAGCTTTTCCACCGCCAGATCGGCCAGCGCCGGCTTGAAAGTGCCGAACTGCGCGCCCGCGAATTCCGTCAGCACGTCGGCCGTGGTCCGGTCCGACAGCGCCGCGTAGATGTTCACGAGGCTGCGGGCGTCGGGACGTCCCTCCAGACCCTCCACATTGTCGGGCAGGGGCTCGGCGTCGGTCTTCGCCTTGCGGATCTTCTTGGCGATGGTGTCGGCGTCGTCGGTCAGGTTGATGCGGCTTTGGTCCGACGGGTCGGATTTCGACATTTTCTTCGTGCCGTCGCGCAGGGACATGACCTTGGTCGCCGGCCCCTCGATCAGCGGTTCGGTGATGGGGAAAAAGTTCACCTTGTAGTCGTGGTTGAACTTCGCCGCGATGTCGCGCGTCAGCTCGATATGCTGCTTCTGATCCTCGCCCACCGGGACATGGGTCGCCTTGAACGCCAGGATGTCGGCCGCCATCAGCGACGGATAGGCCAGCAGCCCCAGAGAGGAGTTTTCAGAGTTCGCGCCCGCCTTGTCCTTGAACTGCGTCATCCGGTACATCCAGCCGATGCGCGCCACGCAGTTGAAGATCCACGCAAGCTCGGCATGCGCCCGCACTTGGGACTGGTTGTACAGGATCGACCGCTTCGGATCGATGCCCGAGGCGATGTAGGCGGCCGCCACCTCACGCGTCTGCTGGCGCAGCTTTTCGGGGTCCTGCCAGACGGTGATCGCGTGCAGGTCGACGACGCAATAGAGCGTCTCGATCCCCTCGTCCTGTTTTTGCGCAAAGCGCTTCAGCGCGCCGAGGTAGTTGCCCAGCGTGAGGCTTCCCGAGGGTTGGATGCCCGAGAAGATGCGCGTGGGGAAAGCCTGAGGCGTTTGGACCGGCTCGGCCATGATGTGAACTCCGTCTGGAATGTGTCAGGGTTTCCGCTTAACGCTGGGGGCCGTGGCAAGGCAAGGAAAAGCGATGCAGACCGAGGCTCCGATCAATCCGCTCCCCTGGGTCGTGTGGCTGCTGGCGCTGCCCATGATCGCGATGGAACTGGCCTTCGCGCTGGGCCAGTCGGGGCTGACCTCCAACCCCGGCGCGCTGGGCTGGCGGCTGGAGGCGGTGGAGCGGTTCGCGTTCTTTCCGCAGATCTTCAAGGCGATGTGGGCGGCGGGCGACTGGCCGCCCCAGCACGTGATGCGGATCGTCCTTTATCCCTTCGTGCAGGGGTCGGTCACGCAGGCGATCTTTGCCGTGGTGATCCTTCTGGCGCTGGGCAAGACCGTGGGCGAGGCGTTCCGCCCGGTGGCCGTTCTGGTCGTGTTCTTCGGCGCGGCCATCGCCGGGGCGCTGGTCTTCATGGCGCTGCCCGGAAACGTGATGCCGCTCTATGGCGCCTATCCCGCCGTCTACGGGCTGATCGGTGGCTTCACCTTCCTGTTGTGGGTGAACCTGGCCGGCACGGGCAGCAACCCCTACCGCGCATTCAGCCTGATCGGCCTTCTGATGGGGGTGCAGCTGATCTTCGCGGCGCTGTTCGGGGGCGGGCTGCAATGGGTGGCGGACCTTGCGGGCTTCGCCGCCGGGTTCCTGCTGTCCTTCCTCGTCAGCCCCGGCGGCTGGTCGCGCGTGATCGCCCGCGTCCGTCAGCGCTGACGGCGCATCGCGGCCTTCATGTCGGACGGGCGGAACGCCCCCAGCAGGAAGGCCGAGCCGAAATAGCTGACGATCCCCAACGCGACCAGCGCCGCAAGTGCCCCGTAACGCAGGGTGGGGGCGGCCAGCGGGCCCGCCAGCGCCTGCGTCGCCGCCCAAAGCACCCCGCCCATCACGACCGAGGCGAGGAGGATTCGCGGCAGCCGCGCCTTCAGCCGGGCGTCGGGACGCACCGCATCCCCCATCCGCCGTGCCCCCCACCACAGCTGCGCGAACATGACCCAGCCGGACACCGTGGTGGCCAGCGCGGCGGCAAGGAACCCCATCACCGGCATCAGCCCCACGGCGAAGACCACGTTCACCCCCATCGCGCACAGGGCGAAGCGGAACGGGCTGCGCGTGTCCTCCCGCGCGTAATACAGGGGCTGGAACAGCTTGTGCAGCACGAAGGCCGGCAGGCCAAGGCCGTAGGCCGCCAGCACCAGTGCCGTGTTGTGCGTGTCCAGCGCCGTGAACGCGCCGCGCTGATACAGGACCTGCACCAAAGGCAGCGCCAGCACCACCAGCGCCACGGCGGCGGGCAGGGTCAGCAGGGCCGCGAACTCCATCCCGCGGTTGAAGCTGGCGCGCCCGCCCTCATGGTCCCCGGCGCGCAGGCGGCGCGACAGTTCCGGCAGCAGCACCGTGCCGATGGCGATGCCCACCACGCCCAAGGGAAGCTGATACAGCCGGTCGGCATAGGACAGCCAGCCCACCGCCCCTTCGGTGAAGGACGCGACCTGCCGGCCCACCAGAAGGTTCACCTGCACCACGCCGCCCGCCAGCACGGCCGGCCCCGCGATGATCAGCAGGCGCTTCAGTTCGGGCGTCAGGCGCGGGCGGCCGGGCAGGAAGGTGTAGCCCGCCCGCCGCGCCGCCCACCAGGTGAAGGCGAACTGCGCGATCCCCGTCACCGGCACCGTCCAGGCCAGCGTCAGGCCCATGTCCCAGTTCATCCGGTCGGCCAGCAGCATCGCCAGGATGAACACGATGTTCATCAGCACGGGCACGACCGTCGCCTCGGTGAAGCGGCCATGGGTGTTCAGCACCCCCGACATCAACGCGACAAGGGAGATGAACAGGATGTAGACGAACCCGATCCGCCCGTATTCCACCGCCAGCCCGAACCGTTCGTCGCCCCCGAAGCCCGAGGCCATGGCCCAGACCAGCAGCGGCATCGCCAGCGTGCCGATCAGCGTGACCGCGACCAGCACCGTGCCCAGACCGTTGAACGCGTCGCGGGCGAAGCCCTTCGGATCCTCGTCTCCTTCGACCTTCTTGGCGAACATCGGCACGAAGGCCATGTTGAACGCCCCTTCGGCAAAGAAGCGGCGGAACATGTTCGGCAGGGAAAAGGCGACAAGGAACGCCTCGGCCGCGGGGCCCGCGCCCAGATAGGCGGCCATCATGATGTCGCGGGTGAACCCGGCCAGCCGCGACCCGAAGGTCCAGCCGCCGACGGTCAGGAAGCCGCGCACAAGGCTGCGACTCAACGCCCCGCCCTCGCCGCGCCTTCGGTGATGGCGCGGCGCAGCTTTGCCTCCAGGCTTTCGCGGCGGGACCTGTTGTGCAATTTCAGTCCGAACATGTCTTTCACATAGAAGGTGTCGACGACCTGTGCCCCATAGGTCGCGATCTGCGCCGACGCAATGTAGATGTTGTCGGTCGCCAGCGTGCGGGTCAGGTCATAAAGCAGGCCCGGACGATCCCGCGTGTCCACCTCGATGATCGTGTAGATCTCGGATCCTTCGTTGTCGAAGACGATGTGGGTGGGAAAGCGGAAGGCGCTTTCGCGCTTCTTCACCTTGTCGCGATCCGCCAGGGCCTCGCGGGTCACGACTTCTCCCTTCAGGATGCGTTCGATCATCTGGCGCAGGCGGGGCAGGCGGGCCACCTCGTAGGGGGCGCCGTCGGCGTCCTGCACCCAGAAGACGGTGGTCACGTAGCCGTCCTTGGTGGTGTAGGTGCGCGCGTCGACCACGTTCGCCCCCGCTAGCGCCAAGGCCCCGGCAAGGCGCGAGAAGATGCCCGGATGATCGGCCAGCGCAAAGCAGGCGCGGGTGGCGGCGCGGTCGGGTTCGGCGTCCAGCTCGATCCGGATCTCGTCATCGCCCAAGCCCCGCAGCATCCCCGCCAGCACGACATGGGCCGAGGTCGGAAGCCCCTGCCAGTAGGGGGGATAGTGGCGGTTCATCTCGGCCCGCAGCTGGCGCGGGTCCCAGTCGGCCAGCGCCTCGCGCAGCGCGCGGCGGGCCTCGCCTTCGCGGGCCTGCCGGTTCAGCGTTTCCATCCCGCCTTCCAGCACGGTTTCGGTGTCGCGGTGCAGCTGGCGCAGCAACTGCGCCTTCCAGTTGTTCCACGTGCCCGGTCCCACGCCGATGATGTCGCACACGGTCAGGATCGTCAGCAGGTCCAGACGGCGGCGCGACCGCACGGCCTTGGCGAAATCCCGCACCGTGCGCGGGTCGGAGATATCGCGCTTCTGCGCCACGTCCGACATCAGGAGGTGATGGCGCACCAGCCATTCCACCGTCTCCGACTCCTCGGCCGTCAGGCCAAGGCGGGGGGCGACGCGGCGGGCGATCTGTGCGCCGATGATGGCGTGATCCTCGGGCCGGCCCTTGCCGATGTCGTGCAGCAGAAGTGCTATGTAGATGACGCGGCGGTTAGCACCCTGCATCACCTCGGGCGTCATGGGCAGCTCGTCCGCCAGCTCCCCCTTCTCGATCCGGGCGAGGGTGGAGATGCACTGGATCGTGTGTTCGTCCACCGTGTAGTGGTGGTAGACGTTGAACTGCATCATCGCGACGATGCGTCCGAATTCGGGCATGAAGGCGCCCAGCACCCCCACCTCGTTCATGCGGCGCAGGGCGCGTTCGGGGTTGCCGTGCTTCAGCAGCAGATCAAGGAAGATCTGGTTCGCCTCGCGGTTCTGGATCATGTCCTCGTCGATCAGGTCCAGATTGGCCGCCACCAGACGCGCTGCGTCCGGGTGCATCATGTAGCCGGTGCGCAGCGTTTCTTCGAAGATGCGCAGAAGGTTCAGCTTGTCGGCCAGGAAGGTCTGGGGATCGCGGATCTCGATCCGGCCGTGGGACAGGCGGAACTGCGGGCGCAGCGCCTTGCGGCGGCGGATCAGGCCCAGAAGGTCCGGCTCGCGCTTGGCGTGGCGGGCTTCGAGTTCGGCCAGGAAGATGGAGGTCAGTTCGCCCACCGTCGTCGCCTGCCGGAAATAGGCCTGCATGAAGCGTTCCACGCCGCGGCGGCCGGGGCGATCCTCGTACCCCATGCGGGCCGCCACCTCCACCTGCATGTCGAAGGTCAGCTGGTCCACGCCGCGGTTGGCCGCGTAGTGCAGATGGCAGCGCACGGTCCAGAGGAAGTCCTCGGCGTCGCGGAAGGTCTCATACTCCTCGCGCGTGAACAGGTCGGCCGCGACCAAGCCTTCGGCGCGGGGCACGCGGTGCAGGTACTTCCCGATCCAGTACAGCGTCTGAAGGTCGCGCAGCCCGCCCTTGCCTTCCTTCACGTTGGGTTCCAGCACATAGCGCTGGCCCCCCTGACGGCGGTGGCGTTCGGCGCGTTCCGCCAGCTTGGCCTCGATGAACTCCGGCCCCGACTTGCGGAACAGGTCGGTCCACAGGCGTTCGGGCAGTTCGGCGGCCAGCGCCGAGTCGCCCGTCAGCACGCGGTGTTCCAGAAGGGCGGTGCGGATGGTGATGTCCTCGCGCGCCATGTGCAGGCAGTCGCGGATGGACCGGGTGGCGTGGCCCACCTTCAGCTTCAGGTCCCACAGGATGTAAAGCGTGGCCTCCACCGCCGCCTCGATCTGCGGGGTGCTGCGGGGCGGAGTCAGGAACAGCAGGTCCACGTCGGAAAACGGCGCCATCTCGGCCCGGCCGTAGCCGCCGACGGCGAGCACCGCCACGGGAGTCTGCCCGTCAAGGTGCAGGTCGCAGGCCAGATGAAAGGCCGCGCCCACCATGGCGTCCACAAGCCGCGCCTGATCGCGGATCAGCGCGCGCGAGGAGAGGGGGTTTTCGGCAAAGCTGGCCTTCAGCCGGGCTTCCGTCGCCACCCGCGCGGCGGTCAGGTGGCGGACGGCCACCTCGCGCGCCGCGCGGGGATCGAAGGGGCGGGCCAGATCGGCGCGGATCGCCGCCAGAAGGCCCGTTTCGGTCGGAAGGCCGGTCAGAAGGCCGTCGCGGGGCCCCGGCTCAGAAGCCGAAGCCACCACGGAAGCTACGGGGGGCAGGGTCAATCACGCTCACCTGGTTGTTGGAGATCTGCGAGACGGCGAGCGCGCGTTCGTTGGTGCCGTCGGGCAGCAGACGGAAGGCGCCGCCCGTTCCGGCAAAGCCCGCGCTTTGCGTCAGCGCCGGACGGCTGAGCGGTTTGCCCGCCTTCACCAGCGCGCCGATGGCCGCCACGCCGTCATAGGCAAGGCCCGACACCGGGTGCGGCGCGCGGCCGTATGCCTGAGTGTAGCGCTGGACGTAGCCGCCCCACAGCGCGGGATCGGGCTGGGCGAACCAGCCGCCCTGCAGGCTGGGCAGGCCCAGCGTTTCGGCCGGAATGTCCCAGCGGGTCAGGCCGATGAACTGCACCATTTCCGGCGCAAGGCCGTTGCTGCGCAGGGCGGCCGTGATGGCGGGCAGGGCGCCTGCCGTGTCGGCCGTCAGGAAGACGGAGTTGGCACCCGCCCCCTGCGCGCGCTGGGCGATGCCCGGCGCCGCCTGCTGGATCCCGTTCTGCGAGAAGCTGTAGCCTTCCTGCCCGACGATCGTGGCGCCCGCCTGCTGCGCGCCGGCGGTGATGGCGGCACGGCCCGCCTCGCCGGCGGCGGTGCTGTCATAGACGATCATCATCCGGCCGGAGTTCCGCCCTTGGGCGTAGCTGGCCAGCCGGCGCGCGGTGTTCTGGAAGGTCTGGCCCAGCACGAAGACGTTCCCGCCCGCGACCGAGGTGTTGTTGGAGAAGGCCAGCACGCTGATGTTCTGCGGCACGGCGGCGCCTACCGCATTCGCCTCGGCCGCGTAAAGCGGGCCGAGGATGATGTCGGCACCCGCACCGACGGCCTTTTGCGCCTGGGCCGCCGCGTTGCCGGCCTGACCGGCGGTCGGATAGACCTGCAGCAGGATCTGACTGGTGCCCAGATCGCGGATCGCCAGACGGGCCGCGTTTTCCAGCGCGCGGGCCAGATCCTCGTCGCTGGCCTTGCCCGATCCCGACGGAACCAGAAGGGCGACCTGCACGGCCCCGCCGCGGCTGGCCGCAGGCGCGGTCCCGGCCGTGTCGATCGGCTGGCACGCGGCAAGCGCAAGCGCCGACAGGGCGACGACGGCGCGGCCCATCTGCTTGCGGGCGCGGCTGAAAACGGACAACATTCGCGTATTCCTCATCCCTGTGGCACTTCGGGGCAGAGCCTAGGGCGGCAGGAGGGGGAAAGCAACTTTTGGAAGGACGGAACATGGCGCTGGCGGCTGGGCTTCACTTCGTGGCCACCCCGATCGGTGCGGCGCGCGACATCACGCTGCGCGCGCTGGACATCCTGCGCGACGCCGACGTTCTGGCGGCCGAGGACACGCGCACCCTGCGCCACCTGATGGAAATCCACGGCATCCCGCTGAACGGCCGCCCAATGGTCGCCTATCACGACCACAACGGCGACAGCGCGGGCCCCCGCCTGATCCGGGCGATGGAAGACGGCAAGACCGTCGCCTACGCGTCCGAGGCAGGAACCCCGCTGGTGTCCGATCCGGGGTTCGAACTGGGCCGCGCGGCCATCGCCGCCGGCCTGCCGGTGCTGACCGCGCCGGGGCCCTCGGCCGTTCTGGCGGCGCTGACGGTGTCGGGCCTGCCGTCGGACCGGTTCCTGTTCGCGGGGTTCCTCCCCTCCGCCTCCGGCGCGCGCAAGAAGGCGCTGGCCGAGGTGGCGGGCGTGCAGGCCACGCTGATCTTCTACGAATCCCCCAAGCGGCTGGCGGCGTCCCTGCGCGACATGGCGGAGGTGCTGGGCGACCGTTCGGCCGTGGTGTGCCGCGAACTGACCAAGAAGTTCGAGGAAACGGTGCGCGACACGCTGCCCGCGCTGGCCGAGGCCTATGCCGACGCTTCGGTGAAGGGGGAGATCGTGGTGCTGATCGACCGCGCGCTGCCGCAAGCCGCGACCGAGGCCGATGTGGAAACCGCCCTGCGCGCCGCCCTTGAACATGCCAGCGTCAAGGACGCCGCGGCCGAGGTCGCGGCCCGCCTGAACCTGCCGAAACGTGACGTCTACCAGCTGGCCCTGAAGCTGTGAGCGCCACGAACCACCATGCCGGGCTTGCGGCAGAGGACATCGTCATCCGCCATTACGACCTTCCCGTGGCCGCCCGCCGCTGGAAGGGCCCGGGAGGAGAGATCGACCTGATCCTGCGCGACGGCGCCCGGGTGATCTTCGTGGAGGTGAAGGCGGGCCGGAACGCCGCCCTCGCCCTGCAGCCACGCCAGATTGCCCGCATCCGCAACTCTGCCCTGGCGTGGCTGGGGGACGAGCCGTTGGGCCAGCGCACCGAGTGCCGTTTCGACGTGGCACTGGTGGTGGACGGGCGGGTGGAGGTCATTGCCAATGTCCAGTAGCTGCGCCAGAACAGGGCGCAAAGAAGGAGATACCGCATGAAGGTCGCATTCCAGATGGACCCGATCGGGTCCGTGAACATCGACGGCGACAGCACCTTCCGCATCGCGCTGGAAGCGCAGGCGCGCGGGCACGAGCTGTTCCACTACCAGCCCGAACACCTTGCGTTCGACGAGGGGCGGATCACGGCGCGCGGGCAGTTCATGACGCTGCGGCGCGAAAAGGGCAATCACGTCACGTTCGGCGACACGCAGGTCGTGGATCTGGCGGGGTTCGACGTGGTCTGGCTGCGGCAGGACCCGCCCTTCGACATGGGCTACATCACGACGACGCATCTCTTGGACATGCTTCCCGACCGCGTGCAGGTCGTGAACAACCCGTTCTGGGTGCGAAACTTCCCGGAAAAGCTGCTGGTCCTGACCTTCCCGGACCTGACGCCGCCCACGATGATCGCCCGCGACCTTGCCACCATCCGCGAGTTCAAGGCGCGTCATGGCGACATCATCCTGAAGCCGCTTTACGGCAACGGCGGCGCGGGCGTGTTCCGGCTGGACCCGAACGACCGCAACCTTGCCTCGCTGCACGAATTGTTCACCGGCATCAACCGCGAGCCGCTGATCGTTCAGAAGTTCCTGCCTGCCGTGTCCAAGGGCGACAAGCGCGTGATCCTGGTGAACGGCGAACCGATCGGCGCGATCAACCGTGTGCCCCAGGCGGGCGAGACGCGGTCGAACATGCATGTGGGCGGCCGCCCCGAAAAGGTGGAACTGACGGAGCGCGACCGCGATATCTGCCGCATCATCGGCCCGACCTTGCGCGAAAAGGGCCAGATCTTCGTCGGCATCGACGTGATCGGCGACTGGCTGACCGAGATCAACGTGACCTCGCCCACCGGCCTTCAGGAGCTGGAGCGGTTCGACGGCACCAACGGCGCGGCCCTGATCTGGGACGCGATCGAAGCGAAGGCCTGAACCAGCCTCCCAGCAGGAGAAGGCCCGCCATCCGGCGGGCCTTTTTCGTTCACTTCGTCAGGATCAGCTTGCCCGCCCGTGTGATCCGCAGGCTGTAGATCTGCCCGTTCAGCACGATCCGCGCCTGATTGCCGCCATCCGTCAGGCGGGTGGCGTCATGCACGGGCATGCTGGTGTCGATCAGGTGGGAAAGGTCGGTCATCGCGTTCATGATCTGCGCTCCAGTCGGTCGATGAGAAGGGAAAACCCGTGGGTCGGGGCAAGGCCGGACAACACCTGCCGCAAGACTTCGGTCAGGTCCGTGTCGGGCTTTTCCGGGGGGCGGTGTGTCATGGCATTCCTGCGGGACAAGTGGCTCTGTGACTCAAATCCTTAGTGATTATCTCGGGCTTGTAAAGCCTGATTTATTTACTCGGGAATAAGTTGGCGCTTGATGCACGTGTGCCGTGATGCCTTCGGCGGGAAGAGGCAACACGGTGGATCGCTCCGCCGCGCCGAAGCTGTGCCCGGGCCAAGCGTAGTAGACGTTCAGCGTGGTCTGGCCATCGCGGGGGGCGGCGGCTGCGGCCATGGTCAGGCCGCAAGGGTCGCGGCAAACGCTTTCACGGTGCTCTCGATGGGACATGTCGATACTTGCGAGTTTCACGCTGAGCTCCGCAGGCGTTCGATGTGTCCTTGTTCCAAGGCTTCAAACCTGCATGTCAGCCAACCCGATGTCGCAGTCGGTCCAGCAAGTTCCCTTCGATGTGATCGCTTCATTTGGAGGGCGGGCGCCCTGACGCTGCCTTCGAACGCGTCCAGAGGAAGAAGCTTGCGCTTGCGTTTGGTTGATCACCCCGTCACATCCTCTGTTGTGATCGGTGGTGTGGAAGCGTTACGACGTTGCAGATGGTCATCGTTGGTATACATCACGCCCCTGCTGCGTTGGCACGGGGCATGATGTAAACGGTCAAGCATGAAATGCATTGGTTGCACGCACGCCGACCGCTAAAGATGTAGGAAGCCGTGGGGCAAGCCCGTGGCTTGTGAGCTGTCCCGTCCTCCTGGACCCACCCTGTCTGTTTAGGTTCGATTGCATGTTGAGTGACCACGCCACGTTTCCGCAGCCGTCCCCCCGGGTCGCAAGGCGGGCGGTTCGCCGGAAGGGGCTGACGATCCCGTGGGCACCCGAAGTTGTTTTTTCGTTCCTGGCGATCCTGGGGCTGACGCTTGTCTCTCTCTTGGGGGCCAAGGGTGTTCTGTTGTTCTTGCTGTCGGGGATGGCGCTGATCGTGACAAATCCCGACGGGACGCTGCGGGGCATGCGTCGGGAATGGTTGCTGATCGTGATGGCGCTTTGGTGCCTCGTCTCGTTGGCCTGGTCGGATTATCCGGCGCTCAGCTTACGCTACGGGATCCAGCTCGGCCTGACCGTGATGATCGCCATCGCCATCTGCCAGAGGATCACGCCACAGGCGCTGATCAAGATCGTCTTGCTGAGCTATGGGATTGCAGGCCTTCTCAGTCTGGCATCGGGCCGGGCGCGCAGCGGGGGGATGGGTTTTCTGGGAATCTATGGCAGCAAGAACTCGCTGGCTTTTGCGATGGGCGTGCTGCTGCTGGTGTCCCTTGCCGTTCTTCTTGATCGCCGGATGCCGCGCCTCTGGCGCGGGCTGGCTCTGCCGGGGGCCGGGTTGGGGGCGATGCTCATGGTGATGGGAAATTCCACGGGGGCCTTGGTGGCCATAGCCGCTTCGATCGCAACCCTGATGCCCATCATGGTGCTGCACCGGATGAAGGCGAATGCGCGGGTGGTCGTGATCGTGCTGGCGGCGGTTCTGGCGGTGTCGATGGCTGTCATGCTCTCGACGATGGCCGATGATCTTGCGCTTGCATTCCTGAACACCACCGGAAAGGACGTGACCCTTACAGGCCGGACCGACCTGTGGCACGTGGCCTTTGGCGAGATCATGCAGCGGCCGTTTCTGGGAACGGGGTTTCAGGCCTTCTGGGTTCAGGGCAATCCTCGGGCCGAAGAGTTGTGGGCCGAGTTCGGCATCTCGACGCGGGGCGGCTTCAACTTCCATAACACCTTGATTTCCAACGCCGTCGAGATTGGGTTGGTCGGGGTGGCCCTGCAGGCCGTGGTGTTCTTTTCCGCGGTGTATTTCAGCCTGGTATGGGCAGTACGGAGTCCCTCGGCAGCCTCGTTGTTCCTAGCCCTGCTGATGGTGCGGGAGGTGATGTTGATGGGGGTCGAAGTCGTGTTCTTCTTCCAGTTCGGCGTAGACACGATCCTGATGGTCGCCGCGCTTTATTACGGGCGAAACTTCCGCCTGATGACCGGCTCCAGGACAATGGCCAGAATATAAGGTTGCGCCGGAAGCAGGGGCGGTTGGCCCGATCCGCAGCCGGGCGTGGGTCAGGCGATCCATCCCGAACCTGTCGGTACGAGGCGCACCTCGTCCTTGTGACGGGCAAAGCGACGAAGTTCCGCATCGATTGCGAGATCATAAGGCCAGCACGTGACTGGCCTTTGCTTGGCGGAAAGTCCATTCTCGGGGGCCGCAGCGTGGTTGAAGCCGCTCAACCGAACGTCTTCAACCGGTGCTGATGTTGGGGAGTCCAGATGGTCAAGCCCTCGAAACGGCGCTTGCTATCCCTCTCAGGCCCCGCTGGGCCACAGCGGAGGCGCCTTTCGGGGGGTGGCGATCCAGTTCTTCACCCTGACCGTCTGATCTTCTGTGAACCATGAGAAGACGATCGCGAATGCAACGGCCACCAGTGGGATGAGCATGACCAGCGCCCAAGGGTAAAGACCGGCCGGGATGCGCTGTTCGGGCGTGATGAAGTTGCAGATGAACACGATGATGGGCATGTGCGTGGCATAGAGGGAGTAGGAGGACCGGCTTCCCAGCCTTGCGAGCAGGCCCAGCCCCTTGGCCTCTCCGAAAGAAGACCTCATGCCGACGGCCATGAAAAGGGCGAAGATGGCGGCCAGCAGCAGATCGCTTGCGATCCAGTGCAGGGAAACGAACTTCAGCAGAACAATGGTTGCGCCGAATGCCGCAAGGCACGCCGCAGGAACGGCCCAATGAAAGCGGCGGTCTGCTCCAAGACGCTCGGCCACCAGATAAACGGCCCCTCCCATCATCCAGCAGAAAAACAGGGAGATGCTGGGGAGGAAGAAAAAGGCGACCACAGCCAGCGTGATCCCCAGGCAATTGCGCGACCTTATGGCAAGATAAGCGAGCGGAAAGTACACGTAATACCAGAATTCGCAGGCAATAGTCCAAAGCGGTCCATTGGAACCCAAAGCCTTCACCGCGATATCCTGAAGAAACAGCGCGTTGCCGAGGAAAGCCATCACCGACAGTCGGTCTTTGACGTCGAAGGAAAGCGTCAAAGATCCTTGTGTTCCTTCATACAGGGCGGAGGCGAACCTCCCGCTTCCCAAGGCGTCAATGCCCATTCCGATCAACAAGGCCGGGATCAGGACAAGCCACAGGCGCGTGCAGCGGGCCAGCATGTAGTCCTTGAACGAAAAGGCTGCTCCGGCTCGATCCACGGATCGGGTGATCCAGAACCCGGAGATCACGAAGAACACCACAACGGCCGTGTGACCCTGCGAGGTGAGCAGGCTGAGCATTTTATGAACCGCCCCGGAAGCGAGAGGGCGATCGATGATGAGTGCCTGTGTGTGGGACACCACAACGGCAAAGGCCGCCAAAGCCCGCGTTACGTCGATGAAATCATACTTCATTCTACTGATCAACCTTTGGCCTGCTGTTCCGCCGCCCGGTCCAGCGATGCTTGTCCCTTCTGCAAGAGCACTCACGCCTCTTTTCCGGCAACATTTTCCTGTAGTTATTTTTAATCAACATTTTTGATTGCGCTAATAGGTGGTCTTTCCGATAAAGCTGCCGGTCGTCCATTGGCGATTTGCATGATTGCTTAATCAGGAAAGCATCCGTGTCACCCCAATTGTCGCCTTTCGGTTGTGGAGCTGAAGTTTTCTGACCGAGCCCCCGGCAAGGTGGCCTTGGCCGGTCCAAAAGGTCAGGGTGTCGCCGTGGTCGAAGCGCATGGAAGCACTGGCAGGCGGACAAGGCCGCCACGAAAAGTGTCGATTCGGCCGCGCACCCTCGCTGGAACGGGTGGCCTCGCGCCGGATCCGGACCCTTGTGCGAGGGCTTCAGCTAGGCTTGGCCACATCGCGGACGATCTGGCCGCGCGTCTGGTGCGGGCGAGGGCCGACGGCCATGCGCCCCCGGATGAACGCCGGCAGATCGTGACGCAACTTCCCCAACCGAGCCTTGGTGCAGAGGCAAGTATGACCATCGAACTGGCAGCACCCTTGGATGTGGCCGCATCGCCACCCTGGCCTGCGCGCCCGAGGAAGGTGCGGAGGTCTCTCCCGCCTTGCTTCTAGTGGTGGATCCGGAAGGGGCGGAAAAGGGGTATCTCGCGATGCCGGCCGCCCGTTCGGGTTTGGAGCCGACCTCGTGAAGCACCTTCACGCCCGCTTGGCCGAACTGGGCTGACCGATTGCGCCCGCTGCGCATCCGTGCTTGGACAAGGGGCGGATGAACGGAGGGCGCAATGCGGATATTCCTCAACGGGTTCGGACGGATCGGGCGGTCCGTCCTGCGGGCGTGGTCGCAGGGCGGCTGGCCGGAGGCGGAGATCGCGGGCATCAACGACATCGCGGCGGCCGAGATGTGCGCCTACCTGTTCCAGTACGACAGCGTCTTCGGCCCGTTCCCCGGAACCGTCGCGCTGGAGGGTGGGGCGCTGGTCGTGAACGGCCGTGCGATCCCGCTGCACCGGACGCCCGACCTGTCGGTGCTGGACCTGTCGGACATCGACGTGGTGATGGAATGCACGGGCCGCGCCGACACGCGCGCAGTGGCCGAACGCGGCCTGACCGCCGGAGCCCGCCGGGTTCTGGTCTCCGGCCCCTCCCGCGCGGCCGACGTGACGCTGGTTCTGGACGCGAACGAGGGCGCGCTGACCGCCCAACACCGCATCATCTCCAACGCCAGCTGCACCACGAACGCGCTGGCCCCGCTGGTGAAGCTTCTGGACGCCGAATGGGGCGTGGTCACCGGCACCATGACCACGATCCACTGCTACACCGGCAGCCAGCCGACGATGGACGCGCCGGCCGCAGACTTCGCCCGGTCCCGCGCGGCGGCGCTGTCGATGGTGCCCACCACGACCTCGGCCCAGCGGCTCTTGGACCTCGTGCTGCCCGATCTGGCGGGGCGGGTGCAGGGGTCCGCGGTGCGGGTGCCCGTGGCCTCCGTCTCGGCGGTGGATCTGGCGGTGATGACGGAACGTCCCGCCGATGTGGACGCGGTGAACCTGGCCTTCCACACGGCGGGCGGCGTCCTCGGCGCGGTGGACGGACCGCTGGTCAGCACCGATCTGCGGGCGCGGTCCGAAAGCATCGTCATGGCCACGCCCGAAACGCGGCGGACCGATCAGGGTCTTCTGCGCGTCTTCGGCTGGTACGACAACGAATGGGGCTTTTCGAATCGCATGCTCGACATGGCGCTGCGGCTGGCCTAGCTGTCCAGCCGCAACCAGCCTTCGGGCGCGCGGCGGAAGGTGTGGGCGGCCGTTTCCTCGAACACCGCGTCCGCGCTGGCCGAGATGGCCCGCACCGACATCTCGGCCCGCGACACGTCCAGCACGTTGAAGCTGTTGTCCTGCAGGCGCAACCGCGTGGACAGGCCCGTGCCCGCCTGAACGAACAGCAGCCCCGGCGCGGTGGTGAAGGGCCCGATATGGGTGGTGTGGATGTGCCCGCACAGCACCACGTCGGCCCCGCATTCGGCCAGCGCCTTCAGCGCCTTGGCCGATCCGCGCATCAGGCGCTTGTCGCTGCCCTCCAGATGCTCCAGCGGGTGGTGCAGGACGACGATGCGGGCCTTGTCGCCGGCATCGGCAAAGGCCGTGCACACGCGTTTCAGCGCACGGGAGGACAGGCGCCCCGTCTGATGCACCCAGCGGTTGACGGTGTTCACGCCGACCACGCGCATGCGGTCGTTCTCGAAGGTTGGCTCCAGGTTCTTGTCGATGAACTCCCGGTACCGGTCCCACGGCCGGGTCAGCCGGATCCACAGGTTGTCCAGCGGCGTGTCGTGGTTGCCGGGCACGGCCAAGATGGGGGCGTTGATGCGGTCGATGAAGGACCGCGCCTCCTCGAACTGCCAGCGGCGGGCGCGCTGGGTGAAATCGCCCGAGATGACGCACAGATCCGGGGCCAGCGCGTTCACCTCGTCCAGCAGCGGTTCCAGCAGGGCGGGGGAGGTGCGGCCGAAGTGAAGATCCGACAGGTGGACGATCCGCCTCATGGGGTTTTCACCCGGTCGGCCTCGTCGGGCAGGATGATCGACAGCGCGTCGCGCAGGATCTCGAACTTCAGGGGCGTGTCCATGCGGGCCTTCTCGCCGTCATAGGCGACGAGGAGGCTGGATTTCTTCGTTTCCACCGTGAACTCGTTCACGTGCAGCAGGTCCACGTCGCGGCCCAGCTGCACCTTGCCCCGGCACAGGTGCAACGTCGTCTTCAGAAGCGAGGTACGGCCTTCGCCCTTGGCGATAAAGGCCACCAGATCGTCGTCGCTGATCTCGGCCGAGCCGGGAAGGCCGAACCGTTCCAGTTGATAGGCGGAGCGGGCCACGAAGATCAGGGGGGTGGACACCTGCCGGCGTTCGCCGTCCACCTCCAGCGTGACGCGCCACGGGCGGCGATAGCGCAGGAAGGTCTTCAGCACCGACCAATGCGCGGCCACCCGGCGGCGGCCGAAGCGTTCATAGACGGATTCGCGCTGCTTCAGGATGGCGGGATAGATCCCGAGGCTGGCGTTGTTCAGGAACACCACACCGTTGACGGCCCCGACCGAGATGCGGTGCGGGCGTCCGTTCAGGATGGCGCGCGCGGCCTCGTCAGGCTCCTGCGAAAGCTCCAGACCGCGGGCGAAGTAGTTGAAGGTGCCCAGGGGCAGCACGGCCAGGTTCACGTCGGTGTTCACCAAGGCGTTCGCCACGCCCATCACCGTGCCATCACCCCCGGCGGCGACGATCGTGGTGAAGCCGTCCTCCACCGCCTTGCGGACGGCGTCCTTCAGATCCTCGCCTTCCTTCCAGCGGCGCAGGGTGGCGCTGCCGAACACGGCCATGGCGGTGTCGATCGCCTGGGCGTCGTGACTGTTGCGCCCCGACTTGGGGTTGGCGATCACGCAGATGGTGGATGGATCGAGGGCCATGGATGTCTCCGGATGCGGGCGCAGGGGCAACGCGGCAGGCGGCCCCTTGGTTTCCGCGAAGGTTCCATGATCCGGTGGGGCGGGCCGTGGGGGCGGCCCGCCCAGACAGTCACTTCAGGCAGGCGGTCAGCGTGTCGGCCAGACCGTGCATCAACTGGCCATAAAGCTGCGGACCCGCCGTCAGCTGCGCGCCCTCCGGATCCAGCGGCTGGCCGAGTGTCACGCCCGCATCGTCGGCCATCTGCTGGGCCAGCTTCGGATCGTGCTGCACTTCAGGGAAGATGCAGGTGGCGGGGCCGGCCTGCTCACGAATCTCGGCCAGACGGCGGGCCGAGGGGGAGGACGCGTCACCCGGAGAGATCGCGCCCGCCGAGGTCAGGTCGTAATGGTCCGTGAAATAGCCATAGGCGTCGTGGAAGGTCACGAAGGGCTTGCCCTTTGCCGGGGCCAGCTGCTCGGTCAGGTCGGCGTCCAAGGCGCGAATGTCGTCCTCGGCGGCCTTGGCGTTGGCGGCGTAGGCTTCGGCGTTGGTGGGATCCATCTCCGAAAGTTTGCCCTCGATCGCGTCCAGCCAGACCAGCACGTTGTCGGGGTTCAGCCAGGCATGGGGGTCTAGGCCTTCGTGATGATGGTGCTCCTCGCCCTCGCCGTGGTCATGCTCATGCTCATGCTCGTGCTCATGGTCGTGGGCGTGATCATGGTCGTCGTGGTCATGCTCCTCATGCGCGCCCTCGGCGTATTGCCGTTGGGTCAGGCCGTCGACATGCAGAAGCTCCAGCTCCTCACCACCCCGCGCCTTCAGGGCGGCGGTCAGCCAGGGCGTCATCTCCGGCCCCAGCCAGATCACGAGGTCGGCGTCCTGGATCGCGCCCGCCTGGCTGGGCTTCAGCTGGAAGTGATGGGGATCGCTGCCCGGCGGCAGGATCAGGTCCGGCGTGCCCGTGTCCCCCATGACCTGCGCCACCAGAGAGTGGATCGGAGAGATGTCGGTCACGACCTGCACATCCGCAAGCGCGGGGGTGGCGGCGACACTCGCCAGCAGCAGCGGTATGGTATAACGCATCTTGATGCCCTTTCATTCCATGCCCATGTGGAATAAATGTGATAACGTAACACGTCAAGAGGTGCCCTCATGGACCCGCTGGCCTTTGCCCGCCACGATCATGCCCATTGCTCCGGCGATGTCCTGAAGCGTGCCGAGGACATAGCGGCCGAAAAGGGCCTGCGCCTGACCCCCGTGCGCCGCCGCGTGCTGGAGATCCTTTTGGAAGAGCATCGCGCGCTGGGCGCCTATGATGTTCTGCAGCGCCTGTCGACCGAGGGCTTCGGCAACCAGCCGCCCGTCGCCTATCGCGCGCTGGAGTTTCTGGTGGAGCAGGGGCTGGCCCATCGCATCCGTCGCCTGAACGCCTTCGCCGCCTGCATGCATCCAGGCGAGGCGCACGCCCCGGCCTTCCTGATCTGCCGCACCTGCAACATCGTGGCCGAGGCCCCGGCCGAGCCGGTGCGCGAGGCGCTGGACGCCGCGGCGGCGGATCTGGGCTTCGTGATCGAACGGTCCAACGTGGAGGCCGTCGGCCTGTGCCCCACCTGCCGCGAGGCCGCATGACCCTGATCGAAGCCGAAGGGGTGAGCGTCACACTGGGCGCGCAGTCCGTGTTGCAGGACGTGTCCCTGAAACTGCATCCGGGGGAGATCGTGACGATCGTCGGCCCCAACGGGTCCGGCAAGTCCACCCTGCTGCGCACGCTGCTGGGCATCGTGCCCGTCATTTCGGGCCGGGTGACGCGGAAGGCGGGGCTTCGGATCGGTTATGTGCCGCAGAAGCTGACCTTGGACCCCACCCTGCCGCTGCCCGTTGCACGCTTCCTGTCGCTGCCCCGCCGCCAGTCGCGCGCCAACATCGCGGCCGTGCTGGCGCGCGTCGGCCTGCCGGGGGTGGAGGCGCGGCCCATGTCCGGCCTGTCGGGCGGGCAGATGCAGCGCGTCCTTCTGGCCCGCGCCCTGCTGGTGAAGCCCGAGGCGATCCTGATGGACGAACCGACGCAAGGCTTGGACCAGCCGGGGGAGGCCGCCTTCTACCGCCTGCTGGAAGAGGTGCGCGCCGAAACCGGCGCTGCCGTCCTGATGGTCAGCCATGATCTGCACGTCGTGATGGCGGCCTCGGACCGGGTGGTGTGTCTGAACGGGCATGTCTGCTGCGAAGGCACGCCGCACGTGGTGTCAAACGCCCCCGAATACCGCGCGCTGTTCGGCGAAGGCACGCGGGGGGCGCTGGCGCTGTATCAGCACCGCCACGATCACGGGCACCACCACGACGGCTGCGAGGGGCACGACCATGCTTGACGATTTCCTGACGCGGGCCGCGTTGGCCGGGGTGGGGGTCGCCTGTTCGACCGGGCCGCTGGGCGTTTTCGTGGTGTGGCGGCGCATGGCCTATTTCGGCGACGCGACGGCGCATGCGGCCATTCTGGGCGTGGCCCTGGCGCTGGCCAGCGACCTGCCGGTGGCCGTGGGGGCCGCGGGCGTGGCCGCCGCCATGGGCCTGACCGTGGCGAACCTGACGGGGCGCGGCTGGGCGGCGGACACGGTGCTGGGCGTTCTGGCCCATGCCGCGCTGGCGCTGGGCCTTGTGGCGATCAGCTTCGTTCAAAACGTGCAGCTGAGCCTTGAGAGCTATCTCTTTGGCGACATCCTGGCCGTGTCGCGCGCCGATCTGGCCGTGATCTGGGGCGGGGCGGCGCTGGTGGTGGCCCTGATCGTCTGGCGCTGGGACCGGCTTCTGCTGACCACCGTGAACGAGGATCTGGCCCATGCGGACGGCCTGTCCCCCACGCGGGAAAGGCTGGTGCTGACCGTGGCGCTGGCGCTGGTGGTCGCGATCTCGCTGAAGATCGTGGGGGCGCTCCTGATCTCGGCCCTGCTGATCGTGCCGGCGGCGGCGGCGCGGGCGCTGGCCCGCGGCCCCGAGGCGATGGCCGTGGGCGCCACGGCGGTCGGGGCGGGGGCGGCGCTTCTGGGCCTTTGGGCCTCGTATCACTTCGACACGCCGGCCGGTCCGTCGATCGTCACCGCCGCTGCGGGGATCTTTGCCGTGGCGGTGGTGCTGGGGCGGTTGCGCCGCGCCTGATCAGCGCTGCGTGCGCTGCGCCAGCCAGACCGCCCATTCCGGCTCGCTGCCGCGGAAGGCGTTGATGTCCACGCGCCCGTCGATGCCCGGGATCAGGCCCGTGCCGGTGTATTGCCAGAAGGTCCAGTCGTGGCCGGGGTGCACCTCGGAGGGGTGACCCGCGACGGAGCGCAGCCAGAACTCCACCCCCGGCACGCGCCACATCTCGTTGTCGCGGAAGAAGTCCACGGTCAGGTACATGATGGGGCGCTGGCCGTAATACTGTGTCAGGATCGACGTGAAGATCGCCGCGTCCTGACGCACCTCCTCGGCCGGGGGGCGGCGGGTGCAGGTGCGCGAGGTGGGGGTCCATTCCATGTCCAGCACAGGGGGCAGATCGCCCGCGCGGCGCGGCACGTTGGCGATGTACCAAGCCGCCTGTTCCTGCGGCGTGCGGCAGAAGTAGTAGTAGTGATAGGCGCTGGACGGGATCCCGGCCGCCCGCGCGGCGGAGCGGTGGTTGTTCAGCATCGGGTCGGTGTAGTCGCCGCCCTCTGTCGCCTTTATGAACGCGAAGCGCACGCCATAGCTGCGCGCGGTGCCCCAGTCGACGTTGGTCTGATAGCGGGCCACGTCGATGCCGTGCACCGGATAGGCGGCCGGCACGTTGCGGCCGCGCCAGGCGTAGGGTGCGGCATCCCCGAACTGGCGGGGCAGGCCGGGAACGGACATGGGTTCCCGCGGCCCGCAGGCGGCCAGCACGGCAAGAATCAAAAGGGCAAGAAGGCGAACGGGGCGCATCGGATCTCCGGACAGAATCGCCCAACCCTTGTGCACCGGATCGCGTGCCCCGTCACGGGGGCGTGACGAGGCGCGGCGGAACACCGCGCCCCACCTCGGTCAGTTCCGGGGCATCAGTTCGGGATCTCGCCCGTGATGCCTTCGACATAGAAGTTCATGCCGGCCAGTTCCGCGTCGTCGGGCGTCTCGCCCTCGGCCAGCCAGTCCGAACCGTCCTGCTTCTTCAGGGGGCCGGTGAACGGGTGCAGGGTGCCGGCGGCGATGGCGTCGCGCACCTCCTGGGCCTTGGTCTTCACCTCGGCGGGAACGGCGTCCGTGATCTCGCCGATCTCGACCTCTCCGCCCGCGATGCCGGCCCAAGTCGCGCCCTGTTCGTAGGTGCCGTCCAGCAGCGCGCCCACGCGTTCGATGTAATAGGGCGCCCAGTTGTCGATGATCGACGCCACGCGCGGGCTCGGCTTGAACTCCGCCATGTCGGACGCCTGGCCGAAGCCGACCACGCCGGGGGTCTTGGCCGCCTCGGCCAGCGGGGCGGTCGAATCCGTGTGCTGCAGGATCACGTCCACGCCCTGTTCGATCAGCGCGCGGGCGGCGTCGGCCTCTTTCGCGGGGTCGAACCAGGTGTAGGCCCAGACGACCGACATCGTGGCGTCGGGGTTCACCTTCTTCGCCGCCAGATAGGCCGCGTTGATGCCCTGGATGTTTTCCGGGATCGGGAAGGAGCCGATGTAGCCGATCTTGTCCGACTTTGTCATCAGGCCGGCCATCGTGCCCGTGACGGCGCGGCCTTCGTAGAAGCGCGCGTCATAGGTGGACACGTTGGCATGGTCGCGGCGGTAGCCGGTGGCGTGTTCGAACTTCACGTTGGGGAACTTTGCCGCGACGTTGTTCACCGCGTCCATGTAGCCGAACGAGGTGGCGAAGATGATGTTGCAGCCCGACAGCGCCATCTGCGTCATCACGCGTTCGCTGTCGGCCCCTTCGGGCACCGATTCCTGATAGGTGGTGGCGTCGACGCGGTCGCCGTATTCCGCCGCCAGTGCCTGACGGCCCAGATCGTGCTGATAGGTCCAGCCGCCGTCGCCCACGGGGCCGACATAGATGAAGCAGGCCTTCACCTTGTCCATCCCTTGGGCGAAGGACGCGGCGGGCAGCGCCATCAGCGCGGCGGCGGTGGCCAGAAGCAGTCTGCGTTTCATGAAAGTCTCCCTGTGTTTCAGTGCGAAGCGTGGAACGTCTTGCCAAGGTCGGCCGGCGCGCCCATCGCGCGCCCGCGCCCTGAGGATATCAGAACAAGAACAAGGATCGTGATGATGTAGGGCGACATCGTCAGATACTCGACCGGGATGCGCGATCCGGCGGCCTGCAGGTTCAGCTGCAGCACGCTGATCCCGCCGAAGAGCCACGCGCCCATCAGGACGCGCCACGGCTTCCACGAGGCGAAGACCACGATGGCCAGCGCGATCCAGCCCGCGCCGGAGGTGATGCCGTCGGTCCATTGCGGCACGCGCACCAGGCTGACATAGGCCCCGCCCATGCCCGCCATGGCCCCGCCGAACAGGATCGCCCCCGTGCGGATACGGCGGACCTTGTAGCCCAGCGCGTGCGCGGCCTCGTGGCTTTCGCCCACGGCGCGCAGGATCAGGCCGGCGCGCGTGGCCCGCAGGAACCACCAGATCGCCACGACCAGTATCAGCGACAGATACACCATCCAGTCGTGGGAAAAGAGGATCGGCCCCAGCACGGGGATGTCGGCCAGCGGCCCCAGGGGCACGTCGCCTGTCAGGGGCGGGCGGATGCCGTTCCAGCCCTGACCCATAAGGCTGGACAATCCCAGCCCGAACAGCGTCAGCGCAAGGCCGGACGCGACCTGGTTGGCCAGAAGCACCTGCGTCAGCAGCGCGAACAGCCCCGCCATCGCGGCCCCGGCCGCCGCACCGCCCAGAAACCCCAGAACGGGGTTCCCGGTCGTCACCGCCACCACGAAGCCCGTGACCGCGCCCATGATCATCATGCCTTCCACCCCAAGGTTCAGGGTGCCGGACTTCTCGACCACCATCTCTCCCAGCGCCGCCATCAGGATGGGGACGGAGGCCACGATCAGCGTGGCGAGAAGCGTGACGAGGTTGATGCCGCCAATGTCCATCACGAAGCCTCCCGTGCCCAGCGGATGCGGTAGTTGGTCAGGATGTCCACCGCCAGAAGGAAGAACAGAAGCATCCCCTGGAACGCCTGAATCGCGGCGGCCGGAACCCCCAGCATGAACTGCGCCAGTTCCCCGCCGATATAGGTCAGCGCCATCAACAGGCCCGCCAGCAGGATGCCGATCGGGTTCAGACGGCCCAGAAACGCCACGATGATCGCGGTGAAGCCGTAGCCCTGCGCGAAATCGAGGCTGATCTGGCCGGCCGGTCCCGTCACCTCAAACAGCCCCGCCAGCCCGGCCAGCGCGCCCGAGATGCCGAAGCACAGGATCACCAGCCGGCGCGGCGACACGCCGGCAAAGCGCGCGGCGCGCGGGGCCTGACCCGTCAGCCGTATGGAAAAGCCCAGCATGTGCCGTTGCAGCAGGATGTAGGCGAAGATCACGGCGATGAAGGCCGCGACGACGCCCCAGTGCATCCCCGTGCCCGCGATCAGCTCGGGGTTGGCCGAGGAGGCCCATTGCGACAGGTTGCGCGATCCGGGAAAGCCGCCGCCCTGCGGGTTGCGCAGCGCGCCCAGCGCCATCGACGACAAGAGCGCCTGCGCCACGTAGACCAGCAGAAGCGAGACGAGGATCTCGTTCGTGCGGAAGACGGTGCGCAGGATGGCCGGGATCATGGCCCAGAGAAGACCGCCCAGCGCCCCCGCGATCACCATCAGCGGAAAGATCAGGCGGCTCTCCATGGGATAGAGCGCGAGGCCCGCCGCGGCCCCGGTCAGGGCGCCCACGACGTATTGCCCCTCGGCCCCGATGTTCCAGACGCCGGCGCGGAAGCCCAGCGACAGGCCGATCGCGATCAGGATCAGCGGGCCTGCCTTCACCAGAAGCTGCGGGCGGGAATAGGCCGCGAATTGCGGGTTGAACAGCGGATCCCAGAAGATCGTGCGGATCGCCGCCACCGGGTCCTTGCCCAGCATCGCGAACAGGATGCCGCCCGCGATCATCGTGAGGAGGACCGCCAGCACCGGCGTCGCCACCGACCACGCGCGCGACGGCGTGGCCCGTTTTTCAAGCCGCATCATGGGCCACCTCCATCCCATGCGCGCCACCCATCATCAGGCCGATCTCCTCCACGGTCAGCCCCGCCACGGGGCGCGGCGGGCTCAGCCGCCCTTCGTTCAGCGCGGCGAAGCTGTCCGCGATCTCCAAGAGCTCGTCCAGGTCCTGGCTGATCACGACCACGGCCGCGCCGCCCGCCGCCCGGTCCAGGATCGCCTGCCGGATGAAGGCCGAGGCGGCGGCGTCCACGCCCCAGGTGGGCTGGTTGATCACGATCACCTCGGACCCCTGCGACAGTTCGCGGCCCACCACGAACTTCTGAAGGTTGCCGCCCGACAGGGCCCGGGCCGCCACCTCGGTCCCCGGGGTGCGGACGTCGAAATCGCGGATGATGGTGTTGGCAAAGGCGCGGACCTTGGTCCAGTCGATGAAGCCGTGCCGCACCAGCTTCTGGCGGATCGCGCCCGACAGCAGCGCGTTTTCCGTCAGCGTCATGTCGGGGGCGGCGGCGTGGCCCAGCCGCTCCTCGGGGGCGGAGACGAGCCCGGCGAGACGTCGCGCCTCGGGCCCCTTGTCGCCCACGGGCTGGCCACCGATGCGCAGGGCGTCGGGCGCGCTGCGGAGTTCGCCGTTCAGCGCCAGCAAAAGCTCGTCCTGGCCGTTGCCCGCCACGCCCGCGATACCCAGCACCTCGCCCTTGCGGACCGACAGGCGGATGTCCTTCAGCGCCGTCCCGAACGGAATGGGGGAGGGGGCGGACAGGCCCGTCACCTCCAGCATCACCTCCCCCTTGGGGGTGGCGGCGCGGGCGGGCGGGGTCAGGACCGCGCCGACCATCAGTTCGGCCAGCTCGCGCGCCGTGCGGTCACGGGGAACGCAAGTTGCCACGACCTTGCCGCGCCGCAGGATAGTGGCGTGGTCGCACAGGGTGCGGATCTCTTCCAGCTTGTGGCTGATGTACAGGATCGCCGTGCCCTCGGCCGACAGCTTGCGCAGGGTCTTGAACAGGATGTCCACCTCCTGCGGGGTCAGGACGGAGGTGGGTTCGTCCATGATCAGGAGTTTCGGGTCCTGCAGCAGGCAGCGGATGATCTCCACCCGCTGGCGTTCGCCCGCGCTCAGGTCCCCTACGATGCGGGCGGGGTCCAGCGGCAGGCCGTAGGTGGCGGACGTTTCGCGGATGCGGCGGGCCAGGTCGCGCATGGGGGGCGGGGCTTCCATGCCCAGCGCCACGTTTTCCGCCACGGTCAGGGCGTCGAACAGGCTGAAATGCTGGAACACCATCGCCACGCCCGCACGGCGCGCGGTGGCGGGCCGGTCGGGGGCAAAGTCCTGCCCCGACAGCACCATGCGGCCGGAATCGGGGGTGACGAGGCCGTAGATCATCTTGACCAGCGTGGATTTCCCGGCGCCGTTCTCGCCCAGCAGGGCGTGCACCTCGCCGGGGCGGAGGGAGAATCCGACCTCGCTGTTGGCCACCACGCCGGGATAGGCCTTGGTCAGGCCTTCCACCCGCAGCAGCGTGTCGCTTCCCGTCATCCGCGATCTCCGTCCCCGATGGTCTGCAATCTTGATACCGGCGATGCCCTTGCGATCGCAATGACAGGATGGCCGAACGCGGCGAATAGCGGGGGATCGCGGCTGTGGGAATAGGCAACACCGCCGCAGCGCGGATTTTCCGGGCAACCGCGGGCGGTGGGCGGGGGCCGGGCCGTCACTGCCGCTTTAACAGGCGCGCCTGCCGCGTTAGGATGCGGCATGTCGAATCCCGTCCGTTTCATCCATCTGCGCGTCCACACCGAACATTCGCTTCTGGAAGGGGCCGTGCCCGTCAAGAAGCTGGTCAAGCTGTGCGAGGCGGCGGCCATGCCCGCCGTGGCCGTGACCGACACGAACAACATGTTCGCCGCGCTGGAGTTTTCCGTCACCGCCTCGGGCGCCGGGGTGCAGCCGATCGTGGGCTGCCAGGTGGCCGTCGATTACGACCCGGCCCAGCCCGGCGAAAAGACGCGCCCCGCCGCGCCCGTGGTCCTGCTGGCGCAGGACGAGGCCGGCTACATGAACCTGATGAAGCTGTCGTCCTGCCTGTACGTGGACAAGGGCGGGCAACTGCCGCAGGTGACGCTGGAGGAACTGGCGACCTATTCGGCGGGCCTCATCTGCCTGTCGGGCGGGCCGGACGGACCGGTGGGGCGCCTTCTGCGCACCGGCCAGCGCACGCGGGCCGAGGCGCTGCTGCGCCGGCTGGCCGACACCTATCCGGACCGCCTCTATGTCGAGTTGCAGCGCCATCCCGGCGAAGGGGGCAAGCTGCCCGAGGCCGAGGCCCTGTCCGAGCGCGGGCATGTGGAGATGGCCTACGACCTGAACCTGCCGCTGGTCGCCACCAACGACGTGTATTTCCCGAAGGCCGAGATGTACGAGGCGCATGACGCCCTCATCTGCATCGCCGAGGGCGCCTATGTCGACCAGCAGCAGCCCCGCCGCCGCCTGACGCCCCAGCACTACTTCAAATCCGAAGCCGAGATGTTCGCCCTGTTCGCCGACCTGCCCGAGGCGCTGGAGAACACGGTTGAGATCGCCCGCCGCTGCGCCTTCAAGGCCGCGAAACGCGCCCCGATCCTGCCCCGCTTTGCCGAGGACGAGGTGGAGGAGCTGCGCCGTCAGGCCCGCGCGGGCCTTGAACGGCGTCTGTCCGTGATCCCCCACGCCGTGACGGTGGAGGAATATCACGCAAGGCTTGATTTCGAGCTGGGGATCATCGAGAAGATGGGCTTCCCCGGCTATTTCCTGATCGTGGCCGACTTCATCAAGTGGGCCAAGGACAACGCGATTCCGGTGGGGCCGGGGCGGGGGTCGGGGGCGGGCAGCCTGGTCGCCTATGCGCTGACGATCACCGACCTTGACCCCCTGCGTTATGCGCTTCTGTTCGAACGGTTCCTGAACCCCGAACGCGTGTCCATGCCCGACTTCGACATCGACTTCTGCATGGACCGGCGGGAGGAGGTGATCCGCTACGTCCAGAAGAAATACGGGCGCGACAAGGTGGGGCAGATCATCACCTTCGGCGCGCTCTTGTCCAAGGCTGCCGTGCGCGACGTGGGGCGCGTGCTGCAGATGTCCTTCATGCAGGTGGACCGCCTGTCGAAGATGATCCCGCTGGAAGGGGTGAAGCCCGTCTCCATCGCGAAGGCGCTGGCGGACGAACCGCGCCTGCGCGAGGCCGCGAAGGAGGAGGTGGTGAAGCGCCTTCTGGATTACGGCCAGCAGGTGGAGGGGCTGTTGCGCAACGCCTCGACCCACGCCGCGGGGGTCGTGATCGGGGACCGGCCGCTGGACGCGCTGGTGCCGCTGTATCAGGATCCGCGGTCCGACATGCCCGCGACCCAGTTCAACATGAAGTGGGTGGAGGCCGCCGGCCTTGTGAAGTTCGACTTCCTGGGCCTGAAGACGCTGACCGTGATCCAGAACGCGATCGACCTGATCCGTGCCGGCGGGCGCGACCTGCACCAGGCGGCGGACGGGCGCACGCTCTACACCCCCGCGCCGGGCACGGAGAACGACATCGGGCACATCCCGCTGGACGACACGGCCACCTACGAGCTTTATTCCGCGGCCAAGACCGTGGCGGTGTTCCAGGTCGAAAGCTCCGGCATGATGGACGCGCTGCGGCGCATGAAGCCCACCTGCATCGAGGACATCGTGGCGCTGGTCGCCCTGTACCGTCCCGGCCCGATGGAGAACATCCCCACCTATTGCGAGGTGAAGAACGGCGTCCGGGATCTGGAATCCATCCACCCCACCATCGACTTCATCCTGGCCGAGACGCAGGGCATCATCGTCTATCAGGAACAGGTGATGCAGATCGCGCAGGTCATGGCGGGGTATTCGCTGGGCGGCGCCGACCTTCTGCGCCGCGCCATGGGCAAGAAGATCGCCGAGGAGATGGCCAAGGAACGCCCGAAGTTCATCGAGGGCGCCAAGGCCACCCACAACATCGACGCCAAGAAGGCGGGCGAGGTCTTCGACCTGCTGGAGAAGTTCGCCAACTACGGCTTCAACAAGTCGCACGCGGCGGCCTATGCCGTGGTCAGCTACCAGACGGGCTGGCTGAAGGCGAACCACCCGGTCGAATTCATGGCCGGCGTGATGAACTGCGACATCGACCTGACGGACAAGCTGGCCATCTACAAGCGCGAGGTGGACAAGCTGGGGATCGAGACGGTGCCCCCTTGCGTCAACCGCAGCCAGGCCACGTTCAGCGTGCGCGAGGGCAAGCTGGTCTATGGCCTTGGCGCGCTGAAGAACGTGGGCGTGGAGGCGATGAAGATGATCGTCGCCGGGCGGGGCGGCACGCCCTTTGTCAGCCTGTTCGACATCGCGCGGCGGGTGGACCTGAAGCGCGTGGGCAAGCGCCCGATGGAGATGCTGGTCCGCGCCGGCGCGTTCGACCTGCTGGACCCCAACCGCGCGCGCGTGTTCGACGCGCTGGACGCGCTGGTTGCCTATTCCGCGGCAGTGCACGAGGCGCGGGCGTCCTCGCAGGTGTCGCTGTTCGGCGAGGCGGGGGACGACCTGCCCGAACCGCGCCTTGTTAGCCGCGACGACTGGCTGCCGGTGGAGCGTCTGGCCGAGGAGATGAAGGCCATCGGCTTCTATTTGTCCGGCCACCCCTTGGACGATTACATGGGCCCCCTGCGCCGCAAGAACGTTATGACCCTGACCGAGCTGACGGAGGCCGCGCAGGGCGGGCCGAAGGTGGCGAAGCTGGCGGGATCGGTCAGCTCCCGTCAGGAACGCAAGTCCGCGCGCGGCAACCGCTTCGCCTTCGTGCAGCTGTCGGACCCGACGGGCCTGTACGAGGTCACGGTGTTTTCCGACACGCTGGACCAGGCCCGCGACCTGCTGGAGCCCGGCCAGAACGTGGTCCTGACCGTTGAGGCGCAGCTGGAAGGCGACACGCTGAAGCTGCTGGCCCGCGCCGCGCAGCCCATCGACAGCGTGGCGGCAGATGCGGGCGGCGCCGGCTTCCGCATCCATCTGGAGCGGGCGGAGGCCGCGACGTCGGTCGCCGCGCTGTTCGCGCGCCTGTCCGGCAACGGGCGCGGGGGCGGAGAGATCCGGTTCTGCGTGACCGACGAACAGGGGCAGGAGATCGACCTCGCGCTGCCCGACCGCTATCCCGTCACCCCGCAGGTGAAGGGCGCGATCAAGGCCGTGCAGGGCGTCGTCATGATCGAGGATCTGTAGGGATCACCAGTGCGGCGGGCGCTGGTCGGCCAGCGCCACCGTGCCGCCCTCCGCCTCGCGTTCGGCCTCCCGCTCCAGCAGCAGGCCGACGCGGCGGGACAGCCGCTCGATCTCGCGCGTCTGGCGGGTGACGATCTCGGACAGGTCGTCCACCATCCGCGTCAGGTGGGCGATCTGTTCTTCGCTGCGTTCGATCCGGTCCATGATCCTTTCGGCGGCTTGTCGCCCGCCGCCCCTTCCGATAATGCCTTGGCCCGACAGCATAGCGAAGGGTCCGACCATGGCCAAGGACAAGTCCCCCCGCCGCCCCCGCGCGGAAACGCCCAAGGGCTTCCGCGATTATTTCGGCGCGGACGTGACCGAACGGAAGGCGATGCTCGACGCCATTGCCGAGGTGTATCACCGCTATGGCTTCGACCCGCTGGAAACCAGCGCGGTGGAAACGGTGGAGGCGCTGGGCAAGTTCCTGCCCGACGTGGACCGCCCGAACGAAGGCGTCTTCGGCTGGCAGGACGAGGATGAGCAGTGGCTGGCTCTGCGCTATGACCTGACGGCGCCCCTGGCCCGCGTGGCCGCGCAGTTCCGCAACGACCTGCCCAGCCCGTACCGCCGCTATGCCATGGGCCCCGTCTGGCGCAACGAAAAGCCGGGTCCGGGCCGCTTCCGCCAGTTCTATCAATGCGACGCTGACACCGTGGGCGCGCCTTCGGTCGCGGCGGATGCCGAAATTTGCGCCATGCTGTCGGACGCGCTGGAAACCGTGGGCATCCCGCGCGGCGACTATCTGGTGCGGGTGAACAACCGCAAGGTCCTGAACGGCGTGATGGAGGTGGCGGGCGTTCTCGACCCGTCCGACCTGTCGCGGTTCGATTCGGAGCGTGGCATCGTGCTGCGCGCCATCGACAAGCTGGACCGTCTGGGCGACGCGGGCGTGCGCGCGCTGCTGGGCGCGGGCCGCAAGGACGAGTCGGGCGACTTCACCCAAGGCGCGGGTCTGTCGGACGAGCAGGCCGAGGTCGTGATGGGCTTCATGGCCGCCAAGCGCGCCACCGGTGGCGAGACGGCCGCGCGGCTGCGCGAACTAGTCGGCGGTTCGGCCATCGGCCTTGAAGGCGTCCAGGAGCTGGAAACCATCGCCGAGATGCTGGACCGTCAGGGCTACGCCTCGGATCGGATAGAGGTGGACCCGTCCGTCGTACGCGGCCTTGGCTATTACACCGGGCCGGTGTTCGAGGCGGAGCTGACCTTCGAGATCTTCGACGAAAAGGGCCACAAGCGCCAGTTCGGGTCGGTGTCGGGCGGCGGCCGCTACGACGATCTGGTGAAGCGCTTCACGGGGCAGGCGGTGCCGGCGACTGGTGTCTCCATCGGGGTGGACCGGCTGCTGGCGGCGCTGCGGGCCAAGGGCCGCATGGGCGCGCAGGCGCAGGGGCCAGTGATCGTGACCGTGATGGACCGCGACCGGATGGCCGACTACATGGCCATGGCCGCCGACCTGCGCAACGCGGGGATCCGGGCCGAGGTGTATCTGGGCAACCCCAAGAACTTCGGCAACCAGTTGAAATACGCCGACAAGCGCCAGTCCCCCATGGCCGTCATCCAGGGCGGGGACGAAGCCGGGAAGGGCAGCGTCATCCTGAAGGACCTGATCCTGGGCGCGAAGATCGCCGAAGGGGCCAGCCTCGAGGAGTGGAAGGCCCGCCCCGCGCAGGTCGAAGTGGCGCGCGGCGATCTGGTGGCCGAAGTGCGGAAGATGCTGGACGCGGACGCGTCGCGTTCGAAAGCCTCGTCATGATCAAGGCCGAGATCCGGGCCGAGGCGGAACGGCTCTTCGCCGCCTTCCAGGCCGCCGGGGCCCAGCCGGTGGAGGCGGACATCCTTCTGCCTGCCGACATGCTGCTGGATCTGTATGGCGAGGATATCCGCGCCCGCGCCTATGTCACGCAGGACCCCCTGCGCGGAGAGATGGTGCTGCGGCCCGACTTCACGGTGCCGGTGGTGCAGGCGCACATGGCCCACGGGGCCGATCCCGCGCGCTACACCTACATGGGCGAGGTGTTCCGCAAGCAGGACACGCTGCGCCCCCGCGCCGCCGAATACCTGCAGGTCGGGTTCGAGGTGTTCGACCGCACCGCCCCCGAGGAGGCGGACGCCGAGGTCTTCGCGCTGTTCGCGGACCTGCTGGCGCCCCTGCGCGTGCAGCCGCAGATCGGCGACATCGGCATCCTGATGGCCGCCGTGCGCGGGTTGGAGACGACCGAAACGCGGCGCGCGGCCCTTTTGCGCCACGTGTGGCGGCCGCGGCGGTTCCGCCACCTTCTGGACCGCTATGCCGGCCGCACCGGCCCGCACCCGGCGCGCGTGCGCCTTTTGAAGGCGCTGGAAGAGGGCACGCTGCCCAAGACCGGCCCCCATATCGGCCTGCGCTCCGCCTCCGAGATCGCGGCCCGCATCCACGCTCTGGCCGAGGACGCCGACACGCCCGCGATCCCCCCCAAATGCGCCAGCCTTCTGGAGGATCTGATGGCCCTGTCCGGCCCCGCGCCCCAGGCGGTGGAGCGGTTGCGCGATCTGGCGGTGGACATGCCCCACATCTCGGACGCGGTGGAACGGTTCGCGACGCGGCTGGCGGCGCTGAAGGCGCGCGGCGTGGCGGTGGACGCCCTGCCGTTCGAGACGACGCATGGCCGCACCACGCTGGAATATTACGATGGCTTCGTCTTCACCTTCCACGCAACGGATCCGGCGCTGCCCGTCATCGCCTCGGGCGGGCGCTATGACGCGCTGACAAGGGTTCTGGGGCAGGGGCAGTCCATCCCGGCCGTGGGCGGGATCATCCGCCCCCATCTGGTCGCGCAACTGAGGGCCGCAGGATGCTGAAGATCGGTGTGCCGTCCAAGGGGCGGCTGATGGAGAAGACCTTCGACTGGTTCGGGGCGCGCGGCGTCACCATGCGCCGCACCGGCAATGAGCGGGAGTATTCCGGCGAGGTCGAGGGGCTGGACGGCGTGCAGCTGGTCCTCCTGTCCGCCGGGGAGATCCCGCGCGAGCTGTCGGCGGGCCGCATCCATCTGGGCGTGACGGGATCGGACCTTGTGCGCGACAAGCTGGCCGACTGGTCCGCGCAGGTGGCCGAGGTGGCGCCCTTGGGCTTCGGCCATGCGGACCTGATCCTGGCGGTTCCGGTGTGCTGGGTCGATGTGGACACGCTGGACGATCTCGACGCCACGGCCTCGGCCTTCCGGCGGGTGCACGGGTTCCGTCTGCGGATCGCCACGAAGTATCACCGGCTGGTGCGGGACTTCCTGACGGAAAACGGCGTGGCCGACTATCAGCTGGTCGACAGCCAGGGCGCGACCGAAGGCACGATCCGCAACCTCACGGCCGAAGCGATCGCCGACATCACCTCCACCGGCGAGACGCTGCGCGCGAACCACCTGAAAGTGCTGGAAGACGCGGTGATCCACCGCAGCCAGGCCACGCTGTTCGCCGCCCGCGCCGCCGACTGGACCGAGGCGCGGCCCGCCCTGAAGGCGCTGATGGACCGGTTGGGCCTGCCGCTGCCGGATCTGGTGCGCGAAGGCTAGCGCAGGCCCATCTCGGCCAGCGCGCGGGCCAGATCGGGGGGCAGCGGTTCCTCGTGGTCGCGCCCTTCGGGCAGGTCGGCGGGCGCGTCCTTCAGGTCAAGGTAGCGCCAGCCTTGGAACGCCCGGCGCGGCTGCGCCTGCGTGCGCACGATGACGGGATCCAGAATCAGCGCGCAACGCTCGATCCCGTCTTCGCCGCGCGTGGCCTCCAGCCCCAGGATCCGCTGGCGGGCCAGAACAAGGCCCTTGAAGATCCAGTAGATGGAGCCGCCGTTCAGCAGCTCCGCCTCCCGCTTGGGCCACATGCGGGTGACGTGGCGCGGTTCCCCGTGCCAATGGGTGGCCTGGCGATGGGCCAGATCCTCGACGCGCTCGGCGCCGACGCAAAGCTTCAGCATGTGCAGGGTCATGGGGCCTAGATAGGTGCTGGACGGGCCCGCGTCCATGCGTGGCGGATGACGTGACGTCAAAGTCCGCGGCCGCAGCTTTCTTGCGTCGATCCCTTGCGAAGACGGCCTTCCCTCTATAATCGCGCTTGCACCCTGCGGATTTTGGGAAAATCATGCGGGGATCTAAAATGGCGACGGAACGAACCGTTGCCTGCAATGGGAGTTGCACATGAAATTTGCCCATCTCGCGATGGTTTCGGCGCTTGCGATCGCGGCCGCCGCCGGCGCTCAGGCCAAGACGCTGGTCTACTGCTCGGAAGGGTCGCCCGAAGGCTTCGACGCCGCGACCACCACGGCCGGCACCACCATGGACGCCAGCAGCGACGCGGTGTTCAACCGTCTGGTCGAATTCGCCCCCGGCACGACCAATGTCGAACCGGGTCTGGCCGAAAGCTGGGACGTGTCGGAAGACGGGCTGGAATACACCTTCCACCTGCGCCCCGGCATCAAGTTCCACACCACCGACTATTTCGAGCCCACGCGCGAGATGAACGCCGACGACGTCATCTTCTCGTTCCTGCGTCAGGGAGATCCGGAAAGCCCCTGGGCCGACTATATCCCCGGCACGACCTACGAATACTACAACGCGATGGAAATGCCCGCGCTGGTGAAGGAGATCCGGAAGGTCGACGACCTGACGGTGACGTTCGTCCTGAACCGCGCCGAGGCGCCGTTCCTTGCGAACATGGCGATGCCCTTCGCGTCGATCTATTCCAAGGAATACATGGACCAGCTGGAAGCGGACGGCAACATGGCCGCGCTGAACAGCCAGCCCGTCGGCACCGGCCCCTACCAGTTCGTGGCCTATCAGCCCGACGCCGTGATCCGCTACAAGGCGAACCCCGACTACTACAAGGGCGCGCAGAAGATCGACGACCTGGTCTTCGCCATCACGCCCGACCCGGCGGTCCGCCGCCAGCGTCTGGAAGCCGGCGAATGCCATGTCATGCCCTATCCCTCGCCCGCCGACATCGAGGCGATGAAGGCCAATGACGACCTGCAGGTCATGGAACAGCCGGGCCTGAACGTGGCCTACCTTGCCTACAACACCACGGTCGCGCCCTTCGACAAGCCCGAGGTGCGCGAAGCGCTGAACATGGCCATGAACAAGCAGGCCATCGTGGACGCGGTGTTCCAGGGCACGGGCGTCGTGGCCAAGAACCCGATCCCGCCGACCATGTGGTCCTACAACGACGCCGTGGAAGACAACGCCTACGATCCCGAAGCCGCCAAGAAGATGCTGACGGATGCGGGCGTGGAGAACCTGGAGATGGAAGTCTGGGCGATGCCGGTGCAGCGCCCCTACATGCCCAACGCCCGCCGCGTGGCCGAGCTGATCCAGTCGGACTTCGCCAAGGTTGGCGTGAACGTGTCGATCGTGTCCTATGAATGGGGCGAATACCTGAAGCGGTCCACCGACCCGACCCGCAAGGGCGCGGTGATCATGGGCTGGACGGGCGACAACGGCGATCCGGACAACTTCCTGGCCGTTCTGCTGGGCTGCGCCGCGACCGGCGACGGCGGCGCGAACCGCGCCCAGTGGTGCAACGAGGACTTCGACGCGCTGCTGCAGAAGGCCAAGGTCACGACCGACCAGGCCGAGCGCACGAAGCTGTACGAGGAAGCGCAGGTCATCTTCAAGGACCAGAACCCCTGGGCCACGCTGGCCCACAGCCAGGTCTTCATGCCGATGTCCAAGGACGTCACCGGCTATGTGATGAACCCGCTGGGCCGCCACAGCTTCGAAGGCGTCGACATCGCCGAGTGATCGGCCAACCTCTGGCAACGGCGCGTCGCAGGGGGATCCTTGCGGCGCGCCTCCAACTTTTCGGGACACCGATGATCAGATTTCTTATTGGCAAGCTTGCCTATCTGATCCCGACCTTCATCGGGATCACGGTCGTGGCGTTCGGCTTCGTGCGGCTTCTGCCGGGCGATCCGGTGCTGCTGATGGCGGGCGAACGCGGCATCTCGCCCGAACGTCACGCCGAGCTTTCGGCCCAGCTGGGCTTTGACCGCCCGATCGTGGTCCAGTATCTCGACTTCGTCATGGGCATCTTCCAGGGTGATTTCGGCACCTCGCTGGCGACGCGGCGCCCCGTTCTGGGCGAATTCCTGACCCTGTTCCCGGCCACGATGGAACTGGCGATCTGCGCCATCATCCTGGCCACGCTGATCGGCATCCCGCTGGGCGTGTTCGCCGCGATCAAGCGGGGCAGCGCGTTCGACCAGATCTCCATGGGGGCGGCGCTTGTGGGTTATTCCATGCCGATCTTCTGGTGGGGCCTTTTGCTGATCATCCTGTTCTCGGGCATCCTCGGATGGACGCCGGTGTCGGGGCGGATCGATTTCTTGTACTTCTTCCCCAACGGCACCGGCTTCATGCTGATCGATTCGCTGATGTCGGGGCAGAAGGGGGCCTTCGCCTCGGCGTTATCGCACCTGATCCTGCCCTCGATTGTGCTGGCCACGATCCCGATGGCCGTGATCGCGCGCCAGTCGCGGTCGGCCATGCTGGAGGTCCTGTCCGAGGATTACGTCCGCACCGCCCGCGCCAAGGGCATGTCGGCCTGGCGCGTCGTGGGCGTCCACGCCCTGCGCAACGCGATGATCCCCGTGATCACCACCATCGGCTTGCAGATCGGCGTGATGATGGCCGGCGCCATCCTGACCGAGACGATCTTTTCCTGGCCGGGCGTCGGCAAGTGGATGATCGACAGCATCTCGCGCCGCGACTATCCGTCGGTGCAGGGGGGCCTGCTGCTGATCGCGGGCATCGTGATGATCGTGAACCTAATCGTCGACCTGCTTTACGGCATCATCAATCCGCGCATCCGCCATTCGTGAGGGACACATGACCGCAACCGTCAAACCCCAGTCCGAACGCGCGCGCGTGCTGCGGGAGTTCTGGTTCTACTTCTCGGAAAACCGGGGGGCCGTGATCGGCCTTGCCGTGTTCCTTGCCCTGATCTTCGTCGCGATCTTCGCGCCGCTTCTGGCGCCGCACGATCCCATCCAGCAATACCGCGACTTCCTGCTGGCCCCGCCCTCGTGGCAGGAGGGCGGCGCGAGCCAGTTCCTGCTGGGCACCGACGCCGTAGGCCGGGACGTGCTGTCGCGCCTGATCTTCGGCGCGCGCCAGTCGCTGATCATCGGCTGCGTGGTCGTGTTCATCGCGCTGGTGGGCGGCATCATCCTTGGCCTTGTCGCCGGCTTCTTCGGCGGCTGGGTCGACACGGTGATCATGCGCGTGATGGACGTGATCCTGGCCTTTCCGTCGCTGCTGCTGGCGCTGGTCATGGTGGCGATCCTGGGGCCCGGCCTGATGAACGCGATGATCGCCATCGCCATCGTGCTGCAGCCGCATTTCGCGCGCCTGACGCGCGCGGCCGTGATGGCCGAAAAGAACAAGGAATACGTGATGGCCGCCCGCGTGGCGGGGGCCGGGCGCTTCCGCCTGATGGTCCGCACGATCCTGCCGAACTGCATGGGACCGCTGATCGTGCAGGGGACCCTGTCCTTTTCCAACGCGGTGCTGGACGCGGCGGCCTTGGGCTTTCTGGGCATGGGCGCGCAGCCGCCGATCCCCGAATGGGGCACCATGCTGGCCGAGGCGCGCGAATTCATCCTGAGCGCGTGGTGGGTCGTGACCTTCCCGGGCCTCGCCATCCTGATCACGGTCCTTGCGATCAACCTCGTGGGCGACGGCCTGCGGGACGCGCTTGACCCGAAACTGAAGCGGAGCTGACATGGCACTTCTGGAGATCCGCAACCTCAACGTCCACTTCGCCACCTCCACCGGCACGTTCCATGCCGTGAAGGGGCTGAACCTGACCGTGCACGAACGCGAGGTTCTGGCGATCGTGGGCGAATCCGGCTCGGGCAAGTCGGTGTCGATGCTGGCGGCGATGGGCCTTCTGCCCAAAAGCGCCACCGTCACGGCCGACGCCATGACCTTCAACGGCCGCGACCTGCAGGCGATGTCCGACAAGGACCGGCGGGCGATCATCGGGCGCGACATCTCGATGATCTTCCAGGAGCCGATCGCCTCCCTGAACCCCTGCTTCACCGTGGGCTACCAGATCGAGGAGGTGCTGCGCGCCCATCTGGGGCTGGGCCGCGCCCAGCGCCGCCAGCGCGCGATCGAACTGTTCACCGCCGTGGGCATCCCCGAGCCGGAAAAGCGCCTCGGGTCCTATCCGCACCAGATGTCGGGGGGGCAGTGCCAGCGCGTGATGATCGCCATCGCCATCGCGTGCAAACCCAAGCTGCTGATCGCGGACGAACCCACGACGGCGCTGGACGTGACGATCCAGAAGCAGATCCTGGATCTGCTGATGACGCTGCAGGAAGACACCGGCATGGGCATGATCATGATCACCCACGACATGGGCGTCGTGGCCGAAACCGCCGATCGGGTGATCGTGAAGTACAAGGGCCAGAAGATGGAGGAGGCCGACGTGCTGACCCTGTTCGAGGCGCCGTCCCACCCCTACACCAAGGCGCTCTTGTCGGCGCTGCCGGAACACGCGACGGGCGACCGGCTGTCCACCGTGTCCGACTTCCTCGATCCCGCCACGCTGGAGGCCGCGCGATGACCGTCGTTCTGGAAGCCCGCAACATCACCCGCGACTATGCCACCCCCGGCGGGATGTTCCGCAAGGGGGGCACGGTGCGTGCGCTCAAAGGCATCTCGTTCAAGGTGGAGCAGGGCAAGACGCTGGCCATCGTCGGGGAGTCCGGTTGCGGCAAGTCCACGCTGGCCCGCATCCTGACGCTGATCGACCCGCAAAGCGGGGGGGAGCTGCTGATCGACGGCGAACAGGTGGCCAGCTGGGCCCTGACGCCCGAACTGCGCCGCAAGGTGCAGATCGTGTTCCAGAACCCTTATGGCAGCCTGAACCCTCGCCAGAAGGTCGGGGACATGCTGATGGAGCCGCTGATCCTGAACACGAAGGACAGTGCGAGCGTCCGCCGTGACAAGGCGATGGCGATGCTGACCCGCGTGGGCCTGATGCCGGAGCACTTCAACCGCTATCCGCACATGTTCTCGGGCGGGCAGCGGCAGCGTCTGGCCATCGCGCGGGCGCTGATGGTGAACCCGCGCCTTCTGGTGCTGGACGAACCCGTCTCGGCGCTGGACCTGTCGGTGCAGGCGCAGGTGCTGAACCTGCTGGCCGACCTTCAGGACGAATTCAACCTGACCTACGTGTTCATCAGCCACGACCTGTCGGTCGTCCGCTACATCGCCGACGAGGTGATGGTGATGTTCAAGGGCGAGGTCGTGGAATACGGAACCCGCGACGCGGTGTTCGACGCGCCCAGCCACGAATACACCCGCAAGCTGTTCGCGGCGACGCCCGTCACGGATGTGGAGGCGATCCGCGCGCGCGTGGCGCGGCGCCGGGCGGCGGGCATCGGCGCCACCGTCTGACGGGTGGACAGCGGACCCTTCAGCGGATAGTTCTGTTCCTATCCAATCCTGAAGGGTCTGCCATGCGCCACGCCAGTCTGCGGGCAATGACGGTGTTCGGAACGCTGGCGGCGATCGTCTTCGCCCTTGGCGCCGCAATCCCGACGCCGCTTTACGCACTTTACCAGCAGAAGTTCGGCCTGGTGCCGTTCCAGATCACCCTGATCTTCGCCATCTACGTGGTGACGCTGCTGGTGGCGCTGCTGACGGGCGGGCGCCTGTCGAACCACCTTGGCCGCAAGCCGGTGATCGCGGGCGCGCTGATCCTGAACATCGTGGCGCTCGTGCTGTTCCTGCAGGCCGGAAGCTACGAGGGGCTGCTGCTGGCCCGCGCCATGCAGGGGCTGGCCATGGGCATCGCGGTGCCGACCTGCGGGGCGGCCATCGTCGACGCCGATCCGGATCGCGGGCCAGTCCTCAACTCCATCGTGCCGTTCCTTGGCATGTCCTCGGGGGCCTTGGCCACGGGGCTGCTGGTGGCCTTCGCGCCCCTACCGACCGTTCTGCCCTTCGCCATCGTGGCCGGCCTGTCGCTGATGCTGCTGGTGGCGCTGATCCGGATGCCGGAAACCAGCCCGCCCAGTCCGGGGGCCTTCACCTCCATGATCCCCAGCCTGGGCGTTCCGGCCGCGGCGCGCCCCGCCTTTGCCCGGCTGGTGCCGCCGGTCCTGACCGGCTGGGCGCTGGGCGGCCTTTACATGTCGCTGATGCCCAACATCCTGCACGAGGCGCTGCACACGAAGACCCAGCTGATCACCGGCGCGCTGGTCTGCGCGCAGATGGGGGCTGCGGCGGCAGCCGTGCTGTGGGGCCGCACGCGTCCGGCATCCCGCATGATGATGGCGGGCACCCTGTCGCAGGCGGCGGGCGTCCCCATGACCCTCATGGGCATCGGGACGGAACAGGCGGCCATGATCTTTGCTGGAACGCTCGTGTCCGGGGCGGGGCAGGGGTTGTGCTTCTCCTCCATCCTGCGGCTGCTGCTGCCCTTGGCGCATGGGCATGAGCGCGCGGCGATGCTGTCCACGTTCTTCGCCCTCAGCTACACCGCGTTCGCCTTGCCGGCGGTGCTGGCGGGGGTGGTCGTGCCGCATTTCGGGCTGATCCCGGTGGCGCATGGCTATGGCCTGATCGTGCTGGCCCTTCTGACACTCGCCGCGATGGGACTTTGGCGGGGCGTGCCGGCGAAGCGCTGTTGACACCGGGGCCCGCGCCTGTATAAGCGCGCGATCCGCTCGCAAGGCGGTCCTGTTGGTGTTGGTGGCCCCCGCAAGGGGATGACCTGTCGCCCCGCGGTTCTTCGGGACGGGGGAAAGGACAACGCCCTTCACGCATATCGAAGGAGATCAGCGATGACCAAACGCACCGCTGCCAAATACAAGCTCGACCGCCGCATGGGCGAAAACATCTGGGGCCGTCCGAAGTCCCCGGTGAACAAGCGCGAATACGGCCCCGGCCAACACGGCCAGCGCCGCAAGAACAAGCTGTCGGACTTCGGCACGCAGCTGCGCGCGAAGCAGAAGCTGAAAGGCTACTACGGCGACCTGACCGAAAAGCAGTTCCGCCGCATCTACGCCGAAGCCGAGCGTCTGAAGGGCGACACCGGCGAGATGCTCGTGGGTCTGCTGGAGCGTCGTCTGGACGCTGTTGTCTACCGCGCGAAGTTCGTCCCGACCATCTGGGCCGCCCGCCAGTTCGTGAACCACGGCCACGTGACCGTGAACGGCAAGCGCGTAAACATCGCGTCCTACCGCGTCCGCGAAGGCGACATCGTGGAGGTCAAGCAGTCCTCCAAGCAGCTGGCCATCGTGCTGGAAGCCGTGTCGCTGGCCGAGCGTGACGTTCCCGACTACATCGAAGTCGACAACTCCAAGCTGACCGCAACCTTCGTGCGCACGCCGGGCCTGTCCGACGTTCCGTACCCGGTCGTGATGGAGCCGAACCTGGTCGTCGAATTCTACGCGCAGAACTGATCCTTTCATTCAGATCTGCCGGAAAGGCCGCCGCGGAACCCCCGCGGCGGCCTTTTCGCTGTCCGGGGTGGCCGTAAGGCCGCACTTTCGGGGGCGGGGCGGCCTTCACCATGTTTCCGCTGGTCAGGGCAGCGGGCCATCGCTAGAACCCGAGGGCCAGAGGGGACACGACCATGACCAACGCCATCCGTCCGCAGCCCGGAATCCTCGACATCGCCCTGTATGAAGGCGGGAAAAGCCATGTGTCGGGCGTGGCGAACGCGTTGAAGCTGTCCTCCAACGAAAACCCGGCCGGCCCGTCTGAGCGTGCGCGCGAGGCGTTCCTGCGCACCGTGCACACGCTCCACCGCTACCCCGGCACCGACCACGCGTCGCTGCGCCAGGCCATCGCCGAGGTGCACGGTCTGGACGCCGACCGCGTGATCTGCGGCGTCGGCTCGGACGAGATCATCACCTTCCTGTGCCAGGCCTATGCCGGTCCGGGGGACGAGGTGGTGTTCACTGAGCACGGCTTCCTGATGTATCGCATCTCGGCCCTCGCCGTGGGTGCGACGCCGGTGGAGGTTCCGGAGCGGGAGCGCACTACGGATGTGGACGCGCTTCTGGCGGCCTGCACGCCCAACACGAAGCTGGTCTTCATCGCCAATCCGAACAACCCGACCGGCACGATGGTGTCGTCGGCCGAGGTGTCGCGGCTGGCGGCCGGGCTGCCCCCGCAGGCGATCCTGGTGCTGGACGGGGCTTATGCCGAATACGTGCAGGGCTACGACGCCGGCCTGAACCTGATCGAGGCGCGGTCGAACGTCGTGATGACGCGGACGTTTTCGAAGATCTACGGTCTGGGCGGGCTGCGGGTGGGCTGGGGCTATGGCCCGAAGCCCATCATCGACGTGCTGAACCGCATTCGTGGCCCCTTCAACCTGTCCACCACCCAGCAGGAGGTGGCCGAGGCCGCCGTGCGCGATCAGGACTGGGTGACCCGCTGCCGTCAGGAAAACGCCCGCTGGCGCGTCTGGCTAGCCGAGGCGCTGGCCGAACTCGGTGTGCCCTCGGACACGTCCATGGCGAACTTCATTCTGGCCCGCTTTGCCGACGCCGCCGAGGCGGAGGCCTGCGACCAGTTCATGCAAAGCCAGGGGCTGATCGTGCGGCGCGTGGCGGGCTACAAGCTGCCGCATTGCCTGCGCATCACCATCGGGGACGAGGCGTCGTGCCGCCGCGTTGCCCATGCGATCGCGCAGTTCAAGGGTCTTCGCTGATGATCTACGAGCGTGTGGCGCTGCTGGGACTGGGGCTGATCGCCTCCTCCATGGGGCATGCCATGAAGGCGGCGGGACTGGCCGGAGAGATCACGGGCTATGCCCGCAGCGCCGCCACCCGCGACGCCGCGCGCGAGGTCGGGTTCTGCGACCACGTCTTCGACACGGCGGCCGAGGCGGTGGCCGGGGCCGATCTGGTCGTGCTGGCCGTGCCGGTGGGCGCCATGGGCGAGTTGGCGGCGGCCATCGCCCCGCATCTGAAGCCGGGCGCGACCGTGACGGACGTGGGTTCGGTCAAGGCCGCGGTGATCGAGGCGGTGGGCCCGCACATTCCCGAAGGTGTGCACTTCATCCCCGGCCATCCGCTGGCGGGGACCGAACATTCCGGCCCGCGTTCGGGCTTTGCGACGCTCTTCACCAACCGCTGGTGCCTGCTGATCGACGATCACGCGGACCCCGAGCCCATGGCCCACCTGCGCGCGCTGTGGGAAGGGATGGGCGCGAATGTGGACGTCATGGACGCCGCCCATCACGACGTGGTTCTGGCCGTGGTGTCCCACACCCCGCACCTGATCGCCTACACCATGGTGGGCGTGGCCGAACATGTGCGCCGCGTGTCCGACAGCGAGATCATCAAGTATTCCGCCTCGGGCTTTCGCGACTTCACGCGGATCGCGGCCTCCGACCCGACCATGTGGCGCGACATCTTCCTGACCAACAAGGAGGCGGTTCTGGACATCCTCGGCCGCTTCTCCGAGGAGTTGTTCGCCCTGCAACGCGCCATCCGGACCGAGGATGGGGAGCATCTGCACGAGTATTTCACCCGCACCCGCGCCATCCGCCGGTCGATCATCGACGCGGGGCAGGACACCTCCGCCCCCGATTTCGGCCGCGCGGTGGCCAAGTAGCGTGCGGCGCCTTGCGCTGGCCGCGCTGCTGACGGCCGCCTCCCCCCTTTGGGCCGCGCCCGAGGTGTCGCCCCGTCCGCACACCCGGTCCCTCGCGCCGGCGGTGGCGCTGGACTACTCCCTGCGGCCCATGCCGCGCCCGACCATCGTCCCGAAGCTGGTCCTGCCGCCCTCGGTCGCGCCGGCGCCGAAGGCGGCCACGGGGGCCCTGTGCGGGGTGGCGGGGCTGGGGGGCAAGCCGCTGCCCGCCCGCCGGTCCACGACCACCGGCTGCGGGATCGAGGATCCGGTGGAGGTCACATCGGTGCAGGGCGTTCCCTTGTCCCTGCCGCTGGAACTGGACTGCTCGGTTGCCAAGGCGATGAACGACTGGGTCCGCACCGTGCTTCAGCCCACCTTCGAACAGCGCGTCCGGCGGATCGACGTGGCGGGGGGCTATGTCTGCCGCGGGCGCAACAACGTGCCCGGCGCCAAGGTCAGCGAACACGGGCGGGGGCGGGCGATCGACGTCAGCGGCCTGACCTTCACCGACGGGCGCAGCGTCACCGTCGCGCGGGACTGGAACAAGGGGCGCGACGGGCAATTGATGGCCCGCAGCTACAAGGCCGGCTGCGGGATCTTCGGCACCACGCTCGGCCCGGGCTCCGACGGCTATCACGAGGATCACATGCATTTCGACATGCCCTCGAACCGCCGAAGCCCCTACTGCCGTTAACGCTCCGTCAGCTTCAGCTCGATCCGGCGGTTCTGGGCGCGGGCGTCGGCCGTGTCGCCTTCGGCCACCGGCTGGTATTGCCCGAAGCCCGTGGCCGCCAGATGTTCCGGCGGGAAGCCGAGGCTGTCCTGCAGGAAGCGCACCACGGACAGGGCCCGCGCTTGGCTCAGCTCCCAGTTGTCGCGGAACTGGCCGGTGCCGGACAAGGGCAGGTTGTCGGTGAACCCGTCGACGCGCAGGATCCAGTCCAGACCGTCGGGAATCTGGGCCGCGATGTCGCGCAGGCCGACCGCCACATCGGCGATCTGGGCGCGCCCTTCGTCCGACAGATCGGCCGAACCCACGTTGAACAGCACCTCCGAGGAGAAGACGAAGCGGTCGCCCACGATGCGCACGCCTTCGCGCCCCTGCAGGATCTGGCTCAGCTGGCCGAAGAACTCCGAACGGTAGCGGGCCAGCTGTTCGGCCTCGGACGCCAGACGCTTGCGTTCGGCCTCCTCCAGTTCCGCGCGGCGGCGCTGTTCCTCGGCGGCCCGGGCCAGAGCGACGTTCAGCTTGCCGCCCAGATCGTCGATCTGCGCCTGCTGGGCGTCGCCTGTCGCGTCCTGCACGTTCAGCGTTTGTTGCAGCGCCGAAAGCTGCGCGCGCAATTCGGCCACCTGCGCGTTCAGGGCGGCGGTCTGTTTTTCAGCCTCCGTCGCCTTCACACGCTCGGAGGCCAGAACCGCCTCGGCGGTGGCCAGGGCCGTCGCGCGTTCGTCGGCCGTCTGGGTGGCGCTGGCCTGGGCGGCAGCCAGAAGGGTCAACGTCTCCTCGGCCTTGCGGCGCTGTTCCTCAAGGTTCAGGCTCATCGCCGTCAGCTCGGCCTGACCGTCCTGAAGGCGGGCGCGCAGGGCTTCGGCGGCGGCGCTGTCCACGATCTGCTGCTGTTCGGCCTCGGTCAGGGCAGCCTGTGCGGCGGTGGCGGCCTGTTCGCTGGCCACGGCGCGCGCTTGCAGATCGGCCACCATCGCCTCGATCGCCTCGCGCCGCGCGGCGGCCAGACGGGCCTGTTCGGCCTGCGCGTCCACCTCGGACCGTGCGGTGGCAAGGGCGAGGGTCAGCTGCTCCTCCCGGCTCAGCGCTTCGTCACGCGCCTTTGAAAGATCCGCGTTCTGCGCCTGAAGATCCGTGCGCGCGGCGATCAGCGAGGCGACCTGATCCTCGAACGTGGCGATGCGGGAGGTGGCGTCGTCCAGCTGCCCCGTCAGGGTGGCGGCCAGTTGCGCCTGCCGCTGCGCCTCACTTTGCGCGTCCGACAGCTGGCCCGTCAGCTCCGCCCCGCGCCGCTGTTCCAGCCCCAGCCGTTCGGACAGGACCGTCATCTCGTCGCTCAGCCGGTCAAGCTCCGACCCTTGGCTGGTGATGGTGTCGCGCAGCACGGACTGCACCACCAGAAAGATGGTCAGCACGAACATCAGCACCAGCAGCAGCGCCGTCATGGCGTCCACGAAGCCGGGCCAGATCTGGGATTCGCGCGGGCGTCCGCCCCGGCGGGACAGGGCCATCAGATCTCACCCTTGGCGGCCTGACGCAGGGTGTGCGTCAGCTGGGCCAGATCGGCGCGCAGTTCAGCCGTGGTTTCCTGACGCCCCACCGCCAGTTCCTCCAGCAGCCGCAGAAGCTGGTTGTCGATGGACCGCAGGCGCGACCGGTATTCGGCGTCGGCATGGGGCGCGTCCTTGGCGGCCGACACCTCCATCGCGTCGGCCATGCGGCCTTGGCCATCGGCGATGCGCGACAGGGCGGCGGTCTGCGCCTCGGCCAGACGGGCATGGGCCTGGTCCTGCTGTTCGCCGCGGGCCAGAAGGCGGCCGATCTGGTCCGAAAGATGGGCCGCGCGGTCGTCGCTGGTCCGGCGGCCGGCTTCGGATTCCGCGAAGATGTCGCGCAATTCGTCCATCTGCTGGCTGATCAGGTCCAGAACGCCGGTGACGCCCCCTTCGTCCCCGTCCGCCACGCCCAGCCGGGTGATGGAGGACAGCCACTCCTCCAGCTCCTGATGGAAGCGGGTCTGGGAATGGGAGGCGAAAAGCGCCAGAAGCCCCACGACCAGCGAGCCGGCAAGGCCCAGAAGCGAGGAGGAGAAGGCCGTACCCATGCCGCCCAGCTGCGCCTGAAGCCCGCTCATCAGGCCGGACATCACGTCTGTGCCCGACAGGGCGGTGCCTTCCTGCGGCGCAAGGCTGCGGATCGTCTCCACCAGCGCCGGCACCGTGGTGGCAAGGCCGTAGAACGTGCCCAGAAGGCCCAGGAAGATCAGCAGGCTGGACAGGTAATGGCTCACCTCGCGCGATTCATCCAGACGCGCCCCGACAGAATCGAGGATGGAGCGGGAGGAGGTGGCCGAGATGCGGCTGTTGGCCGAGCGCGAGCGCAGCATGTTGGCCAAGGGCAGCAGCATGCCGGGCGGTTCGGACTGCACGCCGCGCCGCTGCACGAACGCCTCGATCCAGGTGATGGACTGCATCAGGCGGATCACGCTGGCAAAGCAGGTGGCGACGCCCACCAGGAAGGCCAGCGTGATGAAGCCGTTCAGCCACTTCTTCGCCATGAACAGGGGCCACAGGTGTGGCCAGGCCAGCGCGCTGCCCGCCACCACCAGCAGGATGACCAGCGCCATGACCACAAGCTGTCGCAAAGGCTGGGTAAACACGTTCTCGGGGCGGGTGACCGGTCCGGGACGAAGGGCGGTAAGGGGTTGTTCCACGGCGCGCCTGTTGTTGTCGTTTTCGCGCCCACGATAGGGCGGCGGGCCGCCCCTGCCAACCGTCAAGGCGAAAGGGCGCGCACCCGTTCGGCCAGATCGTGCAATTCGGCATCAGGAATGCCCAGCGCGTCCAGATGCAGGACTGTGTTCATCAGGTAGTCGCGGTTCGGTCCCCGCCGCCCGGCGGCCCCCGCGATGATCCGCGCCTGCGCCGCCACGTCGTGCAGGCAATACTGGACGTGGCCCGGATCGATCACGTAGGTCAGCGCCGTCACGGCGGGTTCTGTCAGCGGCAGGCTCATCTCGGTATAGGCGTCGGACACCAGCTCACGCTCCCGCAGGGCGGCCAGCGCGGCCCCTTCCGCCCCCTGTTCCACCAGAAAGGCCACGCCATGGCAGAAGGCGCCCGGGGCGCGGTCCAGCGCCAGTACAAGGCCCGGTGCCTCGGGCGTGCCGCGATAGTGCAGGGAGGTCATGCAGAAGCTGCGCCGCCACCCGTCCAGCCGCGCCGTCTCGCGCCGCTCCACCGGGAAACACGGGTCCCAGATCAGCGATCCGTAGCCGAAGACCCACAACCGTTCCGTCATCGTCTGGCCCTTTCGGAAGCCTGTCGTTAAGGCTTGGGCTAAACCTCCGAAGGAACAAGTGCAATGCGGGCTCTCGTGACACTCCTGATCGTGCTGGCAGCGGCGTTCAGCGGCTATTGGTTTCTTGGGGCGCACTATTTCCGGCAAGGGGTGGAGAACTGGTTCGCCGCGCAGGGCGAGGCCGGTCGCAGCGCCGAGGTGCAGGGGCTGGAGATCGGGGGCTTCCCCACAGCCTTCCGCGCGACCTCGGACACGATCGTGATCGCGGATCCGTCGGGCTGGGGCTGGCAGACGCCGTCGGCAGACGTGTCGATGCCCAGCTGGTGGCCGTTTCGAATTACGGCGCGCCTGCCGGAGCATCAGGTGGTGGACACCCCGCGCGGGCAGTGGGACGTGACGGTGCAGGATCTGGTGGGCCGGTTCGGCCTGTCGCCCTCGCTGGCCCCCGACACGCTGCATGTGGACAGCGGCGCCCTGCAGGCGACGGGTGCGGACGGCACGCTGCGGCTGGGCAACCTGCGTTTTGACAGCGCGCGGGGGGAAGGGTTCACCCATCACGTTACCCTGACGGCCGAAGGGCTGGGGCTGGAGGGTGGGCCTGTGAACCTGAGCGGCGGGTCGCTGGCGGTGGAGGGGGACATCACCTTTGCCGAACGGATCGACGATCTGCCGGACGCGGTTGCCGTGCCGATCGACCGCCTGTCACTGGCCAAGGCCGAACTGCGGCTGGCCGACGCGGCCGTGACCGCCACCGGCGATCTGGTGTCCGACGGCCGCGGCTTTGCCGCCGGAGAGCTGACCCTGCGGCTGGAGAACTGGCAGGCGGCGCTGGACGCGGCCGTGGCGGCCGGGCTGATCCCCGCCAACCGGGTAGACATGCTGGAGGGCGGGTTCCGCATGATGGCCGAGGATGGTGTGCTGGAACTGCCGCTGACCCTGTCGGGGGGCGACATCCGCTTCGGGCCGCTGCCCCTTGGGCCGGCCCCACGCTTCCGTTGACGCACAAGGTCTGTGCCGTGGTGCCGATATATGGCGCGGCACTTCCATGCTATCGGCAGGACGTCAACGCGGCGCCGCCCGCTTCAAGAGAGTGAACATGGAAAACCTGTCCCGCTATCAACCAGCCATGCTGTCGGTTCTTCGCATCGCCGCCGGCCTTCTGATCCTCAGCTACGGCACGATGAAGATCCTGCACTTCCCCGTCGGCATGCAGCCGCCCGTGGGATCCATGGCGTGGTTCGCCGGCTGCATCGAACTGATCTGCGGCGCGCTGGTGCTGGTGGGGCTGTTCACCCGCTCCGCTGCCTTCCTGCTTTCGGGCCTGATGGCCTTCGCCTTCTTCATCGCCCACTTCCCCAAGGGGCTTTTCCCGGCGTTGAACGGCGGGTCGCTGGCGATGATCCTTTGCTTCGTGTTCCTCTACCTCGCCGTGGCGGGCGCGGGACCCTTCTCGGTCGACGCAAAACGCCGCAAGGCCTGAGCCCATGAAAAAGGCCCGCCGTGATGGCGGGCCTTTGTTTTTATTCGGCGGTCAACAGGGGCGGGCGCTGGTTCGTCAGGCGGCCCTTCGGCTCCTCGATCTCCAGCTCGATCTTGTCGTCCTTCACGACGACTTTCACGACCCCGCCCTTGGTCAGGCGACCGAACAGCAGCTCCTCGGCCAGGGGCTTCTTGATGCTTTCCTGGATCACGCGGCCCAGCGGGCGCGCCCCCATGCGGTCGTCATAGCCCTTGTCGCCCAGCCATTTCGCAGCCTCGGCCGTCAGCTCGATATGGACGTTACGGTCCATCAGCTGGGCTTCCAGCTGCAGCACGAACTTCTCGACCACCTGCAGGATCACCTCTTTCGGCAGCGGCGCGAAGGAGATGATGGCGTCCAGACGGTTGCGGAACTCGGGCGTGAAGATCCGCTCGATCGCGGCGGTGTCCTCGCCCTCGCGCCGGTCGCGGCCGAAGCCGATTGCGGCCTTCTGCATGTCCGATGCCCCGGCGTTGGAGGTCATGATCAGGATCACGTTGCGGAAGTCGACCTGACGGCCGTTGTGGTCCGTCAGCTTCCCGTGATCCATGACCTGCAGCAGGATGTTGTAGACATCCGGGTGCGCCTTCTCCATCTCGTCCAGCAGCAGCACGCAATGCGGGTGCTGGTCCACGCCGTCCGTCAGCATGCCGCCCTGGTCGAACCCGACATAGCCCGGAGGGGCGCCGATCAGGCGGCTGACCGCGTGCTTCTCCATGTATTCCGACATGTCGAAGCGCAGCAGTTCCACCCCGAGGGTGGAGGCCAGTTGCTTGGCCACCTCCGTCTTGCCGACGCCCGTCGGCCCCGCGAACAGGTAGTTGCCGATGGGCTTTTCGGGCTCGCGCAGGCCCGCGCGGGCCAGCTTGATGGCCGAGGCGAGGGCCGTGATCGCGTTGTCCTGACCGAACACCACCCGTTTCAGCGAGGGTTCGAGATCGCGCAGAACCTCCGCATCGTCCTTCGACACGTTCTTCGGGGGGATGCGGGCGATCTTGGCGACCACCGTCTCGATCTCCTTCACGCCGATGGTCTTGCGGCGCTTGCTGTCGGCCAGCAGGTGCTGGGCCGCGCCCGCCTCGTCGATGACGTCGATGGCGCTGTCCGGCAGCTTGCGGTCGTTGATGTAGCGCGAGGCCAGTTCCACCGCCGTCTTGATGGCGTCGTTGGTGTAGCGGATGTCGTGGTGATCCTCGAAATGCGGCTTCAGACCCATCAGGATCTTGATCGAATCCGGGATCGACGGCTCGTTCACGTCGATCTTCTGGAACCGGCGGCTCAGCGCGCGGTCCTTCTCGAAGTGCTGCCGGAACTCCTTGTAGGTGGTGGAGCCCATGGTCCGCAGCTTGCCGCCCGACAGCGCCGGTTTCAGCAGGTTGGACGCGTCCATCGCCCCGCCCGAAGTGGCGCCGGCACCGATCACCGTGTGGATCTCGTCGATGAAGAGCACCGCGTTCGGGTGGTCCTCCATCTCCTTGACCACGGCCTTCAGCCGCTCCTCGAAATCGCCGCGATAGCGGGTGCCCGCCAGAAGCGCGCCCATGTCGAGGCTGTAGATCGTCGCCCGGGCCAGGATGTCCGGCACCTGGTTGTTGATGATCTTCCAGGCAAGGCCTTCGGCGATGGCGGTCTTGCCCACGCCCGGATCGCCCACCAGCAGCGGGTTGTTCTTGCGGCGGCGGCACAGGACCTGGATGCAGCGCTCCACCTCGGCCTCGCGGCCGATCAGGGGGTCCACGTCGCCCTTGCGAGCCTTCACGTTCAGGTCCACGCAATACTTGGACAGCGCGGATTCCTTGGTCTCCCCGGCCTCGGCCTTGGGCGTCTCGTGGTGATGCTCCTCGGCGCCCGACACGCCGCGGGGTTCGCCGAAGGCCGGGTCCTTCGCCACGCCATGCGCGATGAAGTTCACCGCGTCGTAGCGGGTCATGTCCTGCTCCTGCAGGAAATAGGCGGCGTTCGACTCCCGCTCGGCGAAGATGGCGACGAGGACGTTGGCGCCCGTCACTTCCGTCCGGCCCGAGGACTGGACATGGATCGCCGCGCGCTGGATCACGCGCTGGAAGGCGGCCGTCGGCACGGCTTCGGATCCCTCGACGCTGGTCACCAGCGTGGACAGGTCGTCGTCGATGAAGTCGACAAGGGTCTTGCGCAGCTCGTCCGTGTCCACCGCGCAGGCCTTCATCACGCGCGACGCATCGGGTTCGTCCAGCAGGGCAAGCAGAAGATGTTCAAGAGTGGCGAGTTCGTGGCGACGGGCGTTCGCAAGCGCCAGAGCGCCATGGATTGCTTGCTCAAGGGTGTTCGAAAACGATGGCACGATGTGGTGCTCCTGTCTTGCGGGCCGGGCGGGCGCGTGGGGGCCCGCTCGACCGTTGCCTCGTACACTTTAACATCGGGTCTTTGCCCAAAGCTTCAAGTGGAAATCCTACACGGCGGCCGCGCGCAGGCGATTGTGAACAGCCGGCGTGCGAGTGCCTAGAAATTGTCCTTCCTTTCGCGGATCGCGGCAAAGACCTCGACCACCGGGGCGTCCGGGAGGCCGACAGCCTGACGCAGATTCGGCCGGTCCGCGCGCAGGAAGGGGTTGGTGGCCAGTTCCTCGGCCAAGGTCGAGGGGACGGTGGGCCGACCATCGGCCCGCGCCTCCTCGGTGGTGTCGAGGCGAGAGATAAGGGCTGGATTTTCCGGTTCAAGAGAGTGGGCGAAGCGCAGGTTCGACTCGGTGTATTCGTGGCCGGAACAGATCAGCGTTTCGGGGGGAAGGGCGGCCAGTTTCTGCAGGCTGTTCCACATCTGGGCGGGCGTGCCTTCGAACAGTCGGCCGCAGCCCCCGGCCATCAGCGTGTCGCCCGTGAAGGCGTGGCCGGTTTCGGGGAAGTGGAAGGCGATGTGGCCGACGGTATGGCCGGGCGTGTCGATCACGTGCACCGGCGTGCCCAGCACCTTGAAGATGTCGCCTTCGGTCACTTCGATGTCCAGGGGGGGCAGGCGGGCCGCGTCGGCGGCGGCGCCCACGACCTTGGCGTCCGAAAAGGCCTGAAGCTTCGCCACGCCCGCGATGTGGTCGTCGTGATGATGGGTCAGCAGGATGTGCGTCAGCGTCCATTTCCGGGCCGAGAGCGCGGCCATGATCGGGCCGGATTCCGGCACGTCCACGCATACGGTTTCGTCGCGGTCGCTGTCGTGCAGCAGGAAGGCGTAGTTGTCCCTGAGGCAGGGGATCGTCAGCAATTCGATGGGCATGGCAATTCCTTCCGTCTCCGCCTAGAGTTCCAGCATTCCTCTAACGCGCGCCTTACGCAATGTATCTCGACGTCCTGGATTTGCGAAATTTCTACTATCGCACGCAGCTGGGCCGCGTGGCGCAACGGGCCATCCGCGACCGGCTGGTGGAGATGTGGCCCGAGGCCAAGGGCCAGACCGTGGTGGGCTTCGGCTTTGCTGCCCCCCTGCTGCGCCCCTATCTGGATCAGGCGCGGCGGGTGATCGCCGTGATGCCCGCGCCGCAGGGCGTGATGCCCTGGCCCGCGGGGATGGAGAACGTGTCCCTTCTGGCCGAGGAGGCCTCCTGGCCCTTGGAAACCGGCATGGTGGACAAGCTGGTCGTCCTGCACGGGCTGGAGCCGTCGGAGGAGCAGCCCGACCTTCTGGACGAATGCTGGCGCGTGCTGGGGCCGGGCGGGCGGGCGATCTTCGTGGTGCCGAATCGTTCGGGCTTCTGGGCCCGGACCGAAGGCACCCCCTTTGGCTTTGGCCGGCCCTATTCGGCCAACCAGCTGGAATCGCAGTTGCGCCGGCATTCCTTCGTGCCCGAACGCGCGGTGTCAGCCCTGTTCGCGCCGCCCTCGCACCGGCGGTTCTGGTTGCGCACGGCCGGGATGTGGGAACGGGCGGGGCGCCGCTTCGCGCCGTGGCTCGCGGGCGGGGTCGTGATGGTGGAGGTGTCGAAGCAGGTCTATGCCCCCCGCAAGCCCGGATTGACGGCGGCGGTGACGCGTCCCTTGAAGGCGCTGGAGGGGGTGACCGTCCCCAAGCCGCTTCCGGCGCCGCGCGCCTGGGCTGTCAAGAATTAATACATCGTTAACGCGTGAAAATGCCTGCGACATGGCGTCACATGCGACATCGGGGGCGCCCGGATGCGTCAGGAAATACAGGTTTCGCGGCGGCTTCACAGTTGCGGCACCCTTATTGCTCTGCTATTCCGACGCCGACCTGTGATGCATGTCCGACATGCGCACACCATTGCCTTGCGGAAGGGCTTTGTCCGCCGCAGGGGCAGAACATCGAAAGGGTTGAAGTGTCTGAACCGGCCTCGATTTCCACTGGTATCGCGACACGTTACGCGACCGCAGTCTTCGAACTGGCGAAGGACGCCAACTCGATCCCCGCTCTGGAATCCGATCTGGACACGCTCGACTCCGCCCTTGAAGGCAGTGCCGACCTGCGTGACCTGATCGCGTCTCCCGTCTACAGCCGCGCCGAACAGCAGGCGGGCATCCGCGCCGTGGGCGGGGCGATGGGCCTGTCGGACCTGACGGTCAACAGCGTGTCGGTGATGGCGTCGAAGCGCCGCTTGTTCGCCCTGCCGCGGATGATCGCCGCCCTGCGCACCATGATCTCGGACCATCGTGGCGAAGTGCTGGCCGAGGTGACCTCGGCCCAGCCGCTGTCGCCCGAACAGGCCGCGAGACTGTCCGAAACCTTGAAGGCCAAGGCCGGCAAGGACGTGAAACTGAAAACCGCCGTTGACGAGTCGCTGATCGGCGGCCTTGTCGTGAAGCTTGGTTCGACCATGATCGACACCTCGATCCGCTCGAAGCTTTCGGCTCTCCAGAATGCTATGAAAGAGGTTGGATAATGGCAATCCAGGCTGCTGAGATCTCTGCGATCCTTAAAGAGCAGATCAAGAACTTCGGTCAGGATGCCGAAGTGGCCGAAATCGGCCGCGTCTTGTCGGTTGGCGACGGGATTGCCCGCGTGCACGGTCTGGACAAGATCCAGGCCGGCGAGATGGTCGAATTCCCCGGCGGCGTGCGCGGCATGGCCCTGAACCTCGAGACCGACAACGTCGGCATCGTGATCTTCGGCAATGACAGCGGCATCAAGGAAGGCGACACCGTCAAGCGCACGAACTCCATCGTGGACGTGCCGGTGGGCGACGCCCTTCTGGGCCGCGTGGTGGACGCGCTGGGCAACCCGATCGACGGCAAGGGCCCGATCGTCACGACCGAACGCCGCGTGGCCGACGTCAAGGCGCCGGGCATTATCCCGCGCAAGGGCGTGCACGAGCCGATGGCGACGGGCATCAAGTCGGTCGACGCCATGATCCCCGTGGGCCGCGGCCAGCGCGAGCTGATCATCGGCGACCGTCAGACCGGGAAAAGCGCGATCGCGCTGGACACGATCCTGAACCAGAAGTCCTACAACGAAGCCGCCGGCACGGACGAGGGCAAGAAGCTCTATTGCGTTTATGTCGCGATCGGGCAGAAGCGTTCGACCGTTGCGCAGCTGGTGAAGAAGCTGGAAGAAACCGGCGCCATGGCCTATTCGATGGTCGTCGCCGCCACCGCCTCGGACCCCGCGCCGATGCAGTACCTGGCCCCCTATGCCGCGACGGCGATGGCGGAATACTTCCGCGACAACGGCCGCCACGCGCTGATCGTGTACGATGACCTTTCGAAGCAGGCCGTAGCTTACCGTCAGATGTCGCTGCTGCTGCGCCGTCCGCCGGGCCGCGAAGCCTATCCGGGCGACGTGTTCTACCTCCACTCCCGCCTGCTGGAGCGTTCGGCCAAGCTGAACGCCGACTTCGGCTCGGGCTCGCTGACGGCGCTGCCGATCATCGAGACGCAGGGCGGTGACGTGTCGGCCTTTATTCCGACGAACGTGATCTCCATCACCGACGGCCAGATCTTCCTGGAAACGGAACTGTTCTATCAGGGCATCCGCCCGGCCGTGAACACCGGTCTGTCGGTGTCGCGTGTGGGCTCCTCGGCCCAGACGGACGCGATGAAGTCGGTCGCAGGCTCGATGAAGCTGGAACTGGCGCAGTACCGCGAGATGGCGGCCTTCGCCCAGTTCGGTTCGGATCTGGACGCTTCCACCCAGCAGCTGCTGAACCGTGGTGCCCGTCTGACCGAGCTGATGAAGCAGCCTCAGTATTCGCCGCTGACCAACGCGGAAATCGTCTGCGTCATCTTCGCCGGCATCAAGGGCTACATCGACAAGGTGGCGGTCAAGGACGTCACCCGCTTCGAAGCGGAACTGCTGGCCTTCCTGCGGAACGATAAGCGCGATCTGCTGGACGACATCACCAACAACGACCGCAAGGTGAAGGGTGAGCTGGAAGAGAAGATCCGCGCGGCCTTGGACGCTTTCGTCAAAGACTTCGCCTGAGGGCGGGGCAGGGAGATAGAGCATGCCCAGCCTTAAGGACCTGAAAAACAGGATCGGAAGCGTCAAGAACACGCGGAAGATCACCAAGGCGATGCAGATGGTCGCCGCCGCGAAACTGCGCCGCGCGCAGGAGTCGGCGGAGGCCGCGCGCCCCTATGCCGAGCGGATGAACGCCGTGATGGCGGGACTCGCCGGCTCGGTGCAGGGCACGGACGGCGCGCCGCGCCTTCTGGCCGGCACGGGCCGCAACGCGGTGCACCTGCTGGTCGTGATGACGGCGGAACGCGGTCTTTGCGGCGGCTTCAACTCCTCGATCGTGCGCAAGGCGCGGCAGCATCTGACGACGCTGCTGGCGCAGGGCCGGACCGTGAAGATTCTGACCGTCGGCAAGAAGGGCCGCGAACAGCTGCGCCGCGACTTCGGCCACCTGTTCATCGGCCATGTGGACCTGTCGGACGCCAAGAAGCTGGGCTACACCCACGCACAGTCCATCGCGCGCGAGGTTCTGAGCCGCTTCGAGGCTGAGGAATTCGACGTCGCGACGCTGTTCTACGCGCGTTTCGTGTCGGTCATCAGCCAGGTGCCGACGGCGCAGCAGGTGATCCCGGCCGTGTTCGAGGCCGCGGGCGAGGAGCGGACGGACTACGACTACGAACCCTCGGAAGGCGAGATCCTGACGGATCTGCTGCCGCGGGGCGTGGCGACGCAGATCTTCACGGCGCTGTTGGAAAATGCCGCGTCCGAACAGGGCGCGCGGATGAGCGCGATGGACAATGCGACCCGCAACGCGGGCGACATGATCTCGGACCTGACGATCGAGTACAACCGGACCCGTCAGGCCGCGATCACCAAAGAGCTTATCGAAATCATCTCGGGCGCCGAGGCGCTCTGATCCCGAACGGAGAAACGACATGGCACAAGCAGCACAGGGCAAGGTGACGCAAGTCATCGGCGCCGTCGTGGACGTGCAGTTCGAGGGGCCGCTGCCTGCGATCCTCAACGCGCTGACCACCGACAACAACGGCAAGACGCTGGTTCTGGAAACGGCCCAGCATCTGGGCGAAAACACCGTCCGCGCCATCGCCATGGACGCGACCGAAGGTCTGGTGCGCGGCGCCGCCGTGACGGACATGGGCGCGCCGATCACCGTTCCGGTGGGCGACGCCACGCTGGGCCGCATCCTGAACGTCATCGGCGAGCCGATCGACGAGGCCGGCCCCGTGGCCGCGACCGAGATGCGCGCCATCCACCAGCCCGCCCCGGACTTCGATCAGCAGGCCACCACGTCCGAGATCCTGGTCACGGGCATAAAGGTCATCGACCTGCTGGCCCCCTATGCCAAGGGCGGCAAGATCGGCCTGTTCGGCGGCGCCGGCGTGGGCAAGACGGTTCTGATCATGGAACTGATCAACAACATCGCCAAGGTGCACTCGGGCTATTCCGTGTTTGCCGGCGTGGGTGAGCGCACCCGCGAAGGCAACGATTTGTATCACGAGATGATCGAGTCGGGCGTCATCAAGCCGGACAACCTGGCCGAATCGAAGGTGGCGCTGGTCTACGGCCAGATGAACGAACCGCCGGGCGCACGCGCCCGCATCGCGCTGACCGGCCTGACCATCGCCGAGCAGTTCCGCGACACCTCGGGTTCGGACGTGCTGTTCTTCGTGGACAACATCTTCCGCTTCACGCAGGCCGGGTCCGAAGTGTCGGCGCTGCTGGGCCGCATCCCGTCCGCCGTGGGCTACCAGCCGACGCTGGCGACCGACATGGGCGCGCTGCAGGAACGCATCACCTCGACGAAGAAGGGCTCCATCACCTCGGTGCAGGCCATCTACGTTCCGGCCGACGACCTCACCGACCCGGCGCCCGCCACGTCCTTCGCCCACCTCGACGCCACCACCACGCTGAGCCGTGCAATCTCGGAACTGGGCATCTACCCGGCCGTGGACCCGCTGGACTCCACCTCGCGCCTGATGGACCCGACCATCGTCGGCGAGGAGCACTACAAGGTGGCCCGCGACGTGCAGGGCATCCTTCAGCGCTACAAGTCGCTTCAGGACATCATTGCCATCCTCGGGATGGACGAGCTGTCGGAAGAGGACAAGCTGACCGTGGCCCGCGCCCGCAAGATCCAGCGCTTCCTGTCGCAGCCCTTCGACGTGGCGAAGATCTTCACCGGCGCGGACGGCAAGCAGGTTCCGCTGGAAGACACCATCTCGTCCTTCAAGGCGGTCGTGGCGGGTGAATACGACCACCTGCCGGAAGCGGCCTTCTACATGGTCGGCGGGATCGAAGAAGTCAAAGCCAAGGCCGAGAAGCTCGCCAAGGCCGCGGCGTAAGGGGGCAACATGGCCGATACCCTGCAATTCGACCTGGTCACCCCGGAGCGGAAGCTGTCTTCCGTTCCCGTGACCGAGGTGCAGATCCCGGGGGCCGAAGGCGACATGACGGTGATGGCGGGCCACGCGCCCACGATCACCACCCTGCGCCCCGGCATCCTCAAGGCCATCGGTCCGCAGGGTCATCTGACCTTTGCCGTCACGGGTGGTTTCGCCGAAGCCTCGGGCCCGTCGCTGTCGGTTCTGGCCGAACAGGCGATCCCGGTGGACGAAGCCAACGCCACCATCTTCGATGAGCTGGTGGCCGAGGCGCGCAGCTTGGCCGACGCAGCCTTGCCCGAGGACCGGGCGGTGGCGGACAAGAAGGTGGCCGATCTGATCGCCCTTCGCGCCGCCGCGGGATACTGAGAAAATACGGATGAAAAAGGGCCCGTCGCCATGTGCGATGGGCCCTTTTCCTATGCTGCGTCCGTGTTATCTTCCGCCGGACGTAGAGAAAATTTCATGAAACAGATCATATCCACGGCAAGCCTGGGGATTCTTCGCGGATCCCAGATGATGTTCACCGACTTCGCCGATGGAGGGGAGATGTGGACGAGCACCGGCCCTCGGGAACGGCGCCGGCCCATCCTGTTCTCCGACCGCTTCACCAACCTTCCCGTGGTGACCGTGACCGTGTCGATGTGGGACATGGCGCAGGAAACCGCCTTCCGCGCCGACCTTTCGGCCGAAAACGTGCGCGTGGACGGTTTCGATCTGGTGTTCCGCACCTGGTCGGACACGCGCATCGCGCGCATCCGGGCCGATTGGGTGGCGTTGGGCCCGATGCGCGACGACGATCAGTGGGACGTCGAATAACGCCTCAGCGCGAATAAAGACCTTCGTAGATCGGCACCAGCGTGTCCGTTTCGAACAGCGAGGAGACGGAGGTGCCGTTCCACGTGTTCAGGATGGCTTGGGCGAACATGGGGGCCGTCGGCACGATGCGGATGTTGGCGCAGTTGCGCACCGCGTCCGTCGGCTCGATCGAATCGGTGATGACCAGCGATTTCATGACCGATCTCGACACGCGTTCCACCGCCGGACCCGACAGCACGCCATGGGTGATGTAGGAATGAACCTCGGTCGCGCCGTTTTCCACCAGCACCTCGGCGGCCTTGCACAGGGTGCCGGCGGTGTCGCAGATGTCGTCCACGATGATGCAGGTCTTGCCGGACACGTCGCCGATCACCGTCATCTCCGCGATCTCACCGGCTTTTTCGCGGCGCTTGTCCACGATGGCCAGCGGGGCGCCGATGCGCTTAGCGATCTCGCGCGCGCGGGCCACGCCGCCCACGTCTGGGGACACGATCATCACGTCCTGCATCCGGCCGCGGAAGTGATGCTCGATGTCCAGCGCGAAGACGGGGGCGGAATACAGGTTGTCCACCGGGATGTCGAAGAAGCCCTGGATCTGCGCTGCGTGCAGGTCCAGCGTCAGGATGCGGTCCACCCCCGCCTCCACCAGCAGGTTCGCCACCAGCTTGGCCGAGATCGGCGTGCGGGCCTTGGCACGGCGGTCCTGACGGGCGTAGCCGAAATAGGGGATCACGGCCGTGATGCGGTCCGCCGACGACCGGCGCAGCGCGTCGGTGATGATCAGCAGCTCCATCAGGTTGTCGTTGGCGGGGTTGGAGGTCGGCTGGATCACGAACATGTCTTCGCCGCGGACGTTCTCGTAGACCTCGACGAAGATCTCTTGGTCGTTGAAGCGTTCGACCCGCGCATCGACGAGGCTGACAGCCATCCCCCGATGCACGGCCATGCGGCGCGCGATGGCCTTGGCAAGGGTCTGGTTGGCGTTGCCGGCAATCAGCTTCGGCTCGGTCAGTGCGGGCATGGGGGCTATCCTTGGCAGCGGAATCGTCGCGCCCCGAATAGCACCCAATGCCCGTGGCGGGAACGCCTATCCCCGCAGATGTGACAGGAAAGTATCGACCTCGTCGGCGGTCGTGGACCACGAGGTGACAAGCCGCGCCCCGAGGTTCGACCCGCCGTTCAGGTCGCGCAGGTTGTAGAACACGGCGCCCGCCGCGGTGGCCCGCGTGTGGCCCGCGGCCGGGAATTCCGCGAACAGCATGTTGGCCTGCACCGGGTGCATCAGGCGCCCGCCCGGCAGCGCCTCGATCCCCGTGGCCAGCCGCGCGGCGGAGGCGTTGGCCCGGCGGGCCAGATCCAGCCACAGATCCCCCTCAAGATACGCGTCCATCTGCGCCGAAAGATACCGGTGCTTGGAGAAGAGATGCGCCCCGCGTTTGCGGCGCAGCTCGAATTCCTTCGCCTTGGCGGGGTCGAAGAGGATGACCGCTTCCACGCCCATCAACCCGTTCTTGGTGCCGCCGAAGGACAGCACGTCGATGCCGGCCTTCCACGTCATCTCGGCCGGGGTGGCCCCGGTTGAGACAAGGGCGTTGGCAAAGCGCGCGCCATCCAGATGCGTCGCCAGCCCCGCGGCCTTCGCCATCCCGGTCAGTTCCGCAATCTGGTCGGGGGTGTAGACGGTCCCGAGTTCGGTCGTGTTGGTCAGCGTCAGGGCCGAGGGCTGGGCGTTGTGGACCGAGGCCGGGACCAGCCGGCCCAGCGTGGCCTTCAGCGCGGCCGGATCGATGCGGCCGTCGTCGCCGGGGACGGTGATCAGCTTGCCGCCGTTCATGAACGCCTCGGGGGCGTTGCATTCGTCCACCTGCACATGGGCCAGCGTGTGGCACAAAGCGGCGCCCCAGGGCGGGGTCAAGAGGGCCAGCGACAGCGAATTGGCGGCGGTGCCGGTGGCCACCAGATAGATCGCGGCCTCCGGCGCCTCGAACACCTCCCGCAGCCGGGCGCGGACGCGGTCCATCACCGTGTCGTTGCCATAGGGCATCTCATAGCCCCCATTGCAGCGGACAAGTGCGTCCAGAACCTGCGGCGGCACGCCCGAGGCGTTGTCGGAGGCGAAGAACATCAGGGGGTCTCCTCGATCAGGTAATCTTCCCAGTCCTCCTCGGATACCTGATATTCGGGGACAGTCCACCCCCGCACCGACGCCTGCGCCCTGTGGATCGATTCGCGGTCGCCGGTGATCAGGTGATGCCAGTCGGGCAAAGGCTTGCCTTCGTGCAGCCGGCGATAGGCGCAGGTCCTGGGCAGCCAATAGGCAATCTCGGGCAGCTTCTTCGGGGTCAGTTGCACGCAGTCGGGCACGTAGTCGCGCCGCGTCTCGTATTTCGAGCAGAAGCAGCTGGTGCCGTCCAGAAGCTTGCAGGCCACGCGGGTGAAGGCGATCTCGTTCGTGTCCTCGAACTCGATCTTGTTCAGGCAGCATTTGCCGCAGCCGTCGCACAACGCTTCCCATTCCTGGGGCGTCATGTTCTTCAGCTTCACGGTTTCCCAGAATTTGTCGCGCATCATGGGGCCCAAGTGGGGGTTGCGGGGCGGGATGTCAAAGCCCCGACAGACATTCGCGGGCACGGACGCAATCGGCGTCCATCTGGGCGATCAGCGCGGGCAGGCCGTCGAAGCGCAGTTCGGGCCGAAGATACTCCACCAGCGCGACGGACAGGTGCTGGCCGTAAAGATCGCCGGAAAAGTCGAACAGGAAGGTTTCCAGGTTCGGCACCTCTCCGTCGAACATGGGGCGCACGCCAAGGCTGGCCGCCCCCTGGTAACGCCCCGCCTGCGGGCCCGTCAGCACGTCCACCAGCACGGCATAAACGCCAAAGCGCGGCAGGTGCAGCCCCTTCAGGGCCATGTTGGCCGTGGGATAGCCCAGTTCGCGCCCGCGCTTTTCGCCGTGCAGCACCTCCCCCTCGATCCGGTGCCAGTGGCCCAGCATCGCGGCGGCGTGTTGGGGGTCCCCCTCGCTCAGCGCGCGGCGGATCGCGGTGGAGGAGATCTGGTCCCCTTCCAGCCCCACGAGTTCGGCGATCGTCACGTCGAAGCCAAGGTCGCGGCCCATGGCGGCCAGCGCCAGTGCGGTGCCGGCCCGGTCCCGCCCAAAGCAGAAGTCCTGCCCCACCACGATGCGCGACACGCCCAGACTTTCGGCCAGAACCTCGCGCACAAAGGCCTCGGGCGTCAGGGCGGCCAGTTCCTTGTCGAAGGGCAGTTCGTAAAGGTGCTGCACACCCAGCTTCGCCAAGCGGTTCGCGCGGCTTTCGGCGTTCATCAGGCGGAAGGGGGGCAGGTGGGGGGCGAACACCTCGCGCGGGTGCGGTTCGAACGTGACGACGCCCAGCGGGGCCGGTCCGCGCGCCAGGTCGATCACGGCCTGATGGCCCAGATGCAACCCGTCGAAATTGCCCATCGCGACCGCCGCGCCCCGCGCGTCGGTCGGAAGGTCGCGCCAATGCCTGTGGATGTTCATTGTCCGGTGCCCACCAGTGTCCACCCCCCTATCGCGCAGGGGGGCGGCGGTTGCAAGTCAGCGCAGGTGGCCGATGGCCCAGGTCGGCTCCAGCGTCTGCTCCAGGATCCAGCGCTCCAGCAGGGTGGCGTCGGGATTGGCGGTGTCGTCGCCGAAATGCCCGGCGGCGAGGCCCGAGGTGATGAAGAGCGTGTCGATCTTCTGGTTCAGCCCGCCCTGCACGTCGGTCAGGATGCCGTCGCCCACGCACAGCGTCTGGGCGTCCGTCACGTCGGCGAGGGCGGCCAGACGGCGGCGGGCCAGATCGTAGATCGGGGCGTGGGGCTTGCCCAGATACAGGCTGTCGCCGCCCATCTGGTCATAGGCCAGCGCGATGGCGCCCGCGCAGAAGACGCGGCGTTCGCCCACGTCCACCTCGATGTCGGGGTTGGCGCACAAAAGGCGCAGGTTGCGCGCCCGGGCCTGTTCCAGCACGTCCATGTAATCGGCGGGCGTTTCCGTCATGTCGTCAAACAGGCCGGTGCAGACGATGCCCTCCGCCTCCTCCAGCGGGACGCGGGTGATGGCGGGCTGGTTGGCGGCGACGGCCTTCAGATCGTCCGACAGGTCGGAAAAGAACGTCTCGTCCTTGGGGGCGCCGATGTGGTGGACGCGGCGACCCACTTCGCCCGTCAGCATCGCGAACTGCGCCGCATCGCCCGAGGTGGCGATGTCGTCCCAGCAGTCGCGCGGAACGCCCATGCCGTCCAGCTGCGCCGCCACCGACCGGCCGGGGCGGGGGGAGTTGGAGACGAGGATCACGACCCCGCCCGTCTTGCGGAACGCCCGAAGGGCCTTCACGGCATCGGGGAAGGGGGCCACGCCGTTGTGCACGCAGCCCCAGATGTCGCAGAACAGCGCGCGATACTGGCCCAGTTCGGCCAGTGCGTTGACGATCCGGGCCATCAGACGGCCAGCATCGGAATGATCTGCTTCTTGCGGCTCATCACGCCCGGAAGCACGACCGTGTCGCCCGTGACGGTGACGCCGAAGCTTTTCTCGGCGATGGTCTTCACCAGATCGTTCGGGACCAGCAGCGTCGCTTCTTCCTTCAGGATGTCGATCACGAACAGCAGGACCTGGTCGGCCCCATCCTCGGCCGCGACGCCGGGCATGGCCGCGACCAGCGCGTCCTTGCGCGACAAGATCTGCGCGGGCGAGGTGGTTTCAAGGACTGAGATGCGCAGCTCCTTCCCGCCGAGGCTGTATTCCTTGCTGTCCATCTTCAGCAGTTCCGCTTCGGAAAAGGCGGAGACGTCGGATTTCGCGGCGAACATGTCGGCGGCCAGTGCGGGGATGTCGACGCGCAGGGCGCGGGCCAGCTCCTCGGCCACGGCGCGGTCGTGCGGGGTGGTGGTGGGGCTGCGGAATTCCAGCGTGTCCGACAGGATGCAGGACAGCATCAGGCCCTGGATGTGGCGGGGCGCCCGTTCCACGGCGCTGCCCATCAGGTCGTACATGATCGTGGCCGTGCAGGCGAGGGGACGGATCGTGATGTCGATCGGCGTCTTGGTCTTCAGCCCGCCCACCAGCAGGTGGTGGTCGATGATCGCGGTAAGGGCGGCATCGCCGATGTTGTCGGGCAGTTCGGCCGGGTTGTTGGTGTCCACGATCACCACCTGGTCGCCCGCGGCCAGTTCCAGCTGGTCCGGCACCGGCGCGTCCCAATGCTTCAGCACGAACAGCGCCTCGGTGTTGGGGGTGCCCTGAACGAAGGCCTTGGCCGGCACGTTGCGCATCTCCGACTGGTACCAGGCCCAGACGATGGCCGAGGCGGTGGTGTCGGTGTCGGGGGATTTGTGGCCGAAGACCTTGAGCATGGGGATCATCCTGCATTGACGCGTTGCGGAATCTATAGGACGCACCTGCCCCCTTGTCACCCCGCCCGTTTTTGCGGCGCTTCCGGCACGGCCTATGCGTCCGGCGCATGACGGGTCTTCGCCTTTCCGCCGTTGTGGGGAAGGGCCCCGCAGCGCATCTTGTGGGCAACGGAGGACAACCGTTCCACATCGGAGAGACCGCCATGACCACGCTGAACGCCACCATCACCACCCCCCGCAACACCGCCCCCGCGTCGGGCCTGTTCGCGCGCATCGGTTCCTTCTTCGCCCTCATGGGCGCCGTGCACCGCGTGAAGGTGTCGCTGGAGTCCCGTCGTGAGCCGGCCGCGGCCGACCTGCAACTGCTGGGCATCAACCCCGCGCAGATGCCCAAGATGCACAACGCCCGCGCCTGAACCTCGGGCGCCCACGTTCCCTCGGCAAACACGCCGGAAGCCCCGCGCTTCCGGCGTTTTTGTTTTGTCTTGCACGGTGTCGTCAAAATTTCGCAGGACGCCCGTTGACAGGTCCGGACCACCTGCATAGCTTCCGGGTCGTTAGCACTCGGGTTGCCTGAGTGCTAAAGACATTCAACATGGACCCTGAGGGAGCTTCCAGATGGCATTCAAACCGCTGCACGACCGTGTTCTGGTCCGCCGCATCGAAGGCGACGAAAAGACCAAGGGCGGCCTGATCATCCCCGATTCCGCGAAAGAAAAGCCCTCCGAAGGCGAAATCGTCTCGGTCGGTGAAGGTGCGCGCAAGGATTCGGGCGAGCTGATCGCACCGTCGGTGAAAGCTGGCGACCGCATCCTGTTCGGCAAGTGGTCCGGCACCGAAGTGACGATCGACGGCAAAGAGCTGCTGATCATGAAGGAAAGCGACATCCTCGGAATTCTTTCCTGAGCCTTCGTTCTTCCTCAACGCAATTAGACTGACAGGAGCAATCCAATGGCCAAGGACGTCAAGTTCGACACCGATGCCCGCGACCGCATGCTGCGCGGCGTGAACATCCTCGCAGACGCTGTTAAAGTCACGCTGGGCCCGAAAGGCCGCAACGTCGTGATCGAGAAATCCTTCGGCGCCCCGCGCATCACGAAGGACGGTGTTTCGGTCGCCAAGGAAATCGAACTTTCCGACAAGTTCGAGAACATGGGCGCCCAGATGGTGAAGGAAGTCGCTTCACGCACCAACGACGAAGCCGGCGACGGCACCACGACGGCAACGGTGCTGGCGCAAGCCATCATCAAGGACGGCCTGAAGGCCGTGGCCGCCGGCATGAACCCGATGGACCTGAAGCGCGGCATCGACCTTGCGACCTCCAAGGTCGTCTCGGCGATCAAGGCGGCGGCACGTCCGGTGAACGACTCGGCGGAAGTCGCGCAGGTCGGCACCATCTCGGCCAACGGCGAAGCGGAAATCGGCCGTCAGATCGCCGACGCGATGCAGAAGGTCGGCAACGAGGGTGTCATCACCGTCGAAGAGAACAAGGGCCTCGAGACCGAGACCGAAGTCGTCGAAGGCATGCAGTTCGACCGCGGCTACCTGTCGCCCTACTTCGTCACGAACCCCGACAAGATGGTCGCGGAACTCGATGACGCGCTGATCCTGCTGCACGAGAAGAAACTCTCGTCCCTGCAGCCGATGGTTCCGCTGCTGGAAGCCGTGATCCAATCGCAGAAACCGCTGATCATCGTTGCTGAAGACGTGGAAGGCGAGGCTCTGGCCACGCTGGTCGTCAACAAGCTGCGTGGCGGCCTGAAGATCTCCGCCGTCAAGGCTCCGGGCTTCGGCGACCGTCGCAAGGCGATGCTGCAAGACCTCGCGATCCTGACCGGTGGTCAGGTGATCTCCGAAGACCTCGGCATGAAGCTGGAAAATGTCACGATCGACATGCTCGGCTCGGCCAAGAAGGTCACGATCACCAAGGACAACACCACGATCGTCGACGGCGCCGGCGACAAGGCCGAGATCTCGGCACGTGTGGCCCAGATCCGCACGCAGATCGAGGAAACCACCTCGGACTACGACAAGGAAAAGCTGCAAGAGCGCGTGGCCAAACTGGCCGGCGGCGTTGCCGTGATCCGCGTCGGCGGCATGACCGAAGTCGAAGTGAAAGAGCGCAAGGACCGCGTCGATGACGCCCTGAACGCAACCCGCGCGGCCGTCCAGGAAGGCGTTGTCGTGGGTGGTGGTGTTGCCCTGATCCAGGCCGGCAAGTCGCTGGAAGGCGTCGAGGGTGCGAACTCCGACCAGAACGCGGGTATCGCCATCGTGCGCCGCGCGCTGGAAGCCCCGCTGCGCCAGATCGCCCAGAACGCGGGCGTGGACGGTTCGGTGGTTGCCGGCAAGATCCGTGAATCGAACGACGTGAAGTTCGGCTTCAACGCCCAGACCGAAGAATACGGCGACATGTTCTCGTTCGGCGTGATCGACCCGGCGAAGGTCGTCCGCACCGCTCTGGAAGACGCGGCATCGGTGGCCTCGCTGCTGATCACCACGGAAGCCATGATCGCCGACAAGCCGGAGCCCAAGGCGGCCGCCGGCGGCATGCCCGACATGGGCGGCATGGGCGGCATGATGTAAGCTGCGGTTTCCGTTCGGAAATCAGGGGGCGTCCTTCGGGGCGCCCTTTTTCGTTTGCGCAAGAATCCGCGCATGCGGGTTGACAGCGGGAACCCGCGCTTGCCCGGACGCGGCTTCGCCCGCTAGCACTTCACCAACGATAACAAATCCGGGACGTGAAGATGCTGCGCACCACCCTTGCCCTGACGCTGATCCTTGGCCTTGCGGCCTGCGGAGGAGGGGGCGAGGTCTCCCGTGCGGCAGCACCCGATCTGTCGGTTCCATCTGGTCGCGCCGAAGTGTCGCGCATGGTCGACGATTACGCCGATCGCTACGGCGTGCCGCGCGCGCTGGCGCATCGGGTGGTGAAGCGCGAAAGCACCTACAACCCGGCGGCGCGCAACGGCACCTATTACGGGCTGATGCAGATCGCCCCGGCCACCGCCCGCATCATGGGCTTCCGAGGAGAGCCGACCGAGCTTCTGGACGCCGAAACGAACCTGACCTACGCGATGAAGTATCTGCGCGGGGCTTGGATGGTGTCCAACGGCAGCGAGGATCGCGCGGTGGAGTGGTATTCCAAGGGCTATTACTACGAGGCCAAGCGTAAGGGCCTGCTGGAACAGACGGGCCTCCGCTCCTGATCCTGCCGGTCGTTGCCCTTGCCGCGCTGCCCGTCCTGCTCCGCATGGCGCTGGACGGCGGGGCGGACCCGCGCAGCCTGACGGGAACGGTGCTGGCCTTCGCGGCTGCGTCCATGTGGCTTCTTCTTCTCGGGCGGCGCAGGCGGACGGGTCTTCGCCCGAAGCTGTCGATTGACGTCGCCTCGGGGCTTGGCGCGCTTGGCTGTGTCGCGTGGATCGGGGGGCTGGCCTTCGCGAAGGCCGATCCCAGCGCAGCGGTCGTGGTCGTTCCCGCGGCGGCCGCGCTGACCCTGCTGGCCGCGCGGCTGGTTTTGCGGGAACCGGTGCCGCCCTTGGCTTGGGGCTTCGCGCTTGTGGCGGCGGTGCCGCTGGCGCTGCTGGGGTCGCTCCTTCTGGTTCTGGCGGGCGCAGGCTTCGGGGCGCAGGCGGTGCTGATGCGGCGGGGCAGCGGCATGACTCGGCACGCAAGCCACCTGATCCTGTCCCTTCCCGTGGCGGTGGTCCTGCTGTTCGACCTGCCGCCCCTGCGGGGGGAGGCGCTGGCCTGCGCCATTGCCGCGGGACTCTGCGTCGGGGTGGGCGGCTGGGGCTGGAACTGGGTGCGCTTTCCGGCGCTGGCCCCGCTGGCGCTGGTCGGGGCAGCCCTGACGCTGGGGGTCGCGCCCTTGGTGCCGCTGGTGCTGGCCGTGATCGGCGCGTTCGGCGTTCAGCGGATGATCGGCTCCAACGGGTCGTAGATCATCCGGTCGCCCCACGCCGCTTCGGCCAGCGTGTCGGGCTTCACGCGCAGGGTGGCCAGTTCCTCCCGCGTCACCCAGCGGCGGTCTGTTACCACCCCTTCGGGATCGCGCCAGTCGTCCGACAGGGTTCCACGAACCAGGGTGCAGCGGAAGTAGAGGTCGACCTGGTGGAACGTGCCGTCCGGGTCGTGGAATTCGTTGACCAACACGGGCGCGCCGACGGACACGCTCAGGCCCGTTTCCTCATGCACCTCACGCATCAGGTTGTCGGGCAGGGCGCTGTGACGCTCCACCCCACCGCCCGGCGCGGTCCAGAGGTCGGACACGCCCCCGGGCCACGCGTTCACGATCAGAAGGCGGTCTTGCGCGTCCAGGATCAGGGCGCGGACCGCCAGCCGGGGGCCGGTCACTCGGAAACCGGCTTGGCCTCCAGCGCGGCGATGCGCGCGGACAGGGCCTCGTTCTCGGCACGGGCCTTGGTGGCCATCAGGCGGACGGCCTCGAACTCTTCCCGCGTGACAAGATCGCGGTCGGCCAGCCAGCGGTCGACCATGCCCTTGAAGGCGGTGTCGGCCTCAGTCTTGGCGCCCTGGGCCACGCCCATCGCGTTGGTCATCAGCTGCGACATGTCATCGAGGAATTTGGATCGCGCGGTCATGGCATCTCCTGTTGGCTTGGACCATGATATGGCGGCACGGGCCAAGGTTGACAACCCTGCCGCCGCACCGGACAAAGCGGCAAAACCCCCGAGGTGACATGAGCTACATCCCCTTTCCGGACATCTCGCCCGAGATCTTCACGCTGAGCCTTGGCGGATTCTCCTTCTCCCTGCGCTGGTACGCGCTGGCCTACATCGCGGGGCTGCTTCTGGGCTGGTGGGTGGTGCGCCGCGCGATCGGCTGCCCAAAGCTGTGGCCCGCCGACACCCCGCCCATGACGGCCGAGCAGGTGGAGCGCCTGCTGACCTGGGTGATCCTGGGCGTCGTGCTGGGCGGGCGGCTGGGCTTCGTGCTGTTCTACGAACCGGGATACTACCTGAGCCATCCGGGCCAGATCCTTCAGGTCTGGCAGGGGGGCATGTCCTTCCATGGCGGCTTCCTGGGGGTCGTGGCGGCCACCTGGATCTTCAGCGCGCGCGAAAGGGCGCCGAAGCTGTCGGTCGCGGACATGATGGCGCTGGCGGTGCCGCCGGGGCTGTTCTTCGGCCGCATCGCGAACTTCATCAACGCCGAGTTGTGGGGCCGTCCCACGAACCTGCCGTGGGGCGTGGCCTTTCCGGGCGAGGCCGCGCAGGAGTGCGGCCAGCTGACGGGCGTCTGCGCGCGCCACCCCTCGCAGCTTTATGAGGCGGGGCTGGAGGGGATCCTTCTGTTCGCGCTGATCTGGCTGCTGATCCTGCGCCGCCACTGGCTGAAATGGCCGGGGGCGATCTGTGGGGTGTTCATCGCGGGCTATGGCGTGTCGCGCTTTCTGGTGGAATTCGTGCGCCAGCCGGATGCGCAGTTCGTGTCCGAGGGCAACCCGCTGGGCCTCGCGTGGCAGATCGGCGGCTATGGCCTGACGCAGGGGCAGGCGCTGTCGCTGCCGATGGTCGCGGTGGGGCTGTGGCTGATCGGGCGGGCGCGGCGGGCGTGACGCCGCTGGGGGATCTTCTGGCGCGCCGCATCGCGCAGACTGGGCCGATCACCTTGGCCGACTACATGGCCGAATGCCTGCTTCATCCCGAACACGGATACTACACCACCGGAGAGCCGTTCGGGACCGCCGGCGATTTCACCACCGCCCCCGAGATCAGCCAGATGTTCGGCGAGATGCTGGGTCTGTGTCTGGCGCAGGCGTGGCTGGATCAGGGCGGCGGGGCGTTCACGCTGGCTGAACTTGGGCCCGGCCGCGGCACCCTGATGGCCGACATCCTGCGCGCGACGAAGGGCGTCCCCGGTTTCCATGCCGCCGCCGATCTGGTTCTGGTGGAGGCGAGCCCCCGACTGCGCGCGATGCAGGCCGAACGGCTGCCCGCGCGCCACGTGGACCGCGTGCACGACCTGCCGGACGGCCCCCTGTTCCTTGTCGCGAACGAGTTCTTCGACGCCCTGCCGATCCGCCAGTTCGTGCGCGAGGGCGCGGGCTGGCGCGAACGCGTGGTAGGGCCGGACCTGACGCCGGGCCTGTCTGCCCCGCTGACCCTTCAGTACTTGGCCCACCGGTTGGACGACACGCAGGATGGGGATGTGGTGGAGATCTGCCCGCAGGCCGCCCCCATCATGGAAGCGATCGCGCAGCGCGTGGCGCAGGGCGGTTTGGCGCTGATCGTGGATTACGGCGGCTGGCGGTCCCGTGGCGACACGTTCCAAGCGCTGTCGGGCCACGCCTCTGCCGATCCGTTCGCGGCCCCCGGGCGGGCCGACCTGACGGCGCATGTGGATTTCGAGGCGCTGGCCTTGGCCGCCATGTCCTGCGCCCACCGCTACACCACCCAAGGGCGGCTTCTGGCCGCGCTGGGCATCGGGCTGCGGGCCGAGCGCTTGGCAGTCAGGGGCAACGCCGCCACCCATCTTTCGGCGCTGGAGCGGTTGACCGATCCCGCGCAGATGGGTGAACTGTTCAAGGCGCTGGCGATCACGCCGCCCGCCGCACCACCACCACCGGGGTTCGCATGACGCTGGACATCATCACTTCGCGCGCGCTGCATCCGCTGCGCCACGGCTTCTTCACCCGCAAGGGGGGTGCCTCCTCGGGCGTGTTCGCGGGGCTGAACTGCGGCTATGGCAGCAGTGACATGCCCGAGGTCGTGGGCATCAACCGCGCCCGCGTGGCCAAGGCGATGGAGGTGCCGGCCGACGCGATCCGCACCCTGAACCAGGTGCATTCCGCCACGGTGGTGACGGCGCCCTTCGACGGCACGCCCGCCGCGGACGCCATGGTGACGAACCGGCCGGGGGTGGTCCTGTCCATCCTAACGGCGGATTGCCAGCCGGTGCTGCTGGCCGACGCCAAGGCGGGCGTGATCGGTGCGGCCCATGCGGGCTGGAAGGGCGCCATTGGCGGCGTGCTGGAGGCGACGGTGCAGGCCATGCGCGATCTGGGCGCCACGGACATTTCCGCCGTCATCGGCCCCTGCATCAGTCAGCGCGCCTACGAGGTGGGGCCGGAGATGCTGGACACCTTCCTGGCCGAGGATGACGCCTATGCCCGCTTCTTCGCGCAGGGGCAGGGGGACCGGCTGCTGTTCGACCTTCCGGGCTTCGGACTGTCGCGTCTGCGCGCGGCGGGGGCCGAGGCGGAATGGACCGGCCATTGCACCTATTCCGACCCCGACCGCTTCTATTCCTTCCGCCGCACCACCCACGCAAAGGAAGCCGACTACGGACGCCTTATCGCGACGATCCGGCTTTGATCCGCGCCTCCAGCACGTCGAAGGGGACGCCGGGTTCGTCCTTGGCCCCGCGGATGACAAGGCTGGTCTTCACGCTGGCCACGTTCGCGGCGCTGGTCAGATGTTGCGTCAGGAAGGTCTGGAACGTGCTCAGATCCGGGGCGACGCATTTCAGGATGAAGTCGATCTCGCCGTTCAGCATGTGACATTCGCGGACAAGCGAGAGGGAGCGGCAATGCTCCTCGAACGCGGACAGGTCGCGTTCGGCCTGGCTGTGCAGGCGCACCATGGCGAAGACCTGCACCTCGAATCCCATCTGGCGGGGATCGATCTGCGCGTGATAGCCGCGGACATAGCCCGCCTCCTCCAGCGCGCGGACGCGGCGCAGGCAGGGCGGGGCGGAAATGCCCACGCGGCGGGCAAGTTCGACGTTGGTGATTCGACCGTCGGCCTGAAGTTCTGCCAGGATCTGTCGGTCAATGGGATCGAGCTTCGATCCGGCCATGCAAGTCTCCGTTCGTGATGGTCGGACATTACAAGCGGCGCGTGCCGTGCGCAATATTCTGTCGCGCCCCCGGCGGGGGTTTTCGCCTGTCGGCGGCTCGCCTATATCGGGCCAGCATCATCGAAAGGGCATCCTCATGGCCGAAACGCGGCACAGCAAGGTTCTGATCATCGGTTCGGGACCGGCGGGGTATACGGCGGCCGTCTACGCGGCGCGGGCCATGCTGAAACCGATCCTGGTCCAAGGCCTTCAGCCCGGCGGCCAGCTGACCATCACCACCGAGGTGGAGAACTGGCCCGGCGACACGCATGTGCAGGGCCCGGACCTGATGGTGCGGATGGAAGAGCATGCCCGCGCCATGGGGGCGGAGATCATCACCGACTACATCACCGATCTGGACCTGTCGAAGCGGCCCTTCACGGCCTCGGCCGACAGCGGCACGACCTTCACCGCCGATGCCGTGATTCTGGCGACAGGGGCGCAGGCGAAATGGCTGGGCCTTCCCAGCGAGGAAAAGTTCAAGGGCTTCGGCGTGTCGGCCTGCGCCACCTGCGACGGCTTCTTCTATCGCGGGAAGGAGGTCGTGGTGATCGGCGGTGGCAACACGGCGGTCGAGGAAGCGCTGTTCCTGACCAACTTCGCCAGCAAGGTGACCCTGATCCACCGCCGCGACACGCTGCGGGCCGAAAAAATTCTTCAGGACCGTCTTTTCAATCATCCCAAGGTTGAGCTAGCTTGGCATTCGGTGGTTGAGGAGGTTGTGGGGACCGAAGGGCCGCTGGGCGTGACGGGTGTTCGGGTCCGGGACGTGCGCGACGGGGCGGAGCGGGTGATTCCCTGCGACGGTTTCTTCGTGGCAATCGGCCATTCCCCGGCGTCCGAACTGGTCAGGGATCAGCTGGAGCTGCATTCTGACGGATATGTGAAGGTGGAAGCCGGCGGAACGAAGACATCGATTCCGGGGGTGTTCGCGGCGGGGGACTTGACGGATCACGTCTACCGTCAGGCCATCACAAGCGCCGGAATGGGCTGCATGGCGGCCCTGGACGCCGAAAGATGGCTGGCCGGGATCGATACCGCCCACTTTTAGTAAAATGCAACATTTTACAATTGCTTCATAAAGACATGAAAAGGGCCAAGGTCGGCCCTTTTTAAGCTATAGAAGTTAGCCATTCGCTAATCCGTAACGCTTTTACGGAGACGAGTGATGTGGTTCTGGAATCCCGGCTGCGGGAATGCGGGTCAGACGGCAACCGACACCCCCAGCTGGGGGTGGTACAACGGGGACACGTGGCCGGATGGCTTCGGCGGCGGTCTTGATTATTTCGAGGCCAAGCGGGGCGAAGGCCTCAAGATCGACGCGGGCAGAAGCTATACCGACCTTGCGTTCCATGACGGCAACCGCGACGGCCAGCTGACCGAGCAGAACCAGTACGGCTTCTTCCCGCGCGACACCACGAATGGCGACCGGATCGAGATCGACGGCGAGTCGAAGAAGCTGGACGAGATCTACGCCTATCGCGACAGCACGCTGGAGATCGACGGCGTGCCGACCAAGGTCACGGCCTATGTCTTCCTGATGACCGACAAGTCTTACATGGTCCGGATCGCCGACGGGGACATTCCGGAAGGCGCGACGCCCGGTTCGTTCGGCGACCTGACGCTGGGCAAGTACGCGCTGGTGAACCTCCTGGACACGAAGGCGCCCATCGGCAGCTTCGACCAGCCGCTGATGCCGTGCTTCACCGCCGGCACCCTGATCGACACGCCCGAAGGCCCTCGCAAGGTCGAGGATCTGCGCGCCGGCGATCTGGTTCTCACGCTGGACAACGGCGCGCAGCCGCTGCGCTGGGTCGGTGGACGCACCATTCCGGGGCAAGGCGCCATGGCACCGGTCTGCTTCGCGGCGGGAACGCTGGGCAACGAGGCGGAGCTTCGCGTCTCCCCCCAGCACCGCATGCTCGTGGAAGGCTGGCGCGCCGAGTTGATGAGCGGCGAGACGCAGGTGCTGGCCGCGGCCAAGCACATGGTCAACGACGGGACGATCCGTCAGGTGCCGTGCGATTCCGTGACCTATGTCCACATCATGTTCGACCAGCACCAGATCGTGCGCTCGGGTGGCGTGTGGACGGAAAGCTTCCATCCGGGCCAGCACGGCGTGTCCGTGCTAAACGCCCAGTGGGATGAGATCGTGGCCATCTTCCCCGAACTGGCCGACGGTCCGAACGCCTATGGCCCGACCGCGCGGACCTGCCTGAAGGCATGGGAAGTGCAGGCGGTCCTAGCCTGAGCCATCACGAAAAAGGCCCCCGGTTCGGGGGCCTTTTGCCATCAGTGCACGTTCACCGGCGCAAGGTCGTTCTGCAGCGCAAGCTGGAAGGCCATGTGCCGGTTGCGCACCAGCGCCAGCTGTTCGCCGTCCGCGCTGTGCAGTGCGTAAAGCGTGTCGAGGCCTTCGGCCTGGTCCTGCACGTCCTGCGGAAGTTCGGCCACAAGCACCGGCCGGACATAGACCAGACGATCGCCGGGCGATTGGGGGGTGTTCATTTGGACTCTCCTTCGGCTTTGGCGGCGGTGCGAATGGGAATGGTCTGGACGATGGTGTCCGGAACCGTGCGGCGCAGATCGACATGCAGCAGGCCGTGATCCAGATCGGCGCCCGCCACCTCCACCCCTTCGGCTAGAACGAAGCTGCGCTGGAAGGCGCGCCCCGCGATGCCGCGGTGCAGGAAGACGCGGCGGTCCTGATCCTCGGGCTGGCGGCCCCGGATCACCAGCTGGCGATCCTCCACCGTGATGGACAGGTCCGCCTCGCGGAAGCCGGCCACGGCCAGCGTGATGCGATAGGCGTTCTCGGCCACGGCCTCAATGTTGAAGGGGGGATACCCTTCGGTCTTGGATGTGCGCTCCACCAGCCGTTCCAGCTGCTCGAAGCCCAGAAGATGGGGATGTGCCCCGAAGCTCAGTTTCGTCATGTCTTTTGCCCTTGCTGGAAGCGACAAATCGCAAAGGCCCGTCCGGCGCCTTCACTGACAATATGGGATGCGGGGCACAGGGGCGCAAGTCTTGGCCCCGATGCGAAAAATCCCGCGCATTTCACGGCGCCATCGGATAGATTGGACGCACCACAGCCCCGAGTTTGCCATGAACGCCCCAACCGAACTGAAACAGGAAGATGTGCTGCGGATCCGCGTGGAGGTGCTGCGGCGTGAGCACCGGGATCTGGACGACGCGATCCTTGCGCTGGAAACCCAGCCCGCGCCCGATCCCCTGCAGTTGCGGCGCCTGAAGAAGCGCAAGCTGGCCCTGAAGGACGAGATCACGCGGATCGAGGACGACCTGATCCCCGACATCATCGCCTGACGCCATTGCGGGCGGGCGGCACCGCTGTATGATGCGCGCTTTCAGCAACGGGGGATCGCCATGGGCGTGGAAGTCGGTATCATCATGGGAAGCCAGTCGGACTGGCCGACGATGAAGGAGGCGGCCACGATTCTGGACGAACTCGGCATCTCGTACGAGGCGAAGATCGTCTCGGCCCACCGGACGCCGGACCGTTTGTGGACCTATGGCAAGGAGGCGGCGGACCGTGGCCTGAAGGTCATCATCGCGGGCGCGGGCGGGGCGGCGCATCTGCCGGGCATGATGGCGTCCAAGACGCGGGTGCCGGTGGTGGGCGTCCCCGTCCAGACAAAGGCACTGTCGGGCGTGGACAGCCTGTATTCCATCGTGCAGATGCCCAAGGGCTTTCCCGTGGCGACCATGGCCATCGGGGCGGCGGGCGCGGCCAATGCGGGGCTGATGGCGGCCGGGATCCTGGCGATCCACGATCCGGCGCTGGCGCAGCGGCTGGACGCCTGGCGCGAGGCGCTGTCCGCCTCCATCCCCGAGGAGCCGCAGGAATGACCCTTCAACCCGGCGGCATCATCGGCATTCTGGGCGGCGGGCAACTGGGCCGCATGCTGGCGGTGGCGGCCAGCCGCCTTGGCTTTCGCACCCACATCTTCGAACCGGCGGCGAACCCGCCCGCGGCGGATGTGGCCTATGCGCTGACAACCGCAAGCTATGACGATCACGCTGCGCTGCGCGCCTTTGCCGAGGCCGTGGACGTCATCACTTATGAATTCGAGAACGTTCCCACGGCCGCGCTGGACGTGCTGGAGGCCGTGCGGCCGATCCGTCCGAACCGCCGGGCGCTGGCCACCAGCCAGGACCGGCTGGTGGAAAAGGACTTCCTGTCCTCTCTTGGCCTGAAGGTGGCGCCCTATCACGCGGTGAACGGCCCGGCCGATCTGGCCGCCGCCCTTGACGCCGTGGGCACGCCCGCCATCCTGAAGACCACCCGCTTTGGCTATGACGGCAAGGGGCAGGTCCGGATCATGGCGCCCGAGGAGGCGGAGGCCGCACTGGCCGCCATGAACGGCGCGCCCGCCGTGCTGGAAGGCTTCGTGACCTTCAGCCACGAGGTGTCGGTCATCGCCGCCCGCGGTCTGGACGGGGCCGTGTCGGCCTACGACCCGGGCGAGAACGTGCACCGCGACGGCATCCTGCACACCACCACGATCCCGGCGCGGCTGACGCCGAACCGCCGGTCGGACGCAGTGCTGATGGCGGCGCAGATCCTGAACGCGCTGGATTACGTCGGCGTCATGGGGGTGGAGCTGTTCGTGACCGCCGACGGGTTGATCGTGAACGAGATCGCGCCGCGGGTCCACAACTCGGGCCACTGGACGCAGAACGGCTGTGCCGTGGACCAGTTCGAGCAGCACATCCGCGCCGTGGCGGGCTGGCCCCTGGGCGATGGCGGGCGGCATTCGGACGTGGTGATGGAGAACCTGATCGGGGACGACATCGGGCGCGTGCCCGACATCGCGGCGGAACGCGGGGCGGCGCTGCATCTCTATGGCAAGACCGAGGCGCGGCCGGGGCGCAAGATGGGCCATGTGAACCGGGTCACGCAGGGCGCATGACCGGGGGGCTGGCGGTTCCCGCCCGCGCTGACTAGCTTCATGGGCAAAGGAGATGCCCATGACCGCCCACGCGAACCCGCTTCTTTCCGACTGGACCGGCCCCTTCGGCCTGCCCCCCTTCGACGCGATCCGGGACGGGGATTTTGGCCCCGCCTTCGACGCCGCCATGGCCGAGGCGCGGGCCAACATCGCCCGCATCGCGACGGACCCGGCCCCTCCGACCTTTGCCAACACCATCGAGGCGCTGGAACTGGCTGAAGGGGCGCTGGACCGGGTGGGGGGCGTCTTCTACACCCTGGCGGGGGCGGACAGCACCGACGCGCGCGAGGATCTTCAACGCGATCTGGCGCCGAAGATGTCGGCCTTTTCGTCCGAGATCATCAACAACCGCGCGCTGTTCCTGCGGATCGACACGCTGTGGCAATCCCGCGACCGGTTGGACCTGGGGGCCGAGGAGGCGCGCGTTCTGGACCTGTATCACCGCATGTTCGTGCGGGCGGGTGCGCAACTGGCCGGGCCGGAGGCGGAGCGGCTGACGGCCGTGAAGGCGCGGCTGGCCGTGCTGGGCACGCGGTTCAGCCAGAACCTTCTGGCCGAGGAGCGGGACTGGTTCCGCGACCTGTCGGCGGACGATCTGGCGGGCCTTCCGGACTTCGTGGTGGAAACGGCGGCCGCCGCCGCCGCGGAGCGTGGCCGCGAAGGGCATGTGCTGACGCTGAACCGATCGCTCATCGTGCCGTTCCTGCAATTTTCCCCGAACCGCGCGTTGCGCCGCATCGCCTATGAGGCGTGGACGGCGCGGGGCGCCAATGGCAACGCGGCCGACAACCGCGCCATCGCGGCCGAGATCCTCTCCCTGCGGCAGGAACGGGCGACGCTGCTGGGATATCCCAGCTTCGCCGCCTACAAGCTGGAGCCGGAAATGGCGAAGACGCCGGACGCGGTGCGCGACCTTCTGATGCGCGTCTGGCAGCCCGCGCGGGACAAGGCCGAGGCCGACGCCGCGGTGCTGGCCCGGATGATGCACGAGGGTGGCATCAACGGCGATCTGGAGCCGTGGGACTGGCGCTATTATTCGGAAAAGCGCCGGAAGGCGGAGCATGATCTGGATGAGGCGGCGATCAAGCCGTACTTCTCGCTGGAAGCGATGATCGAGGCGTCGTTCGACGTGGCGCACCGCCTGTTCGGGCTGGAGTTCCGGGCGCTGGACGTGCCGCTGTATCACCCCGACGCGCGGGCGTGGGAGGTGACGCGGGACGGCCGGCACATCGCCGTCTTTATCGGCGACTATTTCGCGCGAGCGTCCAAGCGGTCGGGCGCGTGGTGCACGGCGATGCGCACGCAGCGCAAGCTGGGCGGGGCGCAGGCCCCGATCGTGATGAACGTGTGCAACTTCGCCAAGGGCAACCCCAGCCTTCTGTCCTATGACGACGCGCGCACGCTGTTCCACGAATTCGGCCACGCGCTGCACCAGATGCTGTCGGACGTGACCTATGGCTTCATCTCGGGCACCTCCGTCGCGCGGGACTTCGTGGAACTGCCGAGCCAGCTTTACGAACACTGGCTGGAGGTGCCGGAGGTTCTGGCCAAACACGCCCGCCACTACCGCACGGGCGAGGCGATGCCGCAGGACCTGATGAGCCGGCTTCTGGCGGCGGGCACCTATGATCAGGCGTTCGCGACGGTGGAATACGTCTCCTCGGCCATGGTGGATCTGGCGTTCCACGAAGGTCCCGCGCCTGCCGATCCCATGGCCCGGCAGGCGGAGGTTCTGGGCGAACTGGGCATGCCGAAGCCGATCCGGATGCGCCACGCGACGCCGCATTTCAGCCATGTCTTCTCGGGCGACGGCTATTCGTCGGGCTATTACAGCTACATGTGGTCAGAGGTGATGGACGCCGACGCCTTTGCCGCCTTCACCGAGGCGGGGGATGCCTTCGATCCCGAAACCGCGCGGAAGCTGGAGACGCACATCCTGTCCGCCGGTGGCTCGCAAGAGGCGGAAGCGCTCTACACCGCGTTCCGTGGCCGGATGCCGGGGGTGGAGCCGCTGTTGAAGGGAAGGGGGCTGGCATGACCGGCCCCGCCATCACCTTCACCTATTGCACGCAATGCAACTGGATGCTGCGCACCGCCTGGATGGCGCAGGAGCTGTTGCAGAGCTTCGGGCAGGACATCGGGTCGGTGACGCTGGTGCCGGGCACGGGCGGGATCTTCACCATCACGCTGGACGGGGATCTGGTCTGGGACCGCAAGCGCGACGGCGGCTTTCCCGACAGCAAGGCGCTGAAGCAGTTGGTGCGCGACCGGGTGTGGCCCGACCGCGATCTGGGCCACGTGGACCGATAAGGGGAAGGGCGGGCGGCGGGGGCATCGAACCCCCGCCGCCCGCGCTGCCGCCCGCCTTATTCGCCGCGTGGGAAGCGCTTGCTGGTTTCCAGCACGTTCAGGTCCATGTGGTTGCGCATGTAGGCCTCGGACGCCTTCTTCAGGGGCTGGTAGTCCCAGGGGTAGTAGCCGCCCTGGCGCAGCGCCTCGTACACGATCCAGCGGCGGGCCTGGCTTTCACGGACCTGCGCGTCGTACTGGGAAAGGTTCCAGCGGTGGTCGGCCTGATCGCGCAGGCGGGCCAGCGTGTCGGCATGAGCCGGATCCTCGGCCAGGTTCGTCCGCTCACCCGGATCGGTGACAAGATCGTAGAGCTGTTCGGGATCGGCGTCGCAGCGGATGTATTTCCAGCGGCCGTCTCGGACAGCGACCAACGGCGCGATGCTGCCTTCGGCCGCATATTCCATCGGGACGGGTTGGCGCGCTTCGCCTTGCGCGATCGGCAGAAGGGTCGTGCCGTCGGTCCAAGGCATGATCTCGGCCATGGAGATGCCGGCGAGGTCGCAGAGCGTGGGCGTCACGTCGATGGTGGAGACGGGCGTGTCGACCCGGCCCTTTCCGATCCCCGCGATCATCAGCGGCACGCGGGCAGAGCCTTCGAAGAAGTTCATCTTGAACCACAACCCCCGGTCGCCCAGCATGTCGCCGTGGTCCGAGGTGAAGACGATGATCGCCTCCTGCCGCGTCGCCTCCAGCACGTCCAGGATCTCGCCGATCTTGTCGTCTACATAGGAGATGTTGGCGAAATAGCCGCGGCGGGCGCGGCGGATCATGTCATCCGTGATCGTGGCGTTGTTCGTGTCGCAGGCGTCCCACAGGCGTTGGGAATGGGGGTCCATCGCGTCGTAGGGGATCGTTTCGGGCGGTTCGGTCTGGGGGCAGTTTTCGTACAGGTCCCAATATTTCCGGCGCGCGACATAGGGGTCATGCGGGTGGGTGAAGCTGACGGTCAGGCACCACGGGCGCGGATCGTGCCCGCGCGACAGGTCGTAGAGCTTCTGCGTGGCCTGATGCGCCACGTCGTCGTCGTATTCCAGCTGGTTCGTGATCTCCGCCACTCCGGCGCCCGAAACGGAGCCGAGGTTGTGATACCACCAGTCGATCCGTTCGCCCGGCTTGCGGTAGTCCGGGGTCCAGCCGAAATCGGCCGGGTAGATGTCGGTGGTCAACCGTTCCTCCAACCCGTGCATCTGGTCGGGGCCGACGAAATGCATCTTGCCCGACAGGCAGGTCTGGTAGCCCGCACGGCGCAGGTGGTGGGCATAGGTGGGGATGTCGGAGGCGAATTCAGCCGCGTTGTCGTAGACGCGGGTGCGTGACGGCAGCTGGCCCGACATGAAGCTGGCCCGTGCCGGTGCGCAGAGGGGCGATCCTGTGTAGGTGTTCGTAAACCGCACGGACCGTTCGGCCAGCCGCTTCAGGTTCGGGGCGTGCAGGAAATCGGCCGGACCGTCGGGAAACAGCGTTCCGTTCAGCTGGTCGACCATCAGGATCAGGATATTGGGACGCGACATGAAACCTCCGGGGTCGGACGGCCGGCTGTGTCGCATGCTGTGCCCGGTGCCGCAAGGACCGGGAAGGGGAAAGGCGCGGCCGAAGCCGCGCCCCCAAATCTCAGGCGAGCTGGATGTTGACCGCGGATTCGCGGCCGTCACGGCTGGCTTCGACGTCGAAGGTCACGGCCTGACCATCATCCAGCGAGCGGATGCCAGCGCGCTCCAGCGCGGTGATGTGGACGAACACGTCCTTGCTTCCGCCTTCGGGGGCAATGAAGCCGAATCCCTTGGTGGCGTTGAACCATTTCACGGTGCCTTTGGCCATCGTGAGTGTCTCCTGTTCCGGGACCGTCCGCGTCATGCGACGGCGTGGCTAAGTCAGAGCAAGATCGAATCGCTGTGGCCGCAAAGGACAGGTCGATAAAGGGTAACGTCGCACACACAACGCTAGCACGAAAAATCCATCGCGCAAGCGTCGTGTGCCGGCGAAGCCGGGGTTAGCGTTAACGCGTGAACTTCTTGTGTTTCACGCGCTTGGGGTTCACCGCGTCGGGGCCCAGACGGCGGATCTTGTCCTTTTCGTAATCCTCGAAGTTGCCTTCGAAGAATTCGACATGGGCGTCACCCTCGAAGGCCAGAATGTGCGTGCACAGACGGTCGAGGAAGAAGCGGTCGTGGCTGATGATGACGGCGCAGCCGGCGAAGTTCTCGATGGCGGCTTCCAGCGCCTGCAGCGTTTCCACGTCCAGGTCGTTGGTCGGTTCATCGAGCAGGAGGACGTTTCCGCCCGACTTCAGCAGCTTGGCCAAGTGCACGCGGTTGCGTTCCCCGCCCGACAGCAGGCCCACCTTCTTCTGCTGGTCCGTGCCCTTGAAGTTGAACGACCCTACATAGTTGCGCGAGTTCACCTGCGCGTCGCCCAGTTCGATGATCTCGGCCCCGCCGGAGATTTCCTCCCACACGTTGGCCTCGGGGTTCAGCGAATCGCGCGACTGGTCCACGAAGGCCAGCTTCACGGTGTCGCCCAGCGTGACGGTGCCGGAATCGGGCTGTTCCTGCCCCACCAGCATCTTGAACAGGGTGGACTTGCCCGCGCCGTTCGGACCGATCACGCCGATGATGCCGCCGGGGGGCAGCATGAAGGAGAGGTTCTCGATCAGCTGCTTGTCGCCCATGGCTTTCGACAGGTTCTCGACCTCGATCACCTTGCCGCCCAGACGGGGGCCGTGGGGGATGACGATCTGCGCGCGGCCGACCAGATCCTTCACCGATTCATCGGCCAGCTTGTTGTAGGCCGAGATGCGGGCCTTGGATTTCGCCTGACGAGCCTTGGCGCCGGCGCGGATCCATTCCAGCTCCTTCTCCAGCACCTTCTGCTTGGACTTGTCCTCGCGCGCTTCCTGCGCCACGCGCTTGGCCTTGGCTTCCAGCCACGAGGAGTAGTTCCCCTCGTGCGGCAGGCCGCGGCCCCGCTCCAGCTCCAGGATCCAGGACGTGATGTCGTCCAGGAAGTAGCGGTCGTGGGTGACCGTCAGGATGGTGCCCTTGTATTCAATCAGGTGCTTTTGCAGCCAAGCGATCGTTTCGGCATCGAGGTGGTTGGTCGGTTCGTCCAGGAGCAGCATGTCCGGCTCTTCCAGCAGCAGCTTGCAGAGCGCGACACGGCGGCGTTCCCCGCCCGACAGGGTGGACACGTCGGCATCGTCCGGCGGGCAGCGCAGGGCTTCCATCGCGATGTCGACCGTGTTGTCCAGTTCCCAAAGGTTCTGGGCGTCGATCTGGTCCTGAAGGGCGGCCATCTCCTCGGCGGTCTCGTCCGAGTAGTTCATCGCCAGTTCGTTGTAGCGGTCCAGGATGGCGCGCTTGGCCGCGACGCCTTCCATGACGTTGGCGCGGACGTTCAGCGCCTCGTCCAGTTGCGGTTCCTGCGGAAGATAGCCGACGCGGGCGTCCTTGGCGGCCCATGCCTCGCCCTGGAAGTCCTTGTCGAGGCCGGCCATGACCTTCAGCAGCGTGGATTTCCCCGCGCCGTTGACGCCGACGACGCCGATCTTCACGCCCGGCAGGAAGTTCAGGTGGATGTTCTCGAACACCTTCTTGCCGCCGGGATAGGTCTTGGAGACGCCCTCCATGTGGTAGACGAATTGGTACGAGGCCATGGGCTGTGTTCCATCTTTCGGGGATTTGGCCGTCTACATAGCGATAATGCTGGACAAGGGCAATGTGGGGGTGGTTTCTGGCCGCCGGACAACGGGAGGGGCGTCTTGCAGGGCTGGCCAGTGGCGCGCAGGGGGATGGTGGTCGGGCTGCTGGGGGGATCGTTCGATCCGGCCCATGCGGGGCATGTCCACATCACGATGGAAGCGATGAAGCGGTTCGGTCTGGACCGGGTATGGTGGCTGGTCAGTCCGGGCAACCCCTTGAAGGCCAAGGGCCCCCGCCCGATGCAGGAACGCTTGGACCGGTCGCGCGCCCTGATGCGCCATCCCCGCGTGGCGGTCACGGACCTTGAGGCGCGGCTGGGCACGCGCCACACCGCCCAGACCCTGCGGGCCCTTCGCCGGCGCTATCCGGGGGTGCGGTTCGTGTGGCTGATGGGGGCCGACAACCTCGTGCAGTTCCATCGCTGGGACGACTGGCGCTGGATCATGAAGACGGTGCCGATCGGGGTCCTGGCGCGTCCGGGGTGGGGCGTGCAGGGACGGCTGGGGCGCGCGGCCCGCGCCTTCGGCAACTGCCGCACCGCGCCGGAGCGGTTGGGCCATGCGGACGCGCCCGCCTGGGCCTTCGCGGACCTGCCGATGGTGGACGTCTCCTCCACCGCGATCCGGGCGCGTGGCGAATGGGGCTAGCGCGGAAACACTGGCTTGGATAGCGTCCGACACATGATCTCCAGACGTTTCATCATGGGCGGTTTGGCCGCCATCGCCGCGGTGCCCGGATGTGCCGGCGCCCCCGCTGTATCCCCCCGTCCGCCGGTCCGCCTGACCAGCACCGGCGCGGCCGAGGCGCTGATCGCGCGGTCGGGCGTGTCGGGCAACGTGGCCTTCGTGGTGGCCGACGCCTCGGGCCGGGTGCTGGACAGCCGGGGCGGGGACGCGACCCTGCCGCCAGCATCGACCACAAAGGCGATCACCGCGCTTTATGCGCTGGACCGGCTGGGCCCGGGGTTCCGCTACGCGACCTCGCTGATGGCCTCGGGGCCGGTGTCGGGCGGCGTGGTGCAGGGGGACCTGTGGCTGGTGGGCTCGGGCGATCCGACGCTGGACACGGACGCGCTGGACGCGCTGGCGGCGCAGCTGGCCGCGCGCGGCGTGCGCGGGGTGACGGGACGGTTCATGGCCTATGGCGGTGCGCTGCCGCTGGTGCCGCAGATCGACCCGCAGCAGCCGGTGGGCGCGAACTACAACGCCGCCATTTCGGGTCTGAACCTGAACTTCAACCGCGTGTATTTCCGCTGGGGCGCGGGGGGGGCGGGGGCCAGCCTTGATGCACGGTCGGGGCGCGTGGTGCCGCCGGTGACGATGTCGCGCATCCGCGTGGTGGGCCGGACCAGCCCTGCCTACACCTATTCGTCCGGGCAGGGGGTGGACAACTGGACAGTGGCTTCGGGCGCGCTGGGCCGCGGGGGCAACCGCTGGCTGCCGGTGCGCCATCCCGACGATTACACGGCCGAGGTGTTCCGCTGGCTGGCCGCGCGCCACGGTGTCGCGCTGCCGCAGCCGGTGGTCACCCGTTCGGCCCCGTCCGGGACGGCGCTGGCCACCCATGCGAGCGGCCCGCTGACCGAGATTCTGGCGGACATGCTGGAATATTCCAACAACATGTCGGCCGAGGCTGTGGGGCTGACCGCTTCGCGCCAAGGGTCGCTGGCGGCCTCGGGCGCAGCGATGAGCCAGTGGGCCGCGGCCAAGTATGGCGTGGCGATGGACCTGCGCGACCATTCGGGCCTGTCGGGCCGGTCGCGCGTGGCCCCGGCGCAGATGGTGCACGCGCTGGCGCTGGCGCAGGCGGATCCGAACGGGCGCTACCTGCGCGGCCTGATGAAGAACGAGGGGCTGTTCGACGCCAACGGGCGCGAAACGCTGTCGGACGCGATCCGCATCAAGGGCAAGACCGGCACGCTCAACTTCGCGTCGGGGTTGGTGGGCTATGTCAGCGCGGGCGGGGTAGAGCGTGTCTTCGCCATCTATTGCGCCGACCTGTCCCGGCGCGAAGGGCTGGAGTCCGACGAGGAAGCCCGCCCCGTCGGCGGCGCCGCATGGACGCGCAACGCGCGGATCCTGCAAAGCCGCCTGATCGAGGCGTGGGTCGCTCAGGCCTGAAGGCGGGCGTGGCGGGCGCGGGCGCCGCGCTCGATCGCGGCGGCGTGCAGGCGGTCGAGGCGCAGTTCCTCGCGGATCTCCTCCAAGAGGCGCAGTTCGGTCTGATACAGGCGGCCGTCGGCGGCGGCGACGTCGCAGGCCAAGGCATAGGCCGTCTCATGCAGGCGTTCGTCCAGCGCGGTGCGCACCAGGGCGAACAGCGCGTCCAGCCCGTCCTCCTCGTTGAACAGGTCGAACACGACGCGGGCGACGTTGCCCAGACGGTCGATGTCGTATTCGGCAAAAACCGGCAGATGGTTCAGCATCTGCTGGATCGCCACCAGTTCGGACGTTTCCACCGCCCCGTGCGAGGCGGAAACGGCGATCATCAGCGCCAGAAGCGCATCGGGCTGCGAAAGGGAGGGGATGGTGTCGTCCATGGTCGTGTCCTTCTTTTGTCCCAGATTATTGACGCGCAGGGGTGGCGGCAATAGACCACGCGCAGCGGCAGGGTGCCGCGCAACAAGGGAGATGTGCCCATGACGGCCCTTCAGGACGCCGCGATGAATTCCAAAGCCTGGCCTTTCGAGGAGGCCCGCCGGATTCTGAAACGCGTTGGCGGCAAGGTGCCCGAAAAGGGATACGTCCTGTTCGAGACGGGCTACGGCCCTTCGGGTCTGCCCCATATCGGCACCTTCGGCGAGGTGGCGCGCACCACCATGATCCGCCGCGCCTTCGAGGCGATCTGCGACATCCCCACGCGCCTGATCTGCTTTTCGGACGATCTGGACGGGATGCGCAAGGTGCCCGACAACGTCCCCGAGCAGGAGATGCTGCGCGAGAACATCCAGCGGCCGCTGACCTCGGTCCCCGATCCGTTCGGGGAATATGACAGCTTCGGCGGCCACAACAACGCCATGCTGCGCCGGTTCCTGGACACGTTCGGGTTCGAGTACGAGTTCTATTCGGCGACCGACTTCTACAAGTCCGGGCGGTTTGACGCGGTGCTGCTGCGCGCGGTGGAGCGGTACGATGATCTGATGAAGGTGATGCTGGCCTCGCTTCGCGAAGAACGCAGCGCGACCTATTCCATCTTCCTGCCGATCAGCCCCAAGACCGGCCGGGTCCTGTATGTCCCGATCCGCGACGTGAACGCCAAGGACGGCACCATCACCTTCGACGACGAGGACGGGACCGAGACAACGCTGCCCGTCACCGGCGGCAATGTGAAGCTGCAATGGAAGCCTGATTTCGGCGCCCGCTGGGCCGCGCTGGACGTGGACTTCGAGATGTACGGCAAGGACCATTCCACCAACACGCCGATCTATGACCGGATCTGCGAGATCCTTGGCGGAAAGAAGCCCGAGCACTTCACGTATGAGCTGTTCCTGGACGAGAACGGAGAGAAGATCTCCAAGTCCAAGGGAAACGGGCTGACCATCGACGAATGGCTGACCTATGCCAGCACGGAGTCGCTGTCCTACTTTATGTATCTGAAGCCCAAGACGGCGAAGCGGATGCATTTCGACGTGATCCCGAAGGCGGTGGACGAATACCACCAGCAGTTGCGCGCCTTTGCCACGCAGGACGAGGCCAAGCGCGTCGACAACCCGGTCTGGCACATCCACAGCGGCAATCCGCCGGAATCGAAGATGGTGGTGCCCTTCGCGATGCTGCTGAACCTTGCGTCCGTGTCGGCGGCGAAGGACAAGGCGGGGCTGTGGGGCTTCATCAGGCGCTACGCGCCCGACGCCTCGCCCGAGGGGAACCCGGATCTGGATCAGGCGGCGGAATTCGCGGTCCGCTACTTCAACGACTTCGTGGCCCCCAAGCGCCAGTTCCGCCTGCCGACCGAGCAGGAGCGTACGGCGATGGAGGATCTGCTGGCCCGCCTGAAGACGTGGGACGGCCCGATGGAGGACGAGGCGTTGCAGACCATGGTCTTCGCTGTCGGCAAGGAGCACGGGTTCGAGCCGCTGCGCGACTGGTTCAAGGCGCTGTACGAGGTGCTGCTGGGTGCGTCGGAAGGGCCGCGTTTCGGCGGGTTCATCGCGCTCTATGGCGTGGACGAAACGGTCGCCCTGATCGAGTCCGCCCTGCGCGGCGAGCTGGCCTGACGTTGCGCCCCTCCGCACGGTGGTGTCGGGGGGGCTTAACCGCCCGTTGATACTCCTGCCCGCAACTCAAGCGAGGCGAGGATTTCGATGAACAAGGCGATTACCGACGGTCTGGTGTTGATGCCGCCCGCCTTCTCCCAAGGGCTGAGCCTTTGGTCGCGGGCGGACGGGGAGCCGGGGCAGGCCAGCTATGCCGGGCAGGCGAACGCGGCCTATGTCCCCTCGGACCAGGATTTCGCCGGCTGCATGGAGCTTCTGAAGCAGGAAACGACGCAAAAGCTGCGGTGCTTCCAGTCGATCCCGTTCCAGCCGGGCCTGTACCTGCGCGTGACGGCGCGCATCAAGGCCATCAGCGGCACCTTCCCCACGGTGCGGATCGCCGCCTGGGCGGGTGACGCCAAGGGCAAGGCCGTGAGCGTTCCGCTGACGGGGCCGGAAGTCACGCTCAAATCCTATGGGCAGGTGGTGGAGGTGACGGCCATCATCGGGTCGGGCAACCGCAAGGGCGTGGACATGGTCTGGGGCACGGCCCCGGTCTATTCCCACCTTGGCCTTGACCTGACGGGCCCGAACGGCGGCGTGGTGCGGATCGACGACATCGTGGTGGAGGATGTGACCTCCGTCTTCCTGCGCGACATGCTGGGCATGGTGGACGTGCGCGATTACGGCGCGCTGGGCGACGGGGTCACCGACGACCGGGCCGCCTTCCTGGCCGCCGACGCTGCCACCAACGGCCAGCGGCTGTTCGTGTCGCCCGGGACCTATTACATCGCCTCGCACCTGACCCTGAACAGCCGCGTGCGCTTCGAAGGCATGCTGAAGATGCCCGACGCCATGCGTCTGGCCTGCACGCACAACTTCGATCTGGACACCTACGCCGCGGCGTTCGGCGGCGAATACCAAGGCTTCCGCAAGGCGCTTCAGGCGCTGTTCCATTTCACTAACCACGTGTCGCTGGACCTGTCGGGCCGCATCGTTGACATTCCCGAACCCGTGGACGTGGCCGCCCTGTCGGGCCTTGCCAACTTCGAGCAGCGGCGCGTGCTGACCAACGGCCAGCTGAACGCGGTGCAGAGCGCGAGCTGGACGACGGGCGTCGTCACCTCGGTCGCGACCTACAGCACCTCCAACCCCTACCGCCTGACGGATGTGGCGAACGTGGCCAGCATCGCCGTCGGATCGCATGTCCGCGGCCCCGGCATCCCGCGCGAGATATACGTGAAGTCGGTGGACGTGGGCGCGGGCACGGTGGAGCTGAACCTGCCGCCGGGCGCCACGGTCGGCACGCGCACGCTGACCTTCTCGCGGTTCAAGTACATGCTCGACTTCTCGGGTTTCTCCAAGTTCTCGAAGTTCGAGATCACGGACGTGGAGATGCAATGCAACGGCTATTGCAGCGCGATCATGCTGCAACCGGCGGGCACCATCTTCCGGCTGGCCCACAGCGTCATCAACAAGCCGCTGGACCGGGGCATCACCTCCATCGGGACGGGCTGCCAGGGGCTGATCCTGGACGAGAACCAGTTCCTGTCGAACGAACAGGCCGTCAACGCGGGCGACCGGACCTCCATCGCGCTGAACATCAACGCCAACGACGTGAAGCTGCGCGACAACCGCGTGGTGCGGTTCGCCCATTTCGTGGTGGCCCACGGGTCGGGCCACATCTTCATCGGCAACCACTTCTTCCAGGGGGACGGGGAAACCTCTGTGCGCCGCGCCGGCGTCGTGATGACCGAGATGAACTGCAAGACGCTGTTCACCGGCAACTATGTCGACAACTGCTTCCTTGAATGGACGAACGAGCATGATGTCGCGCCGGAATTCGCCTCGGAATTCTCCTATGGCGGGCTGACCATCACGGGCAACATCTTCATGGCCAGCGGGGTGCTGCCCTCGTTCCGCTGGCTGGTGGTCACGCCCCGAGGCGCCGGCCATTTCATCAACGGGCTGAGCGTGATGGGCAACGCGTTCCGGACGGTCAACGCGGCGGTGGACCGGGTGGACATGGCGGACGAGACCTATGCGACGCTGAACCACAGCCGGTTCCGCAACACGGTGTTCCTGTCCAACACCTTCAACGGGGTGACGCAAGCCACCTTCAGCCCCGTGACGGTGGAGCATGCGCAGAACACCGCCTCGGCCACGTGGACGGTGGATTCGGGCGGGTTCCTGCCCTTCGGGGGGTATGCGCGGAACGTGACGGCGGTGATCGCCAAGGGCGCCATCACCGACAGTTCAGGCCGCACCCAGCTGCCCGCCCCCTGGACCGAAGCCGAGCAGGGATCGGCCAAAACGGCGGTAAACCTGCGCTGGATGCAGGCGGTCAAGGGTGTGGCACAGGTGACCCTGCGCTGCGACAATCCGACCTGACCGTTCCTTTCCGGAAGCGGGTCACACGATGTTCGGTGCCCGCTTGGGCACCGCCGTGGGCGACGGTACCGTCCTTGCGGATCGCAGCAAAGGCCACCAGCCCCTCCGATGACGTGTCGCTTTAACCCGACGGCCGATTGCCCTTGCCGTTGGACGCCAGCAGTTCACGCCCCTCGGCCGGCTTGTAGTTGCCGCTGAACTTGTCGGCTGACACGTCCGCCAGGAAATAGTTCGGGTTCGAATGGGCCATGTCGCTACTGGACGCGCACGCCGCCAGCGCAAGGCATGCGACGATGAAAACGACGACACGTCCACATGTCGTGGCTTTCGGCCGATTGTAACGAAAAACATCTGTTGATGGCCGGGTTTGGCCCTGATCCACTCATAGACGGTGGAGGTGATCGGGATGATGGGATCGCGGCAGATGGCGCAAGGCGCACTCGTCTACGAGTTCTCGCTGGAGGATCACATCCCGCAGGACCACCTTATCCGGGCCATCGCCCGGTTCGTGGATCTGGGCGACATCCGTCAGCATCTGGACCGTCCTACCGCAGCACCGGCCGACCGTCGGTCGATCCAGAGCTGATGATCCGCATGCTGCTGATCGGCTACGGCTTCGGCATCCGGTCGGAGCGGCGGATCTGCGAGGAGGTCCATCTGAACCTCGCGCACCGCTGGTGCTGCCGGCTCGACTTGAACACGGCGGTGCCGGATCATTCGACCTTCTCCAAAAACCGGCATGGCCGCTTCCGCGACAGCGACCTGCTGCGTCAGGTTGTCGAAACGGCCGTCCGACGCTGCATCGCAGAGGGGTTGTCCGCCGACCTTCGACATCCCTAAGAGATCGGCGGCTGACTTTGGGATTTAGCAGGGCCGCCCCTGCACGGAACGTAACCATTGCCGTGACACCGTTTCTGCAGTTTGACATGACCCATGACATCCATTTTGCCGCCCGACCGTCTAAGCCTGACCAGTCTGCGCATCTTCGTCGCCATCGCGGAGGAGCGGAATCTGACCCGTGCGGCCGGGCGGGAGGCGATCGCCTTGTCTGCGGCCAGCAAGCGGCTGGCGGATCTGGAGGCCGATTTCGGGGTTCGCCTGCTGGACCGGACCCCGCGGGGCATGCGGCTGACGGCAGCGGGGGAAAGCCTGCTTCATCATGCGCGACGGGTTCTAGGGGCCGCGCAGGATCTGACGGCGGACATGTCCGACTTTCGCAAAGGCGTGCGCGGTCATGTGCGCCTTCTGGCGAACCTTTCCGCCATCGTCGCCTATCTGCCCGAGGATCTGGAGCGATTCTTCCTGAATCATCCCGATCTGCGTGTCGATCTGCAGGAACGTCCCAGCCTCGAGGTTGTGCGCGGGGTGGAGGAGGGGCAGGCGGAACTGGGCATCTGCTCCGCCCATGCGGACCTGCAGGGGCTGACGGTCGTGCCCTACAAGACGGACGATCTCGTCGTCGTCATGCGGGCGGATCATCCTTTGGCGGGGCGGGGACCGCTGGCCTTCCGGGACACCCTGGCGTTCGATCACATCGGCCTGCATGCTGAAAGCTCCATCTTCATGCGGTCTCAACGGGCGGCACGGGACGAAGGAATGTCTCTTCGCCGCCGCATCCATGTTCCGGGGTTCGACGCCGTGTGCCGCACGGTTCAGGCGGGTCTGGGCGTCGCGCTCATTCCCGCACCGGTGTTCGGCATCCTCGGCTCGTCGATGTCGCTGCACGCCGAAGCCCTGACCGACCCTTGGGCGCGGCGCGAGATCGTCATCGTCCACCAGTCCGCGCGCCCGCTGTCCGCCGCCGCCGAACGGTTGCACGACGCGCTGCGACGTGGGTGACCCTTCGCGATCGGCGAAGGCGTATTCCTGCATCAGGAATGGAGGGTTGGCCCGAATCGCCATATCCTTTGGTGGGAAGAGGAGGATCGACATGTCTGGACCATTGGCCGGCCTTCGCGTGCTGGAAATCGGCACGCTGATCGCGGCACCCTTTGCCGCACGGATGTTCGCTGAATTCGGGGCCGAGGTTATCAAGGTGGAACAGCCGGGATCTGGGGATCCGCTGCGCCGTTGGCGTAAGATGCACAAAGGAACCTCGCTTTGGTGGTATCTTCAGGCCCGAAACAAGCGGTCCGCCGCGCTGGACTTGAAATCCCCCGAAGGACTGGAAGCCGCGCGCGATCTGGCCGCAAGCGCCGACGTGGTGATCGAGAACCTGCGCCCGGGCGGGCTGGAGAAGCTGGGCCTGGGCTGGGACGTGCTGAAGGCGTTGAACCCGGACCTCGTTCTGGTGCGCATCTCGGGTTATGGGCAGGACGGCCCTTATCACGACCGCCCCGGCTTCGGCGCCATCGGCGAAGCGATGGGCGGCATCCGCTACACCACCGGCGATCCCGCGTCGCCCCCGGCACGCGTGGGTGTCAGTCTCGGCGATACCCTCGCCTCGCTGCACGGAGTGATCGGGGCGCTGATGGCGCTGCTGCACGCCCGCTCGAAGGGGGGCGGGCAGGTCGTCGACGTGTCGCTGACCGAAAGCGTGTTCAACGTGATGGAAAGCCTGATCCCGGAATACGCGATGTTCGGCCTTGTGCGAGAGCGGACCGGCGGGGCACTGCCCGGCATAAGCCCCTCGAACACCTATCAGACGCGCGATGGCGCCTATGCCGTGATTGCCGGAAACAGCGACGCGATCTTCCGTCGCCTGATGATGGCGATCGGACGTCCCGATCTGGCCGAAGACCCGGCCTTGGCCACCAATGATGGCCGGGTCGCGCGGAATGCCGAACTGGACGCGGCAATCCTGAGTTGGACCTCGGTCCGGGAAATCGATGAGGTTCTGGCACGGCTGGAGGCGGCCGAGGTGCCTTCGGGGCGTATCTACTCGGCGGCCGACATCGTCGCCGATCCCCATTATCAGGCGCGCGACATGCTGCTTTCGGCGGCCTTGCCGGATGGCACCGCCGTGACCTTCCCGGGCATCGTGCCAAAGCTGTCCGAAACGCCCGGCCGGATGCGGTGGGTGGGCCAGACGCTGGGGCAGGACACGCGCGCGGTGCTGGAAGACCTCGGCTATGCGCCGGATCGTGTGGACGCGGTGACGGCAGGGAGGGGCTGAGCCATGGCAGACGTGTTCCTGCAGGAGGTTGGCCCCCGCGACGGGCTGCAGATGGAAGCCGTCTTCGTGCCCACGGCGCAGAAGATTGCGTTGATCGATGCACTGACGGCAACTGGCCTGTCGCGGGTGGAGGTTTCGAGCTTCGTGTCGCCCAAGGCGGTTCCGGCGCTGGCCGATGCGGCCGACGTGTTCGCCGGTATTGCACGGCGTCCGGGCGTGATCCATGTGGCGCTCGTGCCGAACGCCAAGGGGGCCGAACGCGCCATTGCGGCCAAGGCCGATGAACTGAACATGGTTCTGTCCGTCAGTCGCACGCACAATCTGGCCAACATGCGCATGACGCCGGAGGAAAGCCTTGCAGGGTTCCGCGACATCGTCCGCATGGGCAAGGGGGCGGGCGTCCTGTTGAACGGAACCGTCGCCACCGCCTTCGGCTGCCCGTTTGAAGGGGCCGAACCGCCGGAACGGGTGCTGGAACTGGTGCGCCTTTATCTCGAGATGGGATGCACGGGTGTCACGCTGGCGGACACGACGGGCATGGCCAACCCCCGGCAGATCGAGGACCTCGCGGGCGCAGCCCTCTCCATCGCCGGAGCGGGAGCGTTGACGCTGCATTTGCACAACACCCGCGGGCTTGGGCTGGCCAACGTCTTCGCTGCCTGGCGGGCGGGGGTGCGGCGGTTCGATGCGGCCTTGGGCGGATTGGGCGGTTGCCCTTTTGCGCCCGGCGCGTCTGGAAACATCGCCACCGAGGAGACGGCGGCGATGTTCAGCGAGATGGGCGTTGACACCGGCCTCGACCTGCGGGCGCTTCTGGAGGAGGCGCGGGGGCTTGCCGCGATCGTTGGCCACGATGTGCCCAGCCAGCTGACCAAATCCGGGCTTGTAGAAGACCTGCATCCGGCGCCCGCCCCGCGCTGAGGAGGCGCGGGGCGATCTGAGACGTCGATCCTTTGGGAGGAGGAATCGTGCCTGAACTTCTGGTTCTCGCGAACGCGATGTTCGCGATCGTTCTTGTCGTGCTGCTTGTCATTGTCGTGCGGGTTCACCCCTTCATCGCACTGCTGGTGGGGCCGATGTATCTTGGCCTCAGCTCTGGTCTGGGTTTCGTGCCCACGATCACCGCGATCACCACCGGCTTTGGCGAGTTGATGGGGGAGATCGGCCTGCTGATCGCCTTCGGCATCATGATCGGCAGCTTCATGCAGCGCATGGGCGCGTTCCAGCGCGTCGTCGATCTGCTGACCAACCGCATGGCCCCCGGCCGCATCCCGTATGCGCTGACCGGTGTCGTAACGGCCATTTTTCCCGCGATCTACACGGATGTGCTGCTGTTGATGGCCACACCTCTGGCGCGGCGGATCGCGGCCCGGATGGGGCCGGAGGGGGTTCCCGTCATGGCGGCGGCCACTTCGGTCGGGATCTATCTGGCGCTGACCTTGGTCGTGCCAGGTGTGGGCGCACTTGCCTTGGCGGCGATGCTGGGCGTGGATCTGGGCACGATGCTGTTGTTCGGCCTGATCGTCGCCTTGCCCACGGGCTTCATCACGGTCTTCCTCGTGACGCGGCTGGCCAGGCGGGGTCTGTGGGATCCGGCCCTGGACGAAACGACCGACGCGACCGAGGTGGTGGACGAGGACGTGCGCCCCATCTCCTTGCGGATGTCCCTTCTTCCCGTTCTCGTACCGATCGCAATGATCGCGGCGGGCGCCGTGGACCGCGCGCTGGGTCTGGGAAATCCCATGCTGACCGCGGTGGGCAACTCCACATTTGCCTTGTTCGTCGGGATGGTGATTGCCCTTCTCATCGCCAAGGCGCGTCTTCCGATCGAGGTCCGCCTTGATGCGATGTCCGGGGCCTTCGCACAAAGCGGGCAGATCCTTCTGCTGACGGGCGTGGCAGGGTCGCTGTCGGCGGTCGTTGCCCTGACTGATCTCGGCGACATTCTGTCGGGATACTTCTCGGCCGACACCTCGGCACCGCTGGTTCTGGTCTGGCTGATAGCCGCCGTGCTGCACATCGCCATCGGGTCGGTGTCGGCGTCCGCTATCACCTCTGCGGCTCTGCTTGCCCCTGTCGCACAGACCTTGGGGATCTCACCGGTTCTGATCGCCTTGGCCGCAGGATCTGGCGCGCTGTTTCTTGTGCATGTCACGAGCAACAGCTTCTGGATGATGTCGAGCCTTATGGGATTGACCGTCCGCGGCACGCTGAAAGGGCTGAGCTTGCCGGTAAGTCTGGCATCCCTCGTGTCGCTGCCCATCATCTTGCTTTTGTCGACGGTGCTGTAAGGGATTCCGGTCAATCAAAAGCATGAAGAAAGCGGCCTGATAGCTCCTTGGCTGCCGGCCCGCACCAGCATTGTGGAGCGATGAGCGACCATCCTCCAAGCTGGAACAGGGTTGAACATCATGCTACGCTTGTTCAGTATTTGGAACGGAGCGGTTATGAGCGGACGTGGTGTCGAACGGATACTGGATCTGGTGGAATGGTTCGCCGTGACACCGGGCGCCGTCTCCCTTTCGCAAGTGTCGACGGCGCTGAGCATGCCCAAGTCAAGTGCACTGCAAATGCTGCGGACACTCAATGAAAGAGGCTACATCGAACGCGATAACACAGGCCGCTATTTACTGACCCGACTCCCCGGGGAAATCACGGCCTTCGGAAATTCACACGGTGCGCTTTTGGCACTTGCGGCTCCTTTGATCGCCCGGGCGGTGGACGAAGTGGGGGAAAGTGGATTCCTCGCCGTGTTGGAGGGCAGTGAGATTCGCTACCTCAACAAAATCTTGCCGGCCCGGGAAATTCGATATGACCGGGACATGTCGATGACCCGTCCGGCACACAAGGTCGCGAGCGGGATCGTCATCTTGTCGAATGCGGCGGCGGAGGTCTTGGAGGGGATCAACGCGCGTTTGTCTGCAAAGGACAGAGCGGACCTTCAGGCAGCGATAAAGGGCGCAAAGCGCGATGGGTTCTACATGAACGCACATGGCGTGGTGGAAGGAGCGGCAGGCGTTGCGGCCCCGGTTTTTGACGCCGAGGGTAGGGTCGTCGGCGCGATTAACATCGCCGGACCCCAAGGCCGCATGGCGGCGGCGGCCGAGCGGGTGAGTGCGACAGCACTTTCCACAGCGCGAGCCGTCACGGAGGAAATTCGGAGACGTGCCATTCACGCTCACTGACGTCTCGACGCTACAGTCCATCTGCGAAAGCCTCCCCTTCCGGGAGGCTTTCTCCTTTCATGCGAAAGGATGTTGACCCCGTTCAAGATGGAGTTCAATATGAAGAATATGTTCACAATAGTGAACATTAAGTATTTCGCGACGTGGCATTCGGACGACTGCTATCCCCAACCAGGCCGTGGAGGCGGCATTGATTGGGGAAGGTGAAAGACTTGTTCTGGGAGGAACGCATGAAACTGCAACTTCGTCATATGATCACCGCGGCCGTGATCCTGCCTGGGGGCGTACTGGCGCAGCAGCTGCCGGATTATTATCCCGCCAATTATTCCGCTATCGTCGAGGGGTCGCGGTCCGAGTCCGGACTGACCATCTATTCCAACATGGCCGACAACAACTGGCAGCCGATTCTGGATGGCTTCAAGGCCGAGTTCCCGTGGATCAATGTGGAGACGATCGATCTCGGCTCCGGCACCGTTCATTCCCGCTGGGAGGCGGAGAAGGGATCGTCGAGCCGGACTGCCGACGTGCTGGTCTCGGGCGCGAACGATCGCTGGGCGAGCTATGGCAAGGACGGGCTGATGGAGCCCTATGACAGCCCCGAATTCGCGCATCTGCCCGCTTTCGCGCATCCCTATCCGGGCGTGGCGGTGATGTCCGCGGACCCGCTGGTCATCACCTACAACGCGGCCCTGCTGTCGGACGAACAGCGCCCTACGGGCTTCGCCTCGCTGATCGCCGCGGCCGAGGCCGATCCGGGCACCTTTGACGCGCGCATCACCACCTATGACGCGGCCCGCAATTCTTTCGGGCTGGCGGCGTGGTGGAACTACATGAACGTCAAGGGCGACGAGGGCTGGGACAACCTTCGCAAGATCGGTCCGATGATCCGGGGCGAAACCTCTGGCGGGCCGATGAACGAGAAGATCGCGACCGGCGAATACGTCATGGGCATCGCGGTGTCGGGCATCACCATCTTCCCGCGGCTGGAGCAGCCCGGCGGCGAGATCCTGGGCTTTGCCTTCCCGGACGATGGCACAATCATGATGCTGCGCGGCCTCGGCATTCCCAAGGGCGCGGCCAACATGAACTCGGCCAAGCTGTTCGTCGACTATGTTTTGTCCACCGAGGGGCAGACGACGGTGGGCAAGGGCGGTCTGGTCCCGTATCGGGAGGATGTGCCGGAGGATCAGGTCCGCTACACCTACCAAGGGATCGCCGAGCAGATTGGCGAGGACAACCTGATCATCGCGGGCTTTGACGAGCGTCTGATTACCGAGGCCGGTCCCTTCGTGGAAAAGTGGAACGCGGCGCTGGCCGGCAACTGACATCGCGGGTGGCCCTGCGCCACCCGACCTTCCAAGGACATTTCCGATGACGGATATCAGCGATACCGGCCCCCGCCGGTCGATCGACCGGTCACGCCTGATCTTCTGGGGCGTCACAGCCCTGACGACGGTGCTGGTCGCGGGGCCGATTGTGCCCATCATCATCCAAGCCTTCCTCGACAAGCCGCTCTACGACACCACAGCAGGCTTCACGCTGGGCAACTTCACCCGCCTCGCGTCCGAGCCGGGGATGGCGCGGGTGTTCCTCAACACGCTCTATTTCGGGGCGCTGACGATGGTGCTGGCGCAGGTCTTCGGCGCGGTCATGGCGGTGCTGGTGGGGCGGACGAACCTGCCCGGACGCCGCTGGATGGGCGAGATCTTCATCTGGCCGCTGTTCGTGTCGAACCTCGTGATCGCGTTCGGGTGGTTCACGATGTATGGCCCGTCGGGATTTATGACGCTGGCGGCGAAAAGCTACCTCGGCGGGGCGCCTTGGAACCTTTATTCCGTGACGGGCATGGGCATCGTCGCGGGGCTGAGCCAGGCGCCGCTGACCTACCTCATGTGCCTTGCCGCCGTGACGAAGGCCGATCCTCAGTTGGAGGATGCCGCGCGTTCCGCCGGGGCGGGCCCCGTCCGCGCTCTGTGGTCGGTGACGATCCCGATGATCCGTCCCGCCGTCATCTATTCCGCCGTCCTGAACTTCGTCGTGGGCATCGAGATGCTGGCGATCCCGCTGCTCTTCGGCGGCCCCTCCGGGATCCAGACGGTGACGACGTTCCTGTATGACAAGGGCATCAACGCCGCGGTGCGTCCGGAATACGGCATCGTCGGCGCAGCGGCGATCCTGCTGCTGATCCTCGTGGCGCTTCTGGTGTGGTTGCAGGGATACCTGATGCAAGCGTCGGGACGCTTCGTGACAGTGCGCGGCAAGGCCAGCCGCCCGTCCACGCTGGATCTGGGCAAGTGGCGCTGGCCCGCCTTCGCCTTCGTGTTCAGTTTTATCTTCTTCACCATCCTGTCGATCTTCGGCGGCATCTTCCTGCGGTCGACGGTGACGTTCCTGACGCCACTGATCCCGTTCTGGAAGGTGCTGACAACGGCAAACTTCGATCTGGTGTTCAACTCCTCCACCTATGTCCGTTCCATCGTGAACTCGGTGCTCGTCTCCACCATCGGGGCGGCGCTCGGCACGTTCTTTATCGTCGTGATCGCGCTGGTCGCCCGCCGGTCTGAGTTTCGGTTCCGCCGGCCCCTGGAATACGTGGCGCTTTTCCCGCGCTCGCTGCCCGGCATCATTGCGGGCCTTGGCTTCTTCTATGCGGTGATCTGGTTGCCGGGCGCGGATGTGATCCGCGGCACGATCCTCGTGCTGATCATCGCCTTCATGGTCCGCTACATCCCGGTGGGCTTTGGCGCCATTGCCCCCGCCTTGGCCCAGATCGGCGAGGAACTGGACCGCGGGGCCCGCATCTCGGGTGCGGACTGGTGGACCACGGTGACGCGGATCATCATGCCGATCCTGAAGCCCGCGCTTTTCAGCTGTTACGCGCTGCTGTTCATCCACTTCTTCAAGGAATACGTGACCGCCGCGTTCCTGTACCAGCCGGGGTCCGAGATCATCGGCACCACCATGCTGCAGCTTGTGGCGCAGGGCGACAATGGCCCCGTCTCGGCCCTCGCCACCATCCAAGTCATCATCACGGCGCTGTTCGTCATCCTTGCGCGCCGCCTGCTGGGAGCCAAGATCTATGGCTGATCTCGTCCTTGAAAACCTGACCATCAAGTATGGCGCCGTCACGGCGGTTGAAAACCTGAACATCCACGTCGCCTCGGGCGAGTTCCTGACCCTGCTGGGGCCGTCGGGCTGCGGAAAGTCCACGTCGCTGTTCGCGGTGGCGGGGCTGAACCACGCAACTTCGGGCACGATCCGGGTGGGCGACAAGGTGCTGTTTGACGGCAATCCGCGCAACACCGTCCCACCTGAACGGCGCAACATCGGCCTCGTCTTCCAGTCTTACGCCCTTTGGCCGCACAAGACGGTGGCCGACAACCTCGCCTTTCCGCTGATCCTGCGGAAGATGGGCAAGTCCGAACGGGAGGAACGCATCAAGGAGGCCCTCGGCCTTGTAGAAATGCTCCCCTATGCCGAACGCTATCCGTTCGAACTGTCGGGCGGCCAGCAGCAGCGCGTGGCGCTGGCCCGCGCGCTGGTTTATCGCCCGCCCTTGCTGCTGCTGGACGAGCCGTTGTCGAACCTTGACGCGAAGCTGCGCGAACGCGCCCGCGTCTGGCTGCGCGAGTTGCAGGAGCGGCTGAAGGTGACGACGATCTACGTCACCCACGACCAGTCCGAGGCGCTGGCCGTGTCCGACCGGATCGCTGTGATGAGCATGGGGCGCATGCGCCAGCTCGGCTCCCCCCGCGACATCTACGAACGGCCCGCCGACAGCTTCGTCGCGGATTTCATCGGCTCGTCCAACTTCCTTGACGCCACGATGATCGAGGCGGGAACCGAAAGTGCTCGCGTGCGGCTGGTCGACGGAACCGAGATCGTGACCGCCCCCGGCCGGGCGTCAAAGGACGGATCGCTGGTCGTGGCCATCCGCCCCGAACGGATCGAGGTCGTGTCCGAGGTGGGTCCGAACTGCCTGCGCGTCCGCGTGGACCAGAAGGTCTATCTTGGTTCCGTGTGGCAATATGTCGTCCGCTCGGGCGAGATGGAGTTCCGTATCCAGACCACGTGGGAAATCGACGCTCCCACCGTCATCGTCCGCATCCCGCCCGAACACTCCGCCGTGTTCGCCGAGAAGTTCGGGAGCAGCTGAGATGATCCGTTTTGATCCCACACTGCGCGGTCCCCTTCACGGGGTGCGCGTGATCGACCTGTCCCGCCTTGTTGCCGGCAACATGATGTCGTTGCAACTGGCCGATTTCGGCGCCGACGTCATCAAGATCGAGCCGCCGCAGGGAGACCCGCTGCGTGATTGGCGCGATGGGGGGCAGTCGCTGCACTGGAAGACCTACGGGCGCAACAAGCGTTCCATCGCGTTGAATCTGCGCGAGGCAGGGGCGATGGCGGTGCTGCGCCGCCTGCTGGAAACCGCCGACGTGTTCATCGAGAACTTCCGTCCCGGCACGTTGGAAGAAATGGGCCTTGGCCCCGGCGTTCTGGCCGAACTCAACCCCCGCCTGATCACCGTGCGCATCTCGGGTTTTGGGCAGACGGGGCCTTACGCCAAGCTGCCCGGCTTCGGCACGCTGGTGGAGGCGATGAGCGGCTTCGCCTCGCGCACGGGCTTCCCCGACCGCGAACCCGTACTGCCCCCGCTGGCGCTGGCCGACATGATCGCCGGCATCACCGGGGCCAACGCGGCGATGATGGCGCTGTTCGCCCGTGAACGCGGCGACGCGCAGGGCCAGGTGATCGACCTGTCGCTGCTGGAGCCTATCTTTGCCGTTCTCGGGCCTGAGGCCGCGATCTACCGCACGACCGGCAAAATCAAGGAGCGCTCCGGCTCGGCGTCGAACACAGTGTCGCCGCGCAACGTCTATCGCTGCGGCGACGGCAAGTTCGCGGCGCTGTCGGGATCGACCCAGACCGTCGCGATGCGCATCTTCGACGTGATCGGCAAACCCGAGATGAAGTCCGATCCGCGCTTTGCCACCAACGTCGCCCGTGTCGCCCATCGCGACATCGTGGACACCGCCGTGGCGCAGTGGTTCCTCGCTCGCCCGCGCGACGAGGCACTGGTCGGAATGCGGGAGGCGGGGGCGACGGTCGGCCCCGTCTACGATATCGCGGACATCGCTCAGGACGCCCACTTCGCCGAACGCGGGATCATCGTCGAGGTGGAGGATGCCGAAAACGGCCACCTGCCGCAGCACAACGTCTTCCCGCGCCTGTCCAACACGGCAGGCGGCTTTCGCCGCGCCGCGCCCGGGATCGGTGAGCACACGGACGAGATCCTGGCAGAACTGGGGATGACCCTATGATCCGCTCCCTCCTCTATGTGCCAGGCAACATACCCCGCTTTCTGGAAAAGGCCGGGCAGCGCGGCGCGGACGTCGTCATCATCGACCTTGAAGATGCCGTTCCCGAGGCCGCTAAGACTGCGGCGCGCGAAGCGTTGACCAGCAGCGTGCCGATGGCAGGCCGCCGTGTCTTCGTGCGTGTCAACATGAACGAGCGGCTTTTCGACGACGCGGCCGCGGCGGTGCGGGCGGGGGCGGAGGGGCTGTATCTGCCTAAGGTGGCCCATGTGGACGTGCTGCATGATCTGGCCGCCCACCTTGCCCCGCTGGAAACCGGGCGCGCGCCCATCGACTTCGTGCCACTGATCGAGGACTCCGAAGGGTTGTTTGAAGCCCGTGCCATTGCGAAGGGGCCGCGCGTTCTGGCCCTGTCGTCGGGCGGTGAGGATCTGGCGACCTCCATGGGGGCCAAGCCCACCGCCGAGGTGCTGCGCGTGCCGAAGCTGATGATCCATTATGCCGCAAAGGCGGCGGGGGTCATGTCCTTCGGCATGTTCCGCAGCACGGTGGACTACACCGATCAAGCGGCGATCCGCGAGGCGGCGCGAGAGGCGCGCGACTTCGGCTTCGACGGTGCGAGCTGCATCCATCCCGCAGTCGTCCCGATCCTGAACGAGGGATTTACACCCTCCGCCGACGAGATTGCCTGGGCACGGCGCGTCGTCGAAGCGAACGCGATCGAGGCCGCGGCCGGGCGGGGTGCATTCACGCTGGACGGCAAGTTCATCGACGCGCCCATCGTGACGCGAGCCGAACGCCTGTTGTCAGTAATTGACCGCCAGCCGCATCCCGGTGGCCCGGTTTCCTTTCTGAAAGGCTTCTGTTCATGACCACCATCGGCTTTCTGGGTTTCGGCAAGGCGTCCTTCAGAATCACGGACGGGCTGCGCGATGAGGGCGATGGTGTGCACGCCTTCGATGCCGCATGGCAGACCCCACCCGCCAGCCAGACGCGGAAATTTATCGTTGTGGGGTGCTTATCCTCTGGAAGATGATGCAAGGAGCGTTCAATCAGATGAAGTAAGCTTGACCTGCGGGAGCCCTACTCGCCGTCAAGTCATTCCTTGATGTAGCGCTTTGGCGGCTTTGCGCGGATCTCGTTCTTGTTCAGATGGGCGCCGATGAGAGTGAGGTTGACCACCGAGTTTTCGTTCCCGATACCGCGCGTCTGCAAGTGTTGCTTCGGGAAAAAGTGGTGGCAATTTTTAGATGAGGCGATCTTTAGGCAACTGTTGTCGAGGATGACCCGACCATTGTTGTTGAAGTTGTTCGGCTGGGCAGACGCGATCAGGCAGATGACGCCTTTGCAGAGCGAGTTGTCGCCGCCGGTGATCAGCGCACGACGGCCCGGCAGGCGGTTGGAGCCGACATAGCTCTCTTCGCCATGATCGGGCGGGTGTCATCTTGCTGGCGAGGCCCGGCCATTGCTGCTGCTGCGCCTCGAACGGCGTCTGGGGATAAGCCGTTTGCGGGTTGCGCATCTTGGTCAGGGGAGAGGTCTGGGCTGTGCCTCCGTCGGTCTGCGCCTGCGCCGCCCCGGCAAGGCCCGCAGCGGCGAAGCCCCCGACCATCCTGCCCCTGGCAGGGAGTGCGCCCGAGCGAGCTCATCACCTTCCTCCGGCGCAACGGCTTCGCCATCCGCCGGATGCCGAGGCCGTGGCGCGGAACTCAGGTGAGGATGACGGCCGCCGACCGGCGGGAGTTCCACGCGCGCTTCATCAGATTCCGCAGGCTGGGCGTGGCGGCAGGGATGGACTGAGACACCCTGCACGCACGCCTGAACGCTGACAGGATCACGCCCGCGGACGGTGGCGCACGCATCTACGACCGCGCCGCCGTCGCCCATCTTCTATGATAAACGGCCTGCGTCACAATTGGTCTTGACGCCCTTGCGCACGCTATTGCGGTCGTTGGCGCACGCTTCTCCTGTTTCTGGCAACAACTGTCAAAGAAAGGAAAAGCGTGCGCAGGACGTGCCTGACGGCTGATTCTGAGAATCGAAAAAGTATTTCGATTCAACTGGTTAACATCTCTCTGATTGGCCACGAAAAGCAATAGCCTGCGCAGGAAAGGAATAGCATGCGCATGCGTAAGTATCTGGTTATATTGAGGATTCGGTGTGGTCAACGTTACCCGAATTCTTGGTCATGACGAAGGTCTAGTCAACAATAAGAAACTGGCGGTTGATTTGCTGACGCCCGAGCCTCATGGTCGGGGTGTCTGCGCAGAAGCGCCTTAACAGCCAAGGCAGTCATTAGGCCTTTGGACCTCCCCTCGTTTGTAAGCGGTGCTCCTCCTCACTCTGCAATAATCCATGGCCAAATTGCTCTTCTGGCATGAAGACCCGCTCTACCGGCATGCTTGACTGGACCCCACAGCTCTGGCGAAGACACACTCGCTGGACCGCGGCTTATTGCAGTCGTCGATGGCACTACTCAGCCCGGGATTTGATGCGGGCCCTATGGCGGTTGCCGGAGAAAAGGTAAGGGCCGGCCTCCGACCTGCAGGCACCGCGCGACACAGGAAGGTGGCGCGAAAGCGCCGTCAGCGTTGAGTGAAAAGGTTCCATAGCTCTCGGTTAAGCGTCATCGCAGGCGCTTGCGTTTTCAGAAGGGGCGAACCCGGAACCCGGATCAATGCGCGACCCGTTCACCGAGTTGAATCGTGACGCCACCGGTCTCATCAATTGCGTAGGAGACGATTTCGTAGACTGCGATCAGCATGCCGGACCCGAATAATTTTTGGTTCTCATCCTTTCCACCCTGCCGGACCAAGGCATACTTGCTCACCTCAAGAGATGCGGTGAATTGCTGGTATTTTTTAAGAAAGCCGTTGCGAGGCCCTTCGAAGGGGTCATGGTATATCTGCTTGGGACCGATCCGTGCGCTATGAAGAATCGGAGCGTTGCTTATGTCGAGGCCTCGGCCTTTGGCATATCCGATCCAAGCCGAACGATACGAGAAGCCAGTATTCAAATCTTTCATCTTTATCATCCGTGGGTCTCCAGGTTTGGTCGCCATTGTTCTGTATATATAGTAAAGCACACCAGGTGCGAGATCCGCACGTTGGAGTCGAGCTGACATGGCATAAACCTCCCTATCAGACTGGAAGAACTCACCTGCAACACCGGAAAAATTGATTCAGAGCCACGTTGTGATGGAGATCAGCAAAAGGAGGACTTCAAGCGCACTTTTCGTTCTTCTGCCAGCTAGAATAGATTGCTCGGGGGATAGTCGCTTTGTATAGGTATGCAGCATGCCAATGGTAAAAAGTAGATTGGTGCCGACCCCAGAAACATGCGGCTATGCTAGGATTCGCGCGTATTCATCTGTGGTAGGACGTGAAGAAAGCTCGCTCAAAACCGTGCCATGCCTTGAAGCAGTGCACCCTAATCTCCTAAAAATTTTTGCACTGTCAGAATAAACACGAACAGCACTTCGCAAACGATGGTGTCGGGCTCTCTTACTTTTTGGATTGCTCGTCCTCTCCTCGCTGTCACGAACTGAAGTAATCTGTTCATTTATTGCATGGACATGACTGCGCAGATGAACGAAGTCGGATATCATATCTGACGGAAGGCGCGACATGTCGAATTCACGCATTCCGAGAATCATCTCAGACGTGCGATTTCCTTGGAGCGACAATCTTCTTAGTGGGTTGTTCGGTGTGAGAGCAATTTCTAAACGTTCACTCACGGTTTCGAGGGCTTCAAACGCAAGTCGATATGCTGCTTGGACATGTAACCTGCTACCGGCATCAATTATATCTTGTTGAGCTTTTTTCTGAGCGTTGGCTATATTGAATCCGAAAATGATTGCAAGGATTGCACCCACAGCTTGAACCCAAGCTTCTAATTCCCCGTCGAACATGCAGCGAAACAAGAGTGCAGAAGGAAAAGATATTAGTAGCACTGCGAGCGCAGTTCCGACTACGGGGAGTTGTGACTTAAAATCCCGCGATGTATTTCAACATTTGACCGTTATAATCATAGGTTCTGCGCCTGATCCGTTCGCGCTTGAGCAGGTTGAAGAAGCTTTCGGCGACGGCGTTGTCATGGCAGTTGCC
>NZ_JAQMHV010000005.1 GCF_028307215.1 Falsirhodobacter sp. 20TX0035 | reverse complement strand
GCGGGATGGAGCAGCCCGGTAGCTCGTCAGGCTCATAACCTGAAGGTCGCAGGTTCAAATCCTGCTCCCGCAACCAACGTTTCCGACCCAGCCCTCGCCAACCGCGGGGGCTTTTTGCTATTCCACATGTGGCCATTCGAAACATGCCCATCCTCGGTGAGGGACAGGATCCGGGCCAGTTCCCCGATCAGCTCGATCCGGTGACCGCCGGGAGCCCCCACCTCCGGGATCATTCGCACTTCCGAAATCAGTCCGCGCAGCAGCGTCGTTGCTTTGCGCTTCCCGTCCGGCGTTTGCAGCGCTTCCGAGAGGCGGGCGATCTCCGACCGGAAACGCGAGCCGAGGCTCGGGTGAAGCCGCAGGGCGGGGGGCTCGGGGCGGTTCGCCAAAGTCTGGCCAAGCTCGATCTGCCGGGCTTCCAGACCGTCCATCTTCGCCTTCATCGACGGATGATACATCCCGTCCTCGATGGCCGACAGGATGCCCGCGATCTTCCGGTCGATCTTCATGGTTGGTCGCAGTGACCTGATGTGGTCACTATTCTGCAAAAAACCACCCAGGATCCAGGATCAGGAACACGCCCCTGGACGGCCGGGCTGAACAGTTCGTTTAAGCGCCAACGGCAGGCGCTCGGCCTCTAAAGCCAAAGCTTCGGAAAGTCGGCCGTCTCGACCGCCCCAACAACCGCGGCGTTCGCAAATCCATGGCGGCGGAAGCAATCGAGCACAGCCTCGGCCGCGTCGGGCGCGCAGGCGACAAGGAGGCCACCGCTGGTCTGTGGGTCGCTCAGCAGGGCGCGGTCCTCGGGTGGGAGGGCGCCGTCGACCCGGGCGCCATAGCTGTCCCAATTTCGAGCCGATGCGCCGGTTACGATGCCCGCCCGGGCAAGGTCGCGCGCACCTTGCAGCACCGGAACGCACCCCATGTCCAGCCGGATCGCGCAGCCCGATCCTCGCGCCATTTCCAGCGCGTGGCCGGCCAGGCCGAAGCCGGTCACGTCGGTCATCGCGTGCACGCCCTCCATCCGCGCCAGTTCAGGGCCGGGGGTGTTCAGGGCGGTCGTCGTCTCGATCATCCGGCGGTACCCGTCGGCGTCCAGCATCCCCTTCTTCAGCGCGGCCGAGAAGATGCCGACCCCCAGCCCCTTGCCAAGAATCAGCACATCCCCCGGCCGGGCGCCGGAGTTGCGCTTCAGGTGGCGCGGATCGACCAGCCCGAGGGCCACAAGGCCGTAGATCGGTTCGACCGAGTCGATGGTGTGGCCGCCCGCGATGGGGATCCCGGCCGCGCGGCAGGCGGCGCTGCCGCCCTCCAGGATCCGGCCGATGGTCGTAGTGGACAGCACGTTCACCGGCATGCCCACCAGAGCCAGCGCGAAGATCGGCTGCCCGCCCATTGCATAGACGTCGCTGATCGCGTTGGTCGCCGCGATCCGTCCGAAATCGTGGGGATCGTCCACGATGGGCATGAAGAAGTCGGTGGTGGCGACCAGCGCCTGCGTTTCGCTGATCCGGTAGACAGCGGCGTCGTCGGAGGTTTCGGTGCCCACCAGAAGTTCGGCCGGGACGGGCAGGGCGGGTGCCGCGCGCAGGATGCTTTCCAGCACCCCCGGCGCGATCTTGCAGCCGCAGCCGCCGCCATGGGACAGGGAGGTCAGTCGGGGCTCGGTCATCGGTCACTCCGTAAGATGTCGGCCAGCCGGTCCGCCGCTGCGGCCAGCGTCTCGGGGTCGAGGCGCGCGATCTCCACCCGGCGGCGGGGGCGGTCGCTGCGCGCGCGGTGCTTGAGGTAGCGCGGATCGTAGTGCAGGGCGACAAGCTGGCCCGCCAGCGCCTCGAACGCGCCCGCGCCGGCCATGGCCTGCCATTCGGCGATGCGGTCGGCCGGATGGAACGGGCGCAAGAGGTCGATCGTCGCCATCAGCCGCGACGGGTCCGCCGTCACGTCGGCATAGGCGCGGGCAAGATAGCGGGCGCGTTCGGCCACGCTCGCCACGATCTCCACCCGGGGGGCGGCGCACATCGCCTTCCACAGCATTGCCGGCACGCGGCACTGCCCGACCTTGGAGCTTTCCGCCTCCACCACCACGGGCCGGGAGGGGTCGAGAGTGGCCAGCACCTGCGCCAGCCGCCCTTCGAACAGCCGCTGCGAGGGTTGAGCCCCCTGCGCGCCGAACAGCGATCCGCGATGGTTCGCCAGCCCTTCCATATCGATCACCTGCACCCCGCGCGCGGCCAGAAGATGCAGCATCTCCGTCTTGGCCGACCCGGTGTTGCCGTCCAGCACGATGACGCGCCCCACCTCGGCCTTCAGCTGATCAAGAACAAGGCCGCGCCACGCCTTGTAGCCGCCAACAATCGTTTCCACCCGCCAGCCGATCTGCGAAAGGATCGTGGCGAAGGAGCCTGAGCGCTGCCCCCCGCGCCAGCAATAGACCAGCGGGCGCCAGTCGCCCGGCTTGTCGGCCAATGGCCCTTCCAGATGCCGCGCCGCGTTGCGCGACACGAGCGCGGCGCCGATCTTGCGGGCGGAAAACGGCGCCACCTGCTTGTAGACGGTGCCGACGCGGGCGCGTTCCTCGTCATCCAGGACCGGCAGGCTGATCGCGCCGGGAAGGTGGTCGTCCACGAATTCGGACGGCGCGCGCACGTCGATCACATCGTCGAAGCGATGTGCCGCCAGATCCTGAAGGGTGGTCAGCGTGATGGCCATGCCCCGGTGTTAGCGGGGATCCGCGCTGTCCGGAAGGGCGATCTGCATCGTCGTCGCCGACGGCTCTGCCGCAAACCGATGCGCGGGCCATGGCGCGTGCGCCGCGAAGCGCCTGGGAAGGAAGGGATCACCCCGGAACCCTTCCCATGCGCTTGCTTCTTGTCGACGATGATCATGAACCGGCCGACTGGCTCATGCAGAGCCTCGTTCGGTGCGGCTGCCAGATCGACTGGGCCGAAGATGGCCGCCTCGCAGAGCGGCGCGTGCGGGCGGAGGATTTCGACGTGATCCTTCCGGACCTCGGTCTGCGGACGCTGTCGGGTTCGCAACTCTTGGCCCGCCTGAAGGCCTGCGGGAACAAGGCCGCCGCTGCCATCCTGCCGCCATCCTGCTGCTGCCGTTCCTCCTGCGCCGCCTGCTGCCCGCCGAGGCCGCCTGCCGGAGGATCGAAATCCACCTTATCGATGCGCCGCGAATACCGGGCTTTGGTAAGACCTGACGCCGGAATGAATAGGCTGTCGGCCTAAGGTAGAATGGCCAGATCCCGAACGCGACCGAAAGTCCGAGCGAGCGGGCTGTCGCAGGATGTGGATGTTAATACCCTTCTGGTTAGCGACACCGGTCCGACGCATCTTCGCCCAGCCCGAACAGCAGCCGTAGCCTACGACTGAGGCCTGCAGCCAAGTCGGCAGCACGCACGAACCCACAGGCCTCACGAGCCCAAGCTCAGTGGCAGCGAAGGATGGCCCGGGCGGCCTTATGCCGATGTCCAGGATCCGGCGAAAGCAGCCGCAAGTGATCCAGTATACAACACGCGTCGCAATCGCTAATAAACCACCTCGAACCTGCCTTGTCCGTCGACGGAAGAGTTTCGGCATCCGGCGCGCACAGAAAAGATACCCCAGTTGCACTGAACAGAACCGCCTTCCGCGCGTTGTGCCCGGTCATCCCCAGATAAAGCGAACCCTCGTGACCCTCCGCGTACTTGTCGTTGCCAGCGAAACCCCGGACCAGCAGAAGACTCGACGCAGATCGTCCGGTGCGGCCTCTCACGAAAGCTATGCCGACGCGCTGCGGCAGATGCGCCCGGATCTCAACATCACCGGCGTGTCCTGCGTGGAAGGGGGGGATCCTCTGACCGTCCGCGACCTGCGCGGCTTCGACGGGATCTTCTTCGCCGGCTCCCCCATCCAGATGCATGAGGAAAGCGAGGAGACGCGGCAAGCCGCGCGCTTCATGACCTCCATCTTCGAGGCGGGAACGCCGTCCTTCGGCTCCTGCGCGGGCCTTCAGATCGCGGTCGCGGCGGCCGGCGGGACGACGGGCCTGCGCAGCCCCGGCATCGAGGCCGGCTTCGCCCGCAACATCACCGCGACGGAGGAGGGCCGGTCCCATCCCCTTCTGCACGGCCGCGGCCTCGTCTGGACGGCGCCCGCGATGCATTCCAGCGTGGTCAAGACGCTGCCACCGGGCACCACGATCCTCGCCTCCAACGCCGACACCCCGGTCGAGGCGGCGGAGATCCGGCACGGCAACGGCGTCTTCTGGGGCGTGCAGTATCATCCCGAACTGACTTTGGCCGAGATCGGCGCCGCCCTGCGCCGGCAGGGCCCCGACCTGATCGAGGAGGGGCTTGCGGAAAGCGACGCCGCCCTCGACGCCCATGCGACAAGGCTGCAAACCTTGCACGACCATCCCGATCGCCGCGATCTGGCCTGGCAGCTGGGGTTGAACGAGGATGTGACCGACGCCGCCCGACGGCGGCTGGAGCTTGAGAATTTCCTGCGGAGGCTGGAGGAGCGGCGGACCGGTTAACCCGCCCGGCGCGCCGTCAGCTGGCAGATCACGCCCTCGGGCGGATACTGCACGGACATCTCTCCCCCGAATTCCGCCGCCAGAAGCTGCTTCACGAGGAAGCTTCCGAAACCGTAGGCCTTGGGCGTTTCCACGGGCGGGCCGCCCACCTCGCGCCAGCAGAAGACGAAGCGCTTTTCATGTCCGTCCTCCTCCACCGACCAGTGGATCAGGATGCGGCCGGTGTCGGTCGACAGGGCGCCGTATTTCGTGGAATTCGTCGCCAGTTCATACAAAGCCAGCGTCAGCGCGAAGGTCTCGTTGTCGCTCAGCGCGATGCGGGGGCCGGAAATCTCGAAGCGTGTGCCCAGCCCGTCCATGCGGTCGCGCAGATGGGCCACCACCTCGTCCACGCTGGCCTGCATGTCGACGCGCAGGGACAGGATCTCCTGCGCGTGGCCCATGTCGGCCAGCCGCGTGACCAGCCGGTCGCGCAGATCCTCCACCGAGGTCGCCCGCCGCGCGATCTGCCGCACGATGGCCGTCACCAGCGCGTAGGAGTTCTTCATCCGGTGCACCAGCTCGCGGTTGCTGACGGCGGCCTTGCGTTCGAAGCGCACGCGGTCCGTCGTCTCGATCACCGTGTCCATGAAGCCGAGGACGGCCCCGTTCTCGTCCGTCACGGGGCTGTAGGAGAAGGTGAAGAACGCCTCCTGCAGCCCCGAGGCGTCGCGGCGGACCTTCAGGGGAAAGTCCTTGATGAAGGTGGATTCCCCCGCCAGCGCCTTGGCGGCGATGGGGCCGATGGCGGGCCACGACTCCTCCCAGATGAGGGAGAAGGGAAGGCCGAGGCAGTCGCCCTTGTCCGCAAGGATCGGCTGGAACGCGTCGTTGTAGATGGCGATGTGCTGCGGCCCCCAGCACAGGCATTTGGCAAAGCCCGATCCCAGCGTCAGCGCCACCGCGATCTTCAGCGCGGCCGGCCATTCGTCGATGGGACCAAGGGGCGTGCAGGACCAGTCATGCTCTGCCACGCGGCGGGCCATGGGGATGTTCAGGTTGAGAAAGGAGCGGGTGGGCAGCGTCATCGTTCGGTCCTGTGCCACAGGGGGCAGCCACATCGGAGTCGGGCGGCACATGTCCACGGAACCGGCGCGACCGCAAGGGGCCGGAAGGCCATGAGCGACGAACCGCCGGAGGAACCGGTGCAGTACGATACCGCACCCATGGTGGGCGGCCGGGCGCGGCACCCTAAGCTCCTTTCCACGGCACCCGGTGCAAGGAACCCTTTCCATTCATCAAGAACCCCTTATACGCCGCCTGTATGGGCCGGCGACCGCGTCGCCCGACCCTGACGCGCCCGCCATTCTGGTGGTGGAGGAGATGGTCCCCCTGTCGCCAAACGCGCGCCTGCGCCTGAAGCATGCGGGCCTGCCCGTGCTGCCGGCCCCGGATGCCCGGGCAATGTTCGTGCTTCTGAAGCATTTCCCATCCGTCCGCGTCATCTGCATCCCGGTGCGGCCGGGCGCGGAACGGCCGGCCTGGGATCTGGCCGCGCGCATCCGCTTCCGGTGCCCCCGCATCGGGATCGTCCTTTTGGGGGAGGGGGCGCTGGCCCCCGACCTGCGGTTTTCCCCCGTTCCCAACGTCTGCACCTGCCCGGCGGGCGACCCAAACCTTCCCGACCTCTTGAACGCGCTTCTGGCGCGCGACTGACCCCGACCGGCGGTCCTCGCCGTTCAATCCTTTCAAGGTGACAGACATGCCCCGTATCTCGATCGACTTCCTCAAGGACCTGATCGCCGCGCCATCGCCCAGCGGTTATGAACAGCCCGTCGCGCGTCTTTATCGCGACCACGTCACCCCCTTCGCCGATGAGGTGCGAACCGACGTTCTGGGCAATGTCACCGCCATCCTGAACCCGCAGGCCGAGATGAAGGTCATGCTCGCCGCCCATATGGACGAGATCGGGTTCATCATCCACCACATCGGCCCGGACGGTCTTTTGTATTTCAGCCCCATCGGCGGGCACGATGCCACGACCCCGCTGGGTCAGCGCGTCTGGGTCCACGGCCGGTCCCGTCTTCCCGGCGTCGTCGGGCGCAAGGCGATCCATCTTCTGGACCCGTCAGAGTTGGAAAGGAAACCGGCGATGGATGATCTGTGGATCGACATCGGCGCCACCTCGCATGATGAGGCGGCGGCCTGCGTCAGCCTGGGCGACGTGGTCACCTTCCAGTATGAATACCAGCCCCTGATGGGCGAACGCGTGGTGGGGCGGGCCTTTGACAACAAGGCCGGCATCCTCATCATCGCCGAGGCGTTGCGGATGCTGCGGCAGGAAGGCGGGCTGGACCTGAACGTCGGCGTCTATGCCGTCGCCACCGTGCAGGAGGAGATCGGATCGCGCGGGGCGGAGACGGCCGCCTATGCCATCGGCCCGCAATCGGGGCTGGCGGTGGACATGGGGCAGGCCACGGATTACCGCGACGCCACCACCTCGCGCTATGGCAAGTTCGACATCGGCATGGGGCCCGCGATCGACCGCGGCGCCAACACCAACCACGAGGTGTTCCGCCTTCTGACCGAAGCCGTGGCCGAGGAGCAGATCGACGTCCAGATCCACGCCACCGGCAGCAGCACACCCACCGACGCGCGCGCGCTTCAGGTGACCCGGGGCGGGATGGCCACGGGCCTTCTCAGCGTGCCGCTGCGCTACATGCACACGCCCAGCGAGGTGATCAGCCTGAAGGATGTGGAGGCGACGGCCCGCCTGATGGCCGCCTATTGCCGCCGGATCACGCCCTTCACCGACTTCCGTCCCCGCTGAGCCGGGGGCGGGCGGATGGCTGGCGGGCCAGAACCTCCAGCGTGCGGCGGGCCTGCGCCTGCACGTCGCGCAGGTCCTGGCTATTGGCGACCTCCCGCTCCGCATCCTCCAGCGCCGCGCGGACCTGGTCTTCCAGATCAGTGCGCTGGTCGAGGGTGACGGTGCTGTGGGACATCTGCTCCAGCGCCTTCAGCAGGTGGATCAGCACGAAGGGCTTGTCCGCCGCCGTCTGCCGGATCTGGCTGAACGAGGCTTTCAGCAGGCTGCGGAAGCTGACCGGCGGAAAGACGACCCGCACCGCCCCGTCCGGGTCCCGGATCGCCCCCTGCGGCAGATTGCAGCCCAGAAGATCCGACCAGGACGCCGTCAGCCGCTGGATCACGGCCACGGCGGTGTAGGGGTCGTTGATGGCGGGCGACAGGGCCCGCATCGCGATTTCCACCAGATGCCGGATGGAGTATTCCAGATCCTGCACCGGCGTCCGATGCACGCCCAGTGACACGGCCCCGCGGAGCGTGCGTTCCAATTCGGGGGTGACGCGGTCGGGTGGATGCACCCCGATCGGGTCTGCGTCGGGCACCGCGAAATCGCCGGTCCGGAACGGCAGGAAGATCACCACGCCGGCCTTGCGCGCGGCGGCGGCGAGGGTGTGAAACTCGATCACCTGGACGTATCCGGCGGTTTTCAGGCGCACATGCGCCGCGTTCTCGGCCCAGTCATCCGGGGGGGACGCCATGGAGAAAGGGTCCGCGTTCCCCCGCGTCAGCGAGGCCACGCCGTCATCCAGTTCCTTCCCCACGGCCGAGATCAGCGATTCCGACACGATGGAGGTGGCCAGCGTGTGGATATAAAGGATCAGGAGCGCGAGGCTGATGACCGAAAGCGCCACCGCCACCGAAACGGAAGGGGAAGCCGTCGCCGGATCGGTGCCGGGCCGGTCGCCGAAAGAGGTCAGCAGAAGCAGGCAGTAGACGCTGGTCAGCATGTAGGTGCCCAGCAGGATCTGCGTCTGGAAGCTGGCCATGAAGTTGCGGATCAGGCGCGGCCCGAATTGGCTGGCCGCCAGCGTCAGCACAACCATCGTGATGGAGAAGACGAGGCTTGCCATCGTGATCATAGAGGTGAGAAGCGTCGCCAGAAGATCCCGCGCCTGATCGGGCGCCGCGACATAGGTGATGTGGCGAAGCGGACCCGTTGGTGCAGCCGTCACCCGACGGTCGAGAGCCGAGAACAGCGCATAGAGCACGGGCGCCGTTCCGGTCATCAGCGCGGGAAGAAGCCAAAGGCTGGTGAGCATGTCGTCCAGCCATCGGCGCCACCGATCGCCATGCCAACGGGCCATCGCGGCACCTCCCGAACGTCTTGTGGATAGGGTGGTCACAAAGGGAAAGGGCCCGCGCCGGCGGGCCCCGTCCGTATGTCAGGCCTCTTCGCCGGTGGCGGCGTCATTGATCACCGACTCGGCCAGTTGGGTCAGCTTTTCGTCCGTGGCGGTTTCTTCCTGCAGCGTTTCGTCCAGCAGGGTCACCGCCTCGTCCATGCCCAGCTTCTCGGCCCAGGCCTTCAGCGTGCCGTAGCGGCTGATCTCGTAATGCTCGGCCGCCTGCGCTGCGGCCAGAAGGCCCGCGTCATGCGCCGGGCTGCCCTTGAACTCGTCCATGATCTCGGACGCTTCCGAAATGATGCCTTCGATCGCGTCGCAGGTCTTGCCGCGCGGGCGCTTGCCGATCAGTTCGAACACCTGGTTCAGGCGTTCCACCTGGCCTTGGGTTTCTTCCTCATGCTGCTCGAACGCGGCCTTCAGCTCGGGGTTCTGCGCGGCTTTCGCCATCTTGCGCAGGTTCGTCGTCAGCTTCTTCTCGGCGTAGTACACGTCTTTCAGCGTCTCGTGGAACAGCGTCTCGAGGGTCTTTGCCGCCATCGGTCGTCTCCGTCCTGTCAGGGCGCCGGCAGGGGCCGGGCCGGGGTTTGGATTGCCGGGGACAACCTGCGGGCAACGGTGCGGTTCCCTTCGGATTCGCACCGAAGGACATCAGCCGAAGGTGCGGAACCGGTCGGCGTCCGCGATGAACGTCTTGTCGCCGAACGGCTTCTCGTTCGACCCGAAAGGCATCTGCGCTAGCAGCGTCCAGCTTTCGGGAAGATCCCACGCCTTCGTCACCGCCGCGTCGATCAGCGGGCTGTAATGCTGCAGGCTGGCCCCGATGCCGGCGTCGGCCAGCGCGGTCCACACGGCCAGCTGCGCCATGCCGCCCGACTGTTCGGCAAAGCGCGGGAAGGCGTCGGCATAAAGCGGGAAGTCCTGCTGCAGCTTCTGGATCGCGGCCTGATCTTCGAAGAACAGGACCGTGCCCGCCCCGGCGGCGAAGCTGTCGATTTTCGCCTCGGTCCCCGCAAAGCTTTCGGGCGGAACGATGGCGCGCAGGGTGTCCTTCACGATGCCCCACAGCTTTTCATGCTCCGCCCCGAACAGGATCACCGCGCGGGAGCTTTGGGAGTTGAACGAGGAGGGCGACTGGCGCACCGCCTCGCGCACCAGCGAGTCGACCTCGTCCTGCGGCAGGGGCAGGGCCTTGCCCAGCGCGTATTGGGTGCGGCGGTTGCGCAGCGATTGAATGGTGGGATTGTTCATGGCGTCCTCATGTCTTCGGCCTGCGTCACAGGTGCCTTTTGCGACCTCATGCGTCAACCTGCACGGGCGCAGGGCGGGATGTGCGGAAGGGACGGGCGCGCCGAGCCGCGGCAAATGGCTTCCCTTCCCGGCAAGGAATGGTATTTGCCTAACGCATGAACAGGACCTTTCCCCATGGCAGGCTATCTTTCGGCGAACGGCGGCCCGTGCGGGGGATCATGAACGTTCGAACCGGTATTCTTGCCGCGCTCTTTCTGTGCGTGGCCCCGATGGCGCAGGCGCAGACGGAACTGCGGTTTGCCTGCTATGCCGACGGCAACGAGTGCGAGGTCTACCGCGACCTTCTGGACGGGTTCGAACAGGCCAATCCCGACATCTCGGTGCTGGTCGACGTGGTGCCCTACCGTTCCGGCATCCTGGAAGGCCTGCCCGTCACGCTGGAGGCGGGGGAGGGCCCGGACGTGGCCCGCGTGACCGACATCACGGGGCTGTCGCGCCATCTTCTGGACATCCGCCCCTATCTGGCCGATCCGGCCTATTGGGAGGATGATTTCTATCCGTCCGCGTTGGTGCGGATGCGGCTGCACAACGACCCGCAGGGCATCTTCGGCTTTCCGAACCAGATCACGATGACCATCGGCTATGTCAACGTCACCCTGTTCGAACAGGCGGGCGTGCCGGTGCCGGACGCCTCCGCCACCTGGGACGACTGGGCCGAAGCGACGCGGCAGGTGAAGGACAGGCTGGACCTGTATTCGGGCATGACGATGGATCGGGCCTTTCACCGCGCCATCCCCGGCACCGTGGCCTATGGCGCGCGGTATTACGACGACGCCGACCACCTTCGGGTGGTGGATGACGGGGTGCGTGCCTTTGCGCGGCGCCTGGTGGACTGGCACGGCGAACGCCTGATGCCGCTGGACATCTGGCCCGCCGCGTCCGGATCGCAGGTTGTTCCCGGTGCCGACCTGTTCGAGAATTCGGAGACGGCCTTCCTTCTGTCCGGATCCTGGCTGCTGCCGCGCCTGTCGCGCAATGTCAGCGGGATCTTCGACTGGCGCGCCGTGCCCAACCCCTGCGGAGATGCAGGCTGTCCGGGCGGCATGGCGGGCGGTTCGGCCATCGTCGGCTTCCGCCACACCGCCCACCCGCGCGAGGTGGCGCGGATGCTGGAATATCTGGCCAGCCCCCCCGCGCTGGAGGCGTTCGCCGCCCGCACCCTTCAGGTGCCGGGACAGCTGGACCTGCTGAAGGCCGGCGTGCCCTATGAAACCGACGATCCCGCCGTGGCCCAGTCGCTGGAGGTGATCGGGGGCGAGGTGGCCCGCGTGTCCCCCGTGATCCAGAAGCTGGAGGTGGAACCGTTGCAACGCCGCATCCTCGATTCCGGTACCGCGAACCTCGGCCTTGCCACCAGCGGGGAGATCGGCGTGGACGCCGCGCTGGACCGCATGACCCGCGAAATCGAAAGCGCCGCCCCATGACCCGGAAAGACGCTGCATGGCCATGAACCCTCTGAACGCGGTCGGACGCTGGACGGTCGATTGGACGAACCCGCCCATGCGGTGGTTGCAGGCACGGGTGGGCGTCCGGCGGATGGCCTTCCTGTTCCTTTTGCCGAACTTCCTTGCGCTGGCGATCTTCGTCTTCCTGCCGATGCTGCTGAACGGGGTCTACGCCGTCACCGACGGCAACCGCGTCCTGCCGACCGAACGCGCCTTCGTGGGCCTGCAGCATTTCCGCACGCTGTTTTCCTGCACCAACTACCTCGACCCCGCCACCTGCGCGCCCGAGGTCTTCTTCTTCTGGCGCGGCCTTTACAACACCGTCTTCTTCGTCGTGATCGAGGTGGTGTGCATGGTGGGCTTCTCGCTCGCCACGGCGCTGGTGCTGAACCGGCTGGTGCGGGCGCAGGGGTTCTGGCGGGCGGTGTTCTTCTATCCCGTGATGCTGTCGCCGGTGGTGGTGGCGCTGATCTGGAAATGGATCCTGGACCGGCAGGGCCTTCTGAATGGCACGCTTGACCGGCTGGGGCTGGACGGGCTGCCCTGGCTGCTGGACGCGCATTGGGCGATGTTCTGGTCGATCTTCATCTATGTCTGGGCCCATGCGGGATTCTACACCCTCATCATCCTGGCCGGCCTGCAAGCCATTCCGAAGGATCTGTACGAGGCGGCGAGCCTTGAATCCGACCGCCCCTTCACCAACGGGCGCATCTTCCGCAAGGTGACGCTGCCGCTGCTGATGCCGACGCTTCTGTCCGTGTCGGTCATCGCCGTGACCAAGGCCTTCCAGGTGTTTGACGAGGTCTGGGTCCTGACCCGCGGCGGCCCCGGCACCGCCACCACCTTCGTGCTGCAATCGATCTACGAAACCGGCTTCACCACGGCGCCCCGCGAATACGGGCTGGCCGCGGCTATGTCGATCCTCCTTGCCCTGATCATCTTCCTGCTGACCGGGTTGCAGCTTGTTCTTTCCAACCGCCGGATGGAGGATCGCTGATGGGCGTCGCCACATTTCTGGGCCGCCGCGCCGGGGGCCGCAAGGCCAGCTTCACCGACTGGCTGTGCTACGCCTACCTGGCCGTCGCCTTTCTAACGATCGCGCTGCCGGTGGTCTGGCTGGTGCTGTCGTCGTTCAAGCCGGAAAGCGAGCTGACGCAGTATCCCCCCACGATCCTGCCCAACGCCCCCGTCCTGCTGGAGATCGAGGGCCAGCCCCGTCCGCTTCCGGCCTACACGATCGAGGGACGGGAGGGCGTGTTCGGCTTGCGCGCGCAGGTGGGCCGCATCGCGGTGCTGATCGACCCCCATCCGCCCCACGAACAGGTGCGGGTGGAGGCGACGACGATCACCCGTCTGGCCGAACCGCATCTGGAAGTCTCGAATTACACCGAGCCGCTGACGGCGCGCCTGTCCGCCTTCGACTTCCCGTTGTTCCTTTACAACAGCGCCTTCGTGACGATCGTCGCCACGATCCTGTCGGTGGTGATGAACTCCATGGCGGGCTACGCGCTCAGCCGCTACCGGTTCCGCAGCCGGATGGGGTTCCTGCTTCTGGTGGTGTTCGCGCTGATGATCCCGCAGACGGTGATCCTTGTGCCGCTGTTCCTGGTGGTGAACAGCCTCGCTCTCTACGACACCTTGTGGGGCGCGATCCTGCCGGTGGCGGCCACGCCCGTCGGCATCTTCCTGATGCGGCAATACATGCTGACCCTGCCCGAGGACCTGTTCGAGGCGGCGCGCATCGACGGCGGATCGGAATGGCAGCTGTTCTGGCGCATCGCCGTGCCGCTGTCGATGCCCGCCATCGCGGTGCTGGCCATCCTCTCGGTCATCTGGCGGTGGAACGACTTCCTCTGGCCGCTGATCGTGCTGCAACGGTCGGAAAACTACACGCTGCAACTCGGCCTCAACGCCTTTCAGGGGGAGTTCGAGGTGCAATGGCATTACCTGCTGGCCATGGCGGTTCTGTCGCTTCTGCCCGTCACGCTGATCTTCGCCTTCCTGCAGAAGTCGATCACGGGCGGCATCGCAACCACGGGGATGAAATGATGATCCAGATGAAGCCCGCGGGTCTTGCCCTGCACGGGGTGGTGAAGCGCTTCGGCCCGACCGAGGTCATCCCCCCCCTGGACCTGGTGGTGGTGCCGGGGGAGCTGTGCGTGCTGGTCGGCCCTTCGGGCTGCGGCAAGTCCACCCTCTTGCGCATGATCGCGGGGCTGGAGGAGGTGACCGCCGGCCGGATCGAGATCGCGGGCCGCGACGTGACCCATGCGGAATCCGCCCAGCGGGGCGTGGCGATGGTCTTTCAGTCCTACGCCCTTTACCCACACCTGACCGTGCGGCAGAACATGGGCTTCGGGCTGGAGCTTGCCGGCCGCCCCAAGGCCGAGATCCGCGAGAAGGTGGACGCCGCCGCCGCGATCCTGCGCATGACCGACTACATGGACCGCAAGCCGAAGGCCCTGTCGGGCGGGCAGCGGCAGCGCGTGGCCATCGGCCGCGCCATCGTGCGCCAGCCCGACCTGTTCCTTCTGGACGAACCCCTGTCCAACCTCGATGCCGAACTGCGCAACGAGATGCGGGTGGAGATCGCCCGCCTGCACAAGGAACTGGGCGTGACCATGGTCTACGTCACCCACGACCAGGTGGAGGCGATGACCATGGCCGACAAGATCGTCGTCCTGAACGGCGGGCGGATCGAGCAGGCGGGCCGGCCCATGGACCTCTATCGCGATCCGCAGACGGCGTTCGTCGCGGGCTTCATCGGATCGCCGCGCATGAACTTCCTGAACGGCGCCGCGCTGGGCGAACCGTCGGTCCATACCTGGGGCATCCGGCCCGAGCATCTGGCGATCTCCCCCACCGAAGGCGACTGGCCGGCGACGGTGGAGCTGGTGGAGAACCTCGGATCGGAAACGCTGGTGCATCTTCAGGCGGACGGGATCGGCCCCGTGATCGTCAAGCTGGGCCGCGATGCCACGTTCGAAACGGGGGGGCACGTATTCCTGACCCCCGATCCTTCCGCGGTCCGGCGCTTCGGTGCGGATGGCAAGCCGCTGCGCCGCTAGCGCCCCATCGCAGCTGATTCCAAACGGCGCTCCCGGCATATATCGTGGATAGAGACCATGGGTCCTGACCCCCAATCCAGCCGTGGTCCGGCGCTTCGGTGCAGACGGCAAGCTGTTGCGCCGCTGGCGTCCCTATCGCAGCTTATCCCCAGCAGGCGCCCTCGGCATAAATTCCAGATGGGGCCGTGGCTTGCTGACTCGCAATCCGACGCTTCCGCGCGGGCGGGAAGCCGTTGCGCCCGCGCGAGCGCTCCTGCCGTGGCTGGATCCTTCGGCGTAGATGCCCAAGTAAATACAGGGTCCGTGTCCCGATCCGGCCACAGTCCGGCGCAGAGGGCAGGCTCCCACTGCCCCAGCTTCGCCCCTAACGGGCACCCTTCGTATATATGTCGTCGATGACACGGGCCAGATCCACGTAACGTTCCGCCGCCGGATCGAAGGACGCGTCCTGCCCAAGGCGCGTGGCCCAGTCGCGGATCATGGCGATGCCCCACGGGTCCGGCGGTGCGGCGATCCGCTCGCTCGTGGTGCCACGATGCAGGCGCGCCTCGAAGTCGTAGAAGTCGCCGCCGGGGTTGGTCAGGGACAGCCCGCCTTCGGTGCCGTGCAGATGCACCTCGATCACCGCCTCGCGCCCGGCATGGAGGTTCCACGAACAGGCAAGGCGCAGGGCCGTCCCATCCTCGGTGCGCAGGGTGGCGCTGGCGTAATCCTCCACCGCGTCGGGGGACAGGCCGGGGGCGCCCTTGCCGTAGATCTCGGCCGTGGTGCAGGTCATCTGCGGGAAGTTCAGACACCACAGGGCCGAGTCGATCAGGTGGACCCCCAGATCCATCAGCGGTCCGCCCCCCGACTGCGCCTTGTCGTAGAACCACGGCTTGCCGGGGCCATAGGCGTTGTGAAACACCAGATCGACAGCGAACACCTTGCCGATGTCGCCCCGCTGCACCGCTGCATGGATGGCCCGGAGGGCCGACGTTCCGCGATAGGACAGGTCCACGTGCAACAGCCGGTTGCTGGCCCGGGCGGCGTCGACGACGCCCTGCACCTCAACGGCGCTGCGGCCAAGGGGCTTCTGGCAGAACACGGCGCAGCCGGCGGTCAGGGCGGCCACGGACTGTTCGGCGTGCATTGCCGACGGAGTCGCGATCACCACCCCGTCGGGTTTCGTGGCCAGCGCTTCCTCCAGCGTCTCAAAGACCTGCGCGCCGGGGCACAGGGCGGCGGCCTCCTCGCGCCCCTCGGGGAAGGGGTCGGCCAAGGCCACGGGCTCCACCAGATCCAGGATGCCCTCCATCCTGTGACGCCCGATCCAGCCCAGACCGACAAAGGCCACACGCGGCCGCGTCCCGCTCATGCGCAGGCCACCCAGGCCTTCACGAGGCCGTCGGGCTTGTCCCGTGTGGCGTCCAGCGCCTGATCCAGCGCCTCCAGCGGGAACATGTGCGTCAGCAGGGGGCCCGGATCCAGACGCCCGGCCTCGATCGCCTTGATCGCCTCGTGCACGCCGTTCAGGCATTTGTCGAGGCTGCGTTCATGCGCGTTGATCACGTCGATCCCGCGCCAGTTCCAGTTCTGCATGTTCACCTGACGCGGCCCGTCCTGATGATAACCCGCGATCACCAGACGCCCGCCCTCGGCCACGATCTCTCCGGCCAGATCCAGCGGCCATTGCTTGCCCACCGCCTCGATCACCACGTCGCAGAAGCGGTGGTCGGTCAGTTCGGCCACTTCGTGGATGATGGCGTGATGATCCTCCATCGGGATGGTGCGGGCGGCGCCCATCTGCCGCGCCAATGCCAGCGAGGTGTCGCGGCGCGAGATGGCGATCACGTCCGCCCCCACGTTCGACGCCAGCCGCGTCAGCGCCGCGCCAAGGAAACCCACGCCGATGATCGCGACCCGGTCCCCCGCCCGGATGCCGGACCGCAGGAAGATGTTCATCACGCAGCCGAACGCCTCGCCGGGGAAGGGGCCGCTGATGCGGTCGGGCAGGGCGATCACCCGGGCGGCGTCCACCACCTCGTGAGTGGCATAGCCGCACTGGCCCAGAAAGGTCACGCGCTGGCCAAGGGAGAGGCCCGTAACGCCCGCGCCCAGCGCCTCCACCCGCCCCCAGCCTTCGTGCCCCATGCCGCCCGGATCGGTGGGATAGTTCATCCAGTCCGGCCCGGCCCAGGGTTCCAGGTTCGACGCGCAAACGCCGCAGCCTTCCAGCCGCACCAGAACCTCGCCGTCGGCGGGAACGGGCAGGGGCATCTCCTCCATCCGGACTTGTCCGGGGGCCGTGACGCGCATGGCGCGCATGGCGGTGGTGTCGGGGGCGAAAGCGGGCGGCTGGTTCATCGGCGACCTCATCACTTGGGCGGACACGGGGCAAACGGTTCGCGTTTCTGTGGGTTCCCCCCTGTCCGGCGGGCGAGGGGGAAGATGTTGATCCGGTTGAAGAAGATGTGCCGCATCCCGCGAAAACAAGGGCTTCGCCAGAAGAACCCCGAAAAGCCGGGGGAACCGAGAGGCCCGCGCGCCCGTTGTTCCAGCGGTCACGACATAGTGAGAGGATTTCGGATGGCGAAGGTGCTCATTACGGGCGGGTGCGGTTTCATCGGTCGGCACGTGGCCGAAGAGATGCTGGCGCACGGGCATGAGGTTCGTCTTTACGACGCCATGATCGCGCAGGTTCACGGCGATTCCATGCCGGATCTTCCCCAAGGGGCCGAGCTGATCCGCGGCGACATGCAGGACGCCAGCGGCGTCCGTGCGGCGCTGAACGGCTGCGACGGCGTTATCCACCTTGCGGCCGAGGTTGGCGTCGGCCAGTCCATGTACGAGATCGCCCGCTATGTCGGCGCCAATGACCTCGGCACCGCTGTTCTGCTGGAGGCGATGCTGGCCCATCCCGTCCAGCGCATCGTCGTCGCCTCCTCCATGAGCGTGTACGGCGAAGGCTATTACGCGCTGCCGGACGGCACGTTGCTGGAAAACGTGCGCCGCAAGCCGGCCGAGGTGCGGGGCGGCCAGTGGAACGCCCAAGGGCCGGAAGGCCAGCCTCTGGTGCCCACCGCCACGAACGAACACAAGCGCGTCGACCTCGCCTCCATCTACGCGCTGACGAAATACGCGCAGGAGCGGGAGGTCATGATCTTCGGCGAGGCCTATGACGTCGACGCCGTGGCGCTGCGCCTGTTCAACGTGTTCGGTGCGGGGCAGGCGCTGTCCAACCCCTATACCGGCGTTCTGGCGAACTTCGCCTCGCGCCTCGCCTCCGGCGAACGGCCCACGATCTTCGAGGATGGCGAGCAGCGCCGCGACTTCGTGCATGTGCGCGACGTGGCCCGCGCCTTCCGCTTGGCCTATGACACGCCCGAAGCGGCGGGAGAGCTGTTCAACATCGGATCGGGCAGCGCCTACACCGTCACGCAGGTGGCGACGCTTCTGGCCGAGGCGATGAACCTGCCGCACCTGACCCCCGAGATCACGGGCAAGTACCGGTCGGGCGACATCCGCAACTGCTTTGCCGATATCTCCAAGGCCCGCGACATCCTCGGCTTCGAGCCGCAGGAGAAGCTGGAGCACTCGTTGGACGAATTCGTCGCCTGGGTGGGCGGCGAGGTGGTCGTCGATCGCGGGGCCGAGATGCGGCGCCATCTGGAGGAGCGGAGGCTCGTTTCATGAGGGGCTACGGCTTTGCCGAATGGTTCCGCCCCGGTGAATACGACCGGGTGGAGGCTGTCCTACCCGAGATCCTCGCCTCGGGGGCGTCCCACCTGCGCACGCATCTGAGCTGGGCCGAATACCTCGCCCCCGGCGGCGAGGACTGGTTCGACTGGCTGATCCCCAAGCTGGGCGGCCAGATCGACCTGCTGCCCTGCGTGCACTACACGCCGCCCTCGCTGTCGCGCAACGGGCGGACCACGGGCGCGCCGAAGGTGCTTAAGGACTATGCCGACTTTCTCGATCATGTGCTGACCCGTCACGGTCGGCACTTTTCGCATGTGGAGCTGTGGAACGAGCCGAACAACCTCCTCGACTGGGACTGGCGGGCGGATCACGACTACCAGCTCTTCTGCGAGATGGTGGGCGGTGCGGCCTATTGGGTGAAGCAGCGGGGCTGGAAGACGGTTCTGGGCGGCTCGTGCCCGTTCGACCCGCTGTGGCTGGACCTGATGGGCCAGCGCGGCGTGCTGGAACAGTGCGACGCCGTGGGCTTTCACGGCTTTCCCGGCACGTGGGACAGCGAGGAAGGCGCGTGGCGCGGCTGGGACATGCATCTGGGTGAGATGCGCGCCATCCTCGACCGCTACGGCGCGCCGGAGTTGTGGATCACCGAGGCCGGCTATTCGACATGGCGCGGCGACCAGATGGAACAGGCGCGCCGCTTCGCCAAGGTGATGGAGGCGCCGGCCGACCGCCTGTACTGGTACGCCTGGCGCGACCTGCCGAAGACGGTGGCCGTGCAGGAAGGCTTCTGGTTTGATCCGCGCCATTACCACATGGGCGCGGTGGAGGCCGAGGGCCAGCCGAAGCTGCTGGCGCGCCTTCTGACCGATGGCGGCCTGGCCCGCGTGCGCGAGGTGACGCATCTGGCCGCGCCGTCGCTGGCCAAGGCCGTGAAGCCCGTGGTCATCACGGGGGGCAGCGGGTTCATCGGATCGAACCTGGCCGACAGCTTCCTGAACGACGGCCATGACGTGATCATCGTCGACAACCTGTCGCGGCCGGGGGTGGATCAGAACCTGCGCTGGCTGGCGGACCGTCACGGCGACCGGGTGCACCCGATGCCCGCCGACCTGCGCGACGAATCCGCGATGCGCGACGCCATCCGCGACGCGCAGGCCGTGATCCATCTGGCCGGCCAGACGGCCGTCACCACCAGCCTGACGGCGCCCATCGACGATTTCGAGATCAACGCCCGCGGCACCGTCAACGTGCTGGAAGCCATCCGCGCCACGGGGCGCGAGGTGCCGATCGTCTTCGCCTCCACCAACAAGGTGTATGGCGCGCTGGACGATCTGCGAATGCTGGAAACCGACGACCGCTATGTGCCCGCCGACGCGCGGGTGCGCGAAAACGGCATCGCCGAGGATCGCCCGCTGGACTTCTGCACGCCTTACGGCTGTTCAAAGGGCGTCGCGGACCAGTATGTGCTGGATTACGCCAAAAGCTACGGCATCCCGTCGGCCGTGCTGCGGATGTCCTGCATCTACGGCCCCCGCCAATTCGGGACCGAGGATCAGGGCTGGGTCGCCCACTTCCTGATCCGCGCCCTGATGGGAGAGGCGATCTCGGTCTATGGCAACGGCAAGCAGGTGCGCGACATCCTGCACGTGTCGGACGCGGTGGCCGCCTATCGCGGCGTGCTGGACAACATCGGTCGGTTGAAGGGGCGCGCGTTCAACCTGGGCGGCGGGGTGGACAATTCCGTCAGCCTGAAGACCGTCCTGCACGAGATCGAGCGCGTGGTGAACCACCCCGTGCCGCTGGGCTTTTCCGACTGGCGGCAGGGGGACCAGTTCTATTTCGTGGCCGACACCGCGCTTTTGCAGCGCGAGATCGGGTGGCAGGCGAAGGTGGGCTGGCGCGAGGGTCTGGCCGATCTGGCCCGCTGGCTGCGCGAGAACCGCAGCTTCCCCGAAACCGAACCCACGCGGGTCCGGGCATGAGCGTCCGCCTCCTCATGACGCTGGACGCGGCAGGGGGGGTGTGGCGCTACGCCATGGATCTGGCGCGCGCGCTGAAGGGGGCGGAGGTGGTGTTTCTGGGCTTCGGCCCGCCGCCGTCGCCCGACCAGCGGGCGGAGGCCGAGGCGCTGGGGTGTCTGGACTGGGCGGACCTGCCGCTGGACTGGACGGTGACGGACGCGGCGGCGCTGAAGGGTGTGCCCGTCGCCATCGAACGGGCGGCGACGCGGCACCGGGTGGACCTGATCCACCTGAACCTGCCCACCCACGCCGCCGGCCTTCGGGTGGAGGTGCCGGTGGTGGCCGTCAGCCATTCCTGCGTGTCCACCTGGTTCCGCGCGGTGCGGGGCGGCGGGCTGCCCGAGGGGTGGGAATGGCAGCGGGACCTGAACCTTGCCGGGCTGCGGCGGGCGGATGCGGTGGTCGCGCCCTCCGCCTCCCATGCGCGGCTGTTGCGGCAGGTCTACGGGCCGCTGGACGTGGTGGTGGTGCCGAACGCCACGCTTGCCCCTGCCACGCAGACGGCGGATCGTCCCACCGTCGTCGCCTCGGGCCGCTGGTGGGATGACGGCAAGAACGGCGCCACGCTGGACCGGGCCGCGGCGCGGATGGTCTGGCCCGTGACCCTGCTGGGCCCGCTGGACGGGCCGACCGGCCAGCGCTTCACCCCCATCCATGCCACGGCGGCGGGCCATCTGCCGCACGCGCAGGCGCTGGGCCTGATGCGGGACGCCGGGATCTTCGTGTCCCCCTCGCTCTATGAACCCTTCGGGCTGGCGGTGGCCGAGGCCGCACGCGCCGCGATCCCGCTGGTGCTGGCCGACATCCCCACCTTCCGGGAATTGTGGGACGGTGCCGCGCTGTTCTTCCCGCCCGCAGACGACACCGCGCTGGCGCAGGCCGTCAACCGGCTGGCCGCCGATCCCGACCTGCGCCGCCGCATGGGGCAGGCGGCGCGGGACCAGTCACACCGCTTCGCCCCTGCGGCGCAGGCCGGGGCCATGATGACGCTCTATGCCCGACTGACCGAACCGCAACGACAAGCCGCCACGAGGTGATATGCGCTTTCTGTTCTACACCCATTCGCTGATCTCGGACTGGAACCACGGCAACGCGCATTTCCTGCGCGGCATCATGCGCGAACTCCTCGCCCTCGGCCACGACGCCCTGGCGCTGGAGCCGGAGGAAAGCTGGAGCCGCGACAACCTGATCGCGGATCAGGGTGACCATGCGGTGGACGCCTTCCACGCCACCTTCCCGATGCTGAACGCGCAGGTCTACGGGCCGGAGTTCGACCATGCGGCGGCGGTGGAACGTGCGGACGTGGTCGTGGTGCATGAATGGACCGATCCCGCGCTGGTCGCGCAGATCGGGGCGCTGCGCCAGGCGGGCGGGCGCTTCACGCTCCTGTTCCACGACACCCACCACCGCGCCGTCAGCCGGGAGGGGGAGATCGCGGGCCTCGACCTGTCGGGCTATGACGGCATCCTCGCGTTCGGCGAAGCGTTGCGCGAACGGTATCTGAAGGCCGGATGGGGCCGTCAGGTCTACACCTGGCACGAGGCGGCGGACGCGGCCCTGTTCCACCCGATGGAGGCGGAGGAGGAAGGCGACCTCATCTGGATCGGCAACTGGGGCGATGACGAACGCAGTGCGGAGCTGTCGGAGTTCCTGATGAACCCCGTCCACGATCTGGGCCTGCGCGCCACCGTGCGCGGCGTGCGCTATCCTGACGAGGCGCTTCAGCGGCTGCGGCAGGCGAACATCGCCTTCGGGGGCTGGATCGCCAACGCCGAAGTGCCGCGCGCCTTTGCCCGACACCGCGTGACCGTGCATGTGCCGCGCGGACCTTACGTGCGCGAACTGCCCGGCATCCCCACCATTCGCCCGTTCGAGGCGCTGGCCTGCGGCATCCCCCTCGTCTCTGCCCCATGGTCGGACGCCGAGGGGCTGTTCCGCGACGGCGACTTCCGCTGGGCGAAGAACGGCGAGGAGATGCGCCGCCACCTGCACGAACTGGTCAACGACCCCGCCGCCCGCGCCGAACAGGCCGCCCGGGGGCTGGAGACGATCCGCGCCCGCCACACCTGCGCCCATCGGGTGCAGGAGCTTCTGACCATCCTGAACGAACGCAGCGACGCCGAAAGGAAGACCGCATGACCACGATCGCCTTCTACGGGTCCAGCCTCCTGTCCGCCTACTGGAACGGGGCGGCGACCTATTATCGCGGGATGCTGCGGGCCTTGGCGGCCAAGGGCTACGACATCACCTTCTATGAACCCGACGTCTACGACCGTCAGGCCAACCGCGACATCGACCCGCCGGACTGGTGCCGCGTCGTCGTCTATGACGGCACGGTGGAGGCGCTGGAGCGCGTGGCGGCCGAAGCGGCGCGCTACGACATCGTGGTCAAGGCCTCTGGCGTGGGGTTCGAGGATGACCGGCTTCTGGCCTCCGTCATGGCGGCGGCGAAACCGGGGGCGCTGCGCATCTTCTGGGACGTGGACGCGCCGGCCACGCTGGCCGAACTGCGCGCGGCGGCGGATCACCCGATGCGCCGCGTGCTGCCCGACCTGGACATGGTGCTGACCTATGGCGGCGGCGATCCGGTGGTGGCGGCCTATCGCGAACTGGGCGTCGGGCGCTGCATTCCCGTCTACAACGCGCTGGACCCGGACACGCACCATCCCGTCGATCCCGATCCGCGCTTTGCCTGCGACCTGGCCTTCCTTGGCAACCGCCTGCCTGACCGCGACGCGCGGGTGGCCGAGTTCTTCCTGCATCCGGCGAAGCTTGCGCCGGAACAAAGCTTCCTGATCGGCGGATCGGGCTGGGGCGACGTGGACATGCCGGGCAACATCCGCAAGCTGGGCCATGTCCGCACCGCCGACCACAACACGCTGAACTGCACCCCGCGCATGGTGCTGAACGTGGCGCGCGACAGCATGGCCGTGAACGGCTTTTCCCCCGCCACCCGCGTGTTCGAGGCGGCGGGCGCCGGCGCCTGCCTGATCACCGACTACTGGGAGGGGATCGACCTGTTCCTGAAACCGGGCGAGGAGGTTCTGGTCGCCCGCGACGGGCAGGAGGTGGCGGACATCCTCGCCTCCGTGTCGCGCGAACGGGCGCAGCAGATCGGGCGCGCGGCGCTGCGGCGGGTGCTGGCCGACCACACCTATGCCAACCGGGCCGAGCAGGCGCACGCCCTGTTCCGCGCCCATGCCGAGGAGCGGGTGTGATGAACATGACCGCCCCCCGCCGCCCGATGGAGATCGTGATCCTCGGCCTGTCGCTGTCCTCGGCCTGGGGCAACGGGCACGCCACGACGTTCCGCGCCCTGATCAAGGGGCTGGCCGCCGAAGGGCACCGCGTCCTGTTCCTGGAACGCGACGTGCCGTGGTACGCGCCGCATCGCGACCTGCCGGACCCGGACTTCTGCGAGCTGGTCCTGTATTCCGACCCGGACGCGATGCTGGCGGAATACGGCGACCGGCTGCGGGCGGCCGACAGCGTGATGATCGGGTCCTACGTCCCCGACGGGATTGCGCTGATCGACCGGCTGGCGGCGATGGGGCTGCGCCAGTTCACCTTCTATGACATCGACACGCCGGTGACGCTTCAAGCGCTGGATGACGGCACCTGCGAATATCTGGCCGCACGCCAGATCCCGCTCTTCGACATCTATTTCAGCTTCGCCGGCGGCGCAGTGCTGACCCATCTGCACGACGTGCGCGGTGCAAGGCGGGCCGAGGCGCTGTTCTGTTCGGTGGACGAGGCGCTCTACCCCTCGCAGCCCGAAATGACGAAGCGCTGGGATCTGGGCTATCTTGGCACCTATTCCCCCGACCGCCAGCCCACGCTGGAGGCGCTGCTGCTGGAACCCGCGCGCCGGTTGCCCGAGATGCGGTTCGTTGTGGCCGGCCCGCAATACCCAGCCGACATCGACTGGCCCGCCAATGTCGACCGGATCGAGCATCTGCCCCCCGCCGAGCATCCCGATTTCTACAACGCGCAGCGCTTCACCCTGAACGTCACGCGGGCCGCGATGCGGCGGATGGGCTGGTCGCCCAGCGTCCGCCTGTTCGAGGCTGGGGCCTGCGGCGTGCCCGTGATCAGCGACGACTGGCCGGGTCTGGACGAGATGTTCCCCGACGGGCAGGCCATCCTGATCGCCGGGGGAACCGAGGACGTGGTTCGGGGGCTTGAGAAAGACGCCCGTCGCATTGGCGAGGAGGCCCGCCGCATCGTCCTGAACCAGCACACCGGGCGGGCCCGCGCCCGTGACATGATCCACGCAATGACGACACACCCTGCCACCATCTGAGGAGACCGGCATGTCGACCACCGCGCTTACCATCCTTGTTGCCGGCGGGGCCGGATTCGTCGGCTCCCACCTGTGCGAAACGCTGTTGCAGAAGGGGCACCGCGTCATCTGCCTTGACAGTTTCCAGACGGGGCGGGAGGGGAACGTCCTGCCGCTGTGCAACTTCCCGACCTTCCGGCTGGTGCGACACGATGTGGCGCGTCCGCTGGTCCTGTCGGAAAAGCTGGACCGGGTCTACAACCTCGCCAGCCCCGCCTCTCCGCCCCATTATCAGGCGGACCCGGTGGGGACGATGATGACCAACGTGGTGGGCACGCTGAACCTGCTGGAACTGGCCGAACGCAACGGCGCGCGCCTGCTTCAGGCCTCCACCAGCGAGGTGTACGGCGATCCCGAGGTGCATCCCCAGCCCGAGGATTACGTGGGCCACGTGAACTGCACCGGCCCGCGCGCCTGTTACGACGAAGGCAAGCGGGCGGCGGAAACGCTGTGCTTCGATTTCGTGCGGGCCAAGCGGGCCGATGTGCGGGTGGCGCGGATCTTCAACACCTACGGCCCCCGGATGCGGGCCGATGACGGGCGCATCGTGTCGAACATGATCGTGCAGGCCCTGCGCGGCGATCCGATGACCGTTTATGGCGACGGGCGTCAGACGCGCAGCTTCTGCTATGTCTCCGACCTCGTGGCGGGGTTGATCGCGCTGATGGAGGTGGCCGAGGCTCCCGCCACCGCCGTGAACATCGGCAACCCCGAGGAGTTCGAGATCCGCGAACTGGCCGAACGGGTGCGGGATCTGGTGCCGACCTCCTCCCGCCTCGTGTTCAGCGCGCTGCCGCAGGACGATCCGAAGCGCCGCCGGCCCGACATCTCCCGCGCACGGGACTGGCTGGGGTGGGAACCGAAGGTGTCGCTGGCAGAGGGCCTGCCGCAGACGGTGGCCTGGTTCGCGGCCGAGGTGACGCCGGCCGTGCCCGCCCCCCTGCGCGTGGCGCGCAGCGTCGGCGCCGTCTGACGAAAAAAGGGCCCGCAGCGCGGGCCCTTCCTATTCTTGCCGGATCGCAGCCTTACAGGATCGGCTGGCCACCCGTGACGGCGATCGTCGCCCCCGAGGTGTAGCTGGACCGCGGCTCGGCTAGCATCACATAGGCCGAGGCGAGTTCCGCCGGCTGGCCCGCACGCTGGAACGGCACCTGCTTGCCGAAGTTCGACACCTTGTCGGCCGGCATGGTCGACGGGATCAGCGGCGTCCAGATCGGCCCCGGTGCCACGCAGTTCACGCGGATGCCGTCTTCGGCCAGCCCTTGTGCCAGCGCCGCCGTCAGCGTCTGGATCGCGCCCTTCGTCGTGGCGTAGGCCAGCAGCCCCGGGTTCGGCTTGTCGGCGTTGATGGACGTGGTGTTCACGATGGCCGAGCCGGGCTTCATGTGGGGCGTCGCGGCCTTCACCAGATAGAACATCGCGTGCAGGTTGATCTGGAAGGTGATCTCCCACTCCTCGTCCGGGATGTCGGTCAGCTTGTCGAACGTCGCCTGATGGGCGGCGTTGTTGACAAGGATGTCGATCCCGCCGAGTTCGGAAATCGTGCGGTCGACGATCTGGCGGCAATGTTCCGCCTTGGCGATGTTGCCGGGCAGCAGCAGCGCCTTGCGGCCGGCCTCGCGCACCAGACGGGCCGTTTCCTCGGCGTCGTCATCCTCGTTCAGGTAGGAGATGGCGACGTCTGCACCCTCGCGGGCATAGGCGATGGCAACCGCGCGGCCGATGCCGCTGTCGGCCCCGGTGATCAGCGCCTTCATCCCTGCCAGACGGCCGGACCCGACATAGCTTTCCTCGCCATGATCGGGGCGGGGGTTCATCTTCTCGGTCTGGCCGGGCATGTCCTGCTGCTGTTCGGGATAGGGGGGCGTGGGATACTGGGTCATGGATGAATCCTGTTGTTCCGGTGGTCCTTACGCGGTCTGCGCATGGGGAAGGAACAGCCGGGGGACCGATCCGTTCCTGAAAACCTGACGCACGGGTTGAGGTCGGGCCCACGGGCCGCTACGCCTTGCGGGCACACCATGCCGGGGACACACCAATGGACCAGACAACACGCGACGGCTTGATCGACGCCGTCCGCCGCGCCGCGCGGGAGGAGATCCTGCCCCGCTTCCGCAACCTGTCCCCCGACGCGATCGGGATGAAAAGCGGCCCGCAGGATCTGGTGACCGTGGCCGACACCGCCGCCGAACGCAGCATTGCCGCGGCCGCCCGCGCCCTGTGCCCCGGCGCCCTGATCGTGGGGGAGGAGGCGGTGGAGGCCGATCCCGCGCTGCTGGACCGTCTGGCCACGGCGGATCACGCGGTCATCATCGACCCGATCGACGGGACGGGCAACTTCGTCAACGGGATGGCCAGCTTCGGCACGATCCTTGCGGTGACGGAAGCGGGGCAAACGGTGTTCGGCCTGCTTTACGATCCCGTGGGGGATGACTGGATCATGGCCACGAAGGGGCAGGGGGCGTGGTATGTCCGCCCCGGCCAGCCGCCCCGCCGCCTGACCGGCCCCCGCGCCGTGCCGCTGGCCGAGGCGCGTGCCTTCGTGCCGCTGTTCCTTTATCCGCCCGACCGGCGCGCCGCCGTGGCCGGGACGCTGCCCTTCTTTGCCCGCGCGTCGGACCTGCGGTGTTCGTGCCACGAATACCGGCAGTTCGCGCTGGGCCATGCCGAGGTGATCGTGTCCCCCATGGCCAAGCCCTGGGACCACGCGGCGGGGATGCTGGTCGCGGCGGAATGCGGTGGCACCGGCTGGTCGAACGGGCGGCCGGGCTACGACCCCGCCCGCCCCCTGCCGCCCATCGCGGTGGCCGCGACCCCCGACCTGCTGGAGGAGGTTCTGGCCCTGACCCCGCTCTTCTGACGCCGCGCGTCAGGCCACGCCAAAGCGCAGCCGCGTCCGGTGCTGATACACCTCCCCCGCCCGCAGGATGGACGGGGGGAAGTCCGGACGGTTCGGGCCATCGGGCCAGCGCTGCGGCTCCAGGCAAAAGGCGTCGCCCACGCGGGGCGACAGCCCGCCCTTGCCCGGGCGGGTCGGCGACAGGAGGTTGCCGGAATAAAGCTGCACCCCCGGCTGATCGGTCCACATCTCCATCCTCCGGCCCGACACGGGATCGTGGACGATGGCCGCGCATTCGCCGTTCAGGCAGAAGTTGTGGTCATAGCCCTGACCGCGCCGAAGCTGTTCGTCATCGGCCCGGATCGCTTGGCCCAGCGGGCGGGGCGTGCGGAAGTCGAAGGGCGTGCCCTCCACCCGTGCGGGCGCGCCTTCGGGGATCATCGTGGCGTCCACCGGCAGATAGCGGTCGGCGTCGATCCGCATCACATGCCCCATCACGTCCCGCATCCGGGCCGCGTCGCGCAGATGGCCGCCCAGGTTGAAGAACGAATGGTTCGTCAGGTTCACGGGCGTGTCCGCGTCCGTTTCCGCCTCGAACGACAGGTGCAGTCCCGGCCCGTCCGTGTCGGTCAGCGCATAGGTTACGCGGGCGGTCAGGTTGCCGGGAAAGCCCTGATCCCCGTCCGGGCTGAACAGCGACAGGGTGACGGCGGTGTCCTCGCATTGCTCGATCGCCCAAGGGCGGCGGTCGAAGCCGTCGGGTCCCCCATGCAGCGTGTTGCCGTTCTGGTTCACGACCGCCTGCCCGCCGGGAAAGCGCCCGCCCGCCAGCCGGTTGGCATAGCGGCCAACCGTGGCGCCATACATGCTGCGATTGGCCAGATACCCTTCGGGGCCGTCATGGCCCAGAACCACGTCGTCCAGATGCCCCTCGCGGTCGGGCAGGATCAGGGCCTGAAGCGCCGCGCCGAAGGTGATGATCCGCGCCTCGACGCCCGAGGGCAGGCGCAGGGTGACCCGCTCCATCTGCGGGCCGAAGGCTTCGCGCGTGACGCTCATTCCTCGAACGCCTCCACCTGATGACGTTCGGCCAGAAGAAAGGCGTCGGCCACCAGTTGCAGGGGCGACAGGTCCACGTCGGACCGTCCGGTGCGGATCAGGTCGGCGAAGCGGGCGTAAAGGCGGGCGTATTCGCGGTCGGGCGCCGCCATCTGTTCGGCGCCGTCCAGATGCAGGCGGCTGCCGCCATGCGACAGGCGCAGGGTGCCGCTCTCGGTTTCCACCTCGATGTCCCAGGTCTGGGGGCCGGTCTGGCGCCAGTCGAATTCGGCGTCCACCGGCGCGCCGCCGCAATCCATCGCGATGCGGGCGGCGATGGGGGCCGCGCGGTTCGACGGGAAGGACAGGTCGGCCGCCGTCACGAACAGGGGCGCGGGCAGGATCGCCGTCGCGATGGACAGCGCGTTGATGCCCGGATCGAAGACGCCAAGGCCGCCCGCCTGCCAGATCCATTCCTGCCTCGGATGCCAGTGGCGCACATCCTCTTTCCACGTGATGCGCACATGGCGGATGGGGCGCGTGGCCAGCCAGTCGCGGGCCGCGTCCACGGCCGCCGCCTCGCGCGAATGCCAGGTGGCGAACAGGGTGACGCCCGCCGCCTTGGCCTGTCGGGCCAGGTCCTGCACCTCGGTCACGGTGGCGCCGGGCGGTTTTTCCAGCATCACGTGCCGGCCGGCGGCGATGGCGGCGCGGGCCTGCGCGTGGCGTCCCTGCGGCGGCGTGCACAGGGTGACGGCCTCGGCGTCCTCGGCCGCCAGAAGGGCGTCGATCTCCGGATACGACGGCAGGTCCGGATGGCCCGCATGGCGGCTGGCGATGGCGGTCAGGCGCAGCCCTTCGGTCGCCTCGATGGCCGGCAGATGCTGATCGCGCGCGATCTTGCCCAGGCCCACAAGGGCCAGTCGGATGGTCATGTATGTCCTCCCCTACGTCCTTGCGGACAGGCGGAAGCTTCACCATCCGGCGGCGCGTGGCAAGCCCGTTCGCGTCGGCCTCTCAGATCAGGTGCGGGCGCACGTTCCGGCCAAGGCAGACGGTCATCCCACGGCCCTCGGCCTCGCGCACGCGGCGGGCGATCAGGGGCTTTTCCAGCGCCGGATCGTGAACCTCGGACGCGGCGGCCCAGGCCATCGCCTCGGCCCCCGTGCGCACCTGGTCGTTGTAGCTGGGGGCGTAGGGGGTTGAAAAGAAGGTGAAGCCGTGGATCGCCAGTTCCGCCAGATCGCAACCCAGGAGCCACGCCATGGCGCTGGTGCCCACGGTGGGCTGGTGATCCGCCAGATCCCGCCGCAACTGCGTGCAGAACCGGACCGAGGGGACGTTCAGCGCGATGCCGCTGCCTTCCAGCTCCTTCCGCTTGCGGTGGACGCGCGCCTTGCTGCCCTTGAAGCTCCAATGCGGGAAGACGACCGTGTGCACGCCGTGCCGCTTCAGGACGGGGGGTGGGATGGCGCCGGCGCTGCGGGGCCCCTCCTCGTTCAGGTTGTGGAACAGCACGTCCGTGCGCGATCCCAGCCGGGCGGGGTCGCGGTCGGCCAGGAACAGGCCGCTGTTCAGGCGCACGATCACGTCATAGGCGTCCACGTCCACACCGGCCAGATCGTCCGTCACCGTGTCCGCCGGACCGATGAGGATCACGCGCCGTCCCGCGAACCGTTCCGGCTTCAGCGTCGGAAGCCGGCGCGGGTTCAGGGGGGATGCCGTCAACGCGAACCGCAGCCGCCGCTGCGCCAGATCCAGCCGGCGCGAAAGGGATGAGAGCATGGCGTGCGGTCCTTCATGCTGGGGCAGGGCCGTCACCCGGCGGGCTTTGACTTGATAAACCCCAGGCCGAATGTCAAGTTTCCCCGCTGGCAGCCGGAAGGAACGGGAATGATCGACGCGGTCGTCACATGGGTGGACGGGGATGATCCGGCGCATGCCGACAAGCGCCGGCGGTTCGCGGGCGGCGCGGTGCATCCGAACGCCCGATCCTCCACCCGCTTCGCCAGCCGGGGAGAGATCCGGTACAACGTCTGGTCGATCCTGTCCTTCTGTCCCTTCGTGGACCGCGTCTTCATCGTCACCGACGCGCAGACGCCCCGCGCGCTGGAGGTCCTGTTCGCGGACCGGCCGGACTGGCGCGACCGGGTGCGGATCGTGGATCACCGCGACCTGTACCGCGAACACGCGGACCTTCTGCCGGTGTTCTCCTCCCGCTCCATCGAGACGATGCTGTTCCGCACCCCGGATCTGGCCGAGCACTTCCTCTATCTGAACGACGACATCTTCATCGGACGTCCGGTTGCGGAGGATCTGTTCTTCCAAAAGGGGCAGCCGGTGCTGCAGGGGCGCCTTCACCGCTTTCCCAACCCCGTCCTCGCGCGGCTGAAGGCGTGGGTGAAGCCGGGGCCCGCGCGGGCCGGGTTCAAGGACGCGCAGCAGCGCGCGGCCCGGCTGGTGGGGGTGCGGGACCGCTATTTCCTAGCCGAACACCGGCCCCATCCGATGCGCCGGTCCACCTTCGAACGCTTCTTTGACGCGCATCCGGACCTGCTGCGCGCGCAGGCCGCGCCACGTTTTCGCAGCGCCGACCAGTTCTCCCCCATCGGCCTTGCCCATCATCTGGAGCTTGGGGCCGGGGCGAAGGTCGTGCCGCCCAGCCCCTCGGGCTATCTGAAACCCACCAGCCGGCCCGACAAGCGCAAGGCCGTGCTGGAGGCGTTGCGGCAGGGGCGTCTGGACACGGTGTGCATCCAGAGCCTTGATGCCATGGCGCCCGCCGATCAGGACGCGGTGGTGGCCGCGCTGGACGCCTGGGTGGCGGCGGGCAGCACCGCCTGACGGAAGGCGCGGGCGCGGACATCAAGCCCCGGCGGATGGACGACCTCGCCCCCCATGCGGCGCAGCAGCGTGTCGGTGCTGAAGCGCGCCGCCGCCTCGTCCCGGCAGGCGGCCAGGAAGTGCAGGCGTTCGGCATCGTTCGCCGCCAGCCGGTCAATCACGCCCCCCACCTCCGAAGGCTCGCAATACAGCGCAAGGTCGCCGAAGGTCGGTTCGAAGAACGGGGGCAGGACCACGGGCAGGCCGGACATCACCGCCTCGATCACCGTGCGGCCGAACGCCTCGTCCCGGGTGCGGGCGGGGAAGTAGACGAAGATATCAAGTGACGCCAGATACGCCTCCACCCCCGTCGTGCCGAAGGGCAAAACGGTCCAGTTTGCAGGCAGCGCGCCCAGCCGGCGCTGCGCCGTGTCGGCCCCGCCCATGATGGACACGCGGATGTCCGCGCGGTCGGGATAGGCGGCGGCCAGTTCGGCCGGATCCTCCAGCCACTTGCTGGCATGGTCGCGGGCGTGGCGCCCGATCACGATGGGCGCGGTCAGCGGCGCACGGGGGCGGAACTGGAACAGGTCCGTGCGGAAGGCGGGGGGCCAGTCCTCCGTGCTCAGCCGGTCGGGGATGCCGGTGCCGGACAGCGCCTTGTCGGACTCGGCCCGGATGATCGGACTGATGGGGTGGATCCGCGACCGCGGCAGCCCGATGGCCGCCACCCGGCGGTGCAGGCCGGGCCAGTCGAACAGGGGCTTCCCATCCTCGTTCCAGGCGGAGTTGTTGACGATGTAAAGCGCGCGTTCCGCCCGGATGCGCGGGATCAGCCGGGCGAAGTTCGGCGTCATCACCATGCGGGGGCCCCGCGCGATCAGCGTCCGGCAACGGATCCGCCCGACGGCATGCGCCGGCACGATGGCGTGCTGGTAGGACACGAAGCGTTCTGCGATCCGGTGCCGCTTCCACGGCGACCGCTTGACCGGGCAATGCACGATCACGACCTTCATCCCCGCCGCCGTCAGCGTCTGGTATTCCGTCAGGGTGGTGGCCGCGTTGCCGCCCACGAAGGCGCAGTTGGTGACAAGGCACACATCCGCCTCGATGTCGCCGCCCGTGTGGAACCGGTCGCCTTCCACCACGCCGGGCGGGGGCGGGGGAGCAATGCGGTTGAACAGCGCCCAAAGGCCCAGGGATGGTGTCATGGCAAGCCTCCGCGTGACGTTTGCCTGCCATAGCACGCCCTGGCCGCACGCCGCCAGAGCACCGGCGCCCGGCAGAGAGTGGACCACCCCCGGCACCCGTGCTAACCACCCTTCCAACTGGTGGAGCGGAGTTCATGATCAAGCAAGTCATCTGCATCAACTGGGGCACCAAGTACGGCCCGCGGTTCATCAACCGCCTGTATGCCATGGTGGCGCGCAACATCACGCCGCCCTTCACCTTCACCTGCTTTACCGACAGCACTGACGGCGTCCGCCCCGAGGTGGACTGCCAGCCGCTGCCCGAGATCGACTTCGTGATGCCGAAGAACACCAAGGGCAAGTGGCCCAAGGCCCGGTTGTGGAGCGCGCGGCTGGGCACGCTGGAAGGCCCGGTCCTGTTCCTCGACCTTGACCTGGTGATCACCGGCAACCTTGACGAGTTCTTCACCTATGGCGGGCCGGACGACGTGATCCTGTCGCGCAACCCCGCCAAGCCGTTCGAACGGGTGGGCCAGACCTCTGTCTTCCGGTTCCCAGTGGGCAAGCTGGTGTCGCTGCAGGAACGGTTTCTGGCCGATCCGCAGGGGGTGGCCGACGAATACCGCTATGAGCAGCGCTTCGTGACCCGCAACGCGCCGGGCGGTGTGGACCTGTTTCCCAAGGCTTGGGTGCAGCATTTCCGCTACCAATGCATGCACACCTTCCCCTTGAACCTGTTCCTGACGCCGCGCCTGCCGTCCGGCACCAAGATCGTCATCTTCCCGGGCGGGGTGCATCCCGAACATGCCATAAGCGGCGGCTGGGTGGGGCGCGAGGGATGGGGTCTTGGCCAACACCTGCGCGGGTTGGGGCGCAAGCACAAGGACGGGTCGCGCTGGCGGTATCTGCGCCATTACATGAAGCCGACCGCCTGGGTGCGCGACGCCTGGCGGGAATGACCGCCGTTTCAGCGGGTGCGGGATCGTCCCGCAGCAAGGACCTTTCATGTTCGAACTTTCGGCGGAACTGATCGCCTTTCTAGTTGCAGCGGCCTTCTTCGGCGCCTTTGTCGACGCCATCGCCGGGGGCGGGGGGCTGATCACGCTGCCCGCGCTGCTGATGGCCGGGGTGGACCCGTTCACCGCCCTGTCCACGAACAAGCTGCAGGGCGTGTTCGGGTCGGCGACCTCGGCGCTCAGCTATGCGCGGGTGGGGCATGTGAACTTGCGGCGGCAAGGGGTGGCGGCGCTGGTCGCGCTGGCCTGCGGCGGCCTTGGGGCCGCGGTGGCGGGCTGGATCCCGACCGACGCGCTGCGGCTGATCCTGCCGGTCATCCTGATCGGGATCGCGCTGTTCTTTGCGCTGAAGCCCGGCCTGTCGGACACGGACCGCGCGCAGCGGATCACGCCCGCGGCCTTTACCGCCTTCGTGGTGCCGATCATCGCGGGCTATGACGGGCTGATCGGGCCGGGGGCGGGGTCCTTCTACATGATGGGCTTCGTGTTGCTGGCGGGCTACGGCATCCTGAAGGCCACGGCGCACACGAAGCTTCTGAACTTCTCGTCCAACCTGGGCGGGCTTCTGGTCTTTGCCGCGCTGGGCGCACCGATGTGGGCGACGGGGCTGGCCATGGCCGTGGCGGCGGTGGCGGGCGCGCGTCTGGGGGCGATGCTGGCGATGCGGATCGGCGCGGGGGTGATCAAGCCGCTGCTGGTCGTGACCTCCACCGCCATGGCGCTGCGGCTGATCTGGCAGATGCTGTAGGGGATCGGGGATGACGCAGAACGTGGTGCTGGCCCTGATCCCGGTGATCCTGCTGATCGCGCTTGGCGGCGCCCTGCGCCGCCGCGGTTTTGTGGAGGAAGGGTTCTGGCCGCAGGCCGAACGCCTCGGCTATTACGTCCTGCTGCCCTGCCTGTTCTTCGACAGCCTCGCCACCGCCGACCTGACGGGCCTCCCCGTGGGGGCGCTGGCGCTGACCCTCGTCGCCTCCACCGTCGCGGTCGCGGCGCTCGTGCTGTGCGCCCGGCCGCTGATGCGGGTCGGGGGCCCGGCCTTCACCTCGGTCTTTCAGGGCAGCGTGCGGTTCAACAACTATGTCGGCGTCACGCTGGCGGCCGGGCTGTTCGGGGCGCAGGGCGTGGCGCTGGCGGCGGTGTGCAACGCGGCCATCGTGCCCACCGTGAACATCCTTTGCGTGCTGGTCTTCGCGCGCTTCGGATCGGCCCGGCTGACGGCACGGGGCGTGCTGAAGCAGCTGGTAACGAACCCGCTCGTCCTCGCCTCCGCCGCCGGGATCACGTTCCAGGCGCTGTCCCTCCCGATCCCGTCGGGGATGGAGCCTGCGCTGCGCGCGCTGGGCGTGGCCTCGCTTCCCCTGGGGCTGTTGTGCGTGGGGGCGGCGCTGAACTTCAGCACGGCGCGGGCTTGGGTCGGGCCGGTGGCCACATCCTCGGCCTTCAAGTTCCTGCTGATGCCGGTGGCGACGCTTCTGGTGGCGCGGGCGGTGGCGCTGGACGGTCCGGCCCTGACAACGGCGCTGCTGTTCCAGGTGCTGCCGACCGCGTCCTCGGCCTACATCCTTGCGCGGCAGCTGGGCGGGGACGCGCCGCTGATGGCCGGGATTACGGCGGTGCAGACGGTGATCGCGATGGCCGCGATCCCGCTGATGGTCGCGGTCCTGCCGGTCTAGGCGCATGGACGGCGGGGCCCCGAGGGGGTAAGACCGTTCTTCCCCGCACGCAAGGACCCCGCACGATGCTCTGGATGATCCGCGACCGCATGAGGCCGGCCTTGTCGGTCATCGACATGATCCCCAACATCCACCGCACCCCGGCGCTGGCCGCCCTGCGCAAGGCGGCGCTGGACGGGCGCACCCACACCCTGCGCCTGACGGCCGAGGATCGGGAGCTGGCCTTCTACGACGCGCCCGTGGCCCTGATCTCTCCCATCGGGGGGCGCTTGCTGCTGGCGCTGTATCGCGAAGGGCGGCTGAAGCTGAAAAAGCCGCCCACCCCCCGCCTGCCCGTGCTGGAGGCCTATGTCGCGACCGAGCCCGCCTTTCGGGCCGAGGTCGCCGCCCTGCTGGAGGTGGAGGAGGCCCGCAACCGCCGCATGGCCGAGATCCTCGCAGACCCCGCCTGCGCCCGGCCCGAGGAACTGTCCCCGAAGCTGATCGACCGCGTGCTGAGCGCGCATCTGGGCCATGGCGTGTCCGGCAGCCTTCGGATCGCGGGTCTGGACTGCCACCGCACCCGCGTGGCCCCGCCCGAAGAGGACGTGGCGCGCCAGCGGGCCGAGGATCGGGTGCTGTGCTGGTGGGTGGACGCAGCGGGCCAGCGGCAGGGCGACGCCCCCTAGGCGGATCGACTTCCCCCCGGCCCTTGCTTATCCTTGGCCCCGGGGACGGAGAAGGAAAAGACCACATGACCGAAGTGCTGCTGCTGATCGCGGGCCTGCTGAGCGGGGCCGTCAACACGCTGGCCGGTGGCGGGTCGTTCATCATGATGCCCACGCTGATCCTGGCTGGCGTGCCGCCGCTGCTGGCCAACGCCACGAACACCTATGCGGCCCTGCCGGGCTATGTCAGCGGGGCGGCGGGGTTCTGGCCCGCGATCCGGCGGCACCGCTCCCTTCTTCTGCCCTATTCGCTGGTGGCCATCCTGTTCGGCTGGCTGGGGGCGGAGCTGCTTCTGGTCGTGTCCGACGAACAGTTCGCGCAGATCGTGCCTTGGCTGATGCTGGTGGCGGTGCTGCTGTTCACCTTCGGCCGGCAGGTGAACGCCGCCATGCGACGGGTGCGCGGCGGGCGGGCCGTCGTCTGGCTGTTTCTGGCGGCCGTCTGCGTGTACGGCGGCTTCTTCAACGCGGGCCTCGGGATCCTGCTGCTGGCGTTTCTGGCGCTGGCCGGGCTGACCGACCTGAACGCGATGAACGGGCTGAAGCTGTGGATCTCCGCCCTCGTGGCGCTGGTGGCCGTGGTGAAGTTCGCGCTGGGCGGGGTGATCGCGTGGTATTATGGCTCAATCGGGCTGGTGGGGGTCACGCTGGGGGCCTGGGGCGCCACGCAGATCGCGCATCTGATCCCGGCCCGCGCGTTGCGCATCGCGATCATCCTTTACGGCGTCGGCATGACCGGTTGGTTCTTCTGGAAGCTGTGAAGGCTCCGGATCGCGCCGGAGCCTTCATCTGTCATTGTCCGGCGGCCTGCGCGCCGAAGACGTAGCTGTCATAGGTGTATTCGGCCACGCGGAACCATTCGAAGCCCTGGTCGCGGAACGTCTTCCAGCCGGGATAGATCGCGGCCCATTCCGGGAAGCGTTCGGAATATTCGGCGTAAAGTTCGAACGTGGCCTTGTAGGCGGCCTGCATCACATCGGCGGGCAGGGGGCGAAGCTGCGCGCCCTTGCCGACCAGCGACCGGATCGCGGCCATGTTCTTGGCGTCGTACAGCGACTGCATGTTGATGTTGGCGGCCTTGCAGGCGGTGTCCAGCGCGGCCTTGTATTCGTCCGGCAGCGCCTCGTGCTGCTGCTTGTTGATGAAGAAGTGGATGGTCAGCCCGCCTTCCCAGAAGGCCGGGTAATAGTAGTAGGGCGCGATCTGGTAGAAGCCGAGCCGTTCGTCGTCATAGGGCCCGATCCATTCGGCCGCGTCGATGGTGCCGCGTTCCAGTGCGGGATAGATGTCGCCGCCCGGAAGCTGCTGGGGCACCACGCCCAGGCGCGACATCACCTCGCCGGCGACGCCGGCGATCCGCATCTTCACGCCCTTGAGGTCGGCGAGATTCGTGATCTCGTTCCGGTACCAGCCGCCCATCTGCGCGCCCGTGCCGCCGCCGGGCTTGGCCGTGATGCCATAGGCGGACAGGAAGTTGTCATACGCCTCGTTCCCGCCGCCGTGATACAGCCACGCGTTCTGGAGGCGGGAGTTCAGGCCGAAGGGAATGGCCGAGCCGATGGCGAAGGTCGGGTTCTTGCCGGTGAAGTAGTAGCCGCAGGTGTGCGCGATCTCCACCGTGTTGGACTGCACGGCGTCGATGGCCTGCGGGCCGGGCACCAGTTCGCCCGCCTGAAACACCTGGATCTGGAACTTCCCGCCGGTCATGGCCTTCACCGCCTCGGCCATGACGACGGCGCCGCCATAGATGGTGTCGAGGTTGTTGGGGAAGCCCGAGGTCAGGCGCCAGCGCACCTCGGGCAGGGACTGGGCAAGGGCGGGGCTGGCGAGCCCGGCGGCGGCCACCCCGGCCACCCCCGTGCGGGTCAGGAACTTGCGGCGGTCGATGGTCATGTGTTTCCTCCCAAAAACAGCGTCATTGTTGTGGCGCGCCGAAACTGGGCGGCGCGGGCGGGGCAAAGGTGGGGGCGGGGCCGGCGGGCGCGCCGAAGCTGGGGGCGGGGGCGGCGCCATAGGGATTGACCGCGCCGGGCATCGGCACGTTCAGCTGGATCGTGGCCGGGTCCACCGCCGCCGCGCCGGACTTGTAGTGGGTGACCAGTTGCGGGAAGGCCAGAACCAGCACCACCATCGCCAACTGGATTACGAGGAACGGGATCGCCCCCATGTAGATCTGCCCCGAGGTCACCGGCTGGATCGTGACCCCTGTCACCTTGTCGCGATAGGCGCGCGTCGGGGCCACCGATCGCAGGAAATACAGCGAGAAGCCGAAGGGTGGGTGCATGAACGAGGTCTGCATGTTGATCGCCAGCATCACCCCGAACCAGATCAGGTCGATGCCCATCGCCTCGGCCACCGGGGCCAGCAGCGGGATGATGATGAAGGCGAGTTCGAAGTAGTCGAGGAAGAAGGCCAGGAAGAACACCAGCAGGTTCGCCACGATCAGGAACCCCAGCACCCCGCCGGGGATGGAGGTCATCAGGTGTTCGACCCAGACATGCCCGTTGACGCCATAGAAGGTGAGCGAGAAGACCCGCGCGCCCAAGAGGATGAACAGCACGAAGGCTGACAGCCGCGCGGTGGAATAAAGCGACTGGCGCAAGAGGTCCATCGTCAGCCGGCCGTTCATCGCGGCGAGGATCAGCGCGCCAACGGCCCCCATGGCCCCGCCTTCGGTGGGCGTGGCGATGCCGAAGAAGATCGTGCCCAGCACCAGGAAGATCAGGACCAGCGGCGGCACGAGAGAGGTCAGCACCCGCCCCGCCAGCTTCCAGCCGCGCAGGGTTCGCGCTTCGGGCGGCAGGGCGGGGACCTTCTGCGGGCTGACGATGGCCGTGATCGCGACATAGGCCGCGTAGGCGCCCACCAGCATCAGGCCGGGCACCAGCGCGCCCTTGTACATGTCACCCACCGACCGGCCCAGCTGGTCGGCCAGGATGATCAGAACAAGGCTGGGCGGGATGATCTGGGCCAGCGTGCCGGAGGCCGCGATGGTGCCCGCCGCGACCCGCCGGTCATAGCCGTAGCGCAGCATGATCGGCAAAGAGATCAACCCCATGGAGATGACGGAGGCCGCCACCACCCCCGTGGTGGCCGCCAGAAGCGCGCCCACCAGGATCACGGCAAAGGCGATCCCGCCCCGCACCGGCCCGAACAGCTGGCCAACGGTGTCCAGCAGCTTTTCCGCCATGCCCGACCGTTCGAGGATCAGGCCCATGAAGGTGAAGAAGGGGATGGCCAGCAACGTCTCGTTCGACATCTGGCCGAAGATGCGGTCGGGGATCGCCTGGAAGAGGTTGAGGGGCAGAAGCCCCATCTCGATCCCGATGAAGCCGAAGACGAAGCCCACGAAGGCCAGCGCGAAGGCCACGGGATAGCCGATCAGAAGCACCACGATCAACGACAGGAACATGATCGGGGCAAGGTTGTCCGCAAGGAAGTTCATGTCACAGCCTCGCCGCTTCGGCGTCGGCCACGAGGACCGGATCGGGGATCACCCCACGCAGGATCGCGATGCGCTTGATCAGTTCGGACAGGCCCTGAAGCGCCAGAAGGCCGAAGCCGATGGGGATCAGGATCCAGACGGGCCACTGGATCAGGCCGCCGGTGTTGTTCGACACCTCGCCCGAGGCGATCTTGGCCGCCACGACCGGCCAGGACAGCCAGATGGTGATGAGGCAGAAGGGGAACAGGAAGAAGATCGTGCCCAGCACCTCCACCCACAGCTGCTTGCGGCGCGACAGGGCGCTGTAGAGCAGGTCGACCTTCACATGCTCGTTCGCCAGAAGCGTGTAGCCGGCGGCCAGAAGGAACACGGCGGAAAACAGGTACCACTGCGCCTCCAGCCACGCGTTGGAGCTTACGGAGAACACCTTTCGCATCACCGCGTTGATCGCGCTGATCAGGACGGCCGCGAGGATCAGCCACGAGGCCGCCTTGCCGATGATCGTGTTCAGCTGATCGATGCGGCGCGACAGCGCCAGTAGTATCCTCATGTCACCTCCCTCGCAGCGGTTTCGCACCTCCCGCGCCTCCTCGCGCCGATGGGGGTGCAACCTTGGGAATAGCTTATGAAGGGACCGGGAAGGCGGCAAGACAAACGTTTCCGCCAAGGCCGGAGCCGGGGCCGGGGATGCGGCTTGACCCGCCCCGCCGCTTTCCGCCATCAAGGCCGGACGGATGCGGGCAGGGAACGGAGGCCAGATGATCGAGCTCGTCCTTCTCGGCTCCCTCGTGCTGCTGGGACTGCATTTCCTGACGCGGCGCCGGGTGGGCGAGGTTCCGGCCCCCGTTGCCGAACCGCCCGCCGCCATCGCTACGCCGAAACGGCCGAAGCGCCCGAAACAGGACCCCCCCGACCCGGCCGAGGCGTATGATTTCGAGATCCTTTATCGCGAGGAGGACGGAACCGAGCGTCCGCGCCGGATCGCGCAGGTCCGGCACGAAGGCACGGGCGCGGCCCTGCGGATCCTTTGCCACTGCGCCGAGGCGCGGGGGCCCGTCACCCTGCGCAACGACCGGATCCTGTCGTGCCGCAACCTGCGGTCCGGTCGGGCGATCAAGGATCTGGGGAGGTATTGTCAGGCACGGACGGCGAAGAAGTCGGCGCGATGAAGTGCACGGCGTCGGGCCGCGCGCCCAGTTGCAGCCTGTCCCCCGGCGCCGGACGTTCCGCCCCGTAGCCCGCCAGCCGGTCCACGCGCAGCGCCTCGCCGCCCGCGCGGCAATGGATGCGCACGAGCTGGCCCATGATTTCGGTGTCCACCACCTCGGCCTCCAGCAAAGGAAGGTCGGTCACGATCTCGAACGCGGCGGGGTGGATGACGGCGTGGCCGGCGCGGCCCGGGGCGATCAGATGGGCGGGCAGGATGTTCGCCTCGCCCAGGAAGCGGGCGACAAAGGTGTCGGCCGGGCGGTGGAACACGGTTTCGGCCCGGTCGCTTTGCACGATCCGCCCGGCGTTGAGGATGGAGATCCGGTCCCCCATCCGCATCGCCTCGTCCTGATCGTGGGTCACGAGGATCGCGGTCAGGCCTAGTTGGCGCTGCATACGCTTCAGTTCCAGCTGCAACCGCTTGCGGATCTGGGCGTCCAGCGCCGACAGGGGTTCGTCCAGAAGCAGAAGGCGCGGTTCCAGCACAAGGGCGCGGGCCAGCGCCACGCGCTGCTTCTGCCCGCCCGACAGGGCCGCGGGCAGGGCGTCGGCGCGCGGGGTCAGGTCCACCACCTCCAGCATGCGGTCCACGTTGTCGGCAATCCGGGCGCGGCCCAGCCCCCGGCGGCCCAGCGCGAAGGCCAGGTTCTGGCGCACGGTCATGTTCGGGAACAGCGCGTAATGCTGAAACACCATGGCCAGCCCGCGATCGGCGGGGGGAAGCGCGTCGATCCGCCGCCCGGCCAGCGCGATGCTGCCGCCCGAGATGGCCTGAAGCCCCGAGATCGCGCGCAGCAGTGTCGTCTTTCCGCAGCCCGAGGGGCCGAGGAGGACGTGCATCTCCCCCTCGGCCACATGGGCGGTCACGTCGTTCAGCACGCGCGTGGCGCCGTATTCGGCGCAAACGCGGTCCACGGTCAGAAAGGTCATCGTGCGGGCCTCTGGCGGCTCAGCGCGACCGAGGCGGCGGTGAGCGATAGGATGGTCAGGAAATAGAACAGGATGATGGCCGCCGTGACGGCGCCGCTTTCCGTGCGCTTGGCGTACATGTAGATCTGCAGCGTTTCGAACCGGCCGCCGACCAGCATGTTGGCATAGACGAATTCGCCCAGAAGGATGCCAAGGCCCAGCACCACGCCCAGCAGGATCTGCGGCGCGATCATCGGCAGCACCACGCGGGCCAGGATGCGTTCGTCGCGCAGGCCCATCAGCCGCCCGGCGTCCAGCCAGTCGGCGATGGGCAGCCCCGTCAGCGCCCCCTTGATGGACACGTAGAACATCGGAAAGCACAGCGGCACATAGGCCAGCACCAGGATCCACGGCGTGCCGTTCAACGCAAGCGCGGGGTGCGAGAAGACGCGCAGGTAGCCCACGACCAGCACCACCCCAGGCACCGCGTAGGGCAGCACCACCAACCGCGCCAGCCAGCGGTCCAGCGCGGGCCAGTAGATGTGGCCCGCCAGGATCGCGGGCACCATCAACACGGCCGACAGCAGAAGCGCGGCCCCCGACACGGCCAGCGACCGGCCCAAGGCGGCCTGAAAGCGCGGATCGGTCAGGACGCCCGCTACGGCGGCGGTGTCCAGCCCTTCGGGCAGAAGGCCGGTGGACCAGCCGGTGCCGAAGGCCGCAAGGACGATGGTGACAAAGGGCAGCGCGAACAGCGCCGCCGCCAGCGTCAGGAAGACGGAGGACAGGCGGGGCATCAGGACCTCCTCCGCAAAAGCATCTGGCCAAGGACGATGGGCACCAGCATCACCACCAGAAGGCAGACCGACAGGGCGTTGGCCAGCGCAGGGTCCGAAAAGACGTCGCCCGCCACCAGTTCCCCGATCCGCACCGTCACGATGCGGGCGTTGGTGCCCATCAGGGTGAAGGCGGTGGCGTAGGTGCCCATGGCGTTGGCAAAAAGAAGCGTCGCCACCGCGGCCAGTTGCGGCGCCACCGTGGGCAGCCCGACGCGGCCCCAGAAGCGGAGTGGGGAGATGCCCATGAGGCGGGCCGCCTCCTCCATGTCGCGGGGCAGGGCCATGATCACCGGCACGACGAGCACCGTGGCCAAGGCCACCTGAAAGAACGAATAGGTCAGCAACAGGCCGGAAAAGGAATAAAGCTCGAACCCCGGAAACAGAAGGCGCGTCAGCACGCCGTTCGCCCCCAGAAGGATCATGAAGCTGAGGACGGAAGGCACGCCCGAGAAGTTCGCGCCGAGGTTGCCCAGCACCAGCGCCGTGCGCGACAGGGCCGGCACCCGCCCGCGCAAGGCCAGCGCCAGCAGCACGGCCAGCCCCAGCCCGATCGCCGTGGTCAGCGCCGACAGCCACAGCGTCGTCGTGAAGGCGCGGGTGTAGAAGCGCGACCCGAAGATCTGGGCGTAGCGGTCGAACGGACCCGCCCCGCCGAACGATCCCGCGATGGTGGAGATCAGGGGCACCCCGACCACGGCCAGCAGAAACAGCACAAGGGGCAGGGCGTACAGGCGGCGCAGGATCATGGCCGGTCGATCCGTCCGGCATAGGGGGGCAGGGCGCCGGGATCCACATCGGCCAGACGGCAGCACAGGCCCGCGATCTCGGTCTGCAGGGGGGCGGCGTCAAGGGTGAAGCCAAGGGTGTAGAACGGCACCTCCACCTCGTCCGGAAGGGGGCCGGAATGGCTGTGGTCGTCGCTCATCCCGTGATCGGCGGTGACGATGATGTCATAGCCCAGCGCCCGCCAGCCGGGCAGGTAGCGCGCCAGAAGATCGCCCTGCGCCCGCGCCGCGTCACGATACTGGCGCGAGCTGCCGCCCCATTTGTGCCCGGCATCGTCCACGTTCATCGGATGCAGGAACACGAAGCGGGGCTGGCCGCGCGCGATCAGCGCCTGCGCGTCGGCGAACAGGTGATCGTCGGGATAGGCGTCGTCCCAGTAGAACAGCCCGTCCGTGATGGCACCCTTTCCGTCCAGCCGCAGCCGGTCCGTCGCCGGATCGAAGGGGGAGGCGGCGTAGAGTTCGCTGATCCAGTGATAGGCCGCCGCCGCCGTGCGCCCGCCCGCCGCGCGGACGCGCGAAAACACGCTGTCGCCTTCGGACCGGCGGCGGATGTGGTTCGACACGATGCCGTGCTGCGCCGGAGTCCGCCCTGTCAGGATCGTCTCGTACAAGGGGCGGGAGATGGCGGGAAGCTCCGCCTCGATCCGGTGGCAGGCGGCGAGGCCCGCGCGGACCTGGCCTTCCAGCCAGCCCAGCGTTTCGCGGGCGGTGGTGTGGCGCAGGCCGTCCAGGACGATCAGGATCACGCGGGGGGTATGGGGCGCAGCCATGGCGGGGGTCCGTTCATGCAGAAAGCCGGGCGCGGCAGGGCGCGCCCGGACAGGTGGTGCGAAAGGGGCTCACATCTCGGACAGGACGTTTTCCTGCCACAGGCGTCCCAGCGCCGGTGCCGCCTTCTGCCAGGCCTCGGTGTCGATGGGCTTGGCGTTCGTGTACTGCTCGGCCGGAAGGACGCGGGCCTTGGTTTCGGCGGGCAGGGTGATGTGGTCGATGCGGATCGGACGGGCGTAGCCGTTGGCCAGGTTGATCTGCCCCTGGTCCGAGAAGATGTATTCCCGCGACAGCTTCGCCGCCGCCGGGTGCGGCGCGTTCTTGTTGATCACGCTGGCATAGCCCGAGGTGACGGAACCGTCCGACGGGATGACGACGGTGTACTTTCCGCCGCCGACCGTGGCCGCGTAGTTCAGCGCGTTGAAGTCCCACAGGGCCGCCACGTCGATCTCGCCCCGCTCCAGCGCGGCGGGGTTGGCCTCGTTCGCGCGCAGGCGGCCGTCGGCGGCCAGTTCGGCGAACAGCTCGATCCCCGGCATCAGGTCGGTTTCCGACCCGCCGCGCGAAATGGCGGCCGCCAGGATCGCGGCGTTCGATTGCGCGCCCGACCCCACGGCCGACATGGAGAAGGTGTAGTCCCCCTCCATCAGGTCCGCCCAGGAGGTGGGGGCGTCGGCGATGTCGGAGCGGATGATAAAGGCCATCGTGCCGGTATAGGGCATGGCCCACATGCCGTCCTTGTCCTTGGCCCACTCGGGGATCTGGTCCCAGGTCGTGGGCTTGTAGGGTTGCAGCAGGCCGCGTTCCACCGCGATGGGGCCGAATTCCACGCCCACGTCGCCGATGTCGGCGGTGCCGTTCGCGCCCTCGTTCTCGAACTTCGCGAGTTCCTGGGCCGAGCTCATGTCCGTGTCAAAATGCTCGATCCCGTAGGTGCGGGTGATCTGGTCCCAGCTGTCCTTCCAGTTGGCCCAGCTGTCGGGCATCCCGACGGAGGCGACGCTTCCTTCGGCCTTGGCCTGTTCGATCAGGGCCGCGATCTGCGGGTCGGCCGCGTCGGGGATGCCCTGCGCGGACAGCGGAAGGGCGGAAAGGCCCGCAAGGGCCGTGGCAAGAAGAAGCGTGCGAGGCATTCGGGTCGGTCCTTTTCGATCCACGGACCATCGGGCGGTCCGACTTGGCAATCCTTTGCAAATGCACCGCCTTGGCCGGAACCGGTGGGGCGCTGCATTCCGTAGGGCGGCATTAGCATGGCGAAGATGAACGCCCGGATTCGCTTCCGTGAAGATTTGGCGACAGTCAGAGGAAAGGCTTGGCAAACTTTGGCGAAGCTGCGACGTTTTCCACGCAACGCGGAGGCGACCGGATGTGGCGGGCGGAACGGGAACGGCTGATAGCCCAGCGGCTGGACAGCCGGGGGCGGGTGTCCATCGCCGAACTGGTCCGCGACACGGGCGTGTCGCGCGAAACCCTGCGCGCGGACCTTGAAGCGCTGGCCGCCACCGGCCGCATCCGCCGCGTGCGCGGGGGCGCCGTGGTCGCCACCGGGGCGGAGCCCGCGTTCGAGGAGCGGATGCACCACCGCACCGCCGAAAAGCTGGCGATTGGCCGCGCTGCGGCGGCGCTTCTGCCGGGCGGGGCCAGCGTGATGATCGACGCAGGCTCCACCACCGCCGCGCTGGGCCGCGCCCTCGTGGAGCGGCCGGACCTGCGGATCATCACTAATTCTCTGCAGATCGCGCGGGATCTGGCGCCCACGCATGACGTGTTCCTGCTGGGCGGGGTGCCCGACGCCCCGGCGCAGGGCTTGTTCGGAGAGATGACGTTGTCGCAACTGCGCCGCTTTCGCGCCGATGTGGCCGTGATCTCCCCCGTCGGGGTGGACCCGCAGGTCGGCCTGTCGAACTTCAAGCTGCCCGAGGCGGAACTGGCCCGCGCCATGTTCGCGGCCGCCGAACGCCGGATGGCCTTGGCCCAGGCCGAAAAGCTGGGCCATCGCAGCCGCGACGTGATCGCGCCGCTGTCGGCACTGGACTGGCTGGTGACGGACGCGGCCCCGCCGCAGGGCTGGCCCCTGTTGCCGGGATGGACGTGCGTGGGCGGCTAGGCCCGCCTTCCACCCCGGATGTGACGATTGTACGAAACGGGACAGTTGCAAAGTCCCGGCCGTGCGCTTTCTATGCGGAACGGCCCGATGGCCGATCACATGATGCGGCCGTCGCGGTGTTCCCGATGGCACAACAGACGGGCGCGACCAGCATGTTCGACTTTATTACGGGTTTTCTGGACGCGACGGGGCTTTGGGGCGTCGCCTTTCTGATGTTTCTGGAAAACCTGTTTCCCCCCATCCCGTCAGAGGTGATCCTGCCCTTGGCGGGCTTCAACGCGGCGCAGGGGCTGGCGAATGTGTGGGCGACCATTCTTGCCGGCACGGTCGGATCGGTTCTGGGGCTGACGATCTGGTACTGGGTGGGCCGGACCTACGGCCTGTCGCGGCTGAAGCGGATGGCGGACCGGTTGGGGCGTTTCGCGATGATGGACGCGACCGACCTTGACCACGCCTGCGGCTGGTTCGACCGGCACGGGGCCATGGCGGTGCTGTTCGGGCGGCTGCTGCCGACGGTGCGGACGCTCATCTCCATCCCCGCGGGGCTCGCGTTCATGCCGTTCTGGAAGTTCGTCGCCTTTTCGGCCGTGGGGACGTTCCTGTGGTCGGCCTTCCTGACGCTGATCGGCTTCCTTCTGGAAGCGCATTACGATCGGGTGGAGGCGTGGCTGAACCCCGTCTCCACGCTCGTGGTGGTGGCGATCATCGGCACCTACATCTGGGGCGTGGTGACCTATCCCACCCGCATGCGCAAGCGGAGCGAGAAATAGGTCAGACGCCGTCCTGACGGGCGGCCAGACCCTTTGCCAGGATCGCCCCCGTGGGCCGCCCGGTGGGCGAACCGCCCGCAGGTTCCAGCGTGATCTCGTACAGCTGGCCGTTGCCGGGATCGGGCAGGCGCGGGGCGTCGAGTTCCGTGCCCGCCGCGCCGCGCAGCAGGCCCAGCGACACCGGCCCCGTTTCGGCCGAAGGCAGCGTCCAGACCTGCATCTGCCGGCCTTGCGGCACCTGGATGTCGCGGACGAAACGGATGCGGGCGTCGGCATGGCCGAAATCCTCCACCACCGCCGTGGGGGTGCCGGCCTCGTCCACCAGAACGGCCAGCACGATCGGGTCGGGGGTGAACCACGTGCCGCCGATGAACAGGCCGACGGCCAGACCCGCCGCCGTGGCCGCGCCCAAGGGCAGCCAGCGGCGGCGTGCGGGCGCGGGCCCGAGGCGGGCCGCCACGCCGTCCCACAGCCGCGCCGCGCCGGGCAGGTCGGGCGCCGTGTCGTCCAGCGGCCGCAGCCGGTCCCGCGCCCGGCCCACTGCTGCGGCCCAGACGCGGTCATGCTCCAGCGCGTCCGTCAGCTCGGCCTCGGTCGCGGGGTCCAGAAGGCCCAGCACGAATTCCTCGGCGCGCAAATCAGTCTCGCTCATGACAGGCATCTCCTCAGCGTGTCGAGGCCGCGGCGGATCCAGCTCTTGCACGTGCCGAGGGGGACCGAAAGGGCGTCCGAAATCTCGTCATGGTTGAAGCCGCCCACATGGGCCAGAACGATGGCGCGTGCGGCGGCCGGGTCCAGTCGCGACAGGCAGGCGTGCAGGGCGAGGCCCTCCTCCAGCCCCGCGGCGGCGTGGGTCGCGGCCCCGAGGCGCGCGTCCTGCATCGCCGTCAGATCCTCGGGCGCGAAGGTGGACAGGCGCGCGCTGTCGCGCAGGATGTTGCGGCAGCGGTTGCGCAGGATGGCGAAGATCCAGCCATGGGCGGACCCGTCACCGGCGTGGAACTGGTGCGCCTTCTGCCAGATGCGGACCATGGCGTCCTGCACGGCCTCCTCGGCCAGGTCGCGGCGGTGCAGCATCCGCTGGGCGATGCCCAGCATGCGCCCGCCCTCGGCGTTCAGGATCCGGCGCAGCGCGTTCCGGTCGCCCCCGGCGCAGCCGCGCAGTGCATCCGTCAGTTCGGCGGACGTCACCGGCAGCCCTCCCTCCATGGTTCGGCGCAGGTTGGCACGGGGCCGGGGGCAAGTCCAGATCGGGGGCCGCAAACGGGCCGGCGATTTTTTTTCATCCCCGTGCATCCGGACGCGCGCGTCGCGTGTCCTGAAGGGCATGGGCGGCACGACGCCGTCCACGACACGAGATGAAGGGACGATCCCATGACCGCATTCCGCACGGCCGTTTCCGCCACCCTGGCCCTTGCCGCCTCGGCCGGCATCGCCGCCGCCTATCCCGTGATCGGGCTGGTGGACGGCACGACGCTGATCCGCTTCGACAGCGAGGCCCCGTCGAACATCACCACGATGGAGGTCACGGGCGCGGGCGCGCTGGTCGGCATCGACTATCGCCCCGGCAACAAGACGCTGGTGGGCGTCACCGCCGACAACACGATCGTCACGCTGGACCCGATGACGGGGGCGGCTACGACGCTGTCGACCATGAACACGCCCCTGCCGATGGCCGACACGCCGGTGATCGTGGACTTCAACCCGATGGCCGACCGTCTGCGCCTGATGACCGGCACCACCAACCACCGCGTCAACGCCGACACGGGCGAGGTGACGGTGGACGGATCGCTGGCCTATGACGCCGCCGGCATGCACGCGGGCGAGGCGCCGATGATCGCGGCCGCCGCCTATACCAACGCCTTCGGCAAGCCCGAGGCGACGGCGATGTACGACATCGACACCACCATCGGCGCGCTGATCCGCCAGACCTCGCCCAATGACGGCACGCTGGCCGCAGTGGGCAAGCTGGGCGTCGAACTAGGCGACACCACCCCCGCCTTCGACATCCACACGACCGAGGACGGCACCAACACCGCCTGGCTGGTGGCGGGCGGCGTCATCCACACCGTGGACCTGGAAACGGGTGCCGCCACCGTCGTGGGCCCGCTGGAGGGCGTGGACGGGGACCTGACGGACATCGCGGCACTGCCCGCGATGTAAGCCCTTTTGGGCGGGCGTTCGCGCCCGCCCGACCTCCGATCGTTGAGGCAGGTGCCCGAACTCCGGTGGAACGGTGCATCCGCGTCCGTTGGCTGGAACCTCGGCCGATCACCAGCGTTTCCCGAGGATCCTTCGGAGAACATTGATGACCCAACCCCAGGTTCTGTCCTTCCTCATCCTGGGGGCGATGATGGTCCTCTTCATCTGGGGGCGGCTGCGATACGACCTGGTGGCCATGCTGGCGCTGCTCGCCTCGCTCGTCGCGGGCACCGTCAAACCGGAAGACGCCTTCACCGGGTTCAGCGACGACATCGTCATCATCGTGGGCAGCGCCCTTGTGGTCAGCGCCACCATCGCGCGGTCGGGTGTCATCGAAACGGTGATCCGCTGGGTCGTGCGGCGGGTGACGCATGTGCGCTGGCAGCTGACGATCCTCGTCAGCTCCGTCACGCTGCTGTCGGCGCTGGTCAAGAACATCGGGGCGCTGGCCATGCTGATCCCCGCCTCGTTCAAGATGGCGAAGAAGTCGGGGGTCTCGCCCTCGGTCTTCCTGATGCCGATGTCCTTTGCGTCGCTGCTTGGTGGCCTCATCACTCTGGTCGGCACCTCGCCCAACATCATCGTCTCGCGCGTGCGGGAGGAGATCACGGGCGAGCCGTTCGGCATGTTCGACTATGCCCCCGTGGGCATCGGGCTGTCGATCACCGGCCTTCTGTTCCTGCAGTTCGGCTACCGCCTGATCCCGCGCGACCGCCGCGCCGCCCCCACGCTGGACGAGGCTGTGGGCATCAGCGACTACAACACCGAAGCGCAGGTGGGCGAAACCTCCAAGGCCGCCGGCATGACGGTGGCGAAGTTTCTGGGGCTGGTGGAGGGGGGCCTTGTCGTGACCGGCATCGTGCGCGACGAGGCGCGCCGCCGCGTCACCCTTCCCGAAACGCAGATCATGGCGGGCGACACCCTTCTTCTGCGCGGAGAGCCGGACGCGCTGGAACGTGCGGTCAGCGCCGGCGGCCTGCATCTGACCCGTCAGGACGGCACCGGCAAGAAGGAGCCGCTGGGCATCGTGGAAACGGTGGTGACCCCGCGGTCGATCCTTGTGGGCACCAGCCCGGAACGTCTGGGCCTGCACGCCCATTACGGCATCAACGTGATCGCCATCTCGCGCGCGGGGCACCGCATGACGGAACGGCTGGGGGCGACGGTGCTGACGGGCGGCGACGTGCTGCTGCTTCAGGGCCCCGCCGCCATCATGCCCGAGCGGATGGAGGCGCTGGGCGTCCTGCCGCTGGCCGAACGCAGCATCCGCCTTGGCAGCGTCCGGAAGGAGGTGCTGCCGCTGGTCATCCTCGTGGCCGCGATGGGGCTGACGGCGGCGGGGATCGTCCCGGTGGCCGTCGCCTTTTTCAGCGCGGCGACGCTGATGATGGCCAGCGGCGCCATCAGCCCGCGCGACGCCTATGAAAGCGTGGAATGGCCGATCCTTGTCATGCTGGGCGCCCTGATCCCGGTCAGCGAGGCGTTGCAGACCACGGGCGGCACCGACCTGATCGGGGCGTGGCTTTCCAGCGCCGCGGCAGGCCTGCCGGCCTGGGGGGCGCTGACCATGATCATGCTGGCCGCGATGGCGGTGACGCCGTTCCTGAACAACGCCGCGACCGTGCTGGTCATGGCGCCCATCGCGGCCACCTTCGCGAACGAGCTGGGCTTTGCCCCCGACGCGTTCCTGATGGCCGTGGCCGTGGGCGCGGGCTGCGATTTCCTGACCCCCATCGGCCACCAGTGCAACACGCTGGTCATGGGACCTGGCGGATACCGGTTCGGCGATTATGCCCGGTTGGGCGCGCCCTTGTCGCTGCTGGTCGTGCTGGTGGGCGTGCCGCTGATCCTGTTCGTCTGGGGCGGATAAAGGGGCTTATTCCGCCCAGCGCAGATCGCTGGTGAAGGTGATGGTCAGCCAGCGGTCGGGGCCCTTGTCGCCGATGGCGTCGCCCAGTTCGTCGCGCAGCAGGTCCCACTCCAGCAGGGGACGCGTGGCGCGATCCTCGGGGGCGACGATGAAGATCGTGATCTCGCGTGAGCGGCCGGTCCGGGCCACGTAGGCCCGGAAATCGGTGAAGCCGTGCCGCTCCACGAACTCGGACGTGACTTTCAGGACATGGGCGTGCAGATCGGCCGGCGTCACCAGCAGGACATCGGCCAGCGCCGTGCGGATCGTGCGGACCGGCATGGGGATGATCGCAAGGCACACCACCACAAGCGCGGCCGGGTCCACATAGGGCACAAGCCAGCCAGCCGGCGTGCCCCGCAGCAGAAGCGCCGCCCCGAACGACAGCACAAGCGCGCCGGAAATACAGCCCGCGATCAGCCAGCCCTTGATGTCCAGCGCGATCAGGGCCGAACCGATAGTCCGGTTCGCGCGGCTGGCGATCCGCACCATGGCCGCGCAGATGATCAGGGTCGCCATCGAATAGGCGACCGCCGCGCCCATGTGCAGTTCCGTCCCGCCCTCGAACAGGCTACCCAAGGCGTTCACCAGCGCGTACAGCGCCACCGCCATCAGCAGGGTGCCGTTCAGGCCCAGCACCATCGGTTCCAGATGCCAGAACCCCATGGAAAACCGCTTGCGCAGGCGTTCGGACAGATAGCCCGACTGCGTGTCGGCCTGGATCAGCTTGACGACGAAGAGGGCCAGAAGGCTCATCACCGTGTCGAGCATGGAATACACGCCGTCGAACATGATCGAAGCGGAGCCGGACAGGATCCCCATGACGATGCCCATGACCGCCACGACAATGGTCATGGAGATGGACAGGCGGAAGACGCCTTGTTCATCGTTCAGGTCATAGAAGGTTCTGGGCGTCATGGCGGATCCGGGAAAGGGGACGGTCCTCTAGCCTTTTATGAGCCGGATGTCACCCCCGCCCAGTCAGGCGGGGACCAGCCCTGCGGCGTTGCGGTGGCGCTGGCGGAACCAGATCGCGAAGAAGGCGACGGCCAGGCACGCCTCGGCCAGGTCGCCGCCGTAATACATCCACTGGGCGGCGCTGCGCAGTCCCTCGATCGGCACGCCGGTGTTCCGGGGATAGGCGAAGCCGTACATCACCTTGCCTAACACCGCATGGGCGGCGGTGGCCGCGAACAGGACCGTAAGGCGCATCCGCAGGCCGGGGCGGTAGGGCGCCGGGTCCGGCCCCGCGATGGACCAGGAAAACAGGTATCCCGCCAGCACGAAATGGACGTGCAGCAGCACATGCAGCACCGGATCATGCGCCATCACGCCGTAAAGCGGGGTGAGGTAGAGAACATACATCGCCCCGATGTCCAGAAGGGCGGCCGTGATCGGGTGGATCAGCACGCGGACGGGCGGAAGGGCCAGAAGCGCCACCAGACGGCGCGCGGCGCCCACCGACACGCTGCGCAGCAGCAGCGTGCCCGGCGCGCCCAGCATCAGGGCAAGGGGGGCGAACATCCCCAGCATCAGGTGCTGGATCATGTGGCCGCGCAGGTCGTGATGCGCCCAGTGCTGCACCGAAGGCAGCATCGCCACCACGATCAGCAGGATGCCGGCGGCAAAGCTCGCGCTGCGCCCCGCGCTCCATCCGCCGTCGCGCCGCGCGGCAAGGAGGTAGGCGGCCAGCACTGCCAGCGGCAGCAGGGTGAACAGCAGGACCGTCATGCCCGCCGCGCCAGCCCAAAGCCCACCAGCAGCAACGCCACGCCGGCGGCGATCCAGACGGTGTCGTACAGCCAGAGGTTCTCCACCTGCCGGATCTGATGCAGGCGCAGCACCTTGTGGTCGATCACCCCGTCAAAGACCTGAAACCCGCCCATCCCCAGGAACAGGCCGGCCCAGGCGGCCCGCGGAACCAGAACGCGCCGCACTTCGGCCACCAGAAAGGCGCCCAGGATGAAGAGCATCAGTTCCATCGTGTGCAGGATTCCGTCCGACACGATGCCGAAGGCGGGGGTGGACCAGTCGAAAAAGTGGTGCCAGCGCAGGATCTGGTGGAACACGACCTCGTCCACCGCCGCCATCAGCCCGATCCCGAGGGGCAGGGTGGCGATCAACGACCTCCGGGAGTTCGTGCGTTCCATGGGACCACTCCTTCTGTGCGGTGACCCTGATCTTAGGCCATGCGGCCGCCCCGGCAACCGCCGGGAGGGGGCGCCGCGGACCTTCAGTTTCACTTAAGGTTCAAGGGGGATTCGTGGGACGAACCACTACCGGAGATGATCCATGACCCTGTCCCGCCGCAGCCTGATGGCCGCCGCCCTGGCCGCACCCGCCCTGATCGCCACGCCCCTGCGAGCCGAAACGCGCAGCAACGTGTCCAGCTTCCAGATGCAGGACTGGCGCGATCATTTCGACGGGCTGGGCAAGGGGGCGATCCTCGCGGACCTCACCTCCCGCGCGCTGCACTACTGGGGGGCAGACGGGCAGACCTATCGGCTTTATCCCAGCTCCATCCCGATGTCGGAAGACCTGACGCGCCGGGGATACACCGAGATCGTGCGCAAGAAGGTCGGCCCCGGCTGGACGCCCACGCCCGACATGCGCCGCCGCGATCCGTCGCTGCCCGACCATGTGGGGCCGGGGCCGAACAACCCCTTGGGCACCCATGCGATGTACCTGTCTTGGCCCGCCTACATCATCCACGGCACGCACGACACGCGCAAGATCGGGCGGCCGTCCTCCTCGGGCTGCGTCGGGCTATACAACGAACATATCCAGGAACTGTTCGGTCTGGCGCCCATCGGCACGCAGGTTCGCCTGCTGTAGGGTGACCCGATGCGGGACGCGGGTGTTCATGCTATTCCGGGTCCGACCACCGCCTGCACGACAAGGACGAAGATGCGGCTTCTAATCGTCGAGGACGACACGATCCTTCAGGACGGGCTGGCCGTCGGCCTTGGCCTGTCCGGCTATTCGGCCGAAGTGGTGGACTCCTGCGCCGACGCCCGGGCGGCGCTGGCGGCGGGGGGCTTCAACGGGGTGGTGCTGGACGTGATGCTGCCCGACGGATCGGGCCTTGATCTGCTGGCGGAATGGCGGGGCGAAGGGATGCGGCTGCCGGTGCTGGTGCTGACCGCTCGCGATCAGGTGACGGACCGCATCCATGGGCTAGACCGGGGGGCGGACGACTACCTTGGCAAGCCTTTCGATCTGGAAGAACTGGCCGCCCGCTTGCGCGCCATCCTGCGCCGGGCCGAGGGGCGGGCGACGGCGCACCTGCACTGGAACGGCCTGCACCTTGATCCCTCGCGGATGAGCGGGACGCTGGACGGGCGCGACCTGCGCTTTTCGCGGCGCGAGTTCACGATCCTGCACGCGCTGATGGAACGCCCCGGCGCCATCCTCGGCAAGTCCACGCTGGAGGAGAAGCTCTATGGCTGGCAGGAGGATGTGGAAAGCAATACGGTGGAAGTCCACATCCACAAGCTGCGCGCCAAGCTGGGCCCGTCCTTCATCGAAACGGTGCGCGGTGCGGGCTACCGTCTGGCGGAGGCGTCATGATCCCGATCCGGCTGCGCATGTTCCTGATCCTGCTGGCCGCTACCGGCGCCGTCTGGGTGTCGGGCTTCGTCTGGATCCACCAGTCCACCGCGGCCAAGATGGACCGCGTGCTGGACGCGCGGCTGGCCGAGGCCGCGCGCATGGTCTCCACCCTCGTGACCGACGAGCGCGTGTCGATGGAAGGGGCGGCGTCGCTGCCGATGGCGGTGGATCACGCCTATTCGCGCCAGCTGTCATGCCAGATCTGGCGGCTGGACGGCACACCCGTGGCCGGATCCTCGGCCGCGCCGAAGGACCGGCTGGCGGCGACGGAAGGGTTCAGCATGAACACGGTGGACGGGGTGGAATGGCGCGTCTATTCTATGGTGAACGCGGAACGTGGTGTGCGGGTCATGGTCGGGGACAGCATGACCATGCGCAAGCGGCTGATCGGCGACGTGACGCGCGGGCTGATCCTGCCCGCGCTTGCGGTGCTGCCGGTTCTGGCGGGGCTGATCTGGATCGGGCTGGGCCGTGGCCTGCGCCCCCTGCGCCGCATGGCGGGCGATCTGGCTGCCCGCGACGCCGAGGATCTGCGCCCGCTGGACCGCCGCCTTCCGGCCGAACTGTCGCCTATCCAGTCCGCGATGAACGACCTGTTCCGCCGGGTGGAGGAGACGCGGGACCGCGAGCGCAGCTTCACCGCCTTTGCCGCGCACGAGCTGAAGACCCCTCTGGCCGGCCTGAAGACGCAGGCGCAAATCGCGCTGCGGGGAGATGACGACCAGCGCCGCCGCGCCCTGCGCCAGATCGAGGCGAGCGTGGCCCGCACCGACCGCCTTGTGCGGCAGCTGCTGGAAATGGCCGCCGTCGACGCGCGCGAGGCCGGGCAGAACCGCGCCCCGCTGGAGGACATCGTCGCCGACTGCGTTCAGGCGACGGAGGTGCTGGCGCGCGAGCGCGGGGTCGGCGTGACGGTGCTGGTGGAGCGGGACGGCGCCGCCCATGACCGGCTGCTGCTGGGCGCCGCGCTGCGCAACCTGCTGGAGAATGCGATCCAGGCCTCGCCCCCCGGTGCGGCCGTCTCCATCCGGGGCAGCGGCACGCGGATCGAGGTGGCCGATGCCGGGGCCGGGATTCGCGAACAGGACCGCCCCCGCCTGACCGAACGGTTCTTCCGCGGCCGTGGCGCGGCCGCCGGGGGCAGCGGGCTGGGCCTTGCCATCGTGCAGACCGCGATGCAGCGCATGAACGGCACGCTGGAGTTCCGGTCTGGGCCGGGGGCGGGGGTCGTCGCCTCGTTGACGATCGCCCCCTGACCCTTCAGGTCGCGGCTTCGGACCGCGGGCGGGCCAGGGTCCAGATCAGCGGGGCGAGGACCAGCGCCACGCCGGGGAAGATCATCAGGTTCACGAGGCTCCACCCCGAGGCCTGAAGAAGCGCGCCCGAGAAGAACGAGCCCACCGCCACCGTGCCGAAGACGATGAAGTCGTTCAGGCCCTGCGCGCGGCCCTTTTCGGCCTCGGTGTGGCTGGCGGCGACCATGGCCGTGGCGCCGATGAAGCCGAAGTTCCAGCCGATCCCGAGGAAGACCAGCGAGATGTAGAAATGGCTCAGATCCAGCCCGGTCAGCGCCACCGCGCCCGAGGCCGCGATCAGGACGAGGCCGAGCGCCGTGATCCGCTCTTTCCCCCAGCGCGCGATCAGGCGGCCGGTGAAAAGGCTGGGCGCGAACATCGCCAGCACGTGCCACTGGATGCCGTGCGCGGCGGCCGTGATGGAATGCCCGCAGCCCACCATCGCCAGCGGGGCCGCCGTCATCACGAAGGCCATCAGCCCGTAGGACACGACCCCCGCCGCCACCGCAAGGACGTAGCGAGGCGAGGCGAGAAGCTGCCCCACGCTGCGCCCGCCTTCCAGCACCCGCGCGGCCACTGGGCGCGGCGCGTGCAGCCGCGCCAGCACCGGCAGAGCGATCAGCGCCAGCGCGGCCTGGCTGAGGAAGCTGCCCATATACACCGCGCCGGGAACCGATTCCCGCGTCCAGATCACCAGTTGCGGGCCGATGACGGCCGCGATCAGCCCGCCCACCATCACCCACGAAATCGCGCGGGCCCGGTCTTCCGGGTCCCGCCCGTCGGCCGCCGCGAAGCGGTAGGTCTGGACATAGGACGCGTAGGTGCCGGCGATGAAGGTGCCCAGGCAGAAGATCGCGAAGGCCCCCAGCCAGATCCCTCCGGCCGCCACCAGCCCCGAGGCGATGCCAAGGCAGCCCCCGAGCAGATAGCCGTTTCTGCGCCCGAAGCGCCGCATGATCGCCGCCGCCGGCAGCGTGCCTAGGGCAAGGCCGAGGTTGTAGACGCTGACCGGCAGCGTCACCAGCGCCGGGTTCGGCGACAGCATCTGCCCCACCATCCCGCCGAGCGAGATGACGATCGGCCCGCTGGCCGCCCCCAGGGACTGGGCGGTGACGAGAAGGACGAGGTTGCGCTTCAGGTTGTGGGTCAAGGGGTCGCCTCGAAGGTGATGTCGGTGCCGCGAAGGGAAACGGTGCGCGCTGCGGGCGCGGTGATGGTGAAGCCGGTCAGGCAAGCGCGGGGGCCGGGTTCCAGCGCCACCAGCCTGTCCGTGCCGGTGAAGGCCTGCAGGAACGGGCGGTGGGCGTCGGGGTCGGGGGCGGCGAAGGTGACGCGGGTGATGTCGGTCGCGCCGTTCGGGTGGACCTGCTGGCGGGGGTTCCAGAACGCCTCGGGGAAGTGCTGCTGGCAGGTGAAGAAGCCCGCGTCGGAGGCAAGGGGGTCTTCGGCAAAGGCCAGCGTGAAGGCGACGCGGGTTTCCGCGCCGTCGGCGTTGCGGCCGCTGCGGGCGAAGTGGAACGTGTCGAACGCGCCGATGTTGTCGGCGGCGAATTGCGCGGCGTCGGCCTTGGCGTCGGTGGAGCCGAGGACGAGCATCGCCAGCCCCTCGCGGTGTTCGAGGTAGTCGCGGACAAAGGCACCGAAGCTGAAGCGGCCGGGGGCGTGGGGCGGGATGTCCGCCCCCGCGCCGACAGTGATCAGCTCGATGAACGATCGGCGGAACTGGATGATGCGGTTTTCCGTGCCCCAGGGGTGGCGGTTCACGGCCCCGACCTGCAATCCCAGTGCTTCGTATTCCGCACCTGCGGCGTCCAGATCGTGGACCGCGACGACGAGGTGATCGATGTGGCGCATCATGCGCCCATCCTCAGCACCATGCGGAAGCGGACGGCGCCCGAGGCCATGCGCTCGAACGCCTCGGTCGCACGGTCCAAGGGCATCACCTCGATCTGCGGATGGGCGTGGGTCAGGACGCTGAAGTCCAGCGCGCGTTCGGTGTCATGCGGTGTGCCGGTGATCGACCCGAGGATGGCGCGTTCGCCGCCCACGAGGTGCCCGACTGAAACCGCCAGCGGATCCTTGGCGATGCCCAGCAGGACCAACCGCCCTTGCGGCGCAAGGCCGGGAAGGAGGGACTGGATCGCCGCGGCATCACCCACCGTGGTGAGGATCGCCGCCGCGCCGCCCATCCCGGCCAGCGTTTCCGCCGCGTTGCCGTCGATATAGATATGCGCGCCAAGGCGCAGCGCATCCTCGCGGATGTCGCCGCGCCCGATGGCGGCGACGCGGAAGCCCATGCGGCGGGCGTATTGCACCGCCATGTGGCCCAGACCGCCGATGCCGAAGACGGCGACCAGATCGCCCGGCTCCGCCCCCGACTTGCGCAGGGCGTTGAAGGTGGCGATGCCGGCGCAAAGGATCGGCGCCGCCTCTTCCGAAGACAGGTCGTCGGGGATGGAGACAAGGCCGCTGGCCCGCGCCAGCATCTTTTCGGCATAGCCGCCGTCGCGCGAAACACCCGTCGTCGGCTGGTCGCGGCAAAGGTTGAACGCGCCCCGGCGGCACTGGTCGCAGATAAGGCAGGGCCCGCCCATGCGTCCCACGCCGACCCGCTGGCCGATGCGCCAGTGCGTGACCCCTTCGCCCAAGGCGGCGATGCGGCCCACCACCTCGTGCCCCGGCACGCGGCCATTCTCGGCCCGCGCGATGTCGGAACGGTCAGCGCCGCAGATGCCGCAGGCCTCCACGTCCAGCAGAACCTCTCCCACGCCGGGGGCGGGTGTTGGACGCTCGACCAGCTCAAGCCGGCCCTCTGTCACCTGCATCGCGCGATAGGTCTCGCGGCGGGCTTTCGGCGCGGGCGGCGGGGCGTCAAGAACCTCGGCCACGGCGCGCTGCGCCGCTTCGACCGCGCCGGCCAGATAACCGGGCTCGACCGGGCTCGTCTCGCTCCCCGCCATCAGAAGGCGGTGCTGCCACGGGCCACCCACCCAGCCCTGCGGATCGGGGGTCAACATCCCGCCCACCTGATCGTCCGGCGTCGCCGTCAGGGGATCCGCCGCCCAATCCTTGTAGAGCGTGGCGACCGGGCGCCCCGCCTCCTCGCCGAACAGGCGCTGGAACTGGGCCAGCGCGCCCGACAGGATGGCGTCCTTGCCCACGCGCGCGCGCTGTTCCGCCGGCATGCCGACAAAGCCGAACAGCGCGGCCTTGCCCGAGGCGGTGGTGGCGTCGTGGATTTCCATCAACGGTCCGGCCATGCTTTGGGCGGTGCCACTCAGCCCCGCCTCGCGCCAGAAAGGGTGATCGTAAAGGGCGAAGACCTTGGCATGCGGGGCCATCCATGTCGGCGTCCGCTTCCAGCGCAGCGCCGACGCGGCGTCAAGCGTGGGGATGAAGCGCAGCGTCGCCTCGGCCAGTCGCGGTGGCAGGGCGAGGAGGACGCGGTCGGCTTCCAGCACTTCGGCGTCCACAGTCACGGCCACGCCGGTATCCGTCAGCGCGATCTGGCGCACCGGGGCGTTCAGGCGGACCGTGCCTTCGGGCAGTTGCGCCGCCAGCGCCCGGATCAGCGCCAGGGTTCCACCCGCCAGCCGCAGCGAGGGCGCGGCCGCTTCGGAGTTGCGGAACCGGCGCGGCGCCTCGCGCGACATGCGGTGGAAGAGGACGTCGCCTTCGGAATTTTGCGGAAACGCCTGCAGCCCCAGTTCGGCGATCAGCGCAGCCAAGGACGGCTGCGTTTCCGGCCAGAACCACGAGGGGCCGAGATCGAACCCGTCGGCGGACGGTGCGCCGCTTGCGTCCACGGAATGGATGCGCCCGCCCAGACGGTCGCGCGCCTCCAGCAGGCGGACGGACAGGCCCGCGCGGTTCAGCCGGACGGCGGCGGTCAGACCGGCAAGGCCGCCGCCGACGATGAGGATGTTGCTGGACAAGGCAGGCTCCATGTTCGGGCGCGTGGTCCTGCCGTTATAGCAAGAACATCGGGAGGGAGTAGCGCCGTGTTGCGGGTCCGGAGCCTGAGGCCTTTGCCACCCGCGATGGCCATGGCGACATGCGGACGGCCCTGACGCGTTGCCGGTGATGTTGGGGGTTGCCGGTTCCCCTTTGCGTGAGGGCCCGAGTGCCTCAACTTCGCGCGGGGAGGCAGCCACGAACGGGGGCGCACCGGATGCGCGACCGGTCCTGATCCTGAACCAGCCTGAATCCTTTGCCCCTTGGGAGGCGTTGGTTCGCGCGGTGGCAGGGGCCCGTCTACACCTCCCGAACCGGCGCGTGGCGGCGGACCGAGGACAGGAGCGCCTCTAGCTTCGGCGGGCGCGGTTCGCGGGCGAGGAAGGTCAGCGCCACCTCATCCCCCGCGCCGGGAAGCGGGCGGGTCACGAGGTTCGGGATGTGCCGCACCAGATCCAGCAGCCCGTCCGGAATGACCGAGGCCCAGTGCGCCCGTTCCACATGCGAGATGATGGTGAGCATGGAGTTCGACTCCACCCGCGGCGCGCGCGTGCGGCCGGCGCGCAGCAGGTGGGACATCACGATCTCCCGGTTGCGCATGTTGGCCGACAGAAGGCAGAGCGGCACGTCGCACAGATCCGGCCAGTCGATGAAAGGCGCCTGGGCCAGTGGGTTGTCCTGATGGACCAGCAGCGCCAGCCGTTCGCGGTACAGCGGGATCTGGGTGAACTTTTCGGCCAGGGGGATGGTGTAGATCACGCCCGCGTCCAGCGTCAGCATGTCGATCTGCTGAAGGATGTCGGTCGTGGCCCCTACGTCCACCGTCAGGTCAAGGTTCGGATGCTCCTCCAGCATGGGGATGGTCAGGCGGGTCAGATGGGACACGGCGGTGGGGATCACCCCGATCCGAAGCTGACCGGACACGCCCCGGCGCAGGGTCTGGAATTCGGCCCGCATGGCGCGGGCGTCGCCCACGATCCGCTGCGCCCAGACCAGAAGGCGGTCGCCCTCGGGGGTCAGCCCTTCGAACCGGGACCCGCGGCGGACCAGCTGGACGCCCAGCTTGTCCTCCAAGTGCCTGATCGCGGCGGAAAAGGACGGCTGGGTGATCCCCATCTTTTCCGAGGCGCGGCCGAAGTGACGTTCGGACGCAAGGAGGATGAACATCTCAAGCTTGTCGATCATCGGGGGCCCTGAATGCAGGATGCGGCCCCGAGGGGGCCGCATCCGTTGTGTCATGAAACACGCTCAGTTGGCAAACAGGGCCGCCGTCTTGACCAGCGTGAACCAGCAGCCATAGACGACCGGGATGCCGATGGCGGTCCAGGCCAGCAGGGCCGGAAGGTCGAAGCGGCCCTTGTCGATGCCGTAGGAGCCGTATTCGACCTTGGCCGCGGCCCCGGCGGACTGGGCCTGAAGGGCGGCCACCTCTTCCTGCGACATCAGCCATTTCGGGTTGACCGGGCGCACCAGCGCGTTGGCGATCAGGCCCACGACCAGAAGACCGCACAGCACGTAGATGGTCATCGTGTAGGCGTCCGCCCCGGCAAAGCCCTGCGAGATCTGGTACTGCCGGATGTAGTTCACGACCACCGGGCCCAGGATGCCCGCCGTCGCCCAGGCCGTCAGGATGCGGCCGTGGATGGCGCCCACGAACTGCGTGCCGAAGATGTCCGCCAGATAGGCCGGGATGGTGGAGAAGCCGCCGCCATACATCGACAGGATGACGCAGAACGCCCCCACGAACAGCACCTGGTTGCCCCAGTTGGCAAAGGTCGGCGCCGAGGCGTAGAGCGCGATGCCCAGAACGAAGAAGATGAAGTAGGTGTTCTTGCGTCCGAACCGGTCCGAGGCCGAGGCCCAGAAGAAGCGCCCGGCGATGTTGAACAGCGACAGAAGGCTGGTGAAGCCCGCGGCAATGGCGGCGATCTGCATCTTCTGTTCGGCGTTCAGCTCGGCGAAGGGCACGCCCGGCAGGCCGATCAGGTTGCCCGCGAAGATCTCCTGCAGCAGCGGCGAGGCGGCGCCCAGGATGCCGATCCCGGCCGAGACGTTCATGCAGAGCACGAGCCACAGGAGCCAGAACTGCGGCGTCTTGTGGGCGTTCTTCAGATGGACGTGGCCTTGGGTGATCATGGCGTTGCCGGTGGCGGCGGGGGGCGTCCAGCCCTCGGGGCGCCAGCCGGCGGGGGGGACGCGATAGCCGAAGGCGCCCGACATCATGAACACGGCATAGATCGCGGCCATGCACAGGAAGGTCTGCCACACGCCCGGATCGACCGGCGTCGCGAAATGCGCCATCAGGCGGGAGGCGAGGGGCGAGCCCACCATGGCGCCGCCGCCAAAGCCCATGATCGCCATGCCCGTTGCCATGCCGCGACGGTCGGGGAACCACTTGATCAGCGTGGACACGGGCGAGATGTAGCCAAGGCCCAGACCGATCCCGCCGATCACGCCCGCGCCCAGCCACATCAGCCACAGCTGGTGCGTCTTGACGCCGATGGCGGCGATGGCGATCCCCGAGCACCAGCAGATCGCCGCGACGAAGCCCGCCTTGCGTGGCCCGACCTTTTCCAGCCAGCCGCCCCAGATGGCGGCCGAACAGCCCAGAAGGACGAAGAACAGGGTGTAGATCCAGCCAAGGTCGGCGATACGCCAGTTGCAGTCGGTGGTCACCAGCGCGGTCGCCAGCGACATGTCCGCGCAGGACGCGGGCGTGTTCTGCAAGGCCCCGCTCAGCGGCAGCCAGAAGACCGAGAAGCCGTAGGCCATGCCGATGCACAGGTGGATGGCCAGCGCCGCCGGCGGCACCAGCCAGCGGTTGAAGCCCGGTTTTGCGATCGTGCGTTCCCGATCAAGAAGGCCGGGAGAGGCGCGCCCCCCCGTGGCAACAGATGACATGTGGTTTTCCTCCAAGAAACATTCCGCCCCCACCTTGCCACCGGCCTTGCGCCGTCTGGGTCGGGCCCAAGCGGAGGCGCGCGCACGGCACGAACACCCGGCTTTTGCACTAGGACATTTGGTCCATGTGGCACAATGTCGCCAGCCGATCAAGCTGCGAGTTGCGGATTTCTGCCGATTAAGTTGTTGTTATCATTTACGAATCTTGGCGCACGCCAAACGGCCCGCCCCGGGGGCAGGCTGTGGCCGCGACCTTGTGCGGAAGGTCAGGCGGGCGTCCGGGCCACTGCGGCCCGCCTCTCGCCCTCGGGGGTCAGCGCAAGGAAGCGGCGCTGCGTCCGGGGGTCTTCCCGCGTCACCGCGATCAGGCCCATCTCGTCCTCCAGCACCACCACCTCGCGCAGGACAAGGGCGTGCGACAGGCCGAAGTCGTTCGCGAACCCCCGGCTGTCCGCCGAGATGCCCAAGGCCAGCGCGGCAAAAAGCCCGGCGGCCAAGGCGTTGTCGGCAAAGGGGGCGTTCCCTTGCAGGCGGGCGACCAGACGGGTCCAATCCTCCGCCAGCGCCTCCTTGTCCGCCCGGTCAGGCGGCATCGCGCGTCACTCGGACCAGCACGGATTTGGAGGTGGGGGTAAAGCTCCACTCTCCAAACGAGTTGTAGGGCACGAGGGCGTTCAGTTCGGGGTAGTAGCCCGCGATGCAGCCGCGGGGGATGTCGTAGGGCACGACGCGGAAGCCGGTGATCCGCCGCTCGATCCCGTCGTTGGACAGGGTGACAAGGCTCACCCGCTCTCCGCTTTCGACCTTCAGGCCATCCATGTCGGCGGGGTTGATGAACACGATCTCCCGCTCTCCGTACACGCCGCGGTAGCGGTCGTTCATGGCATAGACGGTGGTGTTGTACTGATCGTGGGACCGCATCGTTTGCAGCACGAACGTGTCGGGCTTGTCGGCGCGCATCTGCCATTCGGTCTGGTCCGGCAGGTCGAAGGCGCCGAAATTCGCGCGGGCGGTGGGGGTGCGGAACTCCCGCTCCGACGCGGGGTTGCGCAGCCAGAAGCCGCGCGGCACGCGCACACGGGTGTTGTAGTCGTCGAACCCCGGCAGCACGCGGGCCATCAGGTCGCGGATCCGGTCGTTGTCGTCGGCCATGGCGTCCCAGTCCACGACGGTGGATCCCACGGTGGCCATGGCCAGACCCGCGACGATCGCCACCTCGGACTTCAGTTCGGCCGAGGCGGGAAGGTTGATCCCGCCCGAGCCGTGGACCATCGACATGGAATCCTCCACGGTGACGATCTGCCGCACGCCCTTCGAATTGCGGTCGATCTCGGTCCGGCCCAGGCAGGGCAGGACGAAGCCCACCTTGCCCGGCAGCAGGTGGCAGTGGTTCAGCTTGGTCGCGACGTGCACGGTCAGGTCCAGCTTGTCCATCGCCTGCGCGATCAGGGCGCTGTCGGGGGTGGCGCGGGCGAAGTTGCCGCCCAGGCCGATGAAGGCTTTGGCCGTGCCGGACAGCATGGCGCCGATCGCTTCCAACACGTTGTGGCCGGGGGTCCGGGGCATGGGCACGCCCAGCTCCCGCTCCATCGCGTCCAGAAGGGCCTTGGGGGCCTTTTCATTGATGCCGACGGTGCGGTCGCCCTGCACGTTGGAATGGCCGCGCACGGGGCAAAGGCCCGCGCCCTCGCGCCCGATGTTGCCGCGCAGGAACATGAAGTTCGCGATCTCGCGGATGGTCTGCACCGAATGGCGGTGCTGGGTGATCCCCATGGCCCAGGTCGCGATCGTGGCGTTGGAGGCGATGTAGACCTCGGCCGCGCGGCGCAGGTCGGCCTCGGTCAGGCCCGACTGCTCCTCGATCACGCTCCAGGGCGTCGCCTCTACCAGCGCGCGCCAGTCATCCATTCCGGTGGTGAAGGTGGCCAGGAACGCGTCGTCGATGATTGGGGCGGATCCGGCCGCGCGGGCCGCGTCATCGGCCGCGAAGACGATCTTCGCCATGCCGCGCACCGCCGCCATGTCGCCGCCCAGACGCGGCTGGAAATACATGGTGGAGGTGGGTTCGGACCCGCCGACCAGCATCTCCAGCTTCTTCTGCGGGTCGGCGAAGCGCACCAGCCCCTTTTCCTTGAGGTTGTTGAACGCCACCACCTGCGCGCCCCGTTCGGTGGCCTTGCGCAGATCGGCCAGCATGCGGGGGTGGTTGGTGCCGGGGTTCTGGCCGAAGACGAAGATCGCGTCCGCCTTCTCGAAATCCTCCAGCAGGACGGTGCCCTTGCCGATGCCGATCGCGTCGATCAGCGCCACGCCCGACGCCTCGTGGCACATGTTCGAACAGTCGGGGAAGTTGTTCGTGCCGTAAAGGCGGACAAAGGTCTGATACAGGAACGCCGCCTCGTTGGAGGCGCGGCCCGAGGTGTAGAACTCCACCTGGTCCGGATCGAAGCCGCGCAGAAGGGCGCCGATCTCGTCGAAGGCGGCCTGCCAGGTCACCGGCTCGTACCGGTCGGTGGTCGCGTTGTAGCGCATGGGATGCGTCAGGCGGCCCTGATGCTCCAGATCGTAATCGCTCCACGTCCGCAATTCCGCGACGGTGTGCTTGGCGAAGAACTCCGGCGGCACGCGCAGCTTGGTGGCTTCCCAGGCGACGGCCTTCACCCCGTTCTCGCAGAACTCGAACGAGGAGCCGTGGTTCGGATCGCCCCAGGCGCAGCCGGGGCAGTCGAACCCGTCGGGCTGGTTGGCCTTCAGCATGGTCATCGCACCGGCGAGGGGCTTGCGCGTCTCCAGAAGCTGCTTGCCGCAGCTTTTCAGCGCGCCCCAGCCGCCCGCCGCCTTCGACTTCTTTCCGATGAACATATCGTTCGCCATGACGCGCCCTTCCCAGACCCTTCTTCGCGGCGCGCCGGTGGTGAGGCTTCTGCCGCATACCGTTGCACACGAAGCAGCGGAACTGGACCACAATAAACGTGGTGCGGGGGGAGGTCTAATCTCGATTTCCTATCGCTCGTTCGGCGTTTCCTATCAAAAGGGCATCTTTGTGGGTCCAGAAGCGCCACCCATCACGAAGGCGGTGGAGCGGCAGGGAATGTGCGCAAGGTTGCCCATGGGTTGAATGACATGTCGGTCATCCGGCCGATACGGGTCTGGAGGACGTCTATCAGGGTCGCAGCGGGAACGACCTCAGGATCGGGCGTTGAGGCGCACAAGCAAAAGGCAGCGCCCCGGGGGCACTGCCGAGACGTGGAGGGTGTCGATGCAGGGAGCGGGCAAAACGCCCGGCCCCGCGGGGACGGGGCCGGTGGTCGTGTCAGCCGGCCAGAAGGGCGGTATTCCCTCCGGCGGCGGTGGTGTCCACGCACAGGTGCCGTTCATGCGCCACATGCGCCAGATCGGGCTGGCCCGTCACCAGGGCCACGATCGGGCCCGGCCGCGCGGCCAGTGCCTTTGCGTGACTGCGGGCGGTGTCGGCATCGCCCCACCACAGGACGGTGGACAGCCGGGGCAGGCGCGTCAGGGCCTCGGACGCAAGGGCGCCGTCCGCGCGGACCGCCTGACCGCCCAGCGCTTCCACCGCCGCGACCTGCGCGTCGGCCGCGGCGGCGCCGGGCCCAAGGCACAGGACCGGCGGGCGGGTGTGCAGCGACAGGCGGTTCAGCTCCCCCGTAGGGCCGGGCAGGATCTGTTCGGCCACCAGCGCCGGGCGGGCGCCGTCCAGACGGGCGCGCAATGCGGCCTCGTCGGCCGGGGCCGTCCAGTCGCCGGTCAGGGCCGGGCGTTCCGCGACGGTGAAGCGCGGGACATAGTTCGGCCCGCCCGCCTTCGGACCGGTGCCCGACAGCCCTTCGCCGCCGAAGGGCTGGCTGCCCACGACCGCGCCGATCTGGTTGCGGTTGACGTAGATGTTGCCCACATGCACCGCGTCCGACACCGCCTGCACCCGGTCATCGATCCGGGTGTGCAGGGCGAAGGTCAGGCCATAGCCCTGGGCGTTGATCTCGGCCACGACGCGATCGATCTCGTTCCCCTTGAAGGTCGCGACATGCAGGACGGGACCGAAGACCTCGCGCTCCAGTTCCGCGATGCCGGACACGCGCAGCAGGGTCGGCGGGATGAAGGTGCCGGTTGCGGGGGCGCTGATGCGGTGCAGGACGCGGTCCGCCTTGGCGACCAGATAATCGCGGATGCCGTCGCGGGCGCGGGCGTCGATCACCGGGCCCACGTCCGTTTCCAGAAGCCACGGATCGCCCACGCGCAGTTCGTCCATCGCGCCCTTGATCATCGCGATCAGGTGGGGGGCGATGTCTTCGTGCACATACAGGCAGCGCAACGCGGAACAGCGCTGGCCCGCCGAACGGAACGCGGCGTTGACGATGTCGCGCACCGCCTGTTCGGGCAGGGCGGTGCTGTCCACGATCATCGCGTTCAGCCCGCCGGTTTCCGCGATCAGCGGGGTGCCGGGCGTCAGGTGGTCGGCCATGGTGCGGGCGATCGTCTGCGCCGTCGCCGTCGATCCGGTGAAGACCATGCCCGCCATTCGCGGATCGGAGGCGAGCACCGTGCCCACCACGCGGCCCGCGCCCGTGACCAGTTGCAGCGCACCGGACGGCACGCCGGCGCGGTGCAGCAGTTCGACGGCCAGCGTGGCGATGATCGGCGTCGCCTCGGCCGGCTTCGCGACGACGGCGTTGCCCGCCATCAGGGCCGCCGCGATCTGCCCGGTGAAGATCGCCAGCGGGAAGTTCCACGGGCTGATCGCCCCGATGATGCCGCGCGCCGTGCCATCCGCGCCCTGGTCGGCGTAATAGCGCAGGAAGTCCACCGCCTCGCGCAGTTCGGCCACGGCGTCGGGCAAACCCTTGCCCGCCTCGCGCGCAAGGATGCCGAAGATGGCGCCGAACTCGGCCTCGTACAGATCGGCGGCGCGGCGCAGGACGGCCGCGCGCTCCATCACCGGCGCGTCCCAGATCCGGGCGTCGTCGATGGCGCGGGTCGTGGTGGCGGCGTCGGCCATCAGGACGGTGGCGATCACCTCGCCCGTGGCGGGGTTCAGCACCTCCTGCACCTCGCCCGTCGCTTCGCGCACCGTCAGGGGGCGGGGGGCGGGCAGGGGCACGTCGCGGGCGGCGTTGATGCGGGCCAGCGTGGTTTCGTCCGACAGGTCGAACCCGGCCGAGTTTTCGCGCGCGCCGAACAGCGCGTGCGGGGCGACCAGCGTGGCGGGGGCGACATGGGCGCCTTCGAAGGGATCGCGGGCCACCTGTTCGGGCGTTACGCTTTCATCGACGATCTGGTTCACGAAGCTGCTGTTGGCCCCGTTCTCCAGCAGGCGGCGGACCAGATAGGCCAGAAGGTCGCGATGCGCGCCCACGGGGGCGTAGATCCGGCAGCGCCCCTTTGTTTCGCGCAGGGCGATGTCGTGCAGCCGTTCGCCCATGCCGTGCAGGCGCTGGAACTCGAACCGGATGCCGCCGGCCATCTCCAGGATCGCGGCGACGGTGTGGGCGTTGTGCGTGGCGAACTGCGGATAGATGCGGTCGGCATAGCCCACCAGCTTCGCCGCGTTCGCGATGTAGCTCACATCCGTCGCCGTCTTGGAGGTGAAGAGCGGGAAGTCCGGATGCCCTTCCACCTGCGCGCGCTTGATCTCGCTGTCCCAGTAGGCGCCCTTGACCAGCCGCACCATGATGCGGCGGTCCAGCCGGACGGCCAGATCGTGCAGCCAGTCGATGGTCTGGCCCGCGCGCTTGCCATAGGCCTGCACCACGATCCCGAACCCGTCCCATCCGGCCAGCGAAGGGTCCGACAACACCGCCTCGATCACCTTCAGGGACAGGACAAGGCGGTCTTGCTCCTCGGCGTCGATGTTCATGCCCATGTTGGCGGCCTTGGCTTGGCGGGCCAGACGCAGCACCACCGGCACCAGCTCTCGCATCACGCGCGCTTCCTGCGCCACCTCGTAGCGCGGGTGGAGGGCCGACAACTTGATGGAGATGCCGGGATTGGTTTCCACGCTGCCCTTGTCACAGGCGCGCGCGATGGCGGTGATCGCGTCCTGATAGGCGCGGTCGTAGCGTGCGGCGTCGGCGCCGGTCATTGCCGCCTCGCCCAGCATGTCGTAGCTGTAGGTGAAGCCCTGCGCCTCACGCGTCCGGGCGCGGGTCAGGGCGGCGTCGATGGTCTGGCCCAGAACGAATTGGCGGCCCATCTCCTTCATGGCGCGGCCCACGGCGGTGCGGATCACGGGTTCGCCCAGACGGCGGACCATGCGGCGCAGGGTGCCGGCCTGATCGTCGTCCAGAACCTTGCCCGTCAGCATCAGCGCCCAGGTTGAGGCGTTGACAAGGCTCGACGTCGCCTCGCCCAGATGGCGGCCCCAGTCGGAGGGCGCGATCTTATCCTCAATAAGCGCGTCGATGGTGATCTTGTCGGGCACGCGCAGCATCGCCTCGGCCAGGCACATCAGGGCCACGCCCTCGCGGGTGGACAGGCCGTATTCGGACAGGAAATGCTCCATCAGGCTGGGCTTGGCCTCGGCGCGGATGCGGCGCACGAGGTCCGCCCCCCGGGCCGAGATGGCGGCCCGCTGGGCGCCCGACAGACCCGTCCGCGCGGTCAGTTCGCGCAACAGCGTGGCTTCGTCCTGGAACTTGGCATGGGCGGAAAAGACGGATGGGTCGATCATGGCTGCACTCCTTGCCGATTGACGGGCAATATCAGATTCTGCATGGACGATGGGGCCAAAGATAAACGATATCCTAGGCTGAACGAACAAAATGTAACGGTTGTGTGGAATGATGAAACTGGATGCAACCGATCGGAAGATCCTGGCGGAATTCGCCGCCAACGCCCGCATTCCGATCGCGGAACTGGCGCGCAAGGTGGGGCTGTCGAAGACACCCGTCGCCCTGCGCGTCCGGCAGATGGAGGAGGCGGGCCTGATCACCGGCTACCGCGTGATCCTGTCGCCGATGAAGCTGGGGCTGACCCACGTCACCTATGTCGAGATCAACATGACCGACACGCGCGAACCCGCGCTGCAGGCCTTCAACACCGCCGTGCGCGCCATTCCCGAGGTCGAGGAATGCTACATGATCGCGGGTGGCTACGATTACCTGTTGAAGGTCCGGTCCCGCGACATGGCGGATTTCCGGCGCATCATGGCGGAAAAGATCTCCGCCCTGCCGCACATGTCGAACACCTCGAGCCGGGTGGCGATGGAGGCGGTGGTGGAGCAGAACCATACCCTGCTGTAAGAGAGGCGACTTTTGACGCGGACCGGCGGGACTTTCCCGGCCTTTGCCGCTATCATCGGAGTCCATGTCAGACGGAGCGTTCAGCATGACGATCACCAAGGACGACGAACTCGTGGGTCTGAAAGCCATCGGCCGGATCGTGGCCAACACCCTGAGGATCATCTCGAACGCGATCGAACCCGGCATCACGACGCGGGAGCTGGACGAGATCGGGCGCGAGGGTCTGGAGCGTGAGGGCGCGCAGTCCGCGCCGAAATCCACCTACGACTTTCCCGGCACGACCTGCATCAGCGTCAACGAGGAGATCGCGCATGGCATCCCCGGCGGCCGGGTGATCGCGCCGGGCGATCTTGTGAACATCGACGTCTCCGCTTCGAAGAACGGGTTCTTTGCCGATACGGGGGCGACGTTCCGGGTGGCGCCGGTGCGCTCCTCGCTCGATCGCCTGTGCCGGGACGGCAAGCGCGCGATGCAGATCGGCATCGCACAGGTCGGGCATGACAGGCCGCTGGCGGGCATCGGCAAGGCCATCGGGCAGTTCGCCTCGGCCCGCGGTTATACCCTGATCCAGAACCTTGCCAGCCACGGCGTGGGCCGGTCCCTGCACGAATACCCCGAAGAGATCGCCACCTGGCCCACGCGCGGCGACACCCGCCGCATGACGAACGGCATGGTGCTGACGGTGGAGCCTTTCCTGTCCAACGGCGGCCTTGTGGCGAAAGAGGGCACCGATGGCTGGACCCTGTACAGCCATCCGCGGGCGCTGGCTGTGCAGTACGAACACACGGTCGTCGCGACGCACCGCGCGCCCCTGATCCTGACGCTGCCCGGCTGACAGCCCGCGTCTGCCGGACCGACGCTGTCATGCCTTACGGAAGTGGGACGCCGCCTGCCGTGGGGAAAGGGATGGCCGCGGCCGCCCCGGGGAACGTCACTCCGGCGCGTCGACGCCCATCCGCTCCAGCATCGCCTTCATCTCCTCGATCTCGGCCTCCTGCGCCGCGATGATTTTTCCCGCCATCGCCCGCGTGTCCTGATCCTTGCCATGTTCGAGTTCCACCATCGCCATGTCGACGGCGGACTGGTGGTGCGGGATCATCATCAGCAGGAAGTCCGCGTCCGCATTGCCCGAGGAGTCCATCCCCTTCATGGACTCCATCATCCTGTCCATGGTTTCCATGTAACCGGCCATGGGCTCCGCTGCCGGGGCCGAATGGTCCGCATGCGACTGCGCGAGGGCCGGCGTTGCCAGCAGGGCGGCCAGCGCGACGGTTGGACAGATCTTCTGGATGGACATGACAGCTCTCCGTTGTTTCAGGGTTGATGACACTAGCGTTCGGAAGACGTTATGGCTTGGCAGGAGGTCGCTGCCATAGGCCGGTGTGGATGATTTGCAGGCGCACGGGACCACGGTCATTCACGCATGGTCGCACATTCATAGCATCTTCCACAAAGCAACACGAACTTCACCTCGCCAATGCAGCGGATGGCGACTTCGGGTAGGGGGGTGTCAAGACGAGTCCGTTCAGGACGCAGTGCGGCGATGGCTTTCGCCCGACATGGCCTTGCCCGCGGCAACTTCCGGCGGACCGGATCAGCGGGTGAGGATCGCCGCGATGCCGGCCCGCCCGGACCGGATCATCGCGAACGCATCCACCAGTGCCCCGAATGCCTGCGACTGGAACGAGGCGGCGTTGACCGAAGTGGGCCTGCCCGCAGCCTTTGCCGACCGCTTCCCGCACGAACTCTCGGGCGGCCAGCGCCAGCGCGTCGCCATCGCCCGCGCCCTGATTGTGGAACCGCCCGTGGTGCTGCTGGACGAACCGACCAGCGCCCTTGACGTCAGCGTGCAGGCCGAGATCCTGAACCTGCTCTCCGACAAACGTGACGAGCGGGGGCTGACCTACGTTCTCGTCAGCCATGACCTGTCGGTGGTGGCCCACATGTGCGACCGCGTTCTGGTCATGCAGGAAGGCCGTTTCGTGGACCAACTGACCCCCCGCGAATATCAGCGCTGGCCGCGCCACCCATCCCTATGCGCGGCATCTGATCGCCGCCAGCTTCCCCGAGGCCGCATGACCCATATCCTGCACGACCCCCCCCATGACACCTGGCTGCGCGCCCGGGCGGCCGCGCTGATCGACGCCTTCCGTCTCAGCGTCCAGCCGGGCCGCATCGCGACGCTTGACCTTGAAAGCCACCCCTGGCCGATCCGGTGCAGGAACTGCACACGGTCACCCGGCTTGTCCCCTCCTTTGCCCTGGGAAAGGCGTTCGGAGCGCAGGACACCGATGCGGGGATGGAGCAGCTTCTGACGCGGCACCGGGATACGGATCATGGCGGCTATGTCTGGTCCGCGGACGACACCGGCGTCGCGGACGGCACGAGGCTTGCCTACAGTCATGTCTTGGTGCTGCTCGCCGCGTCCAGCGCAGTGACCGCCGGGCGTTCCGAGGCGCGGCGCAGCCAGAGCATCAGGCAGCCGCTTGGAATGCATGAGCCAAGACACGGAAGATTGCGCCGATCTCAATCGGATCTGGGCGGGACTTTCAACACAAACGGCTGCTCGTGACAGGGCGACTGCATGCCTGGCCTGCGCTTCGCCCCCGTGCACGCGTGGGTCGCTTTCAATGCACCGCAGGACGTTGTATCCGCGGGATAGTCAAACTGAACGCAACAGGCTTTCGATGAACAACTACAAGGCCCTGCGGACCTTCCTGCTTGCGGCGGAGAAGAAGAGCTTCGTGCAGGTCTCGCGCGAGCTGGGCATGACGCCCGCGGCCGTCACCCGCGCGATCGCCGCTCTGGAATCGGATCTGGGGGTGCAACTTTTCGTCCGCACGACGCGGCAGGTTTCGCTGACGGCGGACGGGGCCGTTTATGCCGCGCAGATCAAGGGGGCGATGGACACGCTGGATCAGGCGCGGCGTGACGTGATGAACGCCCACAAGGCCGAGGAGGGGCGGTTGCGGATCAGCTCCCCCACCTGGCTGGGCAAGACCGTGCTGCCGCCGATCCTGTCGGCCTTCAAGGACACCTATCCCCGGATGAGCTTCGAGATCTCGTTGTCGGACGGGCTCGTGAACATCGTAGATGACGATTACGATCTGGCGATCCGCATCTCCTCGGCGCCTTCGGACAAGTTCACGATCTGGCGCAAGATCTGCGCGATCCCGCGCATTCTCGTCGCCGCGCCCGGCAGCCGTTTCGTGGACATGATCCATCCGAACGAACTTCAGCCCGACGACTGCCTTGCCTACAGCGGCAGCAGCCGGGGCGAGACGTGGGTGCTTTCGGATGGCGGGTCGTCGATCAGCCTGACGGCGGGGCGGGCCTTCAGCGCCAACAGCGGCGAGGTTCTGGCGGACATGGCCGCCGAGGGTCACGGTGTCACCCTGCTGCCGGGCTTCAACATCGCCGAACACATCCGCGCCGGGAAGCTGGTCCATGTGTTCAAGGGCTGGACGCCGCCGGACCTTTGGCTGACGCTTTATTATCCGCCCTATCAGGCCCTTCCGCCGCGCGTTGCCACCTTCTCCAAGTTTTTCGAGCAGCAGGTTCCCGCGTTCGTCATCGCGGCCTACTGAACCTTCATTGCAAAAGCGGCAACAGATAGCCAACAATTATCCCCATTAATGTGAAGCACGTTCAGGTGCATCCTGTCTTCAACACGAACACAGGAGATCACCATGACTCTTCCGATCCACGGCCTGCACCACGTCACCGCCATCGCGTCCAGCGCGCAGGGCAACAGCGACTTCTTCACGCGCACCCTTGGCTTGCGCCGGGTGAAGAAGACGGTGAATTTCGACGATCCGGGCACGTATCATCTGTATTACGGCGATGGGCAGGGCACACCCGGTTCGGTGATGACCTATTTCCCCTTCCGCCACGTCGGACAGGGCCGCCCCGGCCTCGGTGAGGTGGGCGAGACGGCGTTCTCCGTCCCGCAGGGCACCCTCGGCTTCTGGAAGGAACGGCTGGCCGCGCAGAACGTGCAGGGGCTGGTGGAGACGGAGGCCTTCGGTGAGAAGCGCCTGCGCTTTCTTGGCCCCGATGGCGACGGGCTGGCCCTGACCGAGGTGGCGCAGGACGCACGGACAGGCTGGACCGGGACGGTGCCCGAAGCCCAAGCGGTGCGCGGCTTCCGCGGCGCCACCCTGCGCCTGCGCGACGAGGGCGCCACGGGCGAGTTGCTGCGCTTCATGGGTTACGATCGTCTTGGAACCGAGAACGGCGTCACCCGCTACGGCATCCCGAACGGCAACGGCGCCGACATCATCGACATCGAGACCCTGCCCGGCGCCGAACATGCCGAGCAGGGCGCGGGATCGGTCCACCACATCGCCTTTGCCGTGCCCGACCGCGCGGCGCAACTGGAGGTGCGCAAGGCGCTCGTCGACACCGGATACCAGGTAACGCCGCCCATCGACCGCGACTATTTCTGGGCGATCTACTTCCGCACCCCCGGCGGCGTGCTGTTCGAGGTGGCGACGGACGAACCCGGCTTCACCCGCGACGAGCCCGCTGACCGGCTGGGGCAGGACCTGAAGCTGCCGACCCAGCACGAACGCCTGCGCGACCGCATCGAAGCCCATCTTGAACCGATCACGGACTGACGCCATGCACGCTCTCGTCACCCCAGGCTCGCCCACCGTCTTCGCCTTTCACGGCACGGGTGGGGATGAACACCAGTTCGCCGGCCTTGTGGCCGATCTTTGGCCCGGTGCCGGTCTGGTCGCACCGCGCGGCGCGGTGTCCGAACACGGCGCGAACCGCTTCTTCCGCCGCACGGGCGAAGGGGTCTACGACATGGCCGACCTTGCCGCGCGGACGGAGGAGATGATCGCCTTCGTCCGCCGGCAGCCCGGCCCGCGCTTTGCCTTCGGCTATTCCAACGGGGCGAACATTCTTGCCAGCATGTCCTTTGCCGCCCCCGACCTGTTCGACGGCATTGCCTTGCTGCACCCGCTGATCCCGTTCGCGCCGCCGCCGGCCGATTTCGCAGGCCTGCCGGTTCTGATCACCGGCGGGCGGCGCGATCCGATCTGCCCGCTGCCGCTGACCGAGGGCTTGGCGCAGTATTACCGCGACGCCGGCGCGACCGTTACCCTGACCCTGCATGAGGGCGGGCACGAATTGCGCCATGCCGAACTCCTCGCCCTGAAAGGACTGATCCCATGATCCTGATCCACGAGAACATGAGCCGGGGCCGCACCCGCAAGGGCTGGGCCGATGCGTTCCACACCTTCAGCTTCGGCGATTTCCTCGACCCCACCCGCATGGGCTTTGCCCGCCTGCGCGTGCTGAACGAGGATACGATCGTGCCGGGCGCGGGTTTCGCCCCGCACGATCACGCCGATATGGACATCCTGACGCTGGTCCTGTCCGGCCGCATCCGGCACGAGGACAGCCTTGGCAACGTGGCCGAGATCGCACCCGGAGAGATGCAGCTGATGCGCGCGGGGTCGGGCGTCACGCATTCGGAGATGAACGCCTCGGACACCGAGCCTGCGCATGTCTTGCAGATCTGGGTGATCCCCGACCGCGCGGACGGGGAGCCGTCCTATCAGTCGGCCCCGCTGGCCGAAGGGCTTCTGGCCTCACGCACGGGGCCGCTGGTGCTGGGATCCAACACGCGGATCACGCTGGCCCGCCCGAAGGATGGTGACAGCACGCGGATCGAGGTCGCGCCCCATCGCGCCGTTTTCGTGCATCTGGTCGAAGGGATGGCACGGATGGAGGGCGAACGCCTTGTCGCGGGCGACGGGCTGGAGCTGACCGAAACGCCCCCCACGCTGGACTGGCAGACCGACGGCACCATCCTGATCTTCGACATGCCGCAGGAGCGTTGGACATGACCGCGATCCCGCAACGGGCCACGGGCGGCGCATGGGCGCCGTTCGGGCAGACCGCCTTCACCGTGCTGTGGGGGGCGACGGTGGTGTCGAACATCGGCACCTGGATGAACGATGTGGGGGCGGGGTGGCTGATGACCTCGCTCGCCCCCTCGCCGCAGATCGTGGCGATGGTGCAGGCGGCGACGACGCTGCCCGTCTTCCTGTTCGCGATCCTGGCCGGTGCGGTGGCGGACATCGTGGACCGTCGCCGCCTGCTGCTGGTCGTGAACATCGCCCTGTCGGTCGTGGCCTTCGCCGTCGCGGCGGTCGTGCAGGCCGAGGCGATGACGCCGGTCCTGCTTCTGGTCTTCACCTTCCTTCTGGGCAGCGGGGCCGCCTTCATCGCGCCTGCATGGCAGGCCATCGTGCCGAAGCTGGTGCCGCGGTCGGACCTGACGGCGGCGGTGGCGCTGAATTCGATGGGCATCAACATCAGCCGTGCGATCGGGCCGGCGGTGGCGGGGATGCTGATCGCGGCCTTCGGCCTCGTCTGGCCCTTTGCGCTGAATGCGGTGTCGACGCTGGTGGTGATCGCAGCGCTGATCTGGTGGAAGCCTGCGAAGGAAGCCGAAAGCACGCTGCCGCCGGAACATCTCATCGGCGCGATGGTGGCGGGGCTGCGCTATGCCGCGCACACCCGTGCGCTGCGGCTGGTGCTGGTGCGGGCGGCGGCGTTCTTTCTGTTCGCCAGTGCCTTCTGGGCGATGCTGCCGCTGGTGGCGCGCGTCGTGCTGAATGGAGGGGCAGGGCTTTATGGCGGGCTTCTGGCCTCGGTCGGCGTCGGTGCCGTGGGCGGCGCGTTGCTCTTGCCCGGGCTGCGGGCCAAGTTGGGGCCGGATCGCACGGTGATGGCGGGCACGGCCGGCACGGCGCTGGTGCTGGTGACGCTGGCGGTGGTGCCGGGCACGGTGCCCGCGCTGCTGGCGGGGCTGGTCGCGGGCGCGTCCTGGATCGCGGTTCTGTCCAGCCTGAACGTGGCGGCGCAGGCGGCGCTGCCCGATTGGGTCCGGGCGCGCGGGCTCGCGATCTATCTGACGGTCTTTTCGGGCGCGATGTCGGTGGGCAGCCTTGGCTGGGGGGCGGTTGCGACCCATGCCTCGATCACCGCGACGCTGCTTGTGGCGGCGGCGGGTCTTCTGATCGCGGTGCCGCTGACCTTTTGGGCGCGCCTGTCGGGATTGGCCGAGGATCACGCCCCCGCCCATCACTGGGCTGCGCCTGTCGCAGCGGCGAACGATGCGCCGACCACCATCTGGATCGCCTATGACGTGCCCGAGGCGCATCACGACCGCTTCACCCGCCTGATGCAGCAGCAAAAGGCAAGCCGCCGCGCGCATGGCGCCTATGGCTGGGTGCTGCGGCAGGACACGTTCGATCCGACGCGCCTGTTTGAAAGCTGGCACGAAGCGTCATGGCTGTCGCATCTGCGCCACCACGACCGCGTCAGCCTGGCCGAAAAGGCCCTGCAGGACGAGATCCGCGCCCTGCTGACCGCCGCCCCCCAGATCCACCACACCATCGGAAAGGCCTGAGCCATGAGCTGGAATCCCACCCAGAACCCTGAATGTCCCGAAAGCCTTGACAGCATCGAGACGCTGATCATCCCCCGCGCCCGCGATCTGGGCGGGTTCGAGGTGCGCCGGGCGCTGCCCGCCCCGAAACGCCAGATGGTCGGCCCGTTCATCTTCTTCGACCAGATGGGCCCGGCCGAGTTCCTGACCGGCGGCGGCATCGACGTGCGGCCCCACCCCCACATCGGCCTCGCCACCGTGACCTATCTGTACAAGGGCGAGTTCCACCACCGCGACAGCACCGGCGCCGACCAGATGGTTTATCCCGGAGAGGTGAACTGGATGATCGCGGGCAACGGCGTCACCCATTCCGAACGCACGAGCGAGGAGATGCGGACGAAGCCCGGATCGCTGTTCGGCATCCAGACATGGGTGGCGCTGCCGGAACAGGCCGAGGATCAGGCTGCGAGCTTCGAGCATCACGGTCAGGACGCGCTGCCCTTCCTTGACGAAGGCGGCAAGCAGATCCGCCTGATCCTAGGATCGGCCTATGGCGAGACGGCTCCGGTGAAGACCTTCACCGAGACGTTCTATGCCGATGCCGTGCTGCAGGCGGGGGCGAAGCTGCCCTTGCCGGACAACCACGAGGATCGGGGCGTCTATATCACCAGCGGCTCCATCACCGTGGCGGGCGATACGTTCGAGGCGGGGCGCATGATGGTCTTCCGCCCCGGCGACCGGATCACCCTGACGGCAGGGCCGCAAGGTGCGCGGCTGATGGTGCTGGGGGGCGAGACACTGAACGGCTCGCGCTACATCTCGTGGAACTTCGTCGCGTCGTCGCAAGAGCGCATCGACGCGGCGAAGGAGGCGTGGCGGCAGGGGGATTGGGCCCATGGCCGCTTCCAGCTGCCGCCGGGGGATGATGCGGATTTCATCCCCCTGCCGTGATCAGTCCCACCGGGGGGCGAGGTTCGCAGGGCTGACGATGCGGCCTGCGGGGGTGGCCAGCGCGTGGATCGCGGCCATCTCGTCCCCCGACAGTTCAAAGTCGAAGATGGCGAGGTTTTCGGGCAGGCGTTCCACCTTTGCCGTCTTCGACAGGGTAACGACGCCCGGCTGCTGCACCTGCCAGCGCAGTGCCACCTGCGCGGCCGTCTTGCCGTGCTTGGCGCCGATCTCGGCCAGAACCGGATCGGTGGCCGATTTGCCGTCGGCCATGGCGTAGTACGCGGTCAACGACATGCCCAGTTCCCGCGCGGCGGCGAGCACCGCCGTCTGGTCCAGCCACGGATGATACTCCACTTGGTTCGTGACCAGCGGCGCGGCGCTCAGCTTCGCGGCCTCGTGCATCTGGGCGGAGGAGTAGTTGCTGACGCCGATATGCCGGGTCATTCCGGCGTCGCGCGCGCGGTTCAGGCCGTCGATCTGGTCGGCACGCGACACGTCGCTGCCGCCGGGCCAGTGCAGAAGCAGCAGGTCCACATGATCGGTGCCCAGCTTGCGCAGGCTTTCCTCGACTGAGGGGATGAAGTCGGCGGGCGCGAACTTGTCGACCCAGACCTTGGTGGTCAGGAAGATCTCGTCCCGTGCCACGCCCGAGGATGCGATGGCGGCGCCCACGGCCTCCTCGTTGCCGTAGATCTGGGCGGTGTCCACGTGGCGGAAGCCAAGGCGCAGCGCCTCGGGCAGGACAGCGGCGACTTCGCCCGCGTCCATGCGGAAGGTGCCGAAGCCGAGGGCGGGGATGGTCGCGCCGTTTGCGGTGATGCTGTGCATGATGCTCTCCTTTTTCTCAGGTGGTAAGTGTGGGCTGCGGATGCGCGCGGTCCAGTGCGGCGCTGCGGAGGGTCAGGATCAGGGCGCCCGCGACCAGCGCCGCGCCGACCCAGGGCGTGGCCCCAAGGCCGAGGGGGGAGCCGACAACCGTCCCGCCCACCCATGCGCCGATGGCGATGCCAAGGTTGAAGGCCGCGATGTTAAAGGCCGAGGCGACATCGACCGAACCGGGCCGTTCCTCTTGCGCCAGTTGCACGACGTAGATCTGAAGCCCCGGCACGTTGGCGAAGGACAGAAAGCCCATCGCGGCCAACGTCACCAGCGCCAGCGCGGGATGCGGCGCGGTGAAGGTGAACAGCGCCAACACGGCCGCCTGCGCGGCGAAAAGCCCGATCAGCGCACGCGCCGGATCACGGTTGGCGATGCGCCCGCCCAGCAGGTTCCCCGCCGCGATGGCCAGTCCGTAAAGGACAAGGATCAGGCTGACCTGGGCCGAGGAGAAGCCGGAGATGTCTTCCAGAATGGCGGCCAAGTAGGTGAAGGCCACGAAGGTCCCGCCATAGCCAAGCGCGGTCATCGCATAGACGCGCAGCAAGCGGGTGCTGGTCAGGACGCGCAGCTGGTCCCGCAGCGGGGCCGCCTCGGGACGTTCGATGTTCGCGGGCAGCAGCAGGGCGATGCCGGTCATGGCGACGGCGCCCAGCAGGCTGACGCCCCAGAACGTCGCGCGCCAGCCGAAGGTCTGCCCGATCAGCGTTCCCAGCGGCACCCCCGTCACGATGGCGAAGGTCAGTCCCATGAACATCAATGCGATGGCCGAGGCGCGCTTGTCCGGCGCGACAAGGCTGGCGGCGATGGTGGCGCCCACGGAAAAGAACACGCCATGGGCGAAGGCCGACAAGACCCGCCCCGCCAGCAGCGGCGCGTAGGAGGGGCTGAGCGCGGCGAGGGCGTTGCCAAGGATGAACAACGCCATCAACCCCAGCAACAGCGGCTTGCGCGGAAGGCGTGCGCTCAGCGCGGTCAGGATCGGCGCACCGAAGGTCACGCCAAGCGCATAGACGCTGACGATCAGGCCGGCGGTGGGCAGGGTGATGGACAGGTCGGCGGCCACGGTGGGCAGCAGGCCGACGATGACGAATTCGGTGGTTCCGATCGCATAGGCCGCGATCGTCAGGGCGATAAGGGCGGGGGGCATGGCGGCTCCTTTCTGTGGCCACCCATATGACGCGGGCGATATCGCTTGATAACCGCCTCTATCCGAGGAACACTTGTGCTTGAAATGCAAAGGTGGGCGATGGACAACCGGCTGGGAGAGATGGAGATCTTCACGCGCGTGGCAGCATTAGGCAGCTTTTCCGCCGCCGCGCGGCAGCTTGGGCAGACGCCTTCGGCCGTCAGCCGCGCCATCACGCGGCTGGAGGAACGGCTGCGGGTGCGGCTGCTGGTCCGGTCCACCCGGAGCCTGACCCCGACGCCGGAGGGAGAGGCCTATCTGGCCGAAGCGCGCCAGATGCTGGACCGGCTGGCGGAGATGGAGGATCGGATCGGCCAGCGCGGCCAGACCCCGCGCGGGCCTTTGCGCGTCAGTTCCACCGTGGGGTTCGGCACGCTGGTGGTTCTGCCGCTGGTGCCGGCGTTCCTGCGGACCTGTCCCGACGTGCAGCTGGACCTGACGCTGAGCGATGCCGTGGTGGATCTGTGGCAGGAACGGACAGATCTGGCGCTGCGTTCGGGGCGGCTGAAATCGTCATCCCTGACCGCACGGCGGATCGCGACGATGCGGCGGGTGGTCGTCGCCGCGCCGGAATACCTGGCGCGGCGCGGGGTGCCACAGCGCCCCGCCGACCTTGAGGGGCATGACGCGCTGCTTTACAACTTCCAGCCCCCCGAATGGATGTTTCACGCCGGCGGCAATGCGCTGCGACAGCCGGTGCGCGGCCCGTTTGCCGCCAGCGACGGGACCATCCTGCGCCAGGCCTGCCTGGCCGGTCTGGGGCTGATGCGGACAGGGGACACGGTGGTGGCGGCGGACCTTCTTGACGGGCGGCTGGTCGAGGTTCTGGCCGATTACGCCCCGCCCGAGCCCGAAACCCTGCACGCCGTTTATGCGGGGCATCCGCATCTGGCCTTGCGCATCCGTGCCTTTGTGGACTTTCTGGCGGCGCATGTTCCCGGCGGTCACACCGCCCAGCAGGCGCAGCCAAGCGCGCCCCAAAAGCTGCGCAGGTCCGACACCGGCTGATGTCCACCCCAGGCGCGGGCATGATCATGGCCATGCACCCCGCAGGACGACGCGCAGCCGCATGTGATAGCCGCCTGTTGCGCCACCTGCGCCTGACCCCAGCCGGCATAGCCGCCGAAGGTCCGCACGGGCGACCAGTCGGGCATGGCGGGCGGGATGGGAGTGGCGTGGTCGGCAAAGGCGCCCTTGGCGAAGACGACGCGGCCGCCCACCATCGTCAGGTCTGCGGTGATGTCCGGGATGTCGGCCTCGGCGCAGGTGAAGAAGTCGCGGTCGGGCACCACCAGATCGGCCAGATGGCCCGGCGCGATGCGGCCACGCCGCCCCTCGTCGTTCGAGAACCACGCGACCTTTTCCGTCCACATGCGCAGCGCCGTTTCCCGGTCCAGCCGGTTGCGTTCGGGCGTGATCCGCAGCCCCCCGACCGTCGCGCCCGAGATCATCCATGACAGCCCTACCCAGGGGTTGTAGCTGGACACCCGGGTCGCGTCCGACCCTGCCGAGGTGCGCACTCCCCTCTCCAGCATCTTGGCGACGGGGGGCGTGGCTTCGGCCGCCCGCGCGCCATAGCGTTCGACGAAATATTCCCCCTGATAGGCCATGCGGTGCTGCACCGCGACCCCGCCGCCAAGCGCCGCGATCCGGTCGAGCGAGCGGTCCGACACGGTTTCCGCATGGTCGAAGAACCAGTGGATCCCTTCCAGCGGGATGTCGCGGTTCACTTTCTCGAACACGTCCAGCGCGCGGGTGATCGTCTCGTCATAGGTGGCGTGCATCCGCCAAGGCCAGCGGTTTTCGGCCAGGATGCGGACCACGTCCTCCAGATCGTCCTCCATCCCGGGGTCGAGATCGGGGCGGGGTTCGCGGAAATCCTCGAAATCGGCGGCGGAAAAGACCAGCATCTCCCCCGCGCCGTTGTGGCGGAAATAGTCGTCGCCCTGCCGGTAGGTGACGGACTTCGTCCACTTCAGGAAGTCCTCCTTCTCCTCTTTCGGCTTCTGGGTGAAGAGGTTGTAGGCAAGGCGCACCGTCAGCTGGTCGTCGTCGTGCAGCTTCTGGATGATTTCGTAATCCTCGGGATAGTTCTGCATCCCGCCGCCCGCGTCGATCACGCCGGTGATGCCCAGCCGGTTCAGCTCGCGCATGAAGTGGCGGGTGGAGTTCAGCTGATAGTCGAAGGGCAGCTTCGGCCCCCGCGCCAGCGTCGCATAAAGGATCCCGGCATTGGGCTTTGCCAGCAGCAGGCCCGTGGGATTGCCGCGCGCGTCGCGCTGGATCTCGCCCCCCGGCGGGTTCGGCGTGTCCTTGGTGTAGCCGACGGCGCGGAGGGCGGCGGCGTTCAGCAGGGCGCGGTCATAGAGGTGCAGGATGAAGACGGGCGTGTCGGGGGCCGCGGCGTTGATCTCCTCCAGCGTGGGCAGGCGCTTTTCGTCGAACTGGTGTTCCGTGAAGCCGCCGACGATGCGCACCCATTGCGGGGGCGGCGTGATCTCCACCTGCCGGCGCAGCATGTTCATGGCGTCCGACAGGGACCGCACGCCGTCCCACCGCAGCTCCATGTTGTAGTTGAGGCCGCCGCGCACGACATGGGTGTGGTTGTCGATCAGGCCGGGCAGAACGGACCGCCCACGCATGTCGAGGATCCGCGTCCTTTCGCCCGCCAGCCTCAGGATCTCGGCGTCGTTGCCGGTGGCGGTGAAGGCTCCGTCGGTGATCGCCACGGCGGTCGCGGTGGGCGCTGCCCGGTCCAGCGTCGTGATGCGGGCGTTGTGGAGGATCAGGTCAGGATGCATGGGCTTCTCTGTTCTTGTCATTGCATCAGCCCGGATCGCATGTGCGAGGGGCGCTGGAAAGGCCGTCGAGGACGGGCCGCTGCCATGATCGACGGCGTGGGGGCCGATCAGCCCTTGATGAAGGCCAGCAGATCCTTGTTCAGCACGTCGGCGTTCACCGTCAGCATGCCGTGCGAGAAGCCGGGATAGGTCTTCAGGGTGCCGTTCTGCAGCAGCTTCACCGACCTCTCGGCCGAGGCCTTGATCGGCACGATCTGGTCATCTTCGCCATGCAGGACCAGCGTGGGCACGGTGATCGCGCGCAGATCCTCGGTCTGATCGGTTTCCGAGAAGGCCTTGATGCCGTCGTAGTGGGCTTTGGCCCCGCCCATCATGCCCTGGCGCCACCAGTTCTGGATCACGCCCTCCTGCACTTCGGCACCCTCGCGGTTGAAACCGTAGAACGGGCCCGCAGGCACGTCGCGGAAGAACTGCGCGCGGTTCGCGGCAAGGGCGGCGCGGAAGCCGTCGAACACCTCCCTCGGGGTGCCGTCGGGGTTGGCGTCGGTCTTCAGCATCAGCGGCGGGACCGCCGAGACGAGGATCGCCTTCGACACCCGGCCTGCGGGCTGGCCGTGTTTCGCGACATAGCGGGCAACCTCGCCGCCCCCCGTGGAATGGCCGATATGGACGACGTTCCTCAGATCCAGCGCTTCCACCACCGCGAAGGCGTCGGCGGCGTAGTGGTCCATGTCGTGCCCGTCCGACACCTGAGAGGACCGACCGTGCCCGCGCCGGTCATGGGCGATCACGCGGAAGCCCTGGCCCAGGAAGAACAGCATCTGCGCGTCCCAGTCGTCGCTGCTCAGCGGCCAGCCGTGGTGGAACATGATGGGCTGGGCGTCTTTCGGGCCCCAGTCCTTGACGAAGATCTCGGTGCCGTCGGTGGTGGTGACGAAGGTCATGGCGACGTCCTTTGATGTGGCGGCGAAGGCCGGCAGAAGGGGAAGGGTCACGGTGGCCGCCGCGGCCATCAGCAGCGCGCGGCGGGAAAGGGACAGGGTCATGCGGGGATGGGGGCCAGCGTCGCGCCGGTGTGGCGGCCGCGGGCCGGGGCCCCGTGAACCATGGTGTAGGCGTAATCCACGCCCATGCCGTAGGCGCCGGAATGTTCGCGCACCACGTTCATCACCGCATCATAGGTGTCGCGCTTGGCCCAGTCGCGCTGCCATTCCAGCATCACCTGCTGCCACGTCACCGGGATCACGCCCGCCTGCACCATGCGCATCATGGACATGTCATGGGCTTCCTTGCTGGTGCCGCCCGACGCGTCGGAGACCATGTAGATCTCGTAATCCGTGTCCGCCATCGCCGACAGCGCGAAGGAGTTGTTGCAGACCTCGGTCCACAGGCCCGACACGACGATCTTCTTGCGGCCGTTGGCGGCCAGTGCGTCGCGCACCTTCTGGTCGTCCCAGGAGTTCATCGAGGTCCGCTCCAGCAGCGGCGCGTCGGGCACCACGTCCAGCAGTTCGGGATAGGTCTTCCCCGAGAAGCTGTCGGTTTCCACCGTGGTGATCGTGGTCGGGATGCCGAAGATCTGCGCGGCCTTGGCCAGGGCCACGGTGTTGTTCTTCAGGACCTGCCGGTCGATCGACTGCACGCCAAAGGCCATCTGCGGCTGGTGGTCGATGAAGATGATCTGGCTGTTCGTGGGCGAGAGCAGGTCAAGTTTGCCGGTCATGATCTTTGTTCCTTGTCAGAGGGTTGCGATGTCTGTGAGAAGACTGTGCCCTGGAACATCCTCAGCGATAATCGCAATAGTTTTCACTTATATATTGCATCCATGGCAATGGTTGACCGCCTTCGGCATCATGCCAACTGTGCCTCGCGGATGGTCAAGGACGATGACAGCCAGAACGAAGGTGATCGGGAGGGGTCTGCTGATCTGGCCCCGCTCCACGGCCTGATCGATCTGTTCCGCATCGCGGGTGAAAGGGCGAGCGTACAGCCCGATACATCCGGGTATCGCCTTGGCAACCTTCGGGTGCGAGAATCGCGTGCGTGTAGGACCGCCGTACCGGCTGAGTCACGTTGGCCTGCACAGCATGGATCATGCTGAAGGGTTGGCTTTCGAACCCGTCGCCGCGCACTGGCTGCAGGATCGCCACGCTGGAGGGGCCGTCATTCGCTTCGCCTGCGCCGGGCCGTTCGTGCTGGATCAAATCCAGCGGATCAACGACGGGCAACGACGCACCGGGCCCTCGCCAAGCATCTTGCCCGGCCTCGCCCCGCTATCCTTCTGGACGAGGATCACATGGACGAGGGCGACATTTTTGCAGCGGCCGGCATCCTCGCATGGGTTGGTTGCCTTCGGTGTCGACCTGCCAGAAGTAAGGGTTCCGGGCATAGGTGACGCGGGTTGCACCGCCGTTGTAAGGCGCCGTGATCACCCACGGATCCATGACCGGCCGTTCGATGTTCATGAAGCGCGCCGCGGTGCGCACACCGCCGCATTTTGCCGCGAACAGGCTTTGCCAGTCCGCATACCCTCCTTGCGCGGCAAGGGTCATCACGTCGGGATTGTGATCGGCGTGGAACTGCGAGCAGTAGTGCTTGGGATAGTAAACCGGGCTTTGTCCTTCCCACCGCGTCATCTCGATCAGGAACATCGCGTTCGGCTGATCAAAGGTGAAGGTGACGGTGCGGTCATCCACGATCTCCACCCTCACCGGTGTGCCGCCCGCGACATAGCGGGATTCGATCGCGCCGAGATCGCTGTTCAGCATGACATCTTCCATGGCGAAACGGACATCTTCCGTTGTCATGGGCGTGCCATCAGACCAGTGGAGGCCCTCACGGAGGGTGAAGGTGAAGAGACGGTTGTCGTCGCTGACCTGATAGGTTTCGGCCAGGTTGGGCACGATTTCGTCGAAGTTCGTGCTGCGCCGGACAAAGCCCTGAGCGCCGATCCAGCGCAAGAGGAAGCTTTGGTCGGACGCTCCGATGATCCCGGATTTCAAGGACCCGCCATATCGCCCGACGGAATCAATCGGCGTCACGACCTCGGGTCGGACCGGAAGGCGTTCTGCCACCGGGGGCAATTGGTTTTCTTCGACTTTCTTCAGAAGTTGCGGCGCTTCCTTATAATCTTGGCCTATTGCACCGCTGGCCGCAAAAAGACTGACGGCAAAAATGCCTGTCGCATAACGGTTGAATAACATATCTTAATTCCTCCCCCAAGGCTTTCTGACCGTCAGCGAAGCTGCAGCCGTTATCCGGAAGGCGACCATTACGCGTTTGAAGGCAAAGCAGTGCTGTGCCCTGCCATTTCCGATGGAATGGGTATTGTCTGAAAGTCGTAATGGTTTTGGCGCACACCGCCTGAAAGCAGTGTGCAGGGTGCCTTCAATCCTGTCGTCTTGCCTCCCAACGCAACAAAAGGATCATCCCGATTAGCGGACTAATGCATTAGTGAGTCAATACGATTTTTTGACGAAAGAAAAGACTGCAGCCGTATTCTCTTGATTTTTGAGAAACAAGGCCATTCCAGGTTAATGCAACATGTAGATCAAGAAGCTTTTTCTTGCTGTACTGCTGTGACTGAAGATCTTGTGTGCGGCATCCTGACGCACCTTCAAGCCTGAGGAGGTGCGTCTTTCTTACCCGCTGTCGTGCTCTGGAATAAATGTGCGGGGGCAGCAGGTGTCGCTGCGGCAGTTTGCGTATGCGGGGGAAGGGGTGGCCGTAGATGCAGTGACCGGTCGTTTTCCGGTAGGTTTGGAAACGATCGTTCTCCAGACGGAGGCGGCAGGTGACCTGTTTCGGTGTCCAGCTGAACGTCGCGTATCCAAGATCTATTGCAGAGCTGCGGCTGGCGGATCCATCTGTGCTTGCAGTGATGACGATCCCCGTACGGATCTGCGCCGCCAAGGCGAAGTAGCCACGCACCCTAGGCATATCGGCGCCATGGTTGGGTCGGATTTCTTGGACGATGGCGGTCCGGTGACGCTTCAGGACCTGCGCGATCTCATAGGGTAATTGGCGGAGAGACAGGGATTCGAACCCTGGGTCGGCTCACACCGACAACGGTTTTCGAGACCGCCGCATTCGACCACTCTGCCACCTCTCCGCATCAGGGGTCGTCGTGCCGGATCGTGTAGCCGCGAAGCGGGGCGGGTGCAAGGGGCATCGTGGAAATTTCCGGCCCTTTCCCGACGTTGCACCGGGCACCGCGCGGTGGGGTTCGTCGGCCTTAACGTCCCGTATGCAACTTGGCCTCATGCAAGGACCGGGGGTCGGGATGGACGGATGCGGCGGCGTGCTCTGCACGTTGGGGATCGAGGGGGAGCGGACGCTTCTGGCAGGGGCCTTCGGCGGGGCGACGCGCTGGATCGCGTCAGACCGGCGCACGTGGCAGGCGGCGGTTCTGGCCGTCGCGGGCGGGGCGCTGGCAGGCTGTTACGTCTGGCCGATGATCCTGTGGCTTCTGCGGATGGAGGAGCGGCCGCAGACGATCGCCATGGCCGCCTTTCTGGCCGGAACTCTCGGCATTTCAGGCGTGCGGGCTCTGTCGGCCGTCGTCGACGCCCGCGCGCGGAAGATGCGCGATGCGTGATCCCCTGCTGCAATTGATCCGCGAAGAGAGTCGGGCCTGGACCCTCGCCCTTGCCATCACCATCATCCTGTGGGGGACCAGCCTGTGACATACTGCTTCAAGGGCCGCGCGGAGCGGCTGACCGGTTATGACCTGCCCGAGATCGCCACCCTGATCGGCGTGGGGGAAGAGGAACTTCGTGCCGTGATGGCGGTGGAAGCGGCAGAGGGAGGCTTCGATGCGCAGGGCCGCCCGGTCATGGTGTTCGAGCCGCATGTCTTCTGGCGCGAACTGCCCGCCTCAAAACGCAAGGGGGCGGAACGGGCGGGGCTGGCCTGTCCAGTCTGGGGGATGAAGGCACAGCCCCAAGACAGCTATGCCGCGCTGGATCTGGCAATGACGTTGGACCCAGTGGCGGCGCTGCGGTCGGCCGCCTGGGGGCTGGGGCGGATCCTTGGTGCGCATCACAAGGCGGCCGGTCATGACACCGTTCAGGCCATGGTCGCGGCCTTCATGGATGACGAAGCGGCGCAGCTGGAGGCGATGGTCCGCTTCATCCAGTCCGAAGGTCTGGACGACGACCTGCGTCGGCACGACTGGTCGGCCTTCGCGCGCGGCTACCACGGGGCGGGCTATGCCACCCAGGGCGTCCATACTAAGCTGGCGGCGGCCTATGCGGGCGCGGTGGCCGCCTGAGGCGCCTTACGGCAGGACGTGCAGCCAGCCCCAGATGGAAAAGAGCGACAGCGCCGTCGCGACCAGCACGCTGGTGGCGCTGACGCGTTTCGCCACGCCGTAAAGGTTGGCGAACAGGAAGGCGTTCATCCCCGGCGCCATGGACGCCGTCACCACAACGGACCGCAACTGATCCACACCCAGACCCACCGCGCGCCCGATGCCATAGCCGATCAGCGGGTGCACGATCAGCGACAGCACACAGATCATGGCCACCACCTTGCCGTCGCCTTCGGGACGGTAGCGGCACAGGACGCCGCCCAGCCCGAACAGCGCCGCGGGAAGCGCCGCGCGCATCATCATCTGAAGCCCCCCTTCCAGCACGCCCGGAAGGCCAAGGCCCGTCAGATTCCAGGTCAGCCCCAGCAGGATGCCGATGACCAGCGGCTGGCGGATCAGCGATTGCAGGATCTGGCGCGCCAGCTGGATCTTGGCGATGCCGGTGCCGCGGGCGCGCACGATCTCCATCGTGGCGATGCCGGCGCCGTACAGGATCGGGGAATGCAGCGCGATGATCGTGAAGTTGCCCGCCAGCGCGTCCGACCCGTAGGCCCGTTCCATGATCGGAATGCCCAGCAGAAGCGAGTTCGAGAAGAGGCAGCAGAAGCCGATGGCCACCGAATCCTCTGGCGGGCGCTTGAAGAGCGTGTAGGCCGCGATCCCGCCCACGAGGAAGCACGCAAAGGCGCCGGAATAGAAGGCAAGGAAGATCCCCGGCTCGAAGCTGTTCGCGATGTCGAGCGTTGCCATGTTGTAGAACAAAAGGCAGGGCAGGGCGAAGTTCTGCGCGAAACGCGTGACCCCGTCGATGGCCGGGTCCGTGATCAGCCCCGAACGCCGCGCCCAGTATCCAAAGCCGATAACCAGGAAGACCGGCAGGATGACGTTCAGAAGGGCGTTCACAAGTCGATCCTCATTCCATCATGGGCGGGGATGATGCCGTCCGGCAGGTCCCGGCACAGCGTGTCGTAATCCATGTCGATGTGCATGTTCGTCAGCACGGCCCGGGCCGGGGCGGCGCGCGCGATCCATTCGAGTGTCAGCGCCAGATGGGCATGCGACGGGTGCGGCTTCGGGCGCAGGGCGTCCACGATGAACAGGTCCAGGCCGTCCAGCACGGGCCAACTGCTTTCGGGGATGGCCACCGCGTCGGGCAGATAGGCCGCGTTCCCGATCCGGAATCCCAGCGCGTCGATGGTGCCGTGATGCGCGGTGAAGGGCTGGAAGGGGATCGGCCCGCCGGCGCCCGTCACGGCGAACGCGCCGGTGATGCTGTTCAGGTCGCAGATCGGCGGATAGGAGGAGCCTGCGGGCTGCACGAAGGCATAGGCGAAGCGGGACAGCAGCGCCTCCTGCGTGGCGGCGTCGGCCCAGACGGGCAGGCGGGTGCCGATGTTGAACGCGATCTGGCGCAGGTCGTCGATGCCGTGCACGTGGTCGGCATGCGGATGGGTGTAGACGACGGCGTCCAATTCTCCCACCCCCGCGTCCAGAAGCTGGTCACGCATGTCGGGCGTGGTGTCGATCAGGGCGCGCGTGACGCCCCCGTCGCCGAAGCGTTCCACCAGCAGTGAACAGCGGCGGCGGCGGTTATTCGGGTTGGACGGATCGCAGGCCCCCCAATGCCCTCCCAGGCGCGGCACCCCCCCCGACGATCCGCAGCCGAGGATGGTGAGCCGGATCATGCGGCAGCCTTCGCGAACAGGCGGTCGAAGTTGGCGGTGGTGGCGGCGGCGAACTGCTCCAGCGTCATTCTGAACACCTCCGCCCCAACTTTGGCCGTGTGGGCGGTGTAGGCCGGTTCGTTGCGCCGTCCGCGATGGGGCGGGGGCGCCAGATAGGGGCTGTCGGTTTCCAGAAGGATGCGGTCCAGCGGGGCCGCCGCGAAGATGTCGCGCAGCGCGCCTGATTTTGGAAAGGCTGCGATCCCCGACATGGACAGATAGAAACCCAGATCCAGCATCGCCCGCCCCAGTTCCGCCGAAGAGGAGAAGCAGTGCATCACGCAGCCGAAGGCGCCGGCGCGGTGCTCTTCGGTCAGGATGCGGGCCATGTCGTCATCGGCGTCGCGGGCGTGGATGATCAGGGGCAGGCCGGTCTGCCGCGCCGCCTCGATGTGCACGCGCAGGCTTTCCTGCTGCACCGCCGCCGAATCGCCGCTGTAGTGATAGTCGAGCCCGGTTTCCCCGATCCCCACGAACTTCGGATGCAGCGCCAGCGCCACCAGCTGGTCCACCGTGGCCATCGGCTCTTCGGCCGCGCTCATGGGGTGGGTGCCGGCGGCGTAGAACACGCCCTCATGCGCCTCGGCGATGGCGCGGACGGCGGGTTCGTTGCGCAGGCGGGTGCAGATCGTCACCATGCGCGTGACACCGGCGGCGCGGGCGCGGGCGATCACCTCGTCCCGTTCTTCGGCGAAGTCGGGGAAATCCAGGTGGCAGTGGCTGTCAACGATCATGCACATGTCCGGGCGAGCGTGGCCGCCGTCTCGTCAATTTTCAGAACCATATCCATGAGAAGGGCGGCAGGGTCAAGGTTGACCGCCTTTCCCTGGCGCGCGCGGTGGCCCAGCGTCTGCTGCAGTTCGGCCCAGGCCAGCGCCGCGCGCGGGGTGGGGGACAACCGTTCCAGAAGGTCGGATTCGCCCTTCGCGGCCTCGGGCGGAAGGGCGCCCAGCGTGCCGGCCCGTGCCATCCGCGCCAGAAGCCGGTCGATCAGGCCGACGATCAGGTCGAACCGCGCCTCATTCCCCCGGCCCGTGCCCGCCTCGGCCAGCGCCAGCGCGCGGCCGCGGTCCAGCCGGGGCAGGGTGCCCAGAAGGTCCACCAGCTGCCGATACAGCACCAGCCCGTCGAGGTTCAGGAGCCGCACCGCTTCCCCCACCGACCCGCCGCCCAGTTCGGCCAGCGCCACGGGATCCTCCACCGCCGCGCCAGCCTGCACCAGCGCGTCCTGCATCGCCGCCGGTTCCAGCGCGGACAGGCGCAGTTCCCGGCAGCGCGACCGGATCGTGGGCAGCAGGCGCGAGGGCTGGTGGCTGACAAGGATCAACGTGACGCCGGGGGGCGGTTCCTCCAGCAGCTTCAGAAGGGCGTTGGCCCCGGCGGGGGCCAGTTCGTCCGCCGCGTCCACGATGGCAACGCGGCGCCCGCCATCGGCCGCCGACAGGGTGAAGAAGCTTTTCATCTTCCGCACCTCGTCCACGCGGATGTCGGCGGACAGGGCCGATCCGGTGGCGTTCGCGCCGCGCCGCAACAGGAACAGGCGCGGTTCGGACAGGGCGGCGATGCGGCGGGCGACGGGGTGATCGGCCTCCACCTCCAGCGAGTCGGGGGGGAACATCCCACCCTCCTGCGCCAGAAGGAAACGGGCGATCCGCCAGGCCAGCGTCGCCTTGCCCACGCCGCGCGGGCCGGTGATCAGCCAGCCGTGGTGCAGGCGGCCGGTGTGGAAGGCGTCGAGGAACGCGGCCTCGGCCCGGTCATGGCCGAACAGGATGCGGGTGTCGCGCGGGTGGGGGGCGCCTTCGACGCGGTCGGGTTCGGGAAGCGTCACCTCGGCCATCAGGCGCCCGCCAGATGGTCCAGCGTCGCGGCCAGCACGTCGGCGGCCACGGCGTCCGCGTCACGCGCGCCGTCGATGACGCGGAAGCGGGGGGCGGCGGCCAGCGCCAGGAAGCCATTGCGCATCTGGCGTTGCAGGGCCAGTCCCATATCCTCGAACCGCTGTTCGCCGCCGCGGTTCTGCGCGCGTGACAGGCCCAGTTCGGGGTCGATGTCGATCAGCAGGGTCAGGTCCGGATCCAGCCCGATCATCCTGTCGTGCAGCAGGTCCGCCTGATCGCGCAGGCCGCCCCGCAGGCCCTGATACATCCGCGTGCTGTCGATGAACCGGTCCGAGATGACGATGCCCCCCCGATCCAGCGCCGGAAGGATCGTCTTTTCCAGATGGTCGCGGCGGGCGGCGGTGAACAGCAGAAGTTCGGTCGTGGCGGACCAGCGGTCGGGGTCGCCCTGAAGCAGAAGGTGGCGGATCTCCTCCGCCCCCTCGCTGCCGCCGGGTTCGCGCGTCAGGGTCACGTCATGGCCGCGCGCGCGCAGGGCATCCGCCAGCGCGCGGGCCTGCGTGGACTTGCCCGACCCGTCGATCCCCTCGAAGCTGAGAAAGCGACCGCCCGTGGTCACTGGGCGGGCTGCTCGGCCGGGGGGGCGGCATCGGCGGCCAGGAACCGGTCGGCCAGAACGCGCGCCGCCGTCATCAGCCGGGTGCCGAAGCCGCCCGGCGCCACGGCGCCTTCGGCCACCAGTGGAACCGTCTGTTCGCCCATACCCGGAATGGTCACGCGCAGCGTTCCCAACTCCTGCCCCTGCGCCACGGGCGCGTCAACGGGGCCGGAATACACGATCTCGGCCGCGATCTGGTCCTGGAACTGCACGGGCACCAGCAGCTTCACGTCCTGCGCCGCCACCAGACCCACATCCTGCGCCTGACCCATCCAGACATCGGCCGTGCCCAGCCGTTCGCCCGCCTTCACCACCGTCTTCTGGGTGAACTGCCGGAACGCGAAGTTGGAGATGGCCTCGGCCTCGGTCGCGCGGTCGGCGTTGCTTTGCAGCCCGTTGATCACGAAGACGATCCGGCGGCCGTCCAGATCGGATTTCGCCGACCCGACAAGGCCATAGCCCGACTGTTCGGTGTGGCCGGTCTTCAGCCCGTCGGCGTGCCAGTCGCCGGCCTGGATCTCCAGCAGCGGGTTGCGGTTGGCCGAGTTTGCGGGAACGCGGTTCATGTAGACAAAGGACTGGACCGAGAAGTTCTGGTAGAGTTCGGGGAACTCCTCGATCAGGCGGACGGCCAGAACGCCCAGGTCGTGCATCGACATCAGATGTTCCGGGTCCGGCCAGCCCGAGGCGTTGACGAAGTGGGAATCGTTCAGGCCCAGCTGCTTGGCCCGGTCGTTCATCATCTTGGCGAAGTTCTCCTCGGTCCCGCCAAGGCCCTCGGCCACCACCACGCAGGCGTCGTTGCCCGAGTTCACGATGATGCCGTGAATCAGTTCTTCCACCGTAGGGCGGTCGTCGGGCTTCACGAACATCTTCGACCCGCCCATACGCCAGGCCTTTTCCGACACGGGGAAGGTGGTGTCCATGGTCACGCGGCCGTCGTGCAGCGCTTCGAACAGCATGTTCAGCGTCATCAGCTTCGACATGGACGCAGGGTGTTCGGGCGTGTGGGCGTTCTTGTCCAGAAGAACCGTGTGCGTGGTCATGTCGTAGACCCAGGCGGAGGTCGCACGCGTCTCGAACGCATGGCCAAGGGCCGGCACGGTTGTCAGAAGGAGGGCAATCATCAGCCGTTTCATCGTGTCGGTCCCCATCATGGCGTTCTGCGCGGGCAGCATAAGGGGGCGGCGCGCCTGATGGAAGGGTGCCCCACGACATCGTCAGGGGTTTCTTCCCCCGCCCGCAGCCGCTATGACACAGACGGTTTGACCAAGGACCGGAAAGGACCGCCAAATGGCCAATGTCGTCGTCGTCGGCGCCCAGTGGGGTGACGAAGGAAAAGGCAAGATCGTGGACTGGCTTTCGGAACGCGCCGATGTGATCGCGCGCTTCCAGGGCGGTCACAACGCCGGCCACACGCTGGTCATCGGCGAAAAGGTGTTCAAGCTGTCGCTGCTGCCCTCGGGGATCGTGCGCGGCGGCAAGCTGAGCGTGATCGGCAACGGCGTCGTCCTGGATCCGTGGCACTTGGTCACCGAGATCGAGAAGCTGCGTGGCCAAGGCGTGGAGATCACCCCCGAGAACCTGATGATCGCGGAAAACGCGCCGCTGATCCTGCCGCTGCACGGAGAGCTGGACCGCGCCCGCGAAGGTCAGGCTTCGGTCGCGAAGATCGGCACCACCGGCCGCGGCATCGGCCCGGCTTATGAGGACAAGGTCGGCCGTCGCGCCATCCGCGTGGCCGATCTGGCCGACGACGCGACGCTGGAACTGCGCGTCGACCGTCTGCTGGTGCATCACGACGCCCTGCGCCGCGGCCTCGGGATGGAGCCGATCGACCGCGCCGACCTTCTGGCCAAGCTGCGCGAGATCGCGCCGCAGGTGCTGCCCTATGCGGCCCCCGTCTGGAAGGTGCTGACCGACGCCCGCCGCGCTGGCAAGCGCATCCTGTTCGAAGGGGCGCAGGGCGCGCTTCTGGACATCGATTTCGGCACCTATCCTTATGTTACGTCGTCGAACGTGATCGCGGGGCAGGCGGCGACGGGGACGGGGCTTGGCCCGAACTCCATCGGGTTCGTGCTGGGCATCGTGAAGGCCTACACCACCCGCGTGGGCGAAGGCCCGTTCCCGGCCGAACTGCACGACGAGGATGGGCAGCGTCTGGGCGAACGCGGGCATGAATTCGGCACCGTCACGGGGCGCAAGCGTCGTTGTGGCTGGTTCGACGCGGTTCTGGTGCGCCAGACCTGCGCCACCTCGGGCGTGTCGGGCATCGCGCTGACGAAGCTGGATGTGCTGGACGGGTTCAGGACGTTGAAGATCTGCGTCGGGTACGATCTGGACGGGAAGCGTCTGGACCACCTGCCCATCGCGGCCGACCAGCAGGCCCGCTGCACCCCCATCTACGAGGAGATGGAGGGCTGGAGCGAATCGACCGCCGGCGCCCGTTCGTGGAACGACCTTCCCGGCGCGGCCATCAAGTATGTCCGCCGGATCGAGGAGCTGATCCAGTGCCCGGTGGCGCTGCTCTCGACCTCGCCCGAGCGGGACGACACGATCCTCGTCACGGACCCCTTCGCCGACTGAGGGGGTCAGTCGCGACCGCTCACCTCGCGCAGAAAGACCGAGCGCGCGGTGAGGGCGAAGCGTCCGCGGTCCTGCCGTTCCAGGATGGCGGCGGCGACCAGCGTCTCGAACCCCTCGACCATCGCGTCATGGGACAGGGTGGCAAGGCTGGCCACATGTCGCAGGACCTGCGGGCGGGTGAAGACCGGCCGCTGTTCCATCCGCAGCAGCCACACGGCCGCCGCCTCGGCCAGTTCGACAGGCGTCTCGGCGCCCAAGCAATCGGCAAAGGCGGCGAATCCGGTCGACACGGGTGCAGGCTCGGTGCGCAGGGCGGGGGCTTCGGGCGCGCGGCGTTCCAGCCGTTCGGCCACGCTGGCGGCCACGGCGGCGCGCAGGTGACGGATGGCCGAATGCCGGCGGCGGTTCGCGGGTTCGCTCATCTGGGTGTCGGCTTCTCGGATCAACCGCTCCACCGACGCGTCTTCGGCCGGGGGCGTGGGGGAGGTGGAGGGATCGAAGCGCGGATGCGCCGGGGGTTCGGCCCCGAACTGGCGATCCTCGGCCGCCACGGTGCGGAAATACGCCGTCACCTCCTGCATGAGGTTGAACGGATCCTCAAACCCCTCCAGAGTGCAGGAGAATGTCCCGTATGAGACGGTCATGATTTTCTTCGGTCCGTTCATATGGCGCTCGCCCCTCGGGCCCGATCCGGGTCGGCTGGTGGGATGTCAGATCGTGCTCGCTGCGCGATCGAAGGCTTCCAGACGGCCCTCTTTTCGCTACGGGCCTTCACTCGCATGATGGCGCGGATTGTTCAATCATCACACGCGGTGACGTTGATCGCGGGCGGCCCGGTGTCGCGCCGCGACCTGCGTCTGGCGCTGGCGCGGGCGCCCGTTCTGGTGGCCGCCGACGGTGGGGCCGACCGCGCGCTGGCGCTGGGCGAAGAGCCGACGGCGGTGATCGGGGATCTCGACTCGATCTCCGCCCCCTCCCGCGCGCGGCTGGAGGGGCGGCTGCACCACGTGACGGAGCAGGACAGCACCGATTTCGACAAGACGCTGCGCAACATCGACGCGCCCTTCGTTCTGGCGGTGGGGGTGGCGGGGGCCCGGGTGGATCACGGCTTTGCCGTGCTGAACGCGCTGGTGCGGCATCGCGGCCCGCCCTGCCTGCTGCTGGGGCCGGAGGACGTGATCTTTCACGCGCTGCATCCCCTGGATCTGCACCTGTCGCCCGGCGATCGCGTGTCGCTGTTTCCGATGACGGGGGTGACGGGCCGGTCCGAAGGGCTGGTCTGGCCGATCGACGGGCTGGACTTCGCACCGGACGGCCGGATCGGGACGTCGAACGCGGCCGACGCGCGGCGGGTGCGGCTGGCCTTTGACGGTCCCGGGATGCTGGTGATGCTGCCGCGCCGCCGTCTGGACGCCGCGATCCGCGCCGTCAGCAGTTGGGAACGTTGACCGCCAGCCCGCCGAGCGAGGTTTCCTTGTACTTCTCGTGCATGTCGCGGCCGGTCTGGCGCATTGTTTCCACGCAGGCGTCCAAGCTGACCAGATGCTGGCCATCGCCGCGCAGCGCAAGGCTGGCCGCCGACACGGCCTTGATCGCGCCCAGCCCGTTGCGTTCGATGCAGGGCACCTGAACCAGTCCCTTCACCGGATCGCAGGTCATGCCAAGGTGATGCTCCAGCGCAATCTCGGCCGCGTTTTCCACTTGTGCGGGGGTGCCGCCCAGAACGGCGCAAAGGCCCGCCGCGGCCATGGCGCTCGCCGATCCGACCTCCGCCTGGCACCCGCATTCCGCGCCCGAGATGGAGGCGTTGTGCTTCACGAGGCCGCCGATGGCCGCCGCCGTCAGCAGGAAATCGTCCAGCTTGGCGCGGCTGGCGCCCGGAACATGGTCCAGCCAGTAGCGGATCACGGCCGGCACCACGCCCGCCGCCCCGTTTGTGGGGGCGGTGACGACCTGCCCGCCAGCGGCGTTTTCTTCATTCACGGCCATGGCGTAAAGGGCGATCCAGTCGTTGATCGTGTGCGGGGCCACCATGTTCAGCCCGCGTTCCCGCAGCAGTTGGTCGTGGATGTTCTGCGCGCGGCGGCGGACGTTCAGCCCGCCCGGCAGGATGCCGTCGCGCGCGATCCCGCGGTCGATGCAGTCCGTCATCACCTGCCAGATCCGGTCGATGCCCTGCGTCAACTCCCGCTCGGACCGCAGCGTCAGCTCGTTGGCGCGCTTCATTTCGGCGATGCTCAGGCCGGACCGGGCGGCCATGGCCAGCATCTCGCCCCCCTTGTGAAAGGGATAGGGCACGGGCGTTTCGGCGTTGACGCTCCCCTGGGCCAGTTCGTCCGCCGTCACCACGAAACCGCCGCCGACGGAGTAGTAGGTTTCCTGCAGCAGCACGTCGCCTTGCGCGTCGGTCGCGCGCAGGATCAGGCCGTTGGCGTGGCCGGGCAGGGCGGGGCCGTAATCGAAGAGCAGGTCGCATTTCGGATCGAACACCAGCTCCGGCAGGCCGGGGGGGCGGATGCGGCCGGTGCGGGTGATGGCGGCCAGCGCCTCCTCGGCCCGGGTCGCGTCGAAGATGTCGGGAAGAAAACCGGCCAACCCAAGGATGGTGGCGCGGTCCGTTGCATGGCCGACCCCGGTGAAGGCCAGCGATCCGTGAAGCGAGGCGCGCAGCCCCACCGGCTGGAACGGGCTGGACCGCAGCCGGTCCAGAAAACGGCCGGCGGCGACCATCGGCCCCATCGTGTGGGATGACGACGGGCCAACGCCGATCTTGAAGATATCGAAAACGGACAGGAACATGGGAACCGATCTAGTCGGCGGCATCCTTTGTGAATCGGTCCGCACGGCGGCGCACCAGAACGCTGCGCAGATCGTGCATCGCCATCAGCAGCCCTTCGGTCAGCGCCTCGGCCTGATCGTCCCCGGCCCGGTTTTGCAGCCATTGAGTTGTCAGGTTCATCTGCTCGATCATGCCCCACGCGGCATCGAAGTCGCGCTGGGCCAGAACCTCGCGCCGCGCCACGATCCAGGCGCGGATCTCCTCCACCTCGGCGGGCGAAAGAGTCCGGTCGCCCTGCGTCTTGTATTCGCCCTTGCCGATGTTGACGGTGGCGATGTGCTCCAGGTCCAGCCGGCGCTGACGGTTTTCCGTGTCCAGCCGGAACACGAAGGCGCCGTTGTCGCGGATGCGGAAATACAGGCCTGGAAGCTCTTTCATGGTCAGGTCAATCCGCTGCAGAAACGCTGGATCCGGGTGCAGGCCTCGCGCAGGACCTCGTCCGCGGTGGCGTAGCTGACGCGGAAGTTCGGCGACAGGCCGAAGGCCGCGCCAAAGACGACGGCGACGTCCTCCTCCTCCAGCAGGGCGCTGGCGAAGACCTCGTCATCGGTGATGACGGTGCCCTTGGCCGACGTCTTGCCGATGCAGCCCGAGATGTCGGGGTAGACGTAGAAGGCGCCCTCGGGCGTAGGGCAGTTGATGCCGGGCGCCTCGTTCAGCATGGACACGACCAGATCGCGGCGGCGCTGGAACAGGGCCTTGTTGTCGTCCAGGAACTGCTGCGGACCCGTCAGCCCCTCCAGCGCCGCGTATTGCGACACAGAGGAGGGGTTGGAGGTCGACTGCGACTGGATGGTGCCCATGGCCTTGATCAGCTCCACGGGTCCCGCCGCATAGCCGATGCGCCAGCCGGTCATGGCATAGGCCTTGGACACGCCGTTGCAGGTCAGGGTGCGGTCATACAGGCCCGGTTCCACCTGCGCCGGCGTGAAGAATTCGAAGTCGTCGAAGACGAGGTGTTCGTACATGTCGTCCGACATGACCCATACATGCGGGTGGCGCATCAGCACGTCAGTCAGGGCCTTCAGCTCCTCACGGGTGTAGCCCGCACCCGTCGGGTTCGAGGGGGAATTGAAGATGAACCACTTCGTTTTCGGCGTGATCGCGGCTTCCAGCGCTTCGGGCGAGAGCTTGAAGTTCGTCTCGATCCCCGCGACGACCGGAACCGGCTCGCCGCCGGCCAGCAGCACCATGTCAGGATAGCTGACCCAGTAGGGCGCGGGGATGATGACCTCGTCGCCTGCGTTCAGCGTGGCCACGAAGGCGTTGTAGAGGATCTGCTTGCCCCCCGTGCCGACCGTCACCTGGTTCGGTTTGTAGGACAGGCCGTTTTCGCGCTGGAACTTGTCGCAGATGGCCTGCTTCAGTTCGGGGATGCCGTCCACGGCGGTGTATTTTGTCTTGCCCTCGTCGATGGCGCGCTTGGCGGCGTCCTTGATGTTCTGGGGCGTGTCGAAGTCCGGCTCTCCGGCACCCAGGCCGATCACGTCGCGGCCCGCCGCCTTCAGTTCGCGCGCCTTGTTGGTGACGGCGATGGTGGGGGAGGGTTTGACGCGCGACAGGGTGTCGGACAGGAAGGCCATGACGGTTCCTCGGTTTGAAATTCTTGCGTTCCCGTCTTAGGGTGCGTGCCGGAGCCGATCAAGCGTTTCCACGAGGCCCCGGGGAGAGAATCATGAACGATGTCCTGAAGCGTTTGCGCATGCGGTCCTGGCGGCGCGGGATGAAGGAGATGGACCTGATCCTTGGTCCCTGGGCGGATCAGCATCTTGCCGACCTATCTGAAGATACGGTTGCAATTTATGACAAAATTTTGCTAGAGAATGATCAGGACCTGCTGGCATGGATGCTGGGACAGCGCGAAATACCGGAAGGTCCGATGAAGCCGTTGCTCGCCCAGATTGCAATTTTTGCGCGGGAACGTTTTCGGGGCGCATGAGTGTTTACCATATGTTTCCCTTTTGTGCCGATTGTTGTGTTTAACGAGTATGAGGAAATCGAATGACCCTGCACGCCCTGGAGGTGATCGACGGCACCGGTACGGCCACGCTGTCGAGCTATCTTGAGACACTCGGCCTGGTTGAGCGGATGCACCGCCTTCTGCTGGACATCGTGAAGGACGAGTTCGAGCGGATCGGCCATCTGGACATCAACCCGATCCAGGCCCTGTTGCTGTTCAACGTGGGCGCGAACGAGGTGACGGCGGGCGAATTGCGCAGCCGCGGGTTCTACCAAGGCTCCAACGTCAGCTACAACCTGCGCAAGCTGGTCGATCTGGGCTACATGCACCACGAACGCTCCTCGGTCGACCGCCGTTCGGTGCGGGTGCGGCTGACCCCCCGAGGGCTGGAGATTCGCCAGATGCTCCTGAAGCTGTTCGACGAGCATTCCAAGGTCATCAGCGGCCGCGACCTTCTGTCCGTGAACGCGATGGAGGATGCCAACAACGCCCTCCGCAAGGTCGAGCGTTTCTGGACCGAGCAGATCCGCTACATCTACTGACGCCAAAGATGCGCGCGGCTGGCGAAGGCGCCCTGCGCCTTGGCCAGCAGTCGATTGCCCATGCACGGCTTCGGCAGGTTGCCTTGCTGGAGGCGGTCCACGACCACCTCGGTTGGGCAGGGGCGGCGTGACACCGGATCGTAATAGCGCGGATAGGTGATCAGCGCGGCATGCGCCACTTGCCACAACGGACGCGGCGCGCGGCGCGGTGGCGGCGGGTGAAGGTCCGTCGTGAGCCCCCAGCCCGCATAGAAGGGCGCGCCGAGGCAGGTCACCGGCCGTCCCCGCAGCAGCGCCTCGAATCCCAGAAGCGACGTCATCGTCCAGACCTCGTCGCAGGCGAGGATCAGCGCCATGGCGTCGGCCTGCGTGGCCACGACATCGGCCTCGGCCGCGTCGATGGCGCCGGGGCGCAGGCCCGCCTCCACATCCGGATGGGGCTTGTAGACAAGGATGGCCCCCGGATGCGCCGTCCGCGCCGCCCGCAGCAGGTCGGCGTTGCGCCGCACCGTTCCGCCGCCAAGGCGGAGGGAGGCGTCATCCTCCACCTGTCCCGGCACGAGGATGCGATGCCCTTCGGGCAGATCGGGCAGATTGCCGCCGAGGTTGTATTTCGAGAGACCCCCTTCGGTCAGCCGCGCCACCAGCCGCATTATGCGTTCCTGCGCACCGGGCGGGGGTGGGGCAAGGATCAGGCGCTCCAGCCGGCTTTCCCGCGTCGGATCGTAGTAGATGCCCGCATCGTCGGCCACGAGAGACAAGGGCGGGACCAGTTCGGCCCCAAGCCCACGGGACCGCAGGAACCCGTCCTCCACCCGCCGGATCATGGGGGCGTGCAGTCCGGGTGGCTCCTTCCCCGCCCAGACCAGCAGGCTGGTCCCGGTGGCCGCCGCCTCGGCCGCCGCTCGGACGGGGTCGGGGCGAAAGCGCAGCGGCGCGTGGCGGCCGAACACCGCCTGCAACCGACCCCGCTTCCACAGGCGCATGCCGGTGGCGATGTGGCCGTGCCGGTCTTCGCGCCAGACGCGGGTTTCGGCCTCCAGCTGGTCCACCGCCTCCTCGAACGAACACAGGCGGTCGCGGCAGGGGTCGTACCACAAGGGCGTCTGGATCATGGCCGCCGCGAAAAGGTGTTCCGCTGTTGGGCGGCCGGTGCGGCGCGGCAGGGCGATCTCGTCCTCGCTCAACCCCCATCCGGCATAGAAGGGCGCGCCGAAGACGCGGGGGCGGTGGCCCGTCAGGATCGCCTCGAACCCCAACTGAGAGGAGACGGTGTAAACCCGCGCTGCCCGTTCCAGAAGCCGCCAAGGAGAGCCGCCGGCGATCATCTCCGCCCCCGTCAGATGGCCGGGACGCAGGCCAGCGGCGGTTTCGGGATGCGTCTTGATCACGATTCGGGCGCCGGGGTTCTCGGTCCGGGCTGCGGCCAGCATCCGGTCGAACACATCCGCCCCGGCCCCGCAATGACGCAGGGAGGCGTCGCCCTTCACCTGATCCACCACCAGCACGAAACCCGGAGGGGGCAGGGGGGCGTCCGGATCGAAATCGTTGTACTTGCTCAGCTCCAGCGCGCGCAGGCGGGCAATGCCGGTTCGGGCGCGGGCCAGGAGTGCGGGATCGGCGGGGGCGTTCAGCGCAGCTTCCAGCGCGGTGGGCTGGCTCGCGTCGAAATGCACGCCTGTGTCCAGAAAGACGCCCAGCGGGCCGTCCTTGTCCACACGGCCGGGGCGCACCGATCGCAGGAACGCGTCCTCCAGCCGGAACAGGGGAACGCCGCGGCGGCGGGCCACGGCCTCGCCCCGGGCGGCATAGGGGCTGCGGCCCCAGACCACGACGCCGTCCTCCGGTCCCGGAAGGCCCAGATGCAGTTCATGCCCCGCAAGGGACAGGATACGACGCAAACGGGCCTGCCGAAGCAGACCCGCGTTGAAGAAGAACAGCCGGCGGGGCGCCGCCATTACTGTCCGACGTTCGACACCGAGGTGACGGCGTTGGACGTGCCGAGGATCGCCTGGACGGTCTTGGTCCATTGGGCGAACGGCGCCTCGGTGACATAGATCGTGTCGCCGTCCTGCACCTGGAAGTCCCGCGCCTCGAACATGCCCGAGGGTTCGGTCAGGTTCAGCACATAAGCCACCCGCTGCATGCCGACCAGGTCAGGACGACCGGTCAGGGCCTGCACGGTGCGGGCCGTTTCGTTGCGGAACACGAAGACGCCCTTGGGGTCGGCGAGGTTGGTCTGAAGACCGCCCACCTGCGCGATCGCTTCCAGCGCCGACAGGTTCGCCCGCTCGAACGGGACGACCTGCTGGCCGGTGGCGCCCAGCGCCGTGAACTGGCGGCGGTCGCGTTCCACGGTGATCCGGTCGCCGTTGCGCAAGGCGATGTCCAGCGCGGGGTTGTCGTACAGGTCCTGAAGGCGGACGGCTTCCGTGCGGCCGCCGCGCGTCACGCGCACGATGGTGGCCGTCGGTTCGCTTGCCACGCCGCCGGCGGCGGACAGCACGCGCAGCAGGGTGCGCGACGGCTGGGCCAGCGGATAGATGCCGGCGGCCCCGGCCGTGCCCGTTACGGACACGGTGGCGCCGTCGCCGGCCACGCGCTGCACCAGCACCTGCGGATCGGGGGTCTGGTTCTGCAGCGCGTTCGTCACCAGCTGGCGCAGCGATTCCGGGGTCTGGCCCGCCGCGCGGATGCGCCCGGCATAGGGCACGAAGATGAACCCGTCGCCATCGACCTGCATCTCGTTCAACGAGGAGACGCGCTGGCCGCCATTACCCAGAAGCGGGTCGTCGCGGACGTTTTCATAGACGGTCAGGGTCAGCGTGTCCCCGGCCGAGATCGTGTCGGCGCCCACCACGCCCGCATTGGCGAAGGAGGAGGAGAAGCCCAGGTTGTCGGGGCTGGAAATGACGCGGTTCACCTGCGGGGTCACGTCGAAGATGAACGCATCCCCTCCACGCGACACGGAACCCGCGTAGATCTCACGTTTCGTCGGGCCGGACCGCGGCAGCCCGCAGGCGGCCACCGTTGTAACCAGCGTGATCATGACGGCCATCCGGACCACGCGCTTTGTTTGGGACTTCACTTGCCGCTCCATTCCGGGTTTTTCGGCGATACTACAGATCGTATCCCTTTTTACGACCGGTATTTTTCCCGAACCCTCAGTGAACCGCACGGAGAGGTTGTTTTGGCGCCGATTTGCCACACTGCAGCGCGTCATAGGGATCTTCGTCCTGAAGCATCATGTCCACGACCTGGCGCAGCAGGGCATGGCGCCCCTGCGCCGAATAAAAGCCGCCCGGCACCTGCGAGGTTTCCAGCAGGTAATGGCGGTAGTCGCGATAAGCCCGGCCGTCGGGGCGGGCGGGGGCGGCGAAGAAGCGGGCCAGCGGCTGGTCGGTGATGAATTCGGGCTTGCCGTAGACGGCGCGCCCAAGGGCCGCCAGCGGCAGGCCGCGCCACAGCACCTGCTGCCCGGCGGTGGAGTTGACGGTGACGGCACTGCGCGCGTCGTTCATCAGCCGTGCCAGCTTGCCGCCCTGGACGAAATGCACCCGCGCCTCGATCCCGTGCAGGCGGGCCAGGCGGCACACCTCTTCGGCCACGGGGGTGCGCCCATCCTCCAGCGGGTGGGCCTTGAAGACAAGGTGGTGGTGCGGCGGCGCGCCCACCGCGAAGGCCGAGGTCACGAGCTCCAGAAACTCGGTGATGGAGCCGAAGGGGGAATGCATCCGGAAGCTCGAATCATGTGCCAGCTGCATCAGGACGAGGTGATAGGGAAAGCCCCCCCGCATGATCCGCCGCGTGGCCAGCCGCCGCTTGACGTGATGCACGGGCATCAGCGCCAGCCGCCGCAGATACAGCCGAAACTCCTGATGCACGTTGAGGTCGCGGTGGGGGCGGAAATTCTCGAACCCCCGGCCGGTGGCGACGAAGAAGTGGTAGACGGCGCCCCAGAACACGTGCTGGCGCATGTCGCCCCAGCGGGCCGGCGCTTCGGGCAGGTCCATGTCCACACGCTCCAGCGCCTCGCGCATCTGGGCGACGGTGGTGTCCATGAGCCGCGAATGCCCGTTCGATCCGCCGCGTTCGTAGGTCACCCAGTGGGGGCGCAGATACCCTTCCTCGAACACGTGGACGATGATGCCGCGCGCCTTCGCGATCTCCACCGCGCGGGCGTGGATGGGGCGCGTGTCGCCATAAAGCACGATGTCCGTGACACCCCGCGCCTTGATCAGCGCGGTAAAGGTGGCGGGCCAGTCTTCGGGTGCCCCGTTGAAGGGAATCAGCGTGTCGGCCGGCCAGAAGGCGCGATCGCCCGCGTTGAACGCGACCCGGCAGACCTTTGCGCCCGAGGCGGCGATGCCCTTGCCCAGCGTGCGGAACCAGGGGCCGTGCGGGCCTTGCAGGAAAAGAAAGACGCGGTCGCTGTGGGCCATGGGACTTTCGTTAAGACGGGATCAACCATGGATTGATAATCTTCGGCACGCTCTTGGCAAGGCCGGGGTCTTGCGTCGCCTTCCTAGCAGCGATACCCCGGAAACGAAAGCGAGGTGACCGCCCATGTTTACCGGAATCGTGACCGACATCGGAACCGTTCTTCAGACCGAGCGGCGGGGCGACCTGCGCGCCCGCATCCGCACCCGTTACGACACGGCGGGCATCGACATCGGTGCCTCCATCGCGTGCGAAGGGGTGTGCCTGACGGTGGTGCAGCTGGGGCCGGACTGGTTCGACGTCGACATCTCGGCTGAAACGCTGGGCAAGACGAACATCGGCGGGCCGAACGCCTGGCACGAAGGAAAGCGGGTGAACCTGGAACGGGCGCTGCGCGTGGGCGACGAACTGGGTGGCCACATCGTGTCGGGCCATGTGGACGGCGTGGCCGAGGTGGTGGGCACCGCGCGCGAGGGCGACAGCCTGCGCGTCACCTTCCGTGCCCCCGAGGAGCTGGCGAAGTTCATCGCGCCCAAGGGCTCTGTCGCACTGAACGGCACCTCCCTGACGGTGAACGAGGTGAACGGGGCCGAATTCGGCGTGAACCTGATCCCCCACACGCAGGAGGTCACCACCTGGAACGCGGTGGCCGCCGGCGACCGCGTGAACCTGGAGGTCGACACGATGGCCCGCTATGTCGCGCGCCTGCGCGAATGGGGCTGATCGGCCACAATGGCGGCCCCGCGATGGCAGGGCACGCCTTTCGCCGGCTGGCCTGGACCAAGGCCCGCAAGGCCCTGATGCCGACCCTTCCGGTGGAGGTGGTGCGCCTGCGCGTGAAGCGCGCGGCGGAGTTGGGTCTGGACTACCGCACCTATGCCGGGATCCGCGCGACCACCGGACATGACGTGATCGCCCTTCTGTTTTCCACCAACGCGCTGCGGATGCTGCGCGAAGGGCAGGGTGACGCCGACCGCGTGGCGCGGATGGCGCAGGCGCAGGCCGCGCGTGCGCTGGCCGTGGCGCCGCCCCTGACGGTGGCGAGGGTCGTGCGGGATCTGGACCTGCAAGGGCTGACGATCGATCGCGCGGGATCCGCGCCGGGGCTTCTGCCCTGGCCGGAGCTGTGCCGGCGGGTGGAGGAGCTCCGGCGACCCTGGCCCGCCGACCGCGTGCTCCTGATCGCCGAAACCATGACCGAACGGGAATGGGTGGCGGCGGGCCGGCTGGCCGGTCACCTCCCGGCAGAGCGGTATTTCGCCTAGCATCCCGACCCTCTGCGCGGTATGTCCGGAACGATCCGCGGAGAGTGCCATGACCGAAAAAACCGAATTCAGCGACGCGATCTCGTCGATCGAGGAGATCATCGAGGACGCCCGCAACGGCCGGATGTTCATCCTGGTCGATCATGAGGATCGCGAGAACGAGGGCGACCTTGTTATTCCCGCGCAGATGTCCACGCCCGAAGCCATCAACTTCATGGCCACCCACGGGCGCGGCCTGATCTGCCTCGCGCTGCCCTCGGCCCGGATCGACGCGCTAGGCCTTGTCCAGATGAGCGCGAAGAACGGCAGCCGGCACGAAACCGCCTTCACCCTGTCGATCGAGGCGAAGGAGGGCGTGACCACCGGCATTTCCGCCCATGACCGCGCCCGCACCGTGTCCGTCGCCATCGACCCCACCAAGGGCGCCGACGACATCCATTCCCCCGGCCACGTCTTCCCGCTGCGCGCGCGCGACGGCGGCGTGCTGGTCCGCGCGGGCCACACCGAGGCGGCGGTGGACGTCGCCCGTCTGGCCGGCCTCAACCCCTCGGGCGTGATCTGCGAGATCATGAACGAGGATGGGACGATGGCGCGCCTGCCTGACCTCGTGGCCTTTGCCCAGCGGCACGGGCTGAAGATCGGCACGATCTCCGACCTCATCGGCTATCGCCGCCGCCACGACAACCTCGTGAAGGAGCGGGACGCGCGGCACGTGCATTCCGTGCATGGCGGCGACTGGATGATGCGGCTTTACGCCGACGAACCCACGGGGACCGAGCATATCGTCCTGACCAAGGGCGACATCACCACGCCCGAACCGGTCCTGACGCGGATCCACCTGCTGAACCCGCTGGAGGACATCATCGGCCTGACCGCCGGCCGGCAGGACGAGATTCCGGTGGCCATGCAGGCCGTGGCCGCCGAAGGGCGCGGCGTGGTCGTGCTGCTGCGCGACACGTCGCCGAAGCTGGCCGCCGCGGGCGAAGCCTCGCCGCAGACGTTGCGGAATTATGGGGTGGGGGCGCAGATTCTGGCCGCATTGGGCTTGCACGCGCTGGAGCTTTTGACCAATTCGGCAGCTCCGAAAGTGGTGGGTCTGGAAGCCTATGGCCTGACCATCGCCGGAACCCGCCCGATCAGGAAGGACTGACATGGCCGCCGCCGAACAGCATTACACCTTGCCGCTGCCGGAGTTCGACGCTCCGGTGAAACTCGCCATCGTCGTATCGCCCTATTACAAGGACATCGCGGACCAGCTGGTGGAAGGCGCGCGCGGCGTGGCCGACCGCGCCGGCGCCACCGTCGAGGTGATCGAGATGCCGGGCGCGCTGGAGATCCCCTCGGCCATCGCGATCTGCGAACGGCAGTCGAGCTTTGACGGATATGTGGCGCTTGGCTGCGTGATCCGGGGCGAGACGACGCATTACGAGACGGTGTGCAACGATTCCAGCCGCGCGCTGGCGCTGCTAGGCCTGCAGGGCGCCTGCATCGGCAACGGCATCCTGACCGTGGAAAACCGCGACCAGGCGGTGGTGCGGGCCGAGGCCGCCGGTCAGAACAAGGGCGGGGGCGCCGCCGCCGCCGCGCTGCACCTGATCGCGCTGCGCCGCCGGCTCGCGGCCCCGCGCCGCAACATCGGCTTCCGCGCTGACGAGGTGCATCTGGCCAAGGGCGAAGGGACGCTGGCATGACCCCGGCCGAAAAACGCCAGATGAAGTCCGCCTCGCGCCTGTATGCAGTGCAGGCGCTGTTCCAGATGGAAGCGCGCGGGCAAACGGTGGAAGCCGTCACGCGGGAGTTCGAGACGCACCGTTTCGGTGCCGTGTATGAAGGCGACGAGATGGTGGAGGGAGAGCCCGACCACTTCCGCCATGTCGTGTCGGAGGCCGTGAACCGTCAAGCAAAGATCGACCAGATGACGGATCGTGGGCTGGTGGCGAAGTGGCCCATCGACCGGATCGACCCTGTGCTGCGCGCCCTGTTCCGCGCGGCAGGGGCGGAACTGGTCACGGCCGAGACACCGCCAAAGGTCGTCATCACGGAATACGTGGACGTGGCCAAGGCCTTCTTCCCGGATGGACGGGAGCCAAAATTCGTCAATGCCGTCCTGGATCACATGGCCCGGGAGGCCCAGCCCGATCGGTTCTGACCGAACGCCCGCCAAAAGCGGGCGTTTTTTTGTGGCAGAACCGCAACAAACAGGCCGTTGAAGACGGTTGTTGAAGCAATGGTATGACAGACCTCACGCTTGAGCAGCGCCTGCAAGAGCGGGAAGAAGAGCCTCAAATGTCTCATTTGCGTCACGATAATGTCGTGACGTCGCGTCATGATGTTCCCAATCCGAAATGTATCGGCGTATTTTCGCCATTTTGCCCGCCTGCATTTTGGTTCCACCTTTTAGAAAATATTTACGCTCTGCGCGGGCTGGTGGTAGCTCACGTTCAAACACCTATTCTTGTTGTCGGCAGGGTTAACAGCCGCCCCGGACAGACGGTCCGGGACCTTCGGTTTGAAAGGACAGGAAGTAATGAAAACGAATTTGAAAATTGCCGGTGTTTCGGCGCTCGCCCTGATGATCGGCGCTGCCGCTCCGGTGTTCGCGCAAACCGCCGCTGACAGCATCGTCAACCCGAACGCGATCGACGACCAGATCGACCAGCAGCGCTTCGACGTGCAGCAGCAGTTCGACCGTTCGAACGACCCACTGCGTTACGGCACGACCGGCGCGCGTGAAGGTCTGTCGGGCAGCGCCTCGCTCGGCTACTCTGGCAACACCGGCAACGATGAAGGCCAGAGCCTGAACATCGGCGCCCGTCTGACGCACAACGCTGGTCCGTGGACGCAGAACCTGTCGTTCCTGATGCAATTCGAGGAAGATGACAACGAATCGTCCAAAGAAAAAGTGTTTGGTGTCTATGACGGCATCTACAACTTCAACGACCGTTTCTACGGCTTCGTGATGGGTCGCGTCGTCACCGACGGCTTGGCTGACGATGTCGAAGACCAAGAAGCCGAAGACTTCTTCGACGTTACGGATGCGGACCTGCTGACGGACGCGCAGCGTGACGAGATCATCAGCAACACGATCGAACAGGATGCATTTATCGGCGTGGGCCCCGGTTACCGCATCTTCAACCGTGAAGATCTGGCTTGGCGCGTGCAGGTCGGTGTCGGCCAGTCGTACCTGAAATACGGCGACGGTCGCAGCGAATCCGAAGTCGGCTACGTGCTGTCTTCGCGCTTCTTCTGGTCGATCAACCCGAACGTCTTCGTCACCATGGACACGGACGTTCTGGACTCCGACGAAGCTCTGCGCGCCAACAACGATCTGGGTGTGAACTTCAAGATCTCGGACGCCTTCTCCACGCGCGTCAGCTACCTGTCGGACTACAACGAAGCCCGTGGCGGTTCGCAGGAACGCACGGACAACACGCTGGGTCTGTCGCTGGTTTACGGGTTCTAAGAAACCCGATCTTGTCGAAAGACAAACTGAAGGGGTGGCGAAAGCCGCCCCTTTTTCATGTCGAAGGCGACGTGACGATCAGGATGTGAGGGAAGGTGACGGGCCCGCAGCGACCGTGGAGAGCGGGATTTCCCGAGAGCCTGACGAATCAGGTGGGAACCAGATACCATGACCAGGATCATGGCAGAGCCAGCTCCCTCGGAAGTGCTTATCGGCCACTGGAAAAATGCCTCGCACGAGAAGAGCAGAACCCGTCACGCCCGATGTAGGGTGCGACGGGCCGTCATGCAAGTTCAGTCGGCGTAGACTTCGGGAAGGGCCTTGGGCGCGCGGTCCAGCCATTCAGGGACGGGCAGGCCCTTGCCTTTCAGGAAGTCCGGGTTGAACAGCTTCGACTGGTAGCGGTTGCCGTAGTCGCAGAGCACGGTCACGATCGTGTGCCCGGGGCCCATCTCCTGCGCCATGCGGATGGCACCGGCCACGTTGATGCCGGACGATCCGCCAAGGCACAGGCCCTCATCCTCCAGCATCTCGAACACTAGGGGCAGGGCCTCGGCGTCCGGGATGCGCCAGCTGTAATCGGGCGTGAAGCCTTCCAGGTTCGCCGTGATGCGCCCCTGACCGATCCCTTCGGTGATGGAGGATCCGGGCGAGGCGAATTCCCCGGTCGTGTAGAAGGCGTGCAGCGCGGCCCCTTCGGGATCCGCCAGACCGATCTTCACGCCCTTGGGCTGCAGCGCCATGGCCACCCCGGCCAGCGTCCCGCCGGAGCCGACGGCGCAGACGAAGCCATCCACCTTGCCGTTCGTCTGCTCCCAGATCTCGGGCCCCGTGCCTTCGACATGGGCCTGACGGTTGGCCAGGTTGTCGAACTGGTTGGCCCAGATCGCGCCGTTGGGTTCGGTCTGTGCCAGCCGTTCGGCCAGCCGCTGCGAGTAGCGGACATAGTTGTTGGGGTTCTTGTAGGGCGCCGCCGGCACCTGGACCAGTTCGGCCCCGGCCAGACGCAGCATGTCCTTCTTTTCTTGGCTTTGCGTTTCCGGGATCACGATGACCGTGCGAAAGCCCATGGACGCGCCCACCAGCGCCAGCCCGATGCCGGTGTTGCCGGCCGTGCCTTCCACGATCGTCCCGCCGGGCTTCAGCACGCCCCGCGCCACGGCGTCGCGGATGATCCACAGGGCCGCGCGATCTTTGACCGACTGCCCGGGGTTCAGAAACTCGCATTTTCCCAAAATCTCGCACCCCGTCTCCTCGGACGCGCGGCGCAGGCGGATGAGGGGGGTGTTGCCGATGGCTTCGGCCAGATCAATGCGGATCGTCATGCGAAACTCCTTCTCTGCCTTAAGGTGTAGGGTGGCGATCGGGTGCTTGCAAGCCGCGCCCGCCCGCGCGACAACGGAGGCATAGCAGACAGGAGATCAGCCATGCGCACCCGTGCCGCCGTCGCCCTTGCCCCCGGCCAGCCGCTGGAAGTCATGGAGGTGAACCTTGAGGGCCCAAAGAAGGGCGAGGTTCTGGTAGAAATCAAGGCCACCGGCATCTGCCACACCGACGCCTTCACATTGTCGGGTGCAGACCCCGAAGGCATGTTCCCCGCGATCCTAGGCCATGAAGGCGCGGGCATCGTGCTGGAGGTGGGGGAGGGTGTGACCACTCTGAAGCCCGGCGATCACGTCATCCCGCTTTACACCCCCGAATGCCGGGAATGCCCGTCCTGCCTGTCGCGCAAAACGAACCTCTGCACCTCGATCCGGGCGACGCAGGGGCAGGGGTTGATGCCGGACGGGACGACACGTTTCTCTATGCTCGATGGCACGCCGATCCTGCATTACATGGGCTGTTCGACCTTCGCCAACCACACGGTGGTGCCGGAAATCGCGCTGGCCAAGGTCGATCCCGAAGCGCCCTTCGACAAGATCTGCTACATCGGTTGCGGCGTCACCACCGGCATCGGCGCCGTCATCAACACGGCGAAGGTGGAGATCGGGGCCAAGGCCGTCGTCTTCGGTCTGGGCGGGATCGGGCTGAACGTGATCCAGGGCCTGAAGATGGCCGGGGCCGACATGATCATCGGCGTGGATCTGAACAACGACAAGAAGGAATGGGGCGAACGTTTCGGGATGACCCATTTCGTCAACCCGTCCGAGGTGGAGGGCTCGCTGGTCCAGCATCTTGTCAACATGACGAAGACGCCCATCGACCAGATCGGCGGGGCGGATTATTCCTTCGACTGCACCGGCAACGTGAAGGTGATGCGCGACGCGTTGGAATGCACCCACCGCGGCTGGGGCGTATCCGTGGTGATCGGCGTGGCCCCAGCGGGGGCCGAGATCCAGACCCGTCCGTTCCAGCTGGTCACGGGCCGCGTGTGGAAGGGTTCGGCCTTTGGTGGCGCGCGGGGGCGGACGGACGTGCCGCAGATCGTGGACTGGTACATGGACGGCAAGATCGAGATCGACCCCATGATCACCCACACCCTGACGCTGGACGAGATCAACAAGGGGTTCGACCTGATGCACGAAGGGGCCAGCATCCGCAGCGTCGTCGTGTTCTGATGCTGCGGGCCGGTCTTCTTCTGGCGCTTCTGGGCGCGACACCTGTCGCGGCGCAGGACGCGGCCAATGGCGGCAAGGTCTTCCGCAAGTGCATGGCCTGCCATTCGCTGGCCAAGGGTGTGGACCGCATCGGCCCCAACCTGCACGCGATCGCCGGCCGCCCTGTGGCCAGCGAGCCGCGCTATGCCTATTCCGCCGCCCTGCGGGATCTGGGCGGCGAAGGCGCCGTGTGGGATGACGAACGGCTGGGCGCGTTCCTGGCCGACCCCAAGGCCGCCATCCCCGGCACCAAGATGGTCTTCGCCGGCCTGAAGGACGAAGGGGACATCGCCGACATCATCGCCTATCTGAAAGAGACCGCGGAATGAGACTGATCTTCGATCTGGACGGCACGCTGGTGGACAGCCTGCCCGACATCCACGCCGCCGCCTCGGCCACGTTAGTGGAGATGGGACGCGACCCGCTGGACCTGGCCACCATCCGCAGCTTCATCGGCCATGGGGTGGAACCCCTGGTGATCGACATCATGACCGCTTCGGGCGCGGACGGCGATCGTGCCGTATGGGTGGAGGTGTTCAGCCGCCATTACGGCCACGACAACAGCACCCTGACCCGCCCCTTCGACGGCGTGGTGGAGGCGCTGGCGGCGCTGGCCCCCTTGGGCCGGATGGGCCTGTGCACGAACAAGCCGCACGGGCTGGCGCTGGGCGTGCTGAAGGCGCTGGATCTGGGCCCGTTCGAGGTGGTGATCGGCGGCGACAGCCTGCCGCAAAAGAAGCCTGATCCCGCGCCGTTGCTGGCGGCGGCCGCGGCACTGGGCGAGGGGCCGGTCCTGTATATCGGCGACAGCGAGGTGGATGCGGCCACCGCCCATGCCGCCGGCATCGACTTCGCGCTGTTCACCGGCGGTTATCGCAAGACCGAGGCGGCCGAACTGCCGCATCGTTTCCTGTTCGACCACTGGTCGGAACTGCCCGCGCTGGTTCAGTCGATGGCCTGAACCCGGATCCGCACGCCCGAGGCGGGCTGTGCGGGGATCCGGTTCATCCTGACCGACAAGTCCTGATCCGGCACCTCATAGCGCATCTCGCAGCACAGCATCCGCACGGCGGAGGACATGAGGGCGAGCGTCGCCGCCTCTCCGGGGCAGCGGTGGGTGGTGGCGAGATCGCCCGTGCCCTGCGGCGCGAAAGCCGGATCGTCCAGCGTCCAGTCCAGCATCCGTTCCGGGCGGAACCGGTCCGGTTGGGGGAAGAAGCGGGAATCGTGATGCGTGCCGTGGATGTCGAAGATCACGCGCGTGCCCGCCGGGATGGTCGCCCCCTGCCAGATCACATCCCGTTCCGTCATCGCGGCGGTGAACGGGAAGAAGGGGGAGGTGCGGCGCACCTCCTCGCAGAAGTCGGGGATGTAGTCGGCGTTGCCGCTGTTGAAGAGCCCGCACCAGATGGGATGTTCGTGCAGGGCCTTCGCCGCGAAGGCGATGTAGCGGCCAACGGCGACGATGGGGCGCAGAAGGTTCAGCACCTCCACCGCCGCGACCTTTGGGGGCATGTCCTGGGACAGGATGGCCATCGGGCTGCCTTCAGGCATCCGGCCGGCGCGGATCTCGCTCGCGATCCAGCGTTCGACGCCCCGGCGCTGCCACAGGGTGGCAAGGGTGGCGGGACCGAAATGGCCGGCCCGATCGCTCATGGCAAACAGGATGCGGGTCAGGCGGGCCATGCGGCGCTTGTTCGGGGACAAGCCCACCCAATGGCAGGCCGCGCGGGCCAGCGCGGTGTTGGCCAGATCCATCACCGTGATGTCCATGTCGGGGCGAAGCTGGGCCCGCCATGCCGCCTCGAACCCATGCACCAGCCTGTCCAGCCGGTCCTTGTCCATCAGCATCCGGATGAACAGGCCCTTGCGGCGGCGATGCTCCTCGCCCTCCAGCTGCTGGACGCTGCCCTTGTCCTGCAACAGGCGCAGAACCGTCGCGGGCATCGCGCCCTTCCGGGTCAGCCCTTCGGTGCCATACAGCAGCTGTGCGGCTTCGGGACCGCGCAGGCAGACCGCGTCCTGTCCCAGAAGGCGGATGCGGAAGCCGTCCACACCCAGCCGGTCGCAGTGGGAGCCGATGAAGTCGTAGCCCTGACGCAGCATGGTCAGGGTGTGATCCAGCCCGGGCAGTCTGGGAAGTGTGGCTGGAATGGCGACGTCCACGCCGTCCTGAGGGCCGAAGGCCTCATGATCCTGTCGTGTCATCTGGAAACTCTCCGATCTCTGCACGGGGGCAGGTCTGCCCATGCAACGCGGTCGAAGGGGAAGTGTTCCAGTAAAAAGGCCCCCGAAGGGGCCCGTTCAGCGGCGACGGTCGCGGCGCGCGCTCATCGGTTGGAAGGCCACGCCGACATGCGCCTCGCAATAAGGTTTGCCGGCGGCGCAGGGCAGGCCGCAGAACCAGAAATCTTCGGTCGCGGGGTCACCGATGGGCCATTTGCAGGTCCGCTCGGTCAGTTCCATCAGGCTCAGCCGGCGGGCGCGCTTTTCCACCTCACGCTGCGAGGCGAGGGCCTCGGGGCTGATCTCGTTCGCTGAAGGTTGGGGCGGCAGGGGCTGGCCCGCCGGCGCGATGGGCCGGCGTGCGGGCACCACGGCCACGGGAGCCGGGGCCACCGGCGGCACCGGACGCGGCGGCTCGGGCGCAGGCGCGGGTTCCGGTTGCACGGGTTCGGGCATGGGCGCGGCTTCCGCCACGGGAACCTCCTCACCCTCGGCGCCGCGGTTGGACAGGCCCAGCCGGTGCACCTTGCCGATGACGGCGTTGCGGGTCACGCCGCCCAGCACCTTGGCGATCTGGCTGGCCGACTGGCCTTCCGTCCACATACGCTTCAGGGTTTCAACGCGTTCATCTGTCCAGGACATGCAGGTCTTCCACCGGGGGTTTCCGCTTTGGCGCAGTTTATCCGCGCGAGGGGCCGAGATACAAGTGCAGGCCGAGGATTTCAAGGGGCCGGGGCGGAAAGGGCTTGTCAAGCCGCGGGGCCATGGCTAACGATCGGGCCCATGATCGCACGGGTTTCATATCGTCCCCGACGTCGCTGACGTCCATTCCGATCGCGCCCCCCGCGCGGGCGATCTTCCCTGCGCATCCCTTCTGACGTTGACTTGACGATGGGCCTTTGGCACCCCTTTCATCGTCGTTTCCAAGGAAATTTCCCATGATCCCTCCCGTTCTGCCGACCTACAACCGCGCGCCGCTTGCCTTTGTCGAAGGCAAGGGCAGCTGGCTGATCGCCGAGGATGGGAGCCGATACCTGGACATGGGCGCGGGCATCGCAGTGAACGCGCTGGGCCACGCCGCGCCGGAACTGGTGGAAACGATCAGCCAGCAGGCCGCGAAGCTGTGGCACGTCTCCAACCTCTACCGCATCCCGGAGCAGGAGGCGCTGGCCCGCGCGCTGACCGAGGCGACCTTTGCCGACACCGTCTTCTTCACCAATTCCGGCACCGAGGCGATGGAGCTGGCCGTGAAGATGGCTCGCAAGTTCTGGTACGAACATGGCGACCGGTCCGACATCGTGGCCTTCCACGGCGCGTTCCACGGACGTTCGTCGGCCGCCATCGCGGCGTCGGGATCGGAAAAGATGGTGAAGGGCTTTGGCCCGCTGTTGCCGGGCTTCACGCAAGTGGATTTCGACGACATGGCGTCCCTGGACGCGATCACGGACACCACGGCGGCCGTCATCATCGAACCCGCGCAGGGCGAGGGGGGCATCCGCGTCGCCTCCGACGCGTTCCTGAAGGCGCTGCGGGCGAAATGCGACGCGACCGGCGCGCTTCTGATCTTCGACGAGGTGCAGTGCGGCATGGGCCGGACGGGCAAGCTGTTCGCCCATGAATGGGCGGGTGTCACGCCCGACATCATGATGGTGGCCAAAGGCATCGGCGGCGGCTTTCCGCTGGGCGCGGTGCTGGCCACCGAACACGCGGCGCGCGGCATGGTGGCGGGCACGCACGGGTCCACCTATGGCGGCAATCCGCTGGGCTGCGCCGTGGGCGGCAAGGTCATGTCCATCGTGTCCGATCCCGCCTTCCTCGCCGAGGTAGGGCGCAAGGCCTCTCTCTTCCGGCAGGGGCTGGAAGGGCTCGTCGCCTCGCATCCCGACGTGTTCGAAAGCGTGCGCGGGCAGGGGCTGCTTCTGGGGCTGAAATGCGTGAAGCCCGCGGGCGACGTGGTGAAGGCGGGCTACGACCAGCACCTGCTGACGGTGGCGGCGGGGGACAACGTGATCCGCCTGCTGCCCGCGCTGAACATCCCGGACGAGGACATCGCCGAGGCGCTGGCCCGGCTCGACCGCGCCGCGGCCACGCTCGCCTGATCTTCTGGACATATGAACATGAAACACTTCCTCGACATTCACACGACCGACAAATCCGACCTTCGGGGCATGATCGACAGCGCGCTGTCGATGAAGACGGCCCGCAACGGCCGTCCCAAGGGCACGCCGGATGACGACCAGCCGCTGGCCGGCCACATGGTCGCGCTGATCTTCGAAAAACCCTCCACCCGCACGCGCGTGTCCTTCGACGTGGGCGTGCGCCAGATGGGCGGGCAGACGATGGTGCTGTCGGGCAAGGAAATGCAGCTGGGGCACGGCGAGACGATCGCCGACACGGCCCGCGTCCTGTCGCGTTACGTGGACCTGATCATGATCCGCACGTTCGAGGAGGCGACCCTGCACGAAATGGCGGAATACGCCACCGTGCCGGTCATCAATGGCCTGACGAACCGCACCCACCCCTGCCAGATCATGGCCGACGTCATGACCTACGAGGAAAAGCGTGGCCCAATCACCGGCAAGAAGGTGGTTTGGGCGGGCGACGGCAACAACGTCTGCGCCTCGTTCATCCACGCGGCGGTGCAGCTGGGCTTCGACTTCACCTTCACTGGCCCGCAGACGCTGGAGCCCGAAGGCGAATGGCAGGGTTTGGCGCGCAAGGCCGGCATCGACTTCCGGATCGAGCGGGACCCTGCGAAGGCCGTGGAAGGCGCCGATCTGGTCGTGACCGACACCTGGGTGTCGATGCACGATCCGGAGTCTGCGAAAGAGCGTCGCCATAACCAGCTGCGCGCCTATCAGGTGAACGAGGCGCTGATGGAGCGGGCCAATTCCGACGCCCTGTTCATGCACTGCCTGCCCGCCCACCGGAACGACGAGGTCACCAGCGCGGTGATGGACGGCCCCCACTCGGTGGTTTTCGACGAGGCCGAAAACCGCCTGCACGCGCAGAAGGCCGTCATGCGCTGGTGCCTGGGGGTTTAAGCCCCCGCCTTGTTCAGCTCTCGCAGGCTGTCCTCGGACAGCTCCAGCTGCACGCCATTGGCCAGTTCCGCCACCTGACCGGGGGAGCTGGCCGAGGCAAGCGCACCCACCACGCCCGGCTGCGCCACGATCCAGGCCAGCGCGATCTCGGTCAGGCTGGCGCCTTCGCGTTCGGCGGCGCGGTCCATCGCGTGCAGGATGGTGTAGCCCTTCGGGTTCAGGAACCGTTCGCCGATCTTCGCCCCGCGGGTGGATTTCTTCAGATCATCCTCGGACCGGTATTTCCCCGTCAGGAAACCCGCCGCCAGCGAATAGAAGGGTAGCAGGCTGAGGCCGTTGCCCTGCATCAGTTCGGCCAGATCGGTGTCATACTTGTCGCGGGTGTACAGGTTGAACTCGTTCTGCACCGACTGGTACTGCACGACGTGCTTTTCCTTGGAGGTGCGGATCGCACGTTCCAGTTCCGCCGTGTTGTAGTTGGAGCAGCCGATCCACCGCACCTTGCCCGCCTTCACCAGCCGGTCATAGGCTTCCAGCGTTTCCACCTCGGACGTTTCGGGATCGGGCTGGTGGCTTTGATAGAGGTCGATGTAGTCGGTCTGAAGGCGCGTCAGCGACTCCTCCACCGCCTCCTCGATCCGTTTGGCGGACAGGCCCTTGCGGCCGTCGCCCATGTCCATGCCGGTCTTGGTGAAGATGTGCACGCGGTCGCGGTTGCCGCGCGCCTTCATCCAGCGGCCGATGATCTTCTCGGATTCGCTGTCGTTGCCCGGAACCCAGCGGGAATAGACGTCCGCCGTGTCCAGCGCGGTGAAGCCCGCATCAACAAAGGCGTCGAAGGTGCGGAACGAGGTGTCCTCGTCCGCCGTCCAGCCGGCGGTGTTGGTGCCCAGCACCCAGGGTTCGATCAGGATGTCGGTCTGGCCAAGTCTGCGTTTCATGGAAAGCCTCCTTTTTCCACCCAACGCGGCGCGGGGCCTTCGGGTTCAGGTGCCGCGCGGTTTGGCGCGCAGAGTGGGGGCGGCGTCGGTCGGATCCTCGGGCCAAGGGTGGCGGGGATACTGGCCGCGCATGTCCTTCCTCACGTCGGCGTAGCTGTTGGCCCAGAAGCCCGGCAGGTCCATCGTGACCTGCACCGGACGGCGCGCGGGCGACAGAAGCGTGACCCGCAGCGGGCGGCCCGCCATGGTGGGATGCTGCGTCAGGCCGAACATCTCCTGCAACCGGACCTCGATTGCCGGATGCTCACCGTCATAGTCGATGGGAATGCGGTTGCCCAAGGGGGAGGTGAAGTGGCTGGGCGTCAACCGGTCGATGGTCTGCACCCCGTCCCAGCCGAGGCGCGCGCGCAGCGGCTCCGTCAGGTCCAGCGCCCGCAACTCGCCTTCCGTGCGCTTGCCTTGAAGGTGGGGGAGGAGCCAGTCCGCATCCTCCAGCAGGGCGGCGTCCGACACCTCCATCGCGTCGCACAGGCGGATGCGCGCGCGCAGGCGGGCGGCGGCGGGGGTCCAGGGCAGGCCGATCTGGCGCAAACCTTCGAACGCCGCGCGGGCCACATCCTCGGCCGGGGCGTCCCACATGCGGTCGTCCAGCACCAGCGCGCCCAGAACCTCTTGCCGGCGGGCGATCACGCGGCCGTCGCGGCGGGACCACTCGCAGACCTCGCGCCAACGGGTGGGGAACAGGGCGCGCAGCTCGCTTTCGGTGACGGGCACGGCCTGCCGGATCTTCGCCTCGCGCGGGTCGCCGTCCAGATCGGTGGCCACGATCAGGCGCTGGGCGGCGAGGGGCTGGCCCGCCTGCATCACCGCGCCCTTGCCGCCCGACAGCACCCAGCGCGGCGCGTCGCCCTTGCGGCGCAGGGCGATGCGGTCGGGATAGGCCAGCGCCGCCATCTGGCCCAGGCTGTGATCGCCTTTGCCCGCCATCCGGGACAGGCGCTTCGCTTCTTGCCGGATTCGGTCGACCGTGGGGCGGTGGGTGTCGGCGAAGCGGGAGGGTTCGCGGATCGCCGCCATGCGCTGGGCCAGATCGGGGGGATGGCCGCGCAGCGGGTCGCGTTCGGCCAGAAGGGCGGCCAAGGTGGGCGCATCGCCCCCCGACAAGGCCAGCATGTGCGCGAGCCGTGGGTGCAACGGCGCGCGGGCCAGCACGCGCCCGTGATCGGTGATGCGCCCGCCGCGAAGGGCGCCCAGATCCTCCAGCAGCGCCCGCGCCTCGGCCAGCAGCCCGGGGGGCGGGGGCGTCAGGAAGGGCAGGTCGTCGCTGCCCCAGACGGCCAGTTCCAGCGCCAGCGCGGTCAGGTCGGCCACCTCGATCTCGGCCGGGGGGAAGGCGGACAGCGCGCCTTCCTCTCCCTTCGTCCACAACCGATAGCAGACGCCGTCGGCCACGCGGCCCGCACGGCCGCGCCGCTGCTCCGCCTCGGCCCGGGTGACGCGTTCGGTGACAAGGCGCGACATGCCGGACGCCGCATCGAACCGCGCCCGCCGCGCCCGGCCGGCGTCCACCACCACGCGGATGCCCGGAATGGTCAGCGAGGTTTCGGCGATGGAGGTGGCAAGGATGATCCTCCGGTTCGGCGCGGGCGCGAGCGCCGTCCGCTGGGCCGCGAAATCCATCGCGCCGAACAGCGGGCGGACGTCGCCGTCCAGCAGCCCCTGAAGCCGTCGGATCTCCCCCTCGCCGGGCAGGAAGGCGAGGATGTCGCCGTCGGTTTCCGTGGCGGCGTGGCGGATCAGGGCGGCCATCTCCACCTCCAGCCGACCTTGGGCAGGGCGGGGCAGCCAGCGGGTTTCGACCGGAAACGCCCGCCCGGCCGAGGTGATGACCGGCGCCCCGCCCATCAGCGCGGCCACCGGTTCGGCGTCCAGCGTGGCCGACATGACCACCAGCGCCAGATCCTCGCGCAGCGCGGCCCGCGCTTCCAGCACCAGCGCCAACCCAAGGTCAGCGTTGAGAGATCGTTCGTGGAATTCGTCGAAGATCACCGCGCCCACGCCGTCCAGCGAGGGGTCGTCCTGGATCATGCGGGTCAGGATGCCTTCGGTCACCACCTCGATCCGGGTGGCCCTCGACACCTTGGATTCCCCCCGGATGCGATAGCCGACGGTCTGGCCGGCGGTCTCGCCCATCTCCTCGGCGATGCGTTCGGCGGCGGCGCGGGCGGCCAGCCGGCGCGGTTCCAGCATGACGATGCGGCCCTTCACCTGCGCCAGCAGGGCCGGGGGCACGCGCGTGGTCTTGCCGGCGCCGGGCGGGGCCTGCAGGACGGCCATGCCCCGGTCCGCGACGGCGGCGGTCAGGGCGGGAAGAACCTCGTCGATGGGAAGCGTGGACATGCGCCGCTTATCGCGCGCCGCCTTCCGCGGTTCAATGGTCCGATCAATGCGTCGTGGTGTTCAGCGGATAGACGGTTCCGGCCTTCACCTGTTCCATCACGAACTGCGCGGTCACACGCTTCACCGCGACGTTTTCGGTCAGTTGATTGTAGAAGGCGTCATAGGCGGGCATGTCGGGCAGCACCACGCGCAGCAGGTAGTCGAGGTCGCCCGCCATGCGATTCACCTCCATCACCTGCGGCAGCTTGGCGATGGCGGCCAGAAACGTCTCGCGCCAGGCGGCGGAATGGTCGGCCGCCTCGATCCCGACAAAGGCGGTCAGGCCGAAGCCGACGCGGGCCTGGTCCACAACGGCCACGCGGGCGCGGATGACGCCCTGCGCCTGAAGCTTCTGCACGCGTTTCCAGCAGGGCGTCTGCGACAGGCCTACCCGGTGGGCCAGTTGAGCGATGGGGATGGTGGCATCGCGCATCAGCTCTGCCAGGATCTTCCGGTCGATCAGGTCGAGGGTTTGCATCACGATTCTCCGCTTCGGTCTTAGGGAGAATGGCACGTTCATCCTCAAAGTCTATAAGGTTTATCGTGATTGACGGCTTATTGCGTCGAGCACCCTGTGGGGGTAGGGTTTTCCCATGATCTCGCAACGCACGAAATACGCGCTGAAGGCGCTGATGACGCTGGCCGACGCGGCCCGGACGGACCAGCCCGCGCTGACCATCGAAGAGGTCGCGCGCCGGTCCGGCACGCCCAAGCGGTTTCTGGAGCATATCCTTCTGGACCTGCGCAACATCGGCCTGATCCGCAGCCGCCGGGGGCGGGCCGGGGGCTATATGCTGATCAAGGAACCGCGGACCGTGTCGATCGGCGAATTGCTGCGCCAGATGGACGGGCCCATCGCACCCTTGCCCTGTTTGTCGCGCACCGCCTATCAGCGCTGCGAGGACTGCACGGACGAAGCGAATTGCCGCATCCGCAAGATGTTCGGTCAGGTCTACTGGGCGTATCTGCTGCTGATCGAATCGCTGACGCTGGGCGATCTGACCGAAAATTCCGACGTGATCGAGCGGCTGTCGGCGCCGATGCCGGGGGAATAGGATTCTCCGGCCGGACGAAAAGACGCGGAATCCCTTCCATTGCAAAACACGACCAACCTTGTAGTTATTTAGGTGTTAAGGAATGAACCTTAACCTGAACCCGAGACAAGGAGGTTTCCAATGTTCGTACAAGCTTTGAAGCAGGTGGGTATGGCGTTCGGTGCGGCACGCACGAAACTTCCCACCCCGTCGGACGTGTTCTTTGAAGTGCAGCTGATCGGCGACGCGCTGGGGCGCTTTGGCGCCGTCCCGTTGACCATCACCACCACCCGCCCGCATGAAGTCGCAGGCGAGCTGATGCGCGACCGCGATCCTCGCCAGTGGGATGTGCAGATCCGCGCGGTCGGCCCGCGGCGCGTGAACTAATCGTGGCGGGGGGCGCGGCCTGACACGGCCAGATAGGGGCGGGTGACGTCCCGCAGCGTCGCGTCCAGCGCTTCCATCTGCAAGGCCAGCGCGCCGTCGCCCGCCAGCACCACATGCAGGACGCCCGCGCCATCGGCCCCGGGCGCCCAGTCCAGCGACAGGACCGACAGGATCGTGTCCCGGTCCGCCCGGTCGATCCCTTGGCTGCGCACCGCGGTCACGCCTTCGAACACGAGGATGGAACGCACGCGTTCCGCCTCGGCGCTGTGATCTTCCCAGCGGAAGCGGTTCACCAGCATCAGGAACTGACGTTTCGCGGGGCGATAGCGCATTTCCGTGATGGGCAGGACCGCATCCTGCACCAGGGCGGAGATGATCTTCAGATCCTCCGCGTCTTCCGCCCCCAGATAAAGAGGGCGTTCCGCACCGTCTTCAAAGCGCGCATCGGTCATGTCCGTCCCTCCGTGAACCTGCGGTGTGAAGATAACCACACCGCAGGCGGGGGCAAGGTCAGCTGATCCGTTCGATCAGTGCGCCGCAGGCGGACAGCTTCTCCTCCACCCGCTCGTATCCGCGGTCCAGGTGGTAGACGCGGCTGACGATCGTCTCCCCCTCGGCCGCCAGCGCGGCGAGAATCAGGGACACGGAGGCGCGCAGGTCGGTGGCCATCACAGGCGCGCCGCGCAGCTTTTCCACGCCGTGCACGGTGGCATGGCCGCCATGCACCTCGATCCGCGCGCCCATGCGCAGCAGTTCCGGCGCATGCATGAAGCGGTTCTCGAAGATCCGCTCTTCCAGCACGCTCGTGCCCTCGGCCGTGCACAGAAGGGCCATCATCTGGGCCTGAAGGTCGGTCGGGAAACCCGGGAAGGGTTCCGTCACCACGTCGACGGCGCGGACGCGGCCGTTCCTGCGACTGACCTTCAGACCGTTCGCGGTTTCTTCGACGGAAACGCCGGCCGCGTCCAGTTTTTCGCAGAAGGCGGCCAGCAGGTCGATGCGCCCGCCCAGCAGTTCCACCTCGCCGCCGCAGATGGCGGGGGCCAGCATGTAGGTTCCCAGCTCGATCCGGTCGGTCACCACGGCATGGGTCGCGCCGCCCAAGCGGTCCACGCCCTGGATCGTGATGGTGGAGGTGCCTTCGCCCTCGATCTGCGCGCCCATCCGGCGCAGGCAGCGGGCGAGGTCGACGATCTCCGGCTCTCGCGCGGCGTTGTTCAGGACGGTGGTGCCCTTGGCCAGCGTGGCGGCCATCAGCGCGTTTTCCGTCGCCCCCACCGACACGATCGGGAAGTCCACGACCGCGCCCACCAGCCCCTTCGGCGCCTTGGCGTGCACGTAACCGTCGCGCAGGTCCAGTTCCGCGCCCAGCGCTTCCAGCGCGCGCAGATGCAGGTCGACGGGCCGCGCCCCGATGGCGCAGCCGCCGGGCAGGGACACCTCCGCCTCGCCGAACCGGGCCAGGAGGGGCCCGAGAACGAGGATGGAGGCCCGCATCTTGCGCACGATTTCATAATCCGCATGCCGGCTGCTGATGTCGTGGGAGGACATCGCCAGAACCTGCCCGCCCTGCAGCGACGCCACCTCGGCCCCGAGCGAGCCGAGCAGCTGCGTCATCGTGCGGATGTCCGACAGGCGCGGGGCGTTGGTCAGCGTCAGCGGCTCCTCGGTCAGCAGGGTCGCCGGCATCAGCGTCAGGCAGGCGTTCTTCGCGCCCGCGATCGGGATCTGCCCCTTCAAGGGGCCGTTGCCCCGCACCAGTATCGAATCCATGTCAGTCCCTGTCCTGTTCGGCGCCCGGTTCGGCGTCCGGCTGCTGACGCGCGCGCGCCTGTGCCTTGCGTCGGGCCATATTGGCCTTCAAGGCCGCCTTCAAGCGGTCTTCGCGCGTGGCCGGGGCCAGGCTGCGGCGCTTCGGCGGGGTCTCGCCCGCGGGCGTGTTCTCGTTCTCCATCCAGCGCTTGTAGCGGCTTCGAAAAAAACCGTCCAGTTGGGGGTTGCACGGCCTGATATTTGCGTCTATCCAGCCGCCACGGCGCTGCAGTAGCTCAGTGGTAGAGCACACCCTTGGTAAGGGTGAGGTCGAGAGTTCAATCCTCTCTTGCAGCACCATCCCAACCCCATGAAAACGAACAAAACCCTTCTATCTATGAGGTTCGTGCCTTTTTTGGTGCCAAGCGCGGTGCCAGAATGAGGGCGGAACGATGGCTGGAAAATTGCGACACTGGAAAGAGAAGGGCGGGCGGTTCTACGCGCGCGTTGCTGTTCCCAAGCCGCTGATCCCCTACGTCGGCAAGTCCGAGCTACTGGAATCGCTGGGAGGCGATCGGCGCGCGGCGATGCGGAAGTACCCCGGCGCGGTGGCAGTCCTTCAGGCGCAGATCATTTCCGCCGAGCGTCAAGCTGCCCAAGCGGGAGCCATGCCGGTCCAGGAGGGACGCTTCCGACTCACGCCTGCTCAGATCGCTGCCAGCCATTACATCCGGCGGCTCGCCTTCGATGACGAACTGCGGAACGATCGCCGCTATGCATTGATATAGATGGACGATCACCTGGTGCAGCAGCTCCGGGACGGATCGGCTGGCAAGCTCAGTGATGTTCAACTCGCCGAGACTATGGGCTTAGAGATCGAACGTTTTCGTAGAGCCGGAAATTTGACGGCAAGCGCCGGTTCGGAAGAATGGCGTTCGATTGCACGTGCTCTCTGCGCCGCCGAGCTTGAGGCACTGGGACCACTGTTTCACAATGTGAAGGACTGCGAACTTCCCGGGGTTCTGGTGGAGGTAAAAGCCCGACGCGGGGCGGCGCATCCGAAGATCACGATCTCCTCTGAGGCGCAGCTCTCGCCCGTGGACGGATTCAAATTTTTCCTACGGGTCATCGACGTGGACACGGCCCTTGCCTCGACCGGCCAGACGCTTGCGGACCACGTGGACCCGACGGCCGCCCTGTTCGCCGAAGATCCGGAGGCTCTCGACCTGCGGGAAGAGCGCCCCGCCGCGACAGGCTACGATCTTGATGACATCGACGAACGGCGGACGTGGCGGACGGGACGCTCGCGCACCTAAGAGGTCCGTCCCGGTTTCCCCTGCCTGATCCCGCCGCTCCCGGAGGGGGTCGCCGACCTCCGCTACTCGATCAGCCTGAACGCCTGCGCACCCTGCGAGGTCGCGGAGGACGTGGTGTCACCAGCATGGGTTTCATGATGCGGATCTCGACGAATTCCACCGCGGCTTCATCGCCGACATCCAAGGCAGCGCCGACGCCGGCGGCACCTACGCGCAGGAAGCCTTCTTCGAGAAGGTGGGCGAGTTTCTGACCGAGGCCGGCGAGATCGACCAGGCGGACTACGCCCACTACCGCGGCACCGGAACCAAGTGGGCCGACCTGCGGCCCATCTGCATGAGCGTGTCATACATCATCGTGTTGCGGAGGAACCAGGTGACGGTGAGGCCTTCTAGCGTGAGGCCGCGCGAAAGCGAGTAGCCGCCGATCGCGACCACCGTCTGGCCGATGTCTCCCGAGTTGGCGTAGTCCAATCCGTTGCCGCGACTGTTGACCTCTACGACCTTGGTCGCGGCGATGGTTTCCAGCAGGGCGGCCTGAACTTCATCCCAAGAGAACTCGGAAGCGCCGTATTCACGCTTTCACGTGTCGTGGAGATCGGCGATCTCGGGATCGGTCAGTCCTCCTTTGCCGAGGGCGCCGTTGACGCGCACTGCATTCTGAATGGCCGTCAGACGCTCATGGATGCGGTTTCACAGCTTGCCCTGCACCGCGGTGAAGCGGCTGGCGTTGACCAGCATCGAGCAGTGCCTGGATGCTTGCCTAATGACGGCCTTACGCTGCTCCTCGGTCATCTGGCCTTGTTCCACGTCCTCGCAGTTCGGGCTGTCCCGCAGGTCGCGCCACCACTGCCCCCTGGGTTCTGTCCCGGCAGCCTTCATGGTCCGCCAGCGCCGCCTCATGCGGGCAATGGTGGCCGTTCCGATGCATGTCGCGCGGGTAAGCTCTGTCTTGGCGAACGCATCTTCGGGGTCGTGGACCAAGTGCCATGCACGATTCGACTTCTCGTGGGGATCGAGGGTCAGCCGATCCTCGATGGCGTCCTCGGAGGTGTCGATCATGGCCTCCTTGCGCGGGCAGTCGAGGACCCACGCGGGGACGCCCTTAGTCCACTCGGCCAAGCCATACGCCCAGCGCGATAGCGTCTACAGGCGGATCGGCCTTCCGTCGGCATCACAGACAGCCTGCAGCTTGGTGTTCATCCCGCCTTCGTGTGTCCGATGAGCCGTCCACGCCCCCTTTTTTGGACCGCAGGCGGGTCGCACTACGGTGCGCGTTCAGGTAGGTCGCATCGATCATCACAGTCTTGGGTGCGGCCGCTTCAGCCGCCAGCCCTTCAAGATCCGGGCAAAGGCGCCCAGATCGCTCCACCGTTTCAACGGTTGCAGAGCGTCTTCGGCGGGCCGTCGTCCCGAGGCGCATCGCGCCGCCGCGAGCCATTGCGGTGGATGAAGATTATCCCGCGCAAATCATGTCGATCATCGACCCGAAGGCGACCGTGTGGCTTCGGAAAGTAAGGGCGCAGCTGCACCATTTGCTTGACGGTGAGCCAGAAAAGATCGCTCATCTGTCGCCTCTTGGATCCGCGAAAAAATCACGAAATCAAGGGGCCCTGACCATAGGATCCTTATGATCTGAATTTATAGTAATTACCAATTGCACACATTAAAACATTGAAATTTGACGTGCTTTCAAGTGATTTGATAAATATCGATCATCCGTCATATCAGACGACGTAGGGTTTTAATAAATTTTAGATAACTTATCGATAGTGAAATTACTTCGGGTCGAAAGAAGCGGATAACACAACGTAGAATAGAATACCTGTTGTGCACCATCCATCTTATATCCAGATACAGAGCGTGATCGAATGAACGACCTTGGGAAGATCGGCTTTATCACTATGGCCTTCGGGGCGGACAAGTACTTTCACCAAGCCGAGTCCTTGGCTCGCTCCTTGCGACGGCACATGCCCGAGTTCCCGATCGCAATCGTGACGGATCGGAAAGACGCCGGTGCACTTTTCGACATCTGCATTCCGATCGATCCCTTCCAGATTGCCGGCACCCTCCTGAAGGCTGATCTTTACCGATATTCGCCTTTTGAGGAGACGTTTTTCATCGACACAGACTGCATCGTCGCGAAGCCGTTTCATGATCAGCTGAGAAAGATCAGGCAATTTGATTTTAGTCCCGTGGTCAGCAAGTTCCTTTCGGAGGGCGACACGGATCTGTGGATCAGGGACGTCGGAAAGGCCATCAAGACGCTGAACGGTTCCCCCTTTCCCAAGTTCAACGGCGGCGTCTATTTCTTTCGTCAGGGCCCGCATGCCGAAAAGGTTTTTTCAACCGCCCACGCCATCAATGCGCGTCGTGATGAACTCGGCATTCTTAACTTCGACAAGTCCGGTCCGGGGGAGGAGACGCTTTTCGGTCTCGCGCTGTCGCAGATGCACGCAACGGAACTTTACGATGATGGGGGGCAGCTCATGCGCACTCCGCTGAATTCGCAAGGCCCGGTTCATCTCGACGTGATTGAGGGAACAAGCGGCTTCATCAAGGAGGGTCAGCACGTGTCCCCGGCGATTTGCCACTTCTGCGGGGAGTGGTTCGACCACCCCGTCTATCTCATCGCACAAGAGGAGCTGGTGGCCGGCCGCAACGTCAGCCGCATCAGGAAAAATCGGTTGTGGGCCTCGTACAAGGCCCGGGGCTTCAAGTCCCGCGTCGTGCGGAAGCTGAACAGGCTTCTGGCTCCTCGCATCGCCCACCTCTTGATCAGATCCAGGCCGTCTGTTCGGCCTTGAGGACGGTGAGGCCGCAACGGGTTGCGGGGGCAATCCGTGGCGGCACGCTGCAGCATGACCCTTGCAACATGCAGGTGATTACTGTGCTTTGGGCGGGGATGTGTGAACGTCCTTCAGGCAGGGGGGCAGGTCGCCGGAAATCGATCCTTTCGGGACGCAATACTCTCATACTCTTCGAACGAGGCGCCCAAAGAAAAACGGGCACGACCTTGTCATGCCCGCTTTCGATCCGGATGGGTCGGGATCAGCCTTTCTGCGCGGCCTCACGTTCGGCCTTCAGGCGGGCGGTCTTCTCGTCGCGGGCCTTGGTTTCGGCGTCGATGATGGCGGTGGCGGCGGTGTTGGTGCTTTCCCAGGTCGTCTTCGGCTTCGTGGTCATCAGGGCCTCCGGTCATTGCGGGTGTCAGGCCTGACAATGTGACCCGCGCCGCTCGCGAATCAAGTCGGGGGCGGGGGGCCGGTTTGGGGTCAGGGTGCGGCACCTGCGCTGTTGATCCTCCGTCACAGGCATGTTATACAACGTCTGCATCGTCATTTTCGACTCTGATCCTTCTGGGCACAGCTTTCGATGATCTTCCGTGCCAAGCCGCCGCATTCTGCGGGCGGTATTTGTTAGAAGGATATTCACTATGGCCAAAGGCACAGTGAAATGGTTCAACGCCACCAAAGGCTTCGGCTTCATTCAGCCGGAAGGCGGCTCCAAGGACGTGTTCGTTCACATCACCGCTCTTGAGCGCGCCGGCATCCGTTCGCTGAACGACGGCCAGGCTGTGACGTTCGACATTGAAAAAGACCGCAACGGTCGTGAGTCGGCTGTCGGCATCGCGCTCGCCTGAGCTTGATACACGTGGAATAGAGAAAGCCGCCCCACCGGGCGGCTTTTTCATGTCTTCGGCCCCCAAACCCGAGGGCGGGCCGAAACTTCAGGAGGATAGGGCGGTCTCTAGTTTCGCCACCGCCGTCTCCGGCGCCTCCTGATAGGAGATTGCGTCCACGAACGCGCCCGACCGGTTGAAGACCAGAACCTTGGACGTGTGGGACATGGTGTAGTCGCCGTTCGCCAGCGGTTCCTTTTGGGAAAACACGCGGAAGGCGGCTTCGGCCGCGCGCACCTGATCCACCGCGCCCGTGGCCCCGATGGCGCCGGGCAGCCAGCCCACGTAGTCGCGCAGCAGATCGACCGTGTCGCGTTCCGGATCCACCGTGACGAAGACGATGCGCAGATCCTTGGCCTGATCGCCCAACGCGTCCTGCCAGCCCATCATGTCGCCCAGCGTGGTGGGGCAGACGTCGGGGCAATGGGTAAAGCCGAAGAACACGGCCGTGGCCTGTCCCTTCAGGGACGCGGCGGTGAAGGTGGTTCCTTCGGTCGTGTCCAGCGCATATTCGCCCTGGCCGATCCCGTCGCCCGCGCGGGAGGAGAAGATCGGCGACAGCACGCCCACCCACAGGCCGGTCAGCGCGACGACGGCCACGACACCCAACGCGGCCACTTGCACAAATCGCATGGTCGATCCCCTTGCCTGTTGCTGCGGGGAACCTGCGTCAGGCGCCCCGCGAAGGCAAGTGCGTCAGGACGTCACTCGCCCCGGATGATCTTGCGGAAGGGCTCGAACAGGCCTTCGTTGCCGACGATCACCGACCCGGATTCGACCGGGTTCTGCCCGTCGCGGATGCCGGAGACGAGGCCGCCCGCTTCGCGCACGATGATCAGGCCGGCGGCCATGTCCCAGGGCTGGATCCCGCGTTCCCAGTATCCGTCATAGCGGCCCGCCGCCACATAGGCGAGGTCCAGCGCCGCGGCACCCCAGCGGCGCACGCCGGCGCAGACGGGCATCAGGCGCGCCAGATCCTGCAGGGTTGCGGGCAGGGTGCCGCGCCCGCCGAAGGGCACGCCCGTGGCGAAGATCCCCTCGATCATCTGACGGCGGCCGGACACGCGCATGCGCTGTTCGTTCATCCAGGCGCCCGCGCCCTTTTCGGCCCAGAACATCTCGTCCTTGGCCGCGTCGAACACGACGCCGGCCACGATTTCGCCCTTGTGCTCCAGCGCGATGGACACCGCCCAATGGGGCAAGCCGTGCAGGAAGTTCGTGGTCCCGTCCAGCGGGTCCACGATCCAGCGGCGAGTGGGATCCTGGCCCGCGTCCTCGCCGGTTTCCTCGCCCAGCCAGCCATAGGTCGGGCGGGCGGTCATCAGTTCTTCCTTGATGATGCGCTCGGCCTCGCGGTCGGCCTTGGACACGAAGTCGCCCGGCCCCTTGGAGGAGACCTGAAGGTTCTCGACCTCGCGGAAGTCCTTCACGAGGGACCGGCCCGCCTTGCGGGCGGCCTTGATCATGACGTTGAGGTTCGCGCTGCCTTGCATCCGAGGACTCCTGTTTTCAAGGGCGGGGGTATAGGCGAACCCCCGCACGAAGGAAAGGGGTCAGCGGGCGAACTCGCGCCGCCGTGGCAGCAGGATCGTCAGGATGCCAAGGGCCGGCAGCCAGGCGCAGGCGCCATAGACCGCGCGGATGCCGTAGCTGTCGGCCGCAAGGCCCAGACCGGCGGCGGCGATCCCGCCCATGCCGAAGGCCAGCCCGAAGAAGATGCCCGCGACCATGCCCACCCGGCCCGGCAGCAGTTCCTGCGCCGTCACCACAATGGCCGGGAACGAGGAGGCCATGATGAAGCCGATGATCACCGTGAGGATCCCCGAGCCGACCAGCCCCACATGCGGCAGCGCCAGCGTGAAGGGCAGCGCGCCGAGGACGGAGAACCAGATCACCGCCGTCGTGCCGAACCGGTCCCCGATCGGCCCGCCCAGCAGCGTCCCGGCCGCCACCGCGCCCAGGAACAGGAACAGCATCACCTGCGAGGTCTGGGTGGACACCCCGAAATTCTCGATCAGGTAGAAGGTGTAGTAGGAGGAGATGCTGGCCATGTAGGCGTTCTTCGAGAAGGTCAGGAAGGCCAGCACGACCAGCGCCACGATGATGCGGTTGCGCGGCAAAGGCAGGGTGCGGTCCGCCTGCGACTGGCCCTTGGTGCGGGCGTATTCGCGATACCACAGCCCCACGCGATACAGAACCGCCATGCCCAGGGCAGCCAAAACGCAGAACCATGCGACGGAAGGACGCCCGAACGGCACCACGATGAACGCCGCCAGCAGCGGGCCTGCCGCCTGTCCGGCATTGCCGCCCACCTGGAAGATGGACTGCGCCGCCCCGAACTTGCCGCCCGAGGCCATGCGCGCCACGCGGCTTGCCTCGGGGTGGAAGATGGAACTGCCGACGCCGATCAGCGACGCGCCGATCAGCAGCATCGCGAACGATGACGCGAAGGCCAGCACCAGCACCCCGATGAACGACGACGCCATGCCGATGGGCAGCGACATCGGTGCCGGATGCCGGTCGGTGTAGATGCCGACCACCGGCTGCAGCAGCGAGGCGGTGCACTGGAACACCAGCGTCAGCATCCCGATCTGCCAGTAATCCAGCGCGAAGTCGGTCTTCAGGATCGGGTAGATCGCCGTCAGCATGGACTGCAGCACGTCGTTCACGAAGTGGCTGAGGCTGACCGCGAGGATGATGGGATAGGCCGTCGCCATCACGGGCCGGTTCGTTGCGGTCTGGGTGTTCGCCATCGGTCGTCCTCCGCTGATGGGAGGGTCATACGCCGTCGGGTGGGAGTTTTCCACCTGAATTGCGACCAATCCGCGCACCCGGCCAGTCGCGCAGGGCCAGCGACCGTTCTTCCGACAGGCGCAGGAAATCGGCCATGAAGGGCTTCGCGCCATCCGCCATCCGCGTCGCGGCATAGCTGGTGCGGGTGATCGTGCCCGGGGCCAGCGGGCGCAGGGCGTAATCGGGATGCTCCCGCACCTCGCGCAGCACCCAGTCGGGCATGACGGCGACGCCGCGATCCGCCGCGACCAGCATCAGGATCACGGCCGTCAGCTCCACGGATCGCAGGCCCCGCGGCTCCACTCGCGCAGGGGTCAGCAGGTCGGTGAAGACGTCCAGCTTTTCGCGCGGCACGGGGTAGTGGATCAGCAGCTGGCTGCGGAAGTCCTCCGCCTCGATCATGTCGCGGCTGGCCAGCGGGTTCAGCGCCGAACAGATGAAGGTAGGCTGGTAGTCAAACAGGGGGTGAAAGGTCACCCCCTCCGTCGCCACGGGTTCGGAGGTGATGACCACGTCGATCTCGTCCCGCAGAAGGGCGGGCAGGGCGTCAAAGGCCAGCCCGGCCCGGATGTCCACGTCCACGTCGGGCCAGTGGTGGCGGAAGGTTTCCAGCGCGGGCAGCAGCCATTCGAAGCAGGCGTGGCATTCCATGGCGATGTGCATCCGCCCCGTCTTGCCCGACCGAAGGGCGCGGAACTCCTCGCCCAGCGCGTCCACCTCGGGCAGGATGCGTTCGGCCAGGCGTAGCATCCGCAGGCCGGCGGCCGACAGCTTCATGGGCTTGGAACGCCGCACGAACAGCTCCACCCCCGCCTGATCCTCCAGCCCCTTCACCTGATGGGACAGGGCGGACTGGGTGATGTTCAGCGCCTCGGCCGCGCGCGCGAGACCTCCCGCCCGGTGGATGGCGCGGATGGTGCGAAGGTGGCGCAGTTCCAGGTGCATCTTGCGGTCGTCCTCACGTTCCTGCCCCCGAAGATGAAACAATCGGCGGGCAGAGTAAATCGCTTGCCAGACGGATGCCCCTTGGCTAGAGGTGCCCGTATCAGGTCAGGGAGAAGCCGGGTCACACCCCGGTGCCGAAGGAGCAACCGCCCCGGTAAACTCTCAGGCAAAAGGACCGGCCTGACACGAAACTCTGGAGAGTGGCCCCGTATGGGGCCCGCCGACGGGATAACGATCTCAGGCGCAAGGGACAGAGGGGGCATCGCGGGACAGGGATTGGCCTGTCCATGTGGTGCCGGGATTCCGGCCTGACAGAACGGGGTGACCCCATGGCCGACCTGCAACGCCTGCCGCTGCACGATCTTCACGTTGAACACGGGGCCCGCATGGTCCCCTTCGCGGGATGGGAGATGCCCGTCCAGTTCGAAGGCGTAATGGCCGAACACCTGCACACCCGCGCGAAGGCCGGCCTGTTCGACGTCAGCCACATGGGCCAGGTGCTGCTGAAGCCCCGCACCGATATGGCCACCCTTGCGGCCGAGTTCGAGGCGCTGATGCCCGTGTCCGTGGCAGCGCTGGCCGAAGGGCGCCAGCGTTACGGCCTTCTGACCAACGATCAGGGCGGTATCCGCGACGACCTGATGTTCGCGAACCGGGGCGATCACTTCTATGTCGTGGTGAACGCGGGCTGCAAGGACGCCGACATCGCCCACCTGACGGCCCATCTGGGCGATCAGGTCCGCCCGGTGACGGACCGCGCGCTTCTGGCGCTGCAGGGCCCGCGGGCCGAGGATGCGCTGGCCCAGTTGGTGCCCGCCGTCGCCACCATGCGCTTCATGGATGTCCTGACGGCCGACACGCTGTTCGGGCCCCTGTGGATCTCCCGCTCCGGCTACACCGGTGAGGACGGGTTCGAGATTTCCGTGCCGTTCGGCGGGGCCGAAGGCCTCGCTCGCGCCCTTCTGGCGATGGATGAGGTGGCCCCGATCGGCCTTGGCGCCCGCGACAGCCTGCGGCTGGAGGCGGGGCTGTGCCTTTATGGCCACGACATCGACGAACACACCACGCCGGTGGAGGCCGGGCTGACCTGGGCCATCCAGAAATCCCGCCGCGGCGGGGGATTCGCCGGCGACGCCCGCATCCTTCGGGAACTTTCCGACGGGTCCGAACGTCTTCGCGTCGGGCTGTTGCCCGAAGGCCGCGCGCCCATGCGCGAAGGCGTGGCCCTGTTCGCGGCCGACGGCACGCCCGTGGGCACCGTCACCTCGGGGGGGTTCGGGCCTTCGGTGGGGGCACCCGTCGCGATGGGCTACGTCGCCGCCGCCCATGCCGCCGTCGGCACCCCCCTGTTCGGCGAGGTGCGGGGCAAGCGTCTGCCAGTCACCGTCGCCGCCCTTCCTTTTATCCCCGCTTCCTACAAACGCTGAGGAGCCTCCCCATGAAGTACACCGAAGAACATGAATGGCTGCGCGTCGAAGGCGACCATGTCGTCGTCGGCATCACCGAACATGCCGCCACCCAGCTGGGTGACGTGGTGTTCGTCGAACTGCCCGAACTGGAAACCCAGGTCGCCACGGGCGACGAGGTCGTCGTGATCGAAAGCGTCAAGGCCGCCTCCGACATCCTCGCCCCCGTGGATGGCGAGGTCGTGGAGGTCAATGAAGAGCTGGCCTCGAACCCCGGCCTCGTGAACGAGGATCCGACGGGCCGCGCGTGGTTCTTCAAGCTGAAGGTGGAGGATCTGTCCGTCCTCGACCAGTTCATGGACGAGGACGAATACGCCGATCTGATCGGCTGATCCGGCCGGGGGCGTGCCGCGCGCCCCCGCCGCCCGACCGGGACGGCAAGCGCCCGGCCTTTCCCCAGCAGGACCGCCATGACCTACACCCCCGTCTCCTACGATCCCTACGATTTCGCCAACCGCCGCCACATCGGCCCGTCCCCGTCCGAGATGGAGGAGATGCTGGCCGTCTGCGGCGTGTCCTCGCTTGACCAGCTGATCGAGGAGACGATCCCCGCATCGATCCGGCAGGACAAGGCGCTGGACTGGGCCCCGCTGGCCGAACACGAGCTGCTGGCGAAGATGCGCGAGGTCGGCGCGAAGAACCGCGTGATGACGCAGCTGATCGGGCAGGGGTATTACGGCACGGTGACGCCGCCCGCGATCCAGCGCAACATCCTGGAAAACCCGGCCTGGTACACGGCCTACACCCCCTACCAGCCCGAAATCGCGCAGGGGCGGCTCGAGGCGCTGCTGAACTACCAGACCATGGTGTCGGACCTGACGGGCCTGCCGGTCGCCAACGCCTCCCTTCTGGACGAGGCGACGGCGGCGGCCGAAGCCATGGCCATGGCCGAACGCGCCGCGAAGTCGAAGGCCCGCGCCTTCTTCGTGGACGAGGCGTGCCACCCGCAGACCATCGCCGTGATCCGCACCCGCGCCCTGCCGCTGGGGATCGAGGTGATCGTGGGATCGGCCGACACGCTGGACGCCAATGCCGTCTTCGGCGCGATCTTCCAGTATCCCGGCACCTTCGGCGAGGTGCGCGACTTCACGGCCGAGATCGAGGCTCTGCATGCGGCCAAAGCCATCGCGGTCGTGGCGACCGACCTTCTGGCCCTGTGCATCCTGAAAGAGCCGGGGGCGATGGGGGCCGACATCGCGGTCGGATCGTCGCAGCGCTTCGGCGTGCCGATGGGCTATGGTGGCCCCCATGCCGCCTTCATGTCCTGCCGGGACGAGCTGAAGCGCACCATGCCGGGCCGCATCGTCGGCGTGTCGGTCGACGCGCGCGGAAACAAGGCCTACCGGCTGGCGCTGCAGACGCGCGAACAGCACATCCGGCGGGAAAAGGCGACCTCCAACGTCTGCACCGCGCAGGCGCTGCTGGCGGTGATGGCCAGCTTCTACGGCGTGTTCCACGGCCCCGTGGGCCTGCGCGCCATCGCCGAACGGGTGCATTTCAACACCGTCCGTCTGGCGAACGCCCTGCGCGCGGCGGGGGCGGACGTGCAGCCGCAGGCCTTCTTCGACACGATCACCGTGCGGGTGGGCGTGGGCCAGCAGGGCATCATGGCCGCCGCGCGCCACCGCGGCATCAACCTGCGGAAGGTGGGCCGCGACCATGTCGGCATCTCCTTGGACGAGACGACGAACGACGACGTGATCACCCGCGTTCTGGACGCCTTCGGCATCACGGAGGAGGCGCCGAAGACCATTGAACTGGGTGTGCCCGAGGCGATGATCCGTCAGTCGGATTACCTCACCCACCCGGTGTTCCACATGAACCGCGCCGAGTCCGAGATGATGCGCTACATGCGCCGCCTTGCGGACCGCGACCTCGCGCTGGACCGGGCGATGATCCCCCTCGGCTCCTGCACGATGAAGCTGAACGCGGCGGCCGAGATGATGCCGATCACCTGGCCAGAGTTCGGATCGCTTCACCCCTTCGCGCCGGCCAATCAGGCGCAGGGCTATGCCGAGGCGATCAGCGACCTGTCGGAAAAGCTGTGCACCATCACCGGCTATGACGCGTTTTCGATGCAGCCGAATTCGGGCGCGCAGGGCGAATATGCGGGGCTGCTGACGATCCAGGCCTATCACCGGTCGCGCGGCGATGTGGATCGGAACATCTGCCTGATCCCGATGTCGGCGCATGGCACGAACCCCGCCACCGCGCAGATGGTCGGCATGAAGGTGGTGGTGGTCAAGACCGCGCCCAACGGCGACATCGACATCGAGGACTTCCGCGCCAAGGCCGAAGCTGCCGGCGACAAGCTGGCCGCCTGCATGATCACCTACCCCTCCACCCACGGCGTGTTCGAGGAAGCGGTGCGCGAGGTCTGCGAGATCACGCACCAACACGGCGGTCAGGTCTATATCGACGGGGCCAACATGAACGCGATGGTGGGGCTGGTGAAGCCCGGCGCCATTGGCGGCGATGTCAGCCACCTGAACCTGCACAAGACCTTCGCCATTCCGCATGGCGGCGGCGGTCCGGGCATGGGCCCCATCGGCGTGCGCGCGCATCTGGCGCCCTTCCTGCCCGGCCACCCGGAAACGGGCGGGGAGGAGGGTCCCGTCTCCGCTGCGCCCTACGGCTCGGCCTCGATCCTGCTGATCTCCTGGGCGTATTGCCTGATGATGGGCGGGGAGGGGCTGGCGCAGGCAACGCGCGTGGCGATCCTGAACGCCAACTACATCGCCGCACGCCTGCGCGGGGCGTATCCCGTGCTCTTCATGGGCAACCGGGGGCGCGTGGCGCATGAATGCATCCTTGACACCCGTCCCTTCGCCGAAGCCGGGATCACGGTGGACGACATCGCCAAACGCCTGATCGACAACGGCTTCCACCCCCCGACCATGAGCTTCCCGGTCCCCGGCACGCTGATGGTGGAACCGACCGAGTCCGAGGCGAAGGCCGAGATCGACCGCTTCGTCACCGCCCTCCTGTCCATCCGCGAGGAGATCCGCGCGGTGGAGGCGGGCGAGATCGCGGCCGACCAGTCGCCGCTGCACTTCGCCCCCCACACGGTGGAGGATCTGGTGGCCGACTGGACCCGCGCCTATCCCCGCGAACAGGGCTGCTTCCCCGCGGGCAGCTTCCGGGTGGACAAGTACTGGCCGCCGGTGGGTCGGGTGGACAACGCTTACGGCGACCGCAACCTGATCTGCACCTGCCCGCCGCCCGAGGCGTATCAGGACGCCGCCGAGTGACGAAACCGTGGGGGAGGGGCCGAGGCCCCTCCCTTCGTCTTTGCAGACCATTGACAGGTGCCGAACCCTGCGGCACAAAAATCGCAGTGGGGTCGTAGCTCAGTTGGGAGAGCGCGTCGTTCGCAATGACGAGGTCAGGGGTTCGATCCCCCTCGGCTCCACCATTCTCTTTCCCGGATCTTCCCGAGTTCATGCGGTTTTGGAATAAATTCCTCAATCTTATTCCGCGCGGACAGTTTTGTTGCATGCAATGGGATACGGCGCTAACACATCAAAATGAAAGGATGTGTCACCGTGACGCACCTTTCGCTCGAACCGCCACCAAGCCCGGCCCCGCCGGTAGGGAGCATACCATGACCGATCTTCCCGGCTTGCCCAGCCGCCGCAGCTTCCTGAAAGCGACGGCCGCGGGTGCCGCGCTGTCGGGCCTTGCGGTGTCCGCCAAGGCCCGGACCGCCGAACCGCCCGTTCCGCTGGACCAGTACCAACCCGAATTCTTCACGCCGGCGGAATGGACCTTCGTCCTGGCCGCGACCGCGCGCCTCATTCCCTCCGAAGGGGATGGCCCGGGCGCGCTGGAGGCCCGCGTTCCGGTCTTCATCGACCGCGAGATGATGGGCGGCTACGGCGCGGCGGCGGACTGGTACATGGAAGGCCCCCACCAGCCGGACGCCGACCCCTTCCGCGGCTGGCAGACCCCGCTGACCCCGGCCGAGGTGTATCGCGGCGCGATCCCGGTTTTTGACGCTTGGTGCCAGCAGACGCATGGCGGCGCCTTCGCCGAACTGGACGCGGCCAAGCAGGACGCGGCGCTGACCGCCCTTCAGAAGGGCGAGGTCGCGCTGGACCCGACGCTGAAGGACTTCTTCTCCATCCTGCTGCAGAACACGAAGGAAGGCTATTTCGCCGACCCGATGTATGGCGGCAACCACGGAATGCAGGCCTGGACCTTCATCGGCTTCCCGGGCGCGCGGGCGAACTTCAAGGAATGGGTTCCCCGCTACAACGTCGAGTATCCGCTCGGCCCCGTCTCGATCAAAGGGGAGCGTGCGTGATGGCCCGTCAGGAAAAGAAAAAAGACGTCGTCATCGTCGGCCTCGGCTGGACGGGATCCATCATCGGCATGGAACTGGCGCAGGAGGGTCTGGAGATCGTCGCGCTGGAGCGTGGGCACGATCAGGACACGGTGCCGAACTTCCAGTATCCCCAGATGATCGACGAGCTGAAATACGGCGTCCGTCTGGGCATGATGCAGAAGCCGCGTCAGTCCACCCTCACCATCCGCCGCAACCTGGAGGAATCCGCGCTGCCCTATCGCAGCCTCGGCTCCTTCCTGCCGGGCAACGGCGTGGGCGGGGCGGGCACGCACTGGAACGGCCTGAACTGGCGCCCGATGCTGGCCGAATACAAGCTGCGGTCCCATGTCGAACAGAACTGGGGCGCGGGGATCATTCCCGAAGACATGCAGCTGATGGACTATCCCGTCACGTATGAGGAGCTGGAGCCCCATTTCGCCCGGTTCGAACGCGTGGCCGGAATTTCCGGCAATGCGGGCAACATCAACGGCCAGATCATCGAAGGCGGCAACCCGTTCGAGGCGCCGCGTTCGTCGGACTACCCGATGCCCGCGATGCCCTCCACCTATGACGGCGCGAAGTTCGCCGAGGCGGCGAAGTCGCTGGGTCTGCACCCGTTCGCGCGGCCGGGCGGCATCGCTTCGACGTCCTACGTGAACGAATACGGGATGCAGATGGGCCCGTGCAACCATTGCGGCTTCTGCGAACGCTATGGCTGCTACCAGTATTCCAAGTCCTCTCCCCAGACGGCTATCCTGGATGCGCTGCGCAAGAAGCCGAACTTCAGCTACCGCACTGGCGCCGAGGTTCTGCGGGTGGAGATGGCGGAAGACGGCAAGACCGCGACCGGCGTCACCTATTACGACGAGGCCGCGCAGGAAGAGGTGTTCCAGCCCGCCGACCTCGTGATCCTGGCCGCCTATCAGCTGCATAACGTGCACCTGATGCTGCTTTCGGGCATCGGTCAGCCCTATGACCCGCGCACGGGGCAGGGCGTCACTGGCAAGAACTACGCCTACCAGATGAACGGCGGGTATACGCTGTTCTATGAAAACGAGGTGTTCAACCCGTTCATCGGCACCGGCGCCAACGGCTTTTCCATCGACGATTACGGCATCGGCCAGATCGATTTCGGGACAGAAGGCTTCATCGGCGGTTCCTACATTTCCTCGGGGCAATCGAACGGCCAGCCAATCCGGTCGATGCCGCTGCCGGCGGGCACGCCCGCTTGGGGGCAGGGCTGGAAGGACGGCATCAAGAAATGGTACGGCCATTCGATGTCGATCGGTTCGCACGGATCGCACATGGCGTACCGGAACAACTACCTGGACCTCGACCCGACCTACAAGGACCGCCACGGCCGCCCGCTGATGCGGATGACCTTCAACTGGCACGACAACGAGGTCCGCATGACCCAGTTCATGCGCGAGAAGATCCGGCCCATTGCCGAAGCGTTGAAGCCGGATTCGATGCAGGACGCTTTCAAGAAGCAGGGCCAGATGTACGACGTGCGCCCCTATCAGACGACGCACAACACCGGCGGCGCCATCATGTCCGAAACGCCGGACCAAGGGGCCGTCAACAAGTTCAGCCAGGCTTGGGACAAGCACAACGTCTTCGTCATGGGCGCGGGCAACTTTGTGCAGAACACCCAGTACAACCCGACGGGCCTTGTCGGCGGTCTGGCCTATCACACGGCGCAGGCCATCCGGACGCAATACCTGTCCAACCCCCGCCCGCTGGTCTGAGGAGAGAGATCCATGAAAACCTTTCTCCGCATCATCGGCGCGCTGATCGTCGTCTGCCTTGCGGCGCTGCTGGCCTTCATCTTCGTGCCCGTCCAGCGGACGGCCCCCACGGAAGAGCTGGCGGCCGACTGGACACCCGAGGCTGGTCAGGGCGAATACGTCATGTATGCCTCGGACTGCATGGCCTGCCATACGGCCGAGGGGGGAGAGCCCTTCGCCGGCGGCCGTTCCATCCTCAGCCCGATGGGCACGATTTGGGCCACCAACATCACGCCCGACAAGGAAACGGGCATCGGCAACTGGACGCTGGACGACTTCCGGGCCGCGCTTTACGACGGCCTGACGCCGGACGGGCGTCACCTCTATCCGGCGATGCCGTATGAGAACTACCGCAAGCTGACGGAAGAAGACGTGCGCGCACTGTACGACTACTTCATGAACGAAGTTCCGGCCGTCAACAATCCGGTGGAGGCGACGGCCCTGTCCTTCCCCTTCAACATGCGCTTCGGCATCCGCGCGTGGAACTGGATCGCCCTCAGCGATCCGGCCGGGTCCGCTTATGAACAGTCCACCCCGCAGGAACGTGGCCGCTACCTTGTGGAAAGCGCCGGCCACTGCGGCGCCTGCCACAGCCCGCGCAACGTCTTCATGGGTCAGGACGGCCTGACCGCCGACGACGCGAACTTCCTGAAGGGCGGCGAAGTCGACGGCTGGCTGGCCCCCGCGCTGATGGGCGAGGGCTCCGCCGCCGCGACATGGCCGGTGGGCGAGATCGCGACCTACCTCGCCACGGGCCGCAACAGCCATTCGACCGCCAATGGCGAGATGTCGATGGTCGTGGAGCATTCGCTCCAGCACCTGACGGACGAAGACAATCTGGCCATCGCCGCCTTCCTCAAGGGCGAGGATGTGGGCGAGGCGACCCTGCTGGGCACCGATCTGGCGCTGGAGGAGGCGGAGAACGACCATCCGACCACCACCATGCTGACCGAGGCGAAGGATCTGTCGGAAGGTGCGCGGCTCTATCTCGACAACTGCAACGCCTGCCACTTCGTCACCGGCAAGGGCGCGCCGGAGATCTTCCCGGAACTGGCCGGCAATTCCCTCGTCACGGCCGACCAGACGGGGCCGCTGATCGGGATCATCCTGCATGGCGCCGAGGTTCCGTCCACCGAGAAGCGCCCGATGCGTCTGGTCATGCAAGGCTACGCCGAGCGTCTGACGGACGAGGAGGTGGCCGAGGTCGCGAGCTTCCTGCGGACGGCCTGGGGCAACGACGCCCCCGCGGTCACTGCGGCGGATGTCGCCAAGGTGCGGGCGGCGGACAGCGCCCACTGATTTCGGAACGGGGCGGCGCAAGCCGCCCCTTTTCATTGACGAGCCAGCCGGTCCGCCAGCCACCCGATCCCGGCCCGGAACAGAAGCGACAGGGCCACGGTCACGAACAGGGCCGCAAAGACCAGATCCGTCTTCATCCGCCCGTTCGCTTGGATCATCATGGCGCCAAGGCCCAGTGATCCCCCCACCCATTCTCCGATGACGGCCCCGACCGGCGCGTAGACCGCGGCGATCCGCAGCCCCGTGGCCAGGTGCGGGCGGGCGGACGGGATGCGGATCACCCGCAGCACCTGCCACTGGGTCGCGCCCAGGCTGCGGGTCAGCTCCATATGCACGGCGGCCGGGTTCAGCAGCCCGTCGGCGCAGGCGGCGGCCACAGGAAAGACGGTGATCAGCACCACCACGGCGATCTTCGGCGCCAGACCGTAACCGAACCACAGGGTCAGGATCGGCGCCAGCGCGAAGACCGGCACCGTCTGTGACAGGGTCAGGGCGGGCAGGATCGCGCGCCGCAGCACGGGCGCGACGCAGGCCAGCGCCAGAACGACGCCCAGCGCGGTTCCCAGCGCAAAGCCGATCACCGTCTCGGCCCCCGTCACCAGGGCGGCCTGCGCCAGCGCCGCGCGCGCCGACCACAGCGCCTGCGCCACCCGCAGCGGGTCCGGCAGCAGATAGGGCGGCAGGCCGGTCAGCGTCACCGCGCCCTGCCACAGCGCCAGCGCCCCCGCCGCCAGCGCGGTTCCCCGGATCAGCGGGCGAGGGTCCAGAACTGCGCCTCCAGTCGTGTGGCCGTAGCAAAGCGCTCGGAAATCTCGCGCCAGCGGGGCAAGCTCTCCGGCGCCTCGCCCAGTCGGCGGGCCATGGCGCCATCGATCAGGGCCGCCGTGTCATGGCACAGGGCCTGATACTTGGCGCTGCCATAGGTTTTGATCCATTCGGCATAGTCCGGCGCGTGCGGCGCTGCCGCCAGACGCGCGCCGATTTCCCCATACCCCAGAACGCAGGGCGCCAGCGCCGCCAGCAGGTCCAGCAGGTCGCCGGAATACCCCGCCTCCAGCACGTAACGGGTGTAGGCGAGGTTCTCGGGCGCCTCCTCCAGCGTCTCAAGGTCTATCCCGGCCGCGCGGCACAGCTTCACATGCAGCGGCATTTCCTGATGCAGCAGAGCATGGACGGTGGCGGAACAGGCCCGCATCTCCTCAAGGTCTGAGGATTTGACGGTGGCCAGTGCCCAGGCCCGGGCAAAGTGGATCAGGAACAGGTAATCCTGCGCCAGATAGGTCAGGAAGGCCTTGCGGGGCAGGCTGCCGTCGGCCAGCGCCCGCACGAAGGGCGCGTCCACGTAATCGGTCCACGCCGCCGCTTCGGCCCGCCACAGGGGAAAGGTGCGACCATAGCTCATGCGTTCGGATCCAGCGCCAGATCGGCCACGGGCAGGGGCGCGTCGATCAGGCCCGCGTCCTTCAGGAACACCTCGAACCGTGCGTAGCGGCCGGTGTCCAGCGCGGCGGGGCTTTGCGACAGGCGGGGCAGGGTCAGGCGCCACGCCTCGCGGTTCAGGGTGTCGTCCAGATCGGGATGGGCGGCGATGAAGGCCTGCCACGCCTCGTCCGGGTGGTTCACGGCGTACTGCGCGCCCTGTTCGACGGCGGCCATGAAGCGCGACAGAAGCGCCGGATCGGCGTCGGGACGGGCCAGATAGATCAGCTCGTCATAGGCGGGGATGCCGTTCTCCTCCACCGGAAGGCAGCGGCCTTCGGTTCCCGCTTCGGCCATCTGCGTCAACTCGAAGTTGCGGTAGCCGCCCAGCGTTGCGTCCACCTGTCCCGACAGGAGGGAGGGCGTGAGCGACCAGTTGACGTTCACCATCTCCACATCCTCCAGCGTCAGGCCACCGTGGCGCAGCATGGCGCCCATCATCGCCTCCTCGGTCCCCGGAACGGAATAGCCGATCTTGCCGCCCTTCAGGTCCGCGATGGACCGGATGGGCCCGTCGGCCTTCACCGTGACGCAGTTCAGCGGCGTCGCCACCAGCGTGCCCACCCGGCGCAAGGGCAGGCCTTCATGCACCTGAAGATGCAGCTGCGGCTGATAACCCACCGCGATTTCGGCTTGCCCCGAGGCGACCATCTTCGGCGGATCGGACGGATCGGCGGGGGGAACGATCGTCACCTCCAGCCCCTGATCGGCGAAGAAGCCCTGCGTTTCGGCCAGAACGATCGGCGCATGGTCGGGGTTCACGAACCAGTCCAGCACCAGCGTCACCGGTTCGGCCCCGGCGGGGGTGGCCAGAAGGCCCAGAAGAAGGAAGCGTTTCATGCGGAGTCTCCGTCGGCAAGAAGAACGATGTCGCCCGACCATCGGGCGGCAAGGGCGTCGGCGGCGCGCCAGGCGCGCAGGCCCGACCGGCAGGCGAAGACGGTGCGCTGGCCGGGACCGGGCGTGACGGTGGCGGGCTGGCGCAGGGCGGTGGGGGCCACGGGGACGGGGGCTTCGTCTTCCCCCCGCAGTTCCACGATCAGGTCGGTGTCGCGCAGCTCGGTGCGGGCGATGAAGCGGTGGCCCGTCACCTCGGGCGCCGCGTCGAACCGGAACGAGGAGGGCCGCAGCCCGTCGAAGCGCAGCACCTGGCCCAGGGGGGAGGGATCCAGCCCTAGGAGCACCGCCAGCGCCATCTGTGCCTGCGCGGCACCCAGAAGGCCCACCATGGGCCCCAGCACCCCGGCCGTGGCGCAGGTGGCGCCGCTGTCGGGCAGGTCCGGGAACACCGCCCGCAACGACGGCGCCCCCCCGCAAAACCCGCCCGCATACCCCGCCATCCCCAGCACCGAGGCGGAGATCAGCGGCACCCCCGCCGCAAGGCAGGCGTCCGACAGGGTGTAGGAGGCGGCGAAGCTGTCGGCGCAGTCCAGCACCACATCCGCCCCCGCCACCAGACCGGCGTTGGACGGGTCCAGCGACGCGACGACCGGTTCGACCACGACCGCAGGGTTCAGGATCGCCATCTCCGCCGCCGCCGCCTGCGCCTTCGGCGCGCCGATGTGGCGGCCATAGATCGGCTGGCGGTGCAGGTTCGTTTCCTCCACCACGTCGGGATCGATCAGGGTGATCCGGCCCACGCCCGCCCCGACCAGATATTGCAGGGCCGGCACGCCAAGGCCCCCGGCGCCGACGATCAGAAGGCGGGCGGCGCGCAGCCGCGCCTCGCCCTCGGCCCCCGTGACCATTTCCTGACGCGCGTATCTCACACCGCCAGCCATTCGCGCATCCTCGCCTCGGGGTCGGGGTTCAGGGTGATGTCGGTCACGGCGCTGGCGACGTCGGCGCCCGCGGCGAACGCCTCGCGCGCGCGGTCGGGGGTCAGGCCGCCAATGGCGATCAGTGGGATGTCGCCGATCCGGACCTTCCACGCGGTCAGCTTCTCGGTCCCCTGACGCTCCCACTTCATCTTCTTCAGGATGGTGGGCCAGACGGGGCCAAGGGCGATGTAGTCGGGACGGCAGGCCAGCGCGCGTTCCAGCTCCGCCTCGTCATGGGTCGAAAGGCCAAGGCGCAGCCCGCCCGCGCGGATCGCGTCCAGATCGGCCACGTCCAGATCCTCCTGCCCCAGATGCACCCAGTCGCAGCCGAGGTCGAGCGCCAGCCGCCAATGATCGTTCACCACAAGGATCGCGCCGGCGTCGCGGCACAGGTCGCGGGCGCGCCGGATGTCGTCCGCCGGATCGCGGTCCTTCACACGCAGCTGCACCAGCTTCACGCCAAGGGGCAGGGCGCGGGCGATCCAGTCGGCGCTGTCGAAGATGGGATAGAACCGGGGCAGGATCACAGGAACGCCCTTCCGATCAGGGGGGTGGAGGGGACGGCCATGTCCCGCGCCTCCATGGGGTCGGCGGCGTGGGCCAGGGCGCCCGCCTCGATCGCCAGCGCCATGGCGCGCGCCATCCGCACCGGATCACCGGCCTTGGCCACGGCAGAGTTCAGCAGCACCGCGTCATATCCCAGTTCCATGGCCGCCGCGGCGTGGCTGGGCAGGCCGATGCCCGCATCCACCACCAGGGGCACGTTCGGGACATGCGCCCGCAGGGCCCGCAGCCCGTAGCGGTTGTTCAGCCCCAGCCCCGACCCGATGGGCGCGCCCCAGGGCATCAGCACCTCGCACCCCGCCTCGATCAGATGCTCGCACACGATCAGATCCTCGGTGCAGTAGGGGAAGACCTGAAAGCCGTCTTCGGTGAGGATGCGCGCGGCCTCGACCAGCGCGAAGGGGTCGGGTTGCAGGCTGTCGGCGTGGCCGATCACCTCCAGCTTGATCCAGGGGGTGTCGAACACCTCGCGCGCCATCTGCGCCGTGGTCACGGCCTCGCGCACGGTGTGGCAGCCGGCGGTGTTGGGCAGGACGCGGACGCCCAGATCGCGGATCAGCGCCCAGAAGTCTTGCCCGCCGCCGCTTTCGCGCCGCAGGCTGACGGTGGCGATGCCCGCGCCGGACGCGCGGAACGCCTCGGCCAGAATCGCGGGGGAGGGATAGCCCGCCGTGCCCAGCATCAGCGCGCTGTCGATGTCGGTTCCATAGAAGCGTGGCATGGATCAGCCTCCCTGCATGGGGGCCAGCACTTCCAGCGCGGCCCCTTCGGTCAATGGGGTGGTGGCGCGCAGGCCCGCGGGCACGAAATCGCCGTCCAGCGCGGTGGCCAGCTTGCCGGTGAAACCGGCCTCTTCTAGCACGGCGGCGACGGTGGTGGCCGACACCTCGTGCAAGGTGCCGTTAATCGTGATCTTCATCCATGAACTCCGGTGTCTGGCCCGTGGTGACGTAGTCGGCGACCATCCGCGCCACGGCGGGCGCCAGAAGGAAACCGTGACGGTACAGGCCGTTGGCGTGGATCGTGTCGCCGATGCGGCGGATCCGGGGCAGGTTGTCGGGAAAGGCGGGGCGGGCCTCGGCGCCCAGTTCCAGCACTTCGGCCTCGGCGAAGGCGGGGTGCAGGGCATAGGCGGCCGACAGCATCTCCAGCACCGCGCGGGCGGTGACGGGGCCGCGATGATCGGACTCCACGGTCGTCGCGCCCAGCATGTAGACACCGTCGCCGCGCGGCACGATGTAAAGCGGGATGCGCGAATGCAGCAGCCGGACGGGCCGCGACAGGGTCACGTCGGGGCAGCGGATCACCAGCATCTCCCCCCGCACGCCGCGCAGGTCGGGCAGCCGGTCACGTGCGGCAAGGCCCCGCGTGTCGATCAGGCGGCCGGTGGGGTCCGCACCGAAGGCGACGCCCGCCGCCGAAAGGTTGGACGACAAGGTGGCCAGCGCCACGCGGGGCGTCAGATGCGCTTCCTCGGCAAAGAACAGCCCGCGTGGAAAGCGGGACAGGTCGGGCTCCACCTCCTCCGGCGCGATGTCTTGGTGGTGGGTGGTGCGGCGGGCAAAGCGGGCCAGTTCCGCCCGGTCGCGTGCGGGGCTGAGGACCAGCGTCCCGTTCCGCGCCACCGGCACGCCCTTCGCCTCCCACCAGCCGGCAGCGGTCTGGCCGTGGCGGATCACCGGCTCCTCGGCGGCTTCCCCCTCGCAGAACGGGGCGAGCATGCCGCCCGCATACCAGGAACACGCCTCCGGCCCCGCGGCGCGCCCGGCGATGCGGACGGGAACGCCGCGCGCGGTCAGTTCCGTGGCGATGGTCAGACCCATCACCCCGGCACCAAGGATGGTGATCATGCCCACACCTCGTGGAAATGATGAACGGGGCCGTGGCCGCGGCCGATGCCCAGCCGGTCGGCGGCGGCGATCGCGCCCTGCAACCAGCGATGCGCGCGGGTGACGGCGGCGTCCATGTCCATCCCCTGCGCCAGCCCCGCCGCGACGGCGGCGGACAGGGAACAGCCGGTGCCATGCGTGTTGCGCGTGACGATGCGCGGCGCGGTCAGGCGCAGCACGCCGTCCCCCACCAGAAGGTCGGTGCAGACGGGCCCTTCGGCATGGCCGCCCTTCATCAGCACCCAGTGGGGGCCAAGGGCGCGCAGGGCATGGGCCTGCTCCAGCATCTCTGCCTCGGACCGGGCCACGGGGGCGTCCAGAAGGCGGGCGGCTTCGGGCAGGTTCGGGGTCAGAAGGGTGGCACGGGGCAGAAGCCCGGCGATCAGCGCCGCCACCGCCCGGTCGGGCAGCAGGGCCGCCCCCGATTTCGCGATCATCACCGGGTCCAGCACCAGCGGGCGGTCGGGCAGGGCGGGGGCCAGGGCAGCGATCGCCTCGGGCCCGCCGACCATGCCGATCTTGATCGCGCCGATGTCGATGTCGTCCAGCACCGCGTGCAGTTGTGCAAGGATCATCTCAGGGTGGACAGGGTCGACCGCCGCCACGGTGCGGGTGTTCTGGGCCGTGATCGCGGTCAGGACGCTGGCGCCATAGACGCCCAGGGCCGAAAAGGCCTTCAGGTCGGCCTGGATGCCCGCGCCCCCGCCGCTGTCGGAACCGGCAATGGTCAGTGCGGCCTTGGTCATGCGTCTCCTCCGCGAAAGGGGCATGACGGACGGGGGCTGGCACATGACGGACCTGTCCCGGGGGGACAGTGTCGATGGTCCACTCGTTCCCTCCGCCGGCATGACCCGGATCAGGTTCGATGGGTCGATGCCAAGCACCTCTCAGCCCCGTGACGGGACACCCCAACAAGCGTTCGACGCAAAGCTATGCAGTTGCCGATGGGCCTGCAAGACAAATCGTGAAAAGGAACACGAGTTCACAAAATGACGCTTCAGCGGAAGGATGTTCGCAGGTTTCCCGTTTGCGGGGCCAACATTCGGTCGCGTTGCCTATGCGGAAAACGTCCATCGCAGCGGGGCCTTTTCGCCCAAACGGACAGGCCTTGCGATCCGGCGGCAAAGAGATGACATGAGGGGCAACCCACCAGACGGGACATCCACATGAAGACGTTTCTCCTTTCCGCCCTTGCCGTCGCCGGCTGGGCCACCGTGGCGTCCGCCGCACCCTTCGGCCCGCTTCTTGCCCCCGGAGAGGTCGCGGGATCGGGATCGCCCCTGATTCTCGACATCCGCGAGACGGGGTATGACAAGGGCCACATCGAAGGCGCGGTGTCCGCGCCCTACGCCCTGTTCCGCGGCCCCGCCGCCAACCCCGGCGAACTGGTCCCCGAAGACGAGCTGGAAGCGACCCTGCAATCCTTGGGCGTGACGCTGGACCGGCCCGTTCTGGTGGTGCACCAGGGCAAGGATGACAGCGATTTCGGCGCGGCGGCGCGGGTCTACTGGACGCTCAAATCCTCGGGCGTCAGCCAGCTGGCCATCCTGAACGGCGGCATGAACGCGTGGCGCGACGCGGGCCTTCCCGTGCAGACCGAGGCGGTGACCCCGCTGCCGTCGGACGTGGACATCACCTTCTCGGACCAGTGGCTGGCCACGGAAGGGGAGGTTGATGAGGTTGTGGCCGGCGACAAGCCCGCCGCGCTGATCGACGCCCGCCCGCCGGCCTTCTTCGAAGGGCAGCAGTCGCACCCCGCGGCCGACCGTCCGGGCACCCTGCCGGGGGCCGAGAACGTGCCCCATTCCGTCTGGTTCGACGGCACGCCGCGCATGGGCGATGCGGGCAGCGCCAAGGCCGTGGCGGCGAAGCTAGGCTTGGACCAGCAGCCCGAGGTCGTGGCCTTCTGCAACACCGGCCACTGGGCGGCCACCGAATGGTTCGCCCTGTCGGAACTGGCGGGCCTGCCGAATGTGAAGCTCTATCCCGACTCCATCGTCGGCTACAGCCATGGCGAAGGTGAGATGGCCAACGTGCCCAGCGCGATGGACAACTTCCTGCGTCAGATCAGGGGTAGCAACTGATGACGGCGATGACGGCGGCGGCGCCCGCAGGGGTGGGCGCGAAACGGGGGCTTCTGGTGCTGGGTGCGCTGGGCGCCGTCGTGGCAGTGACGCTAACGGCGGGCGTGCGCTATGGCCTGTTGCTGGCGATCGGCCTTGGCATCGGCCTCGTGCTGGAAGGCCTGCGCTTCGGCTTTGCCGGCCCGTGGCGGGCGATGATCCTGCGGAGGGAGCCTGCGGGCCTTCTGGCGCAGCTTCTGGCCATCGCCCTTGTGGCGATCGTGGCCTTCCCGATGCTGAGCACGCATGGCGCCGAACTTTCGGGCGCGCAGGCGCCCATTGGCTTTGCCATGGTGGGCGGGGCCTTCGTCTTCGGCGCGGCCATGCAGATCGTGCTGGGCTGCGGGTCGGGCACGCTGGTGAACGCGGGCAGCGGCAACCCCGTCAGCCTGCTGGCGCTGCCCTTCTTCTGCATCGGCAGCTTCTTCGGGGCGCTGAACCTTGTCTGGTGGACGGATCTGGGATCGCTTCCGATCCTGGTACTGCACGGGACCACGGGGCTTGCTGTCACGCTGGGCCTTCTGGCGCTTGTGGCCGTGGTGGCGCTGGCCATCGCCGCCCCCGGAACCCGGCGCATTCCGGCCCGGCTGATCGTGGCGGCGGCGCTGCTGGCGGCGCTGGCGCTGGCGAACCTTGTCGTGGCCGGGCAGCCCTGGGGTGTCGTCTACGGCTTGGGGCTGTGGGTGGCCAAGGGGGCGACGGCGCTGGGCGCGGACCTGTCGGGTTCGGCCTTCTGGTCGGCCCCGGGCAACGCCGCCCGCGTGGGGCAAAGCGTGCTGACCGACATCACCTCGCTCACCAATTTCGGGATCATCGGCGGGGCGTTCCTGATCGTTGCGTGGAAGCGGGGCGGGTTGTCGCAGCCCTTGCCGAAGCTGCCGGCCCGCGCGTGGATCGCGACGGTGGTGGCGGGGCTGCTGCTCGGCTATTCCTCGCGGCTTGCCTTTGGCTGCAACGTGGGGGCGTTCTTCTCCGGCATCTCCACCGGCAGCCTGCACGGCTGGGCGTGGTTCGTGGCCGGTTTCGCGGGCAGTCTGGTGGGCGTCCGCCTGCGCCCGCTTCTGGGGCTGGAGGGTCGGGCATGACGCGGCACCTGACGGCAGGCCTCGCGCTGGCCTTCATCCTAGGCGTGGTGGCGCTGGACGCCACGGGCGCCCCGCCCAACCCCTACAAGGCGCCCGCGGCGCTGGCCTTCGGGTCGGGGCTGCCCACCTCGGGCGGGTTCTGCGGCGCGATGCCCAAGTGACCTAGAGGGCCGGATAGGCGCCGGCCCCCAGCGCGATCTGCAGCGTGGCCCAGTCCACCGCCTGATCGCGCAGCGCCGAGGCGAGGCTGAGCCGCGCCGAGGCCAGCGAACGGTCCGTGTCCAGAAGATCCAGCAGCGACAGGGCCCCGGCCTCGAAGTTCTGCTGCGACAGGTCCAGCGCCCGCTGGTAGGAATTCACCGACCGGTTCAGCAGCGCCACGCGCCGTCCGTCGCGGCGGAAGGTGCTGTTGGCCGATTGCACATCCTCCACCGCGTCCAGCACGCTTTGGCGCCACGCGATCTCGGACTGGCGCGCCTCGGACGCGGCCTCTTCCCGTGCGGCGCGCAGTTGCGGCTGGTTCAGGATGGCCTGCGCGATCGAAGGCCCGAAGCTCCACCCGTTGCTGCCCCCTTCGGACACGGAACCGGACAGCGTGACCGACGGATAAAGCTGCGCCGTGGCCACCCCGACCTGCGCCACGGCCTGCGCGAACTGCCGTTCGGCCTGCCGCACGTCGGGCCGGTTGCGGACCAGATCGGCCGGAATGCCGATGCCGCCCGTGTCGCGCGGATAGGGTTGGGGCGCACCCCGCTGCATCCGCGCCACCAAGGGCTGCGCGGGTTCGGCCAGAAGCGTGGCCATGGCATAGACGTTGGCGAGGAAGTTCGCCTCCAGCCCCGGCAGGTCGGCTCGGGCGCTGTCCAGAAGGGCCTGGACCTGAACCTCGTCCAACTCGGTCGCGGCCCCCGAGGCGCGCTGGTTCTGCGTGATCTCCAGCGTGCGCTGGCGGCTGGCGATGGTCTTGCGCGTCAGTTCCAGCGCGTTCTGGTAATAGCGCGCGTCGATATAGGCCCCGAGGATGGAACTGAGATAGGCCAGCCGCGTCACGCCCACATCCGCCTGCGCCGCCCCCAGGTTGGCCAGCGCCGCCTGACGGGCCCGGCGCACGCCGCCGAACAGGTCGATCACGAACTGCGCGTTCAGCGTGGTGCCGGACTGGGTGGTAATGGGTTGCAGATCGCTGCCGCTGCGATCGCTGCTGAAGGTGGCGCTGCCGTCCACGGCGGCCGACAGGCCGGTCTGGCGCAGCGCCGCGTTCGCCGCCGCGATGCGTTCGTTGGATGCGGCCAGATCCAGGTTCTGCCCCAGCCCCCGCGCCACAAGATCGTTCAGCACCGGATCGCTGTAGCGGGTCCACCAGCGGCGCGACGCCACCTCGCCGATCGGGCCGGCGCTGCTTTCGGCGAAGGTGGAAGCGAGACGAATCTCCGGCGCCTTGTAGTCGGGCCCGACCGCGCAGCCTGCCGTGGAGAGCATCAGCAGGACAAGAAGGGGACGGGTCATTGAGTCTTTCCTTTGCGCGAAAACAGTCGGCGGACGCCGACAAAGAAGGCGGGCACCAGGAAGATGCCCAATGCGGTGGCCGAGGTCATGCCCCCCAGCACCCCGATGCCGATGGCGTTCTGCGCCCCGGCGCCGGCCCCGGTGGCGGTGGCCAAGGGCACAACCCCCAGGATGAACGCGAACGAGGTCATGAGGATCGGGCGCAGGCGCTGGCGGGCGGCTTCCAGCGTCGCCTCGATCAGCCCCTTGCCCTGCTTTTGCAGGTCGACCGCAAATTCCACGATCAGGATCGCGTTCTTGGCCGCAAGGCCGATGGTCGTCAGCAGGCCCACCTTGAAATAGACGTCGTTCGATTGCCCCATCAGCAGCGCCGCCCCCAGCGCGCCCAGCACCCCCACCGGAACCGCCAGCATGACCGAGATCGGGATCGTCCAGCTTTCGTACAGCGCCGCCAGGCACAGGAACACCACCAGCACGGAAATGGCGTAAAGGAACGGGGCCTGCGACCCCGACAGCCGTTCCTGATAGGACAGCCCCGTCCAGGCGGATCCGTAGCCGCCGGGAAGTTCGGCCACCAGCTCCTCCATCCGGGTCATCGCCTCGCCGGACGACACGCCTTCCACCGGCGCGCCCTGAATCTGGATCGCGGCACTTCCGCCATAGCGGCTGAGCGAGGCCGGAACCGTTTCCCAGCTGAGCGAGGCGAAGGACGGGAAAGGCACCATCTCTCCGTCCGAATTGCGGGCGTGCCAGCGCTGCACGTCGTCGGGCTGCATCCGGAACGGGGCGTCGCCCTGCACGATCACGGGGCGCAGCTCGCTCCCCATCTCAAAGTCGTTGACGTTGCGCCCCGAGAAGATGACGCTGAGCATGGCGTTCACGTCCGTCAGCGTCAGGCCGTAGCTTTCGGCCTTCTGCGCGTCGATGTCGATGCGCATGGCGGTCCTGTCCTGATCCTCGTTCCCCTGAAGGTTGGTGATCTGGCCGTCGGCCTCGGCGTTGGCGACAAGCTGGTTCGCCGCCTCGCGCATCGCTTCCAGCCCTTGGCCGGACTGGTCGATCATGTACATCGAGAAACCCGCGCTGTTGCCCATGCCGGGGATCGCCGGGGGCTGCATGACCTGCACCGTGCCGCCGCGCAGCGTCTTGCGGAAATGCGCGTTCGCCCGCTGCGCCACGGCGGCGGCGCCCAGATCCGGGTCGTCGGCGCGCAGGTCGAACTCCTTCATCTTGACGAAGATCATCCCGCTGTTCTGCGAATTGCCGCCAAAGCCGAAACCAAGGGCCGCGAAGGTGCTGGCGATGGCGTCGCTTTCCCTTGTCAGAAGATACTCCTCGGCCGTTTTCATGACGGCGTTGGTCTGGGCGCTGGTGGATCCTTCGGGCAGGCGCACGCGCACCATCAGCGATCCCTGATCCTCTTGCGGCAGGAACGAGGACGGGATGGCCGTGAACATCGCCCAGATGAGACCGACCACCGCCAGAAGCGCCGTCAGCGCCAGGAACGGCCGCTGGACCAGCCGGCGGTTGATGCCGACATAGCCGTTGGTGAAGCGGTCGAAGTTGCGGTTGAACCAGCGCGCGGGCGCGATGCCGCCCCCGTGGTTGCGCGGGCGCAGCAGCGTGGCGCACAGGGCCGGCGTCAGGATCAGCGCCACCAGCACCGACAGCACCATGGCCGAGATGATGGTGATGGAGAACTGGCGGTAGATGATGCCCGTCGATCCGCCGAAGAAGGCCATGGGCAGGAACACCACTGACAGGATCAGGCCGATGCCCACAAGGGCGCTGGTGATCTGGCCCATGGATTTCTCCGTCGCCTCCACGGGACCCAGGCCTTCCTCCTCCATCACGCGTTCGACGTTTTCCACCACGACGATGGCGTCGTCCACCAGAAGGCCGATGGCCAGCACCATGGCGAACATGGTCAGCGTGTTGATGGAATAGCCCAGCACCGACAGCACGCCGAAGGTGCCCAGCAGCACGACTGGCACGGCCAGCGTCGGGATCAGCGTGGCGCGCCAGTTCTGCAGGAAGACGAACATCACGATGAAGACCAGCACGATGGCCTCGATCAGCGTGTGCTCCACCTTCTCGATCGACAGTTCCACGAAGGGGGAGGTGTCGTAGGCATAGGCGATCTCCACGCCTTCGGGGAAGGCGTTGGCAAGGCCCGACAGGGTGGCGCGGACGGCGGCGGCGGTTTCCACCGCGTTGGCCCCCGTCTGCAAGTTCACGCCGAAGCCCGCCGCGTTGGACCCGGAAAAGCGGCTGTCGCGGCCGTATTCCTCTTGCCCGATCTCCACCCGCGCGACGTCGCCGAGGCGGACGGCGGCCCCGTCCTCGCCCGTCTTCAGCAGGATGTTGCGGAATTCGTCCACCGTGGTCAGCTGGCTTTGGGCCGTGATCTCGGCCGTGAACTGCTGGCCGTCCGTCACCGGCTGATCGCCCAGCGAACCGACTGTGACAGTGCTGTTCTGCGCCGACACGGCGCTTGTCACGTCGGCGGGGGTCAGCTGATACTGCACCAGCCGGTCGGGATCCAGCCAGACCCGCATGGCATAGCCCGATCCGAAGACGTTGATGCCCGACACGCCCGGCGTGCGCTGGACGGGGCCTTCGACGGTTTCCTCCAGCATGTCGGCCAGTTGCAGGGCGTTGTAGGTGTTGTCCTTGGACACCAGCGCCCCCACCATCAGGATGGAGGTGGTGGACTGCCGCACCGTCACGCCGTCGTCCTGCACCACGTCGGGCAGCTGGCTCGTGACCCTTTGTAACTGGTTCTGCACGTCCACCTGCGCGTCGTCGCCGTCCACGCTGTCGTCGAACACCATCGAGATCGACGAACTGCCCCGGGACGAGGAGGACGTCATGTAGAGCAGCCCGTCGAGGCCGGTCATCGCATCCTCGATCACCGTGGTGACGGAGTTCTGCACGGCTTCCGCCGAGGCGCCGGTGTAGCTGGCCGAGATGCGGACCGTGGGCGGCGACACCTCGGGGTATTGCGAGATGGGCAGGGTGGTGATGCCCAGCACGCCGAAGAGCATCGTGACGATGGCAAGGACCCAGGCGAAGACGGGGCGGTGGATGAAGAAACGGGCCATCAGTTCGCCGCAGCCTCGACGATGCCCGTCGGCGAAACCTGCACCGCGACCGGGGTGACGGCGGCGCCTTCGGACACGGCCTCAAGATTGTCGACGATGACCTGCGGCGCGTCGCCCAGCCCTTGCGTCACGATCCAGGCGTTGTCGCTGCTGCCCACGGGGGTGACGTTGACCTGCGCGGCCTTGCCTTCGGCGTCCACGGTCCAGACGCTGATCGTGCCGTCGGGTTCCAGACTGGCGGCCAGTTGCGGGATCAGGAACGCGTCCGCCGTACCCAGCGTGACCGAGGCACGCACGAACATGCCCGGCAGGATCAGGCGTTCGGGGTTGTCGAACTCGACCCGGATGCGGATCGTGCCCGTGGTGGTTGACACGGTGGAGGAGATGGCGACCACGGTGCCCGTGCCGTCATACACCTCTCCGTTCTCCAGCCGGATGGAGATGTGGAGTTCATCCCCGGGATCCATGTCGCCGTTGGCGATGCGGGTGCGCGCCTGAAGCATCTGCGAACTGGCGGCCGAAAGGTCCACATAGATCGGGTTCAGCGTCGTCACCGTGGTCAGCCCGTCGCTTTGCCCCGAGGTGACCAGATCGCCGACCGAGGCTTCGGGAATGCCCGCCACCCCGTCGATCGGGCTGGTGATCGTGGTGCGGTCCAGGTTGATCTGGGCGGTGTCCACCGCGGCCCCGGCCCGGCTGACGGCGGCCTGGTCCTGCAGAAGCTGCGCGCGGGCGGTGTCCAGGTCGGCCTGCGTGACGCCGGTGCCGACCAGCCCTTCGTAGCGTTTCACGGTGGCCTCTGCGGCGGGAAGGGCGGCCTCGGCGCTTTCCAGATCGGCCCGGGCCGAATCCAGTTCGGCCTGATAGCTGCGGGGGTCGATCCGGAACAGCGGTGCGCCCACCTTTACTTCGCCCCCCGGCTGATAAAGGATGTCGGTGACGATTCCGTCCACCAGCGGACGGATTTCCGCCTCGCTTCGGGCTGCGGCCTGACCGGTCAGCGGAACGGTAACGGGGACCGCCTCACGATGAAGGGTGACCACACCCACCGGAAGCGCGGCCGGCGCGGCGGGGCTTTGGGCGGCCGCCGGAAGGGCCATCAGAACACCGGCCATCGCCAGAATGCCTGCGCGGATGCGTGGGTGTGCGGTCATGTGTCGTGTTCCCGATTGATGGTCCCTCCCAGAACCATACGTTTGATACAGAATTTTCCGTCGCTTCGCAGGCATGACATTTCATCGCATCTGCGTGATCGACGCCTTCCCCCATGTGCGGCGGCCCATCCGGTCGATGGTCGCAGGAACGCCGACCCCTCGCAAGGGCAGACCGGACCATTGTCGTAGAGGATCCGAAAGACCCATGACACAATCCGCAACCGCCCCTCACCGGGGCCAGGACTCGCCCTCGGCGATGTCCGTCCTCCGCTCGCCCGCCGCCCTGACACGGGAAACGCTGGCGGGCATCGTCACCGCGCTGGCCCTTGTGCCCGAGGTGATCTCCTTCTCGTTCATCTCGGGCGTGGACCCGAAGACGGCGCTGGTCGCGTCAGTGGTGATGTGCCTGATCCTTTCGGTGATCGGCGGGCGTCCGGCCATGGTCACGGCCGCCGCCGGATCCATCGCGCTGGTGATCGGGCCGATGGTGCACCGGTATGGCGTGGGCTACATCCTGCCCACGGTCCTGCTGGCCGGGGCGATCCAGATCGCCTTCGGGCTGGCGGGGCTGGCGCGGCTGATGCGCTTCATCCCCCGGTCGGTGATGATCGGCTTTGTGAACGCGCTGGGCATCCTGATCTTCATGGCGCAGGTGCCGCATGTGCTGGGCGGATCGCCCGCCGTCTATGCCATGCTGGCGCTGACGCTGGCGATCGTGCTGGTGCTGCCGCGCCTCACCACCGCCGTGCCTTCGGCCCTTGTGGCCATTGTGCTGGTCACGGCCATCGCCGTGTTCGCGGGCATCGACGTCCCCAATGTGGGCGGAGAGGGGGAGATGGCCCCCGGCCTTCCCGGTCTGACCCAGCTGACCGTGCCCCTGACGATGGACACGCTGGCGATCATCTGGGCGCCGGCCCTTTCGGTCGCCTTCGTGGGCCTGCTGGAATCCCTGCTGACCGCCAAGCTGGTGGACGAGATCACGGACACCCGGTCCCACAAGGGGCAGGAATCCTGGGCGCTGGGCGTGGGCAACATCGCGGCCGGGTTCTATGGCGGGATCGCGGGCTGCGCGATGATCGGCCAGACGGTCGTGAACGTGAAGATTGGGGGCGGGCGCAGCCGCGTGTCCACGATCGTCGCGGGGCTGGTGCTTCTGCTGCTGGTCACGGGGCTGTCGGCCGTGATGGCGCGCATTCCGATGGTGGCGCTGGCGGGTGTGATGATGGTGGTGGCCGTGCAGACGATGGACTGGCATTCCGTCCGGCCCGGCACGTTGCGCCTGATGCCGCTGCCCGAAACGCTGGTCATGGCGGCCACGGTGGTGCTGACGGTGGTCACGCACAACCTTGCCATCGGCGTCATCGGCGGCGTGGTTCTGGCGGTGATGTTCTTTGCCCGCCGCGTGGCCCATGTGATCGACGTGCGGCGCCTGTCCGACGGCGCGCGGTACGAGGTGGAGGGACCGCTGTTCTTCGGCTCCTCCAACGACCTGTTCGAGCAGTTCCGCTATGCCGAGGATCCGGCCCGCGTCACCATCGACCTGAGCCGGGCGCAGATCTGGGACGCCTCCACCGTGGCGGCGCTGGATTCGGTGCGCACGCGCTACGCCGATCACGGAACCGAAGTCGCGTTCGAGGGGCTGGACGCCCGCAGCGCCGCCTTCCATGACCGCCTGACCGGGCGTCTTGGTTGACAAGACGGGGCCATCCTGCCGTAACGGGCAGGGCGGCCCCAAGGGACGTCTTGCAGAAGGATCAACGGATGAACGGCCGCTTTGCCCTGGATCATTGGCCCATCGCCCGGCGCTGGGCCGGAATGATCACCTTGGCGCTTGCGGCCGTCATCCTGTTCGAGCTTCTGCAGTTCCCGGCCGCCCTCCTGCTGGGGCCGATGGCCTCCGCCATCTTGTTCGCCACGCGGGGCGGGGCCGTGCGGGTGCCGCAACCCGCCTTTCGCGGCGCGCAGGTGTTCATCGGGCTGATGATGGCCTCCAGCATCCCGCTGGATCTTGTGGCAGAGTTGCGGACGGAATGGCCCGTCTTCGTGTCGGGCATCCTGTTCAGCGTCGTGGCGGCGGGCATCCTTGGCTATTTCATGACGCGGGCGCGGCTGTTTCCGGGCACGACCGCGATCTGGGGGTCCTCTCCGGGGGCGGCGGCGGCCATGGTGCTGATGTCGGAGGCTTACGGCGCCGACATGCGGCTGGTGGCCTTCATGCAGTATCTGCGCGTGGCCTGCTGCGCGGTGGTCGCGACGGTGCTGGCGCGGACGATGGGCCTTGACGCCTCGGCCCCCGCGCATGAATTCTTTCCGCCGCTGCCGGTGGGACCGGCGGCGCTGACAGTGGCTGTGGCGGTGGGGGTGTTCCTTCTGGCGCAGCGCGTCCGCATTGCCGGGGGGCCGCTGGTGCTGGCGCTGATGGTGGGGATCGGGATGAAGGCGCTGGGCCTGCCGCTGGTTTTGCCACCGGCACTTCTGGCGGTGTGCTATGCCATCCTCGGCTTCGGTATCGGCCTGCGCTTCACGCCGGAGGTGGTGCGCCACGCCGCTCGGGCCTTCCCGCGCACGCTCGCCTCCATTCTGACGCTGATCGCGGCCTGCGCGGCCTTTGGCTACCTCTTGCACCTTGTGGCGGGGGTGGATCTTCTGACGGCGCTTCTGGCGACCAGCCCAGGCGGGGCCGACACGGTGGCAATCATCGCCGCCTCTCCGGGGATGAACGTCGATGTGCCCTTCGTGATGACCATGCAGGTGGGCCGGTTCCTGTTCGTAGTGCTGACCGCACCCACGCTGGCGCGTTACCTTTCCCGGGGGGCGACGCCGGGCGCGTGATCCATGCGGACGGTGCGCAACGACAGCGCCGCCACCAGCCCGACCACCGCCATCGCCGCCGCGCCCAGATAGACGCGGGAAAAGGCGTGGGACCACTGTTCAGGCGTCGCCTGCTGCAACGGGTCCATCCCCGAAGCCAGCACCGCCCCGTAGATGGAGATGGCGAGCGCCGCCCCGCCCATCCGCGTCAGGGTGACCGACCCCGTGGCCGCGCCCACGTCGCGGCGGGGGGCCGACAACTGCACGCCCAGCACGGGGGATTGCTGGCCCAGCCCGATCGCCACGCCTTGGCCCAGCAGGACCAGCGCGATGGCCCACAGGGGTGTGCCCGCGCCCATCTGCGACAGGATCAGCAGCATCACCACGCTGATGGCGGTGCCGGTGACAAGAACGGGCTTGTAAATGCCGCTTCGCGCGATCAGCCGGCCCGCCGCCAGGGATCCCGTAGCGATCCCGCCCGTCACGGCGATGAAGAACAGCCCCGCATGGGCGGGCGACAACCCCGTCGTCATCTGCAGGAACAGCGCGTGGAAGTTCACCATCCCGATCGCCACCCCGCCCGAGGTCATGGAGACGATCAGCAGCCGCGGATAGACCGGGTCCCGGAACAGGCCGAGGGGGAGGATGGGCTCCGAGGCCCGACGCTCGATCCCCAGCCAGAGAAGGGCGGCCACCAGCGCCACCACCGGTGGCACCAGCGCGGCGGGGGCGAAGAATGATCCGAAGATCTGCCCGCTGTCGGCCCAGACGACCAGCGCCGTGATCGCCGCAGCCAGGGTAGCGGCGCCCGCCCAGTCGATGATGGGGCGGCGGTCGGGGCGGATGCGCGGCAGCAGCAGATACAGTCCGACCAGCGCCGTCAGCGCGATGGGAAGGTTCACGAAGAAGATCGACCGCCAGCCCAGATGGTCCGTCAGCACGCCGCCCACGGTGGGCCCGACGCTGCCCGACGCCATGAGGACGAGGCTGGAGAAGCTCTGGTACCTCGCCCGTTCGCGCGGTTCGAACAGGTCGCTGTTGATGGCGAAGATGGACACCATGATCCCGCCGCCGCCCAGGCCCTGCAGCACGCGCGCCGCGATCAGCTGGTTCATCGATCCCGCCGCCGCGCAGGCCAGCGATCCGGCCGCAAAGATCGCGACCGCCGTCATCATGACGTATTTGCGCCCGAACAGATCGCCCAGCTTGCCATAGATCGGCATGATGGCCGCCGTCGCCAGCAGATAGGCCGATCCGACCCAGCTGAACCGCTCCATCCCGCCGAATTCCCGTACGATGGTGGGAAGGGCCGTCGACACGATCTGGTTGTCGAGGGTGGAGATGAACATGCACAGCATGAGAAACGCGAAGACCACGCGGCGCTGCCGGTCGGACAGGCCCAAGCCATAGGCGGGATCGGAGGGTGTGGGGGGCATCGGCAGGAAACCTTTCGCAGCGCCGATCAGTGGGGCAGCCCGCGCCCCCTGTCAACGCCCGCTGGCCCCGAAAAGGCTTTGCGGGCCGCCTATCCGCGCCTAGGCTGCGCCGGACGCAAGAAGGAGAGCATGATGAAAACCGTTCTGATCACGGGCGCCACCGCCGGGTTCGGCCGCGAAACGGCCCGCCGCTTTGTGGCCGGTGGCTGGAAGGTCGTGGGCACCGGCCGCCGTGCCGAGCGTCTGGAGGAGCTGTCGGACGAACTGGGCGCGGGATTTCACGGCGTGGTCTTCGACGTCACGGACGTGGCCGCAATGCGCGTGACCCTTGGCCGCCTGCCCGCCGAATTCGCCGCGATCGACCTTCTGATCAACAATGCAGGCCTCGCGCTGGGCACGAAGCCGGTGCCGGAGGTGGAGCTGACCGACTGGTTCACCATGATCGACACCAACACCAAGGGCCTTGTCGCCATCACGCAGGAGGTTCTGCCCACGCTGATTGAACGGCGCGGCGGGATCATCAACCTGTCCTCCATCGCGGGGAACTGGCCTTATCCGGGCGGCAACGTTTATGGCGCGACCAAGGCTTTCGTGAAGCAGTTCAGCCTGAACCTGCGGGCTGACCTGCATGGCAAGGGCGTCCGCGTGACGTCGCTGGAACCCGGCATGGCCACCAGCGAATTCACGCTGGTCCGCACCAAGGGCAGCGCCGAGGCGCATGACAAGCTGTATTCCGGCGCGAATCCCCTGACGTCCAAGGATCTGGCCGAGACGATGTGGTGGATCGCCAACCTGCCGCCCCACATGAACGTCAACTCGCTGGAGGTGATGCCCGTCAGCCAGTCCTTTGCCGGGCTGAAGGTGCATTACGATTGAAGAAAGGGCAGGGGCACGGGCAGGGCGGGGACGGTGGCCGTCCGCGCCTCGGCCGTGTTCCAGCCGGTGGTCGTGGTCGCGGCAAGGAGGGAGTTGAGGATCGCCTCCTCCGTCGCCTCAATCGCGGCTTCGAACAGGGGCGACATCGCGTCGTTCGAAAGCTCCGGCCACGCGGTCAGGGTGGCGCGGCGTTCGGGGGTGCGGCGCAGCGCCTCGGCCGTGGAAAAGGCCAGCGCGTAATCGCCCGACCCGTTGGACAGCGCTGCCCCCGTGCGGGCCAGACCGCCGAAGGCGCGTTCCGCCAGCCGGCGCAGATTTCGGTCCGACAGCGGGGCGTCCGTGGCCACAACGATCATGATCGACCCGTCCCGGTCGTGCTTCGGGTCGGACGCGACGGCCCGCCCGTCGATCTTCAGCAAGCCGCCGAAGTTGCTTTGCACCAGCACGCCCAGCGTCCACCCTTCCACCACGCGGGAGGAGGTGCCGATCCCACCCTTCAGCCCGAAGGCCACGGTGCCGGTGCCCGCGCCGACGGCGCCTTCGGCCACCACGCCGGTTCCGGCGGCGGTCAGGGCGGCCGCAATCTCGTCCACCGTGGGGCGGCCGGCGCGGATGTCGTTCAGGCGGCTGTCATTGGTTTCGCCCACCACCGCGTTGACGGAAGTCACGCGCTCGTTCCCCGGCTGTGACAGGGTCCAGTTCACCGACGCCTCGATCGCGCGGCCGGTGGCGAGGGTGTTGGTCAGAAGGATCGGGGCCTCGATCTCCCCCAGCTCCTGGATCTGGGTGGCGCCGGCCAGCTTGCCGAACCCGTTGAGGATGGCGAGCGCGGCCGGCGTCTTGTCCTGAAACAGGTTCCCGCCATGGGGAAGGATGGCCGTGGCGCCCGTGCGGATGCGGTCGCCTTCGCGCACGGTGGAATGGCCGACCCGCACCCCCGCCACGTCGGTGAAGGTGTTCCGCGGGCCCGTGGGATGGCGGCCGATGGACAGGCCAAGGTCGCGAAGGCGGGGACGGTCGGTCATGGGCAACTCCTTGCAGGACGCTGCCGGGGTAACGGGCCGCCCCGAAGGCTGCAACCCTAGAGAACGAAGACCAGGATGAGGATGACAACGGCGGCGGCGGCCAGAAGGGAATAGCGCATCACGCACCTGCCGTATGGGGTTGGACGATCGTGCGGGGCAGATTATCTAGCGTCATGCGTTTTCCTTTTCGCTTGCGCCCGGCCAACGAAGCCGGGCAAGAAAATGTTCCTGTTGCCTTTCGGAGTGCCCTTGTTGCCCAGCGTCACGGATCGCCTCGACGTCTTGAACGCTCTCGGGATTCTGGACACGCCCTCCGAACCGGAATTCGACAACATCGTCATCGTGGCGCGGTCGCTGTGTCAGGCGCCGGTGTCGCTGATCAGCCTTGTTCACAAGGAACGGCAATGGTTCAAGGCGCGGTCGGGCTTTGATCCGCACGAAACGCCGCTGAACCAGTCCGTCTGCCTGCACACGCTGGCAGCGGGCGATCTGCTGGTGGTGCCGGACCTGACGTTGGACCCGCGCACCCACGACAACCCGCTTGTGACGGGCGACCCGCATCTGCGCTTCTATGCCGGGGCGCCGCTGATTCTGGACGGGGTCGCGATCGGCGCGCTGTGCGTGATCGACAAGGTGCCGCGGCCGGACGGGCTGACGCCGGATCAGGGAAAGGCCCTGATGGCGCTGGCCGAACAGGTCGTGTCCCAAATCCGCGCGCGCGACCGCGCCCGCCGTTGGCTGGCCGAGATCGAGGCCCAGAACGCCCTTCTGCGCGTGTCGGCCGACCATGCCACCGCGCTGATCCGGCTAGGCGACCGGTTGCAGGGCCTGTCCTCGCAAGAGGCGGTGGTGGAGGCGGGATCGGCCATCATGGCCGAAACGCTGGGCGCCACGCGGGCCGGCTTTGGCATCGTCGACCCCGAGCGGGAGGCCGTGGTGGTGCATCCCGAATGGCGCGCGCCGGGCGTCACCTCGTTGTCGGGACTGCACCAGCTGCGCCATTACGGCAGCTTCGTGGACGATCTGAAGCGCGGCGAACTGGTCATCATACCCGACGTGACGACGGATCCGCGCACGGCGGCCAAGGCCACGGCGCTGTCGGCCATCGGGGTGCGCGTGCTGATCAACGTGCCGGTTCTGCAGCATGACCGCCTCGTGCTGCTGGGCTTCGTGCATTACGACTGGCCCCGCGCGCTGAGCGATCACGATGGGACTTTTATCCGCAATGTGGCCGACCGGATCCAGGCGGCGATCCTGCAACTGCGCGCGGTGGAAGACCGGCGCATCATGAACCGCGAACTAGGCCACCGGCTGAAGAACACCTTCGCCATGATCACCGCTATCGCCCGCCAGACCTTCGGCGGGCAGGACCGCGAGGCGCTGAAGAGCTTCTCCTCGCGTCTGGTGGCGGTGGGGGCGGCCTATGACCTTCTGGCGCATGAACGCTGGCAGGCGACGGATCTGGCGTCCGTGGTGGGGGCGGCGATCCAGCTGGCCGGCGGCGAAAAGCGGATGACCGCGACCGGGCCGCGCGTGGCGCTGGGGGCGGACGCGGCGATGACCGCGTCGATGCTGCTGCACGAGTTGACGACGAACGCGCTGAAATACGGCGCCCTGTCCCTTCCCGAAGGTCAGGTCCGGATCGACTGGAACGTGGAAGGCGACAGCGTCACGCTGACCTGGATCGAGACGGGCGGCCCGGCGGTGGTCCCGCCCACGCGGAAGGGCTTCGGGTCGCGCATCGTGTCCATGGGGTTGGCGGGCGATGGCGAATCAGAGGTGGACTTTGCCCCCGAAGGCCTGCGGGTCCGCGTCCGTGCCCGCCGCGACAAGCTGGAGCCTTGAGGGGAACCGCCCAAGCACCTGCCCGTTGATTCCCCGCAATCGACGGAGGACCATCATGGCCAGCAGCACAATCTCCAGCCGCGACGTGAACGGGACGGCGGTCTACAGCCCGACGGGCGATCATCTCGGGCAGATCGACCATCTGATGATCGACAAGAAAAGCGGGACAGTCGCCTATGCCGTTCTGGGCTTTGGCGGCTTTCTGGGCCTGGGCGAGGGGCATCATCCCGTGCCGTGGCAGAAGCTGCGCTACGACACCGAGCGCAACGGCTTTGTCACCGACCTGACGAAGGATCAGCTGGAAGGGGCGCCCGCCCGCACGGACGGGTGGCAGGACAACCGCGACTGGGCCACGAGCTTCTACGGCTATTACGGCGTGGCGCCCTACTGGATCTGATCAGTTCGTGCGGCGCGTCGGCCGGAAGGGCAGGGGCGCCACGGGAATGCCGTCTTCAAGAAGCTGGCGCGCCTCGTCCAGGTGCGCTTCGCCGTGGATGGACCGGGCGGGCGCCTCGCCCTCGTGCATCCGGCGCGCTTCGGCGGCGAAGTTCATGCCGACATAGTCCGAATTTGCCTCCACGTGCCGTTTCAGGTCGGCGATGGCCTTTTCGCGGTCGGATGGGGGCTTGGGTGCCATGCCCAGCGACGGGGCCATCATGGCCTTTTCCACACGGGTGCCGCCACAGTCGGGGCAGGTGACATGGCCTGCGGCCTTCAGCGCATCAAAGGCCGCAGCCGACTGGAACCAGCTTTCGAAGTCATGTCCCTGTTGGCACTTCAACGCGTAACGGATCATCCACCACCCCCGTGACCGCAGGCCCTAGTCCCGCGGCGGAACGAAGCCGGCGATCAGGGCTGCAAGATCCGGTTCGTGCACCTTCTGCGCCGCCACGGCAAGGTCGAACCACTTGCGGCGGCGCTGTTTCCGTTCGGGATAACGTTTGGACAGGCCCGTGACGCGCATGGCATGCACGTCGACCTGGCAGGGCAGAAGGACCTCCCGATCCGTGGCACGGAACTGAACCTTGTCATACTGGTAGCGGCCGATCCAAGCCCCTACGCGGCCGGTGACGCCGGCTTCCTCCCACGCCTCAATCGCGACGGCCTTTTCGTCGGTGTGGTCCGTCATGGGCCAGCCCTTGGGAATCACCCAGCGGCCGGTTTCCCGGCTGGTGATCAGCAGAATCTGAATCGCGCCGTTCTTCTTGCGCCAGCAAAGACCGCCCAATTGGCGCTGCATGGCGCTTCCCGCGCATATGTTCAGATCGGGCTTCATCCGATGGAAACTCCAGTCTGGACGCGGTGAGATTCATTAAAATGAGCATCATGACCGGCTTGGCAAGGGAGGAACGGGTCAATTTCCCCCAACTATTTGAAATTGTTCGATCAAGATTTCATGCCCGCAGGTTTGTCGTGGTCAGTGGGGCCGAAAGCCTCATTAACGCGCGAAAGGGTGAACAAAAAGTTAGCGCCGGGCGCGCCGGTCCCATCCCGCCTTAACCCGTTTCTTCCTAGCCTCTGCGCATCTGGAAAATGGAGGCATCAATGCTTGGGATACAAGTGGGTCTGACGCCCTCGTCCTTTCTGTCGGCGGCCGGTGCCCAGCCCTGGACGCCGGCGCGGCTGGACGGGGTGGCCGCCTGGTTCGACGCGTCCGATCCCGGCACGATGGTGCTGGACGCCGACCGCCGGGTGCAGCGCTGGACGGACCGCGTGGGCGGGCTGGTCTGGTCGCAGGCGACCGCGGCGGCGCGGCCGGTTTTCAACCCTTCGGCCCGCAACGGGGGGGGCGGCCTCGTGCTAACCGGCGGGCAGTTCATGACGGGATCCAGCGGCGCGCTGCCGCTGGGCCAAACGCCGCACACGCTGCTGGTGGCCGGGCATTCGCAGGGGGCGGACACGCAATATGGCGGCATCATTGGCTGGGGCGGGCAGGCCAAGGGGCAGTCGCGCACCCTTCAGGTGCGTGCCAAGAACACCGAGATCGGCATCTCCTTCTATCAGGTCGACATCGCCTCGGCGAGCAGCTGGTCCGGCACCGAACGCACCGTGATCCATCAGATGTCCGGAACGCCGGGCAACCTGTCGGGCCGCTTCTTCATCGACGGCGAACTGAATGGCACCCATGCCATCACGGGGATCGAGACGGTGGAGGGCGGGTCGTCCTTCGGTGCGAACCTGACCAGTCAGTCGACCACCGTGGCGGGCTTCCTGACCCAGCAGGTCGTCATCTGCCGCACCGCGATTTCCGACGCGGACCGCCAGCGGCTGGAAGGCTGGGTGTCCTGGACCTCGGGCCGCGCGGGGGCGGAGTTGCCCGCGACTCATCCGTACAAGACGGCCCGGCCCATGTAGGGGCGCGATCAGGGGCCGATGCCCTCCGCGCTCCACCCCTTTTCCTCTAGGAAGGCTTGGGCCCTGCGGGGGCCGGCCTGCAGAAAGGCGGCCAGCGCCTCCTGAAACACCGCGTTGTTGCGCGCCTTGTGCGCGACCGTCATCGCCCGTTTCAGCAACGGAAGCCGACGGGGCGCCAGATGCAGCGCGCGCCGCAGGTGCAGCAGCGTGTCCTCGGGCGTGGGGGCGCAGTTTGCGTGCCAGACATGGGTGTCCGCGTCGTGGAAGATCAGCGTTTCATGCCGCGCCAGCGCCTCACGCAGAGGGTCCGCCTGCCCCTCGCTGTTCAGGGCGCGGCACTCCTCCAGCGCCCGTTCCGCCATGTCGGGCACCAAGTGCGCGTGGATGCGTGAGGCGAGGACGTCCACCGCAAAATCCGACATGCTGACCCCGCGTAACCCGTGCTTGGAGTAGATGGGCAGGGCGCTCGGATCGGGAAAGTCGTGATCCATGAAGGCGTGCAGGTAGAACGCGCCCGCCGACAGGGCCAGCGGGTTGAAATCGCCATAGCGCGACAGCAGGGTCTGGCAGTTCGACAGCTCCACCGTCAGGCAGCCGGGGGGCACGAACAGCATGTTCGTCATTCCCGCGCCGTGCAGCGTCACGAGGCATTCGGCGGACGCCACGGTGGCCGCCTGTTCGCGCACGGTCATGTCTTCGAAGAACACCGTCTCGAACCCCAGGGGGGCGAGGCGGTCCAGAAGCCGCTCCTCCCCCAGCACGCCGCGCACGCGGTCGGACCGACGCTTGACATACAGCCGCCGCTTCCGGTCGGGCGAGCCGATGCGGGCGTGGACATGGCGGCGCAGGGCGTCCACCGGCTCTTCGAAGCTGTTGGCGGCGGCGGCATAGACGCCGCGGCGGTCGGGGTCGCGCGCCACGGGGGGATCGTTCGCCGCCTCGATCCCCGGCACAAGGGCCGCCTGATAGCGGAAATGCGCGGTGTCCAGCGCCACGAGCGACCGGCCATAATTGCCCCAACCGCGCCGGATCTCGATCCGCGGGACGAGGTCGGGGAACCACGTGTCGATCAGGTTCTGCACGAAGCCCGCCGCCTGCGCGCGCGAACCGGTGGCCAGAACGATGGGGCCCGTCAGCCCATACCGTTCCACCAGCGTCAGCAGGGGGAAGGATTCTTTCGTGAAGTGATAGAAGTTGCCGAAGTTCTTCACCTCGATCACGAAGGGCAGGTGGCGGACATCCTCGGTCGCGACCGGCAGGGGCGCCGTGTTGCGGGCCGCGCAATCGTTCAGATAGGCGATCAGCGCCTTGTCCGGGGTCAGGCCGTCCACCGTCGGGCCGGCGGCGGCGTAGCGGTTGCGCACCCTCGTCCCCCCGGCGGAACTGAGGAAGTATTTCCCGCACACCGTCAGATGATTGCTCATCATGCCCACGTCGTCGGCCACGCACAGAACGGTGGGAAACGCGACACCCTGCGCCCAAAGTCGCGTCTGGCGGACGCCCAGCCACTCGCCAAAGGTCCGCAGCCGCTGTTCCACATCCGTGACCAGCGTCAGCCCCTCGGTCTGCAGCGGGGGAATCAGGCGCGGGGTCAGGTCCTCCGCCCGGACCAGCGCGAAGCCGGGGTCGAGGCCGGGGATGAAGAAATCCGTGGGAAGGGCCTTGGCAATCTCAGGGGTGGACATTGCCGCGCGCTCCTTACCGGCCGGCGTCGGTGGCGGGTTCCAGATGCTTCATCACGCGGGCCTTTTCCTCGGGCGTCATGGCGGCCAGGATGCGTCCCAGGCGCGACGCCTTGTAGGCTTGGGGATGGCCTTCGCTGCGCGGGGCTTCCAGGCGGCGGAAGACCTGCTCCACCTCCAGCACCGGATGGCTGACGCGTTGCGAGTCCGTCTGGGCGTCCAGCGCCCGGCGCAGCGCGGGGGGATTGGTGTCGAACCAGCGGTGGCTGAACATGTCCGGCACCGCGGTCCACAGGTCCACCAGCGTCCAGTCCATCGCTACGCCCAGATTGGCCAGCACAGCCTCATCATTCGGGGTCTGGACCTTTGCGCCCGCGTGCATGGCTGCGCGGATGTCGCGGCGCAGCGTGCGCACGGCCGGCACGTGACGCCCTGCCAGCCGGTTCAGCGCGAAGATGCAGCCCCAGCCGGCACCCGGCAGGGCGGTGGCCACGCCCGCGGCCATCGGCTTCACCTTCTTGGGGCGCAGGGCGCAGGCCATGAAATCGGCGGTGATCGCGTTCAGCCGGTCGAAGATCGCGCTTTCCTGTCCCGGGGGGATGTGCACGTCGCTTTCGATCAGCCATTGGTGGCGGCGGGGGCCGAAATCCTCGGCAATCGCGATGTGGCACAGATCGCCCATGCGCCAGCCCCAATCGTCCGGAACGGTGCCGCCCACCATCTTCTCGGCCCGGGCGCGGGTCAGGCTGGCCTTGGGCCAGCGGCCGGTGTCGACGGGGCCGCGGCTTTCGTCGACGCACAGGGCGACGTTGCCCAGCCCGAAGGCGTTTTCCAGCTGATGGGCCAGCCGATCCTCGACCTCGCCGAAACGATGACTTCTGATGAAGGCGATGTCGGCGGTCATTTCGGCGTCTGGCAATCCGTGCGGTCAAGTCGGGCCGATTAAGGGCCAAGCGCGTCGGAAGTGTCAAGCGCAACGAAAAACGGCGCGGGGGACGCCGCGCCGTTTTCCCGAACAGGTAAAAGACCTTAGTTGAAGGCGCCCACGCCGCCGCCGATCAGCGCGCCGGCGACCGGTTCACCGGCCACCAGCTCACCGGCCACGGCGCCACCCAGGGCACCGGTGGCGACGCGCTGGCTGCGCGTGTTGCCGCAGGCCGACACCGTGGCCGCGATGGCAAAGGCGGAGATGACGAGGAAGAGGGGACGTTTCATGGTGGTTCTCCTGGATGAGGCGGCCGGGTCATGCACCCGTGACTGGTGCGTGAATGTTTTATGTGGGCCTTTGGTTCCCGAAATCCCTTTCCACTGGTCATCGCGGGTTCGGCTTCCCATATCCCGGGGCAGGAGGTGCCCATCATGATCCCGCTTCGCCACGACTTTGCCTCGGCCCTTCCGGGGATGTTCCTGGACTGGACGGCCGATCCCGTGCCGCACCCGCAGGTGCTGCGGCTGAACCGCCCGCTGGCGCGGGAGCTGGGCCTTCCCGACGATCTGCCCGCGACGCTTCTGGCCGGGCTGGACCTGCCCGAAGGGGCGCGGCCGGTGGCGCAGGCCTATGCCGGGCACCAGTTCGGCGGCTTTTCCCCGCGTTTGGGCGACGGCCGTGCATTGCTTTTGGGTGAGGTGTCGGGCCCGGACGGCCGCCTGCACGACATCGCCCTGAAAGGGTCGGGCCGGACACCGTTTTCGCGCGGTGCCGACGGCAAGGCGGCGCTGGGCCCCGTCCTTCGTGAATACATCGTGGCCGAAGGCATGCACGCACTGGGCATTCCCACCACCCGCGCGCTGGCCGTTCTGACCACAGGTGAGGAGGTCCTGCGCGAGAACGGGCCTCTGCCGGGCGCGGTTCTGGTGCGGGTCGCCTCCAGCCACCTGCGCGTCGGGTCGTTCCAGTATCTGGCCGCGCAGGGCGATGCCGAAGGGGTGAAGCGTCTGGCCGATTACGCCATCGCCCGGCACTACCCCCACCGCGCGGGCGATTACGTGGGGTTCTTCGCCGATGTTGCCGCAGCACAGGCGCGCCTGATCGCGCAATGGATGCTGGTGGGCTTCGTGCATGGTGTCATGAACACCGACAACATGACGATTTCGGGTGAGACGATCGATTACGGTCCCTGCGCCTTCATGGAAGCCTACGCACCGGGAACGGTCTACTCCTCTATCGACCGGCAAGGACGTTACGCCTATGCGAACCAGCCGCTGATTCTGGGCTGGAACCTTGCCCGTCTGGCCGAAACGCTTCTGCCGCTGATCGATGCGGACGAGGCGCGCGCGGTGGAGCGGGCCACGCGTATCCTTGAAGGCGTGGCCGGCCTCTATCAGGACGCGTGGCTGACGGGGATGCGCGCGAAGCTGGGGCTGGACGGGGCAGACGCGGGAGACCGTGCGCTGGCCGAGGAGTTCCTAGAGGGGATCGAGGGGGCGGACTGGACGCTGTGCTTCCGTCGCCTGTCGCAGGCCATCACGGACGACACGGCCCTTCGTGAGCGGTTGTTCAAGGATCACTGGCTGGACGGCTGGCTTGCCCGCTGGCGGGCGCGTCTGGCCCCCGACGCTGCTGCGCGGATGGACGCGGTCAACCCCATCTATATCCCCCGGAATGAGCGGGTGGAGGAGGCGCTGGCCGCCGCGCAGGCCGGCGACATGGCCCCGTTCGAGAGGTTGCTGGACGCCCTGTCCGACCCCTTCACCGAACGGGAGGGCCTTGAAAATCTGGCCCTTCCGGCCTCCGAAGGGTTCGGCCGCTACAGAACCTTCTGCGGGACGTGAAAAATCCGCGGATCAGCGCTTGACGGGGGGCGCGGGTCTGCGTAATACGCACCTCACGTTCGGCGGGTCCGGACGGTGAAAGTTGCGGTTGTAGCTCAGTTGGTTAGAGTACCGGCCTGTCACGCCGGGGGTCGCGGGTTCGAGCCCCGTCAACCGCGCCATTCCATCGAAAAAGGCGGCCCTGCAAGGGGCCGCCTTTTCGCTATTAGCTCGACGAGGGAACGGCATTTGCAGATCTTAGGCTGCCTGAGGTATTTGGGGTGGCACATACGACGAGCAGATCTCCTCGATCACCTCTTCCCGCCAACATAAGCCCAAAGCAGCTTCTCCTTCATGGTCGGATATGCGCCCGCTGTAGATCCCGATAAACTCGGTCGCCTCCGACCCTAACATCGCTACATCGTCTCGACTCCAGAAATCAGGCTCATCTGGATCTATCGGTTTGTAGGGGTCCTTGATGTCCACATTCCCCGATACCGCGCGAAGACCGGCGAACCTGACATGCCTTCTCGAGTATAGCCGTCCAGAAAAAAGGCGGGCAACAAGCGTTCCTCAATCTCGACGTCATAGTGAGGTTCGGAGGCGATGAAGGTCGATTTCCAGAGCGGCAGACCGAAGCCCGTGTGAAGCCCACGGGGAAAACCGATGACAAAAGCGACTTCGCCAGGAAGGACCGGCACTCGGAATTTACTAATCAGGTTGACACTGTTGTGCATGAACTCCGGCTCCTCATCCGGTTTCGGGTGCGGAATCGCCACAACATCGCAACCTTGTCCTCCAAGTTCCGGATGCTCGAGCCATAGCTGATCGAGCTGTGCTTCGGGATCGCCATAAATTTCAATCCGACGCCGCTCTATCCCAAAAGCTCGATTCAAGTCCGTCGGAGGGGCGAGCCAGACTGCAGTATGGATCCCTACCCATAGAGGGGTCCGACCCAACGTATTCAGGTTCTTCCTGCTAAAGAAGTTGCGTCCTGTTAAGTTGTGCCAGTTTGTGACGATGAACCGCTGTCCATTGTGAAGATAATGGAAGGCTGTTCCCGTCGAGATCTGGCCGCCAAAATCATGGGCAGAAATCTTGAATGGAGCCTGCGAGTAGGTAGATCTGATCCCATTTTCCGGCATCAAGCTTCTCATCGTTTGAGGCTTATGTCGTCATCCTGCCGCAAATGCGGCAGGATGCCTCTTTGTCACATCAGCTTGTCCAGCACACGGGCCCAGGACCGGATGCCCTTGTGGAAGCTTTCCAAGTCGTACTTCTCGTTCGGGGAGTGCATCTGGTCGTCGTCGCGGCCGAAACCGATCAGCATCGCGTCCATGCCCAGGATGTCCTTGAAATACCCCGCGATGGGGATGGACCCGCCGGCGCCGACATAGGCGGCCTCCGTGCCCCATTCCTCGGACAGGGCAGTGCGCGCCTTCTCGAACGCCGGGTCGTCGATGGACATCACGCTGGCGGGGGAGCCGTTGACGTCCTTGAACTCCACCGAACAGTCGGCGGGCAGCTGGGCCTTGAACCACGATTCGAACGCGGCGTGGACCTTGTCCGGGTCCATCTTCGACACAAGGCGGAAGCTGATCTTGGCATGCGCTTCGGCCGGAAGGACGGTCTTGAAGCCCGCGCCGGTGTAGCCGCCCCAGATGCCGTTGATCTCGGCCGTGGGGCGGGACCAGATCTGCTCCAGCGGGGTGCGGTCCTGTTCGCCGGCGGGGACCGACAGGTTCACGTCGCCCAGGAAGGCCGCATGGTCGAAGGACAGGTTCTGCCACTGGCTGCGGACGGCGTCCGGCAACTCCTCCACATCGTCGTAGAAGCCGGGGATCGTCACGCGCCCCTGATCGTCGTGCAGGGTGCCGAGGATCTTCGTCAGCACGCGGATCGGGTTCATCGCCGGACCCCCGAACATGCCCGAATGCAGATCCTTGTTGGCCCCATGGACCGTCAGTTCGCATTTCGACAAACCGCGCAGCATGGTCACGATGGCGGGCGTTTTCGCGTCGAACATGCCCGTGTCGCAGATCAGCGCGATGTCGGACCGCAGCTCGTCCGCGTTCTCCTTCATGAAGGGAATCAGGGAGGGGGAGCCGGACTCCTCCTCGCCCTCCAGAAAGATGGTGATGCGGCCGGGCAGGGTGCCGTGCACGGCCTTCCAGGCGCGGCACGCCTCGATGAAGGTCATCAGCTGGCCCTTGTCGTCGGCCGAGCCCCGTCCGCGGATCACGCGGCCCTTGGCCGTGTCCTGCACCTGCGGATCAAAGGGGTCGCGGTCCCAGAGGTCGAGCGGATCGACCGGCTGCACGTCGTAATGGCCATAGAACAGGATGTGCGGCCCCGTCGTGCCCGCATGGGCCACGACCATGGGGTGCCCGGGCGTCACGCGCTTGGCGGCGTCGAAGCCGATGGTCTTCAGATCCTCCACCAGCCAGTCGGCGGCGCGGTCGCAATCAGCCTTGAAGGCGGGATCGGTGGAAATCGACGGGATGCGCAGCAGCTCCAGCAGGCGGTCCGTCGCCTCGGGCAGCGAATGGTCGATGGTGTCCAGCACTGATGGCAGCGACATGGCGTTCTCCTTCTTGGTGGGGCGCAGCCTATCAGCCGGGCGGGCCCTGTCCAGACCCGCACCCCCGCGCTATGTTTGCCGCAAAACCGGAGGTTCACGATGAAATACTGGGTTCTGGCCGCCACGCTTCTGGCCACCGCCGCCTCGGCGCAGACGATGGGGCTGCGCGAACTGCGCGGCATGCTGTATCCGAAGGCGGATGCCGAGGTGGAGATCCTGCCCAAGGACTACCTGCCCGCCGATCAGGCGGCGCTTCTGCGCCAGGTGGGCGCGCAGCAGGCCTATTACGGGGCGATCGCCATTTCCCCGGACGAAGGGATCATGGTGCAGGCCACGGTCGCGGCCGCGAACTACCACAACACGGACACCGCTTCGGTCGCGGCGCTGCGCGACTGCAACGCCAAGCGCAAAGCCCCCCGCGCGTGCGAGATCGTGGGCTACATCCGCCCCGCCGGATGGCAGCCGCAGCCGGTGCAACTGTCGCAGGCCGCCACGCAGGCCTTTGTGGACGATTTCCGGGGCAACGCGCCCAAGGCCTTCGCCATCTCTCCGACCACGGGCGAATGGGGGCTGGCCAAGGGCGGCAACGCCGCGGCCGACGCGGTCCAGGCCTGCGGTGCGGGCTGCCAGATCCTGATCCAGAACTGACGTCCCGTCGGGTCGGGTATGTCATATTGTCCAGTTTCCCCCGTGACCTGCGCGTAATAAACGGTCACAGTTGAATCGGACGGACCCCGGCCCGCCCATGACCCAGCCCCCGAACCGGGGCGCAAGGGAGATGGTAGATGAATTACGATCTTGCACTGGACGCGGCCCTGAACCGGCTGCACGACGAAGGGCGTTACCGCACCTTCATCGACATCGAACGGCGGCAGGGCGCCTTCCCGCACGCGGTGCGTCGCCGCCCCGACGGGTCGGAGCAGGACATCACCGTCTGGTGCGGCAACGACTATCTGGGCATGGGCCAGCATCCGGCCGTGCTGGAAGCGATGCACAAGGCGCTGGACGCCACCGGCGCGGGGTCGGGCGGCACGCGCAACATCTCGGGCACCACGCTTTATCACAAGGAGCTGGAGGCCGAGATCGCGGACCTGCACGCCAAGGAAGCGGCGCTGGTCTTCACCTCCGCCTACATGGCCAACGATGCGACGCTGCAGACGCTGCCGAAGCTGTTCCCCGGCCTCGTGATCGTGTCGGACGAACTAAACCACGCCTCCATGATCCAGGGCATCCGCAACGGGCGCGGAGAGAAGGTCGTGTTCCGCCACAACGACGTCGCCCACCTGCGCGAGATTTTGGAAGGCCTGCGCGGCCGTCCGGTCCTGATCGCCTTTGAATCGATCTATTCCATGGATGGCGATTTCGGCCCGATCGCCGAGATCTGCGATCTGGCCGACGAATTCGGCGCGCTGACCTATCTGGACGAGGTGCATGCCGTGGGCATGTACGGCCCCCGCGGCGCGGGCGTGGCCGAACGTGACGGGCTGATGCACCGGATCGACATCATCAACGGCACGCTGGGCAAGGCCTTCGGCGTCTTCGGCGGCTACATCGCGGGCACGGCGAAGATGCTGGACGCCGTGCGGTCCTATGCGCCGGGCTTCATCTTCACCACCTCGATCCCGCCGGCGGTGGCGGCGGGGGCGGCGGCCTCCATCCGGCACCTGAAGACGGACACCGCGCTGCGCGAGGCGCACCAGACGCAGGCCCGCATCCTGAAGATGCGCCTGAAGGGAATGGGCCTGCCGATCATCGACCACGGGTCGCACATCGTGCCGGTGCATGTGGGCAACCCCGTGCACTGCAAGATGCTGTCGGACCTGCTGCTGGAAGATCACGGCATCTATGTCCAGCCGATCAACTTCCCCACGGTGCCGCGCGGGACGGAACGGCTGCGCTTCACACCATCGCCCGTGCATGGTCCGCGCCAGATGGACGCACTTATTCGCGCCATGGACTCGCTTTGGAACCACTGTGCGCTAAATCGTGCCGAGATATCAGCCTGAACACATCCGCAGATGCATTGCTCTCTGCGCTGTGATAGTTCCATCCGGCAAGGCGCGCGCCGAGTCGACATGAGCGACTCGGTCATCTCTGGGGCAGGACGAAGACAAGAATGATCTGGCGGAGGACCTCCCCTTCGACGGTGGACGGCGACAAACCCAAGGGGTTTGACGATTTCGAACTGCGTCTTGGTGACCTGATGCGGGGCGAACGTGCCACGCTTGGGAAATCGCTTCTGGATGTGCAGCGGGAGTTGCGCATCAAGGCCACCTACATCGCCGCGATCGAGAATTGTGACCTGTCGGCCTTCGAAAGCCAGGGCTTCATCGCGGGCTACATCCGGTCCTACGCCCGCTACCTGGGCATGGACCCCGAGATGGCCTATCAGAAGTTCTGCACCGAGGCGAACTTCACCCTGCATCACGGCATGGCGACCGAGGCGTCGCCCCGGCGGCCGGTGCCGGTCCGGGCCAGCGATCCGCTGGCCGATCCCAACCCCAAGTTCCTGCCGCGCGACCGCAGCTTTGCCTCGCAGCTCGACTTGCGGGCCGTCGGCTCCATGCTGGTGCTGGCGCTGCTGATCGGCGGCATCGGCTATGGCGGCTGGTCCGTGCTGAAAGAGGTGCAGCGCGTGCAGCTGGCCCCGGTGGACCGCGCCCCTGAGGTTGTGGCCGAAATGGACCCCCTGCAAGGCGTGGTGCCGGGCCCGGCGTCGGACGTCCTGCCCGCGGCGGGGGACGTTCCGCGCAGCGATCTGATGACCCGTCTCTACCGTCCGCGCGATCAGGCGCTGGACGTGCCGGTGCTGGTGGCCCGCGACGGCCCCATCGCGGCCATCGACCCGGGCCAGACCCAGATTGCGGCCGCCGAACCCTTCGGCCCCAGCCTTCCAACGGCCGAGGCGCCGCAGGTCGTTCAGGCGCAGGCCCCGGCAGTGGAGATTCTGGCCGTGCGTCCGGCTTGGGTGCGCGTGCAGTCGGCCGACGGCACGGTGCTGTTCGAAAAGATCCTCGGCGCCGGCGAACGGTACGAGGTTCCGCAGATGGAAGAGCCGGCGCGCCTGCGGGCCGGCAATTCAGGATCGGTCTATTTCGCGGTGAACGGCAAGACCTACGGCCCCGCCGCCGAAGGTGCGCGCGTGGTCAAGAACATCGAGCTGACGTCGGACTCGCTGACCGGGACCTTCGCGGCGGCCGTTCCCGATCAGGACGCCGATCTGGCCCGTATCCTGACGGCGCAGGCGACCGAGTGACGGTTGCCCCCGTCCGGGTCGGCCCCTATGTTGGGCACTGAGGCAGAGCGGAGTTTTCCATGTCCTTGAACCACGTCCGTCCATGGCGCAACATCTACCGTCGCAAGTCGCGGCAGATCATGGTGGGCAACGTGCCGGTGGGGGGCGATGCGCCGATCTCGGTGCAGACGATGACCAACACCCTGACGCATGACGTGCGGGCGACCATCGCGCAGATTCAGGCCGCCGCCGCGGCGGGTGCCGACATCGTGCGCGTGTCCGTTCCGGACGAGGAATCGTCGGCCGCGTTGAAGCATATCGTGGCCGAAAGCCCGGTGCCGATTGTCGCGGACATCCACTTCCACTACAAGCGCGCCATCGAATCCGCCATCGCAGGGGCCGCCTGCCTGCGCATCAACCCCGGCAACATCGGGGACGAAAAGCGCGTGAAGGAGGTCATCAAGGCCGCCAAGGATTACGGCTGCTCCATCCGCATCGGCGTGAACGCGGGCTCCCTCGAACGTCACCTGCTGGAGAAATACGCCGAGCCGTGTCCCGAGGCGATGCTGGAATCCGGCATGGATCACATCAAGATCCTGCAGGACAACGACTTCCACGAATTCAAGATCAGCGTGAAGGCGTCGGACGTCTTCCTCGCCGCCGCCGCCTATCAGCAGATCGCGGAAGCCACGGACGCGCCGATCCACCTCGGCATCACCGAAGCGGGCGGCCTCGTCTCCGGCACGGTGAAATCCGCGATCGGTCTGGGCAACCTTTTGTGGATGGGGATCGGCGACACGATCCGCGTCTCCCTTTCTGCCGATCCGGTGGAAGAGGTGAAGATCGGGTACGAGATCCTGAAGTCGCTGGGCCTGCGCCACCGGGGCGTCACGATCATCTCCTGCCCCTCCTGCGCGCGGCAGGGGTTCGACGTGATCAAGACCGTGTCCGCGCTGGAAGACCGTCTGGCCCATGTCACCACGTCCATGAGCCTGTCGATCATCGGCTGCGTCGTGAACGGTCCGGGCGAGGCTCTGATGACCGATATCGGCTTCACCGGCGGCGGGGCCGGGAACGGCATGGTCTATCTGGCGGGCAAGCAAAGCCACCGGATGTCCAACGACCAGATGATCGACCATATCGTGGAAGAGGTCGAAAAGAAGGCCGCCCAGATCGAGGCCGACAAGGCCGCCGCCGAGGCGGTTCAGGCGGCGGAATAAACACCCGCCGCCCGGCGCCTTATCCCTTGCGTTCGTCGGCCACGACCTGCGCCATGCTTGCCTCGGGGACATAGCCGCGCAGCATCGTCTGGTCGATGACGAAGGTGGGCGTGCCCTGGATCTGAAGCGCCTGCGCCAGCGCGCGGTTGTCGGCGATGACCTGGCTCACCTCGGCGCTGTCCATCTTCGGCTGGACGGCGGCCCAGTCCACCTTCAGATCGCCCGCGATGCGCTTCAGCGTCGCCTCGTTCACCTCGCCGCGCAGGGCGTAGAACTGGTCGTGGACCTTCTTGTAAGCCTCATCCCCCGCGGTCATCTTCACCGCCAGCGCGAAGCGCGAGGCGAGGACCGACTGTTCGCCCAGGATCGGCAGCTCCTTCAGAACGAAGCGGATGTTGCCGTCCTTGGCCACAAGGCTGTCCACCTCGGCCGAGGCTTGGCGGCAATAGCCGCAGCGGTAGTCCATGAACTCCACCACCGTGACATCGCCCTGCGGGTTGCCGCCCACCCAGTCCGCGGCGCTGTGGAAGATCGCGTCGGCGTTCTGCGTGACAAGATCGCCGTCGGCGGTGGCCTGCTGCTGCTGCTGGCGCTGGTCCAGCACCTGGATCGCCTCCATCAGCACCTCCGGATGCTCCATCAGATAGGAGCGGACCTCGGAGCGGAATACCTGCCGCTCGGCGTCGGTCATGTCCTGCGCCAGCGCGGGCAGGGCGATCGTCGTGGCAAGCGCGGCAAGTGCAAGGCGTTTCATCGTCATCTCCTGAATGTCGCGCGGCAGGGAACACCGGGCGCGTCCGAATGGCAAGTGTTGACCTTGGCGCCGGATCTGGCGAACAGGGGTGGCACGAGTTTGGGGGCAGGGGATGCGGGTTTCAAGACAGGTGTGGCTGGCGCTGGTGCTGTGGCTGGGCCTCGGCACGATCGCGCTGGCCGAGGCGCAGCTGGAACGCGGCACCCTGCGCGAAGGCTGGGGCGGCGGGATCGAGGTGTCGCTGACGCTGAGCGGGTCCGCCCCGTGGCGCGCGCGAGTGCTGGCCGACCCGCCGCGCCTTGTGGTGGATTTCCGCGACACGACCATCGGCACCGTGCCGTTCGCCCCGCGCAAGCGCGTCACGGCGGTGGAGGCAGGGGCGATCCGGCCCGGCTGGTCGCGCGTGGTGCTGACGCTGGGCGGCCCCTACACCATCACCACCGCCGAAATGCGGGTGCGCGATCAGGCCACCGTTCACGTGGCGCTGGATCCGGCGGGGGAGGAGGCGTTCCGCGCTGCCGCCCTGCGCCCCGAACCGCCCGAATGGACGCTGCCCAAGGACCCGCCGCCCCCTGCGGCCGAAGGCACCGGCTCCCTTTTGGTGATGCTGGACCCGGGCCATGGCGGCATCGACCCGGGTGCCCAGCATGACAGCCTGACCGAAAAGGACCTGACGCTGGCCTTTGCCAAGGAACTCCAGCGCCTTCTGGTGGAGGACGGGACTTTCCGCGTCGCCCTGACGCGCGAGGACGACCGCTTCGTGCCGCTGGAAACCCGCCTGACCCTCGCGCGCGAAGCGGGGGCCGACGTCTTCTTGTCCCTGCACGCCGACGCCGTGCAGGAGGGGGAGGCGACGGGCGCCACGCTTTACACCCTGTCGAAGCAGGCGACGGATCGCGCGGCGCGGATCATGGCCGCTTGGCACGACCGCACGGACATTCTGGCGGGCGTGGACCTGACCCAGAACGACGACACGGTGGCGGGCGTCCTGATGGACATGGCCCGGGTGGAAACCGCGCCCCGCACCGACCGTCTGGCCCGCGCGCTGGAAATCGGGATCAAGGCGTGGCGGATCGACATGCACCGCCACCCGCGCCAGGCCGCCGATTTCGCGGTGCTGAAGGCGCCCGACATGCCCTCGGCGCTGATCGAGCTGGGGTTCCTGTCCTCGGCCACCGACCGGGCAAACCTGCGGGATGCGGCGTGGCGGGCGCGGATGGCGGCCGCAATCCGCGACGGTCTGAAGGCTTGGGCCGCCAAGGACGCCGTCATCCGCCCCGGCCTTCGGCGATAATCGCGCGATTGTCACGTCCGCGTGGCATGCGCGTTTTGACCTTGCCGCCCTTGCGGAGTATATACGCCTCTGCATTGGCGCGGGAGCTTTTCATTGTTCAGGTTCATCGGTTCCGTTCTGGGGGGCCTTTTCACGCTGCTGACCCTTGCGGCCATCTTCGGCGTGCTGACGATCGCGACCATCTTCTGGATGTATTCGCGCGATCTGCCCAGCCATGACAGCCTGGCGCAATACACCCCGCCCACCATCAGCCGCATCTACAACGGCGAAGGCTCGGTCATCGACGAATTCGCGCAGGAACGCCGCATCTTCGTCCCGGCCGAGGAGATCCCGGACCTCGTGAAGCACGCCTTCATCTCGGCCGAGGACAAGAACTACTACATCCACCACGGCTACGATCCGCGCGGCATGGTCGCCGCCGCCGTCGAGGCGATCAAGTCGCGCGGCGAGAATGTGCGCGGCGCCTCCACCATCACGCAGCAGGTGGCCAAGAACTTCCTGCTGTCCTCGGACCGCACGGCCGAACGCAAGATCAAGGAGATCATCCTTGCCACGCGGCTGGACGACGCGCTGTCCAAGGACAAGGTGCTGGAACTGTACCTGAACGAGATCTTCCTTGGCCGGAATTCCTACGGGGTGGCGGCGGCGGCGCAGACCTACTTCAACAAGGCGCTGTCGGACCTGACGCCGTCGGAGGCGGCCTTCCTCGCCTCCATGCCGCAGGCGCCCAGCCTGTCCCCCGTGGCCGACAAGGAGCATCTGACGAACCGCCGCAACTACGTCCTGCGCGAGATGAAGGACAACGGCTATATCGACGAGGCGACGATGACCGCCTCCGTCGCGGAGCCGCTGCGGTCGGTGCAGAACGGCGATTACGAACCCTACCGCGAAACGCTGCCGCCCCGCAGCTATTTCACCGACGAGATCCGCCGCCAGCTGAGCCAGGAGTTCGGGCAGGAGCAGTTCTTCGGCGGTGGCCTGACCATCCGAGCGACGGTGGATCCCGAATTGCAGGCCTTGGCCGCCGAGGCGTTGCGCGAAGGGCTGGAAAAGCTGGACCGCAGCAACGGCGTCTGGCGCGGCACCCGTGTAAGCTTGCCCGCCGACGTGCTGGGGAACGAGGATGCGTGGCGCCCGGCGCTGGCGCAGGCCGACGTGCCGCGCGACATCCCCGACTGGAACGTGGCCGTGGTGCTGGAGGCGGGGTCTTCCGCCACCATCGGCATTCAGGGCGAGACGGAAACCGGCACCGTGCCGACCAGCGACGTCACCTGGGCGCGCAAGCTCGATGCCAACGGCAAGCTGGGCCCGCGCGCTGACGCGGCCTCCGACCTCGTGACGGCGGGGGACGTGGTGTTGGTGAAGCGGACGGACAAGGGCTGGTCGCTGCGTCAGGTGCCGGAGGTGCAGGGCGGCTTCATGGCGATGGACGTGAACACGGGCCGTGTTCTGGCCATGCAGGGCGGCTATTCCTATCAGGACAGCAGCTTCAACCGCGCCACGCAGGCGCAACGGCAGCCGGGGTCGTCCTTCAAGCCCTTCGTCTATGCCGCCGCACTGGACCGGGGCATGACCCCCGCGACGACCGTGGTCGACGCCCCGATCGAGCTGAACACCCCCCAGGGGCTGTGGACGCCCAAGAACTCTTCGGGGAAATGGCTGGGGCCGGCGCCCATGCGGATGGGGATCGAACAGTCGCGCAACCTGATGACGGTGCGTCTAGCCCAGACGGTCGGCATGGACACGGTGGCGCAATACGCCGAACGCTTCGGCGTCTACGACCCGATGCGCCAGTTCCTCGCGAACTCCCTTGGGGCGCAGGAAACCACGCTGATGAAGATGGTCACCGCCTATGCGATGTTCGCCAATGGCGGCGTGCGGGTGGAACCGACGCTGGTGGACCGGGTGCAGGACCGCTTCGGCCGCACCATCTACCGCCACGACCAGCGCAACTGCGTGAACTGCGGCCTCGCCTCCCTGCCCAGCGGCGCCGCCCCGCAGATCGAGGGGCAGAGCGAGCAGGTGCTGGACCCGATCACCGACTATCAGCTGGTGTCGATGATGCGCGGCGTGGTGCAGCGCGGATCGGCCACGGGCGTGAACCTGCCGGTGCCCGTCGCGGGCAAGACCGGCACGACCAACGACGCCAAGGACGTGTGGTTCATCGGCTTCACCTCCAACATCGTGGCGGGCTGCTACATGGGCTATGACCAGCCGCGGTCGCTGGGCCGGTCGGCCTATGGCGGAACGCTGTGCGTGCCGGTGTTCCAGGCGTTCATGGAAAAGGCCGTGCAGCGCTTCGGCGGGACGGAATTCAAGGTGCCGCCGGGCGGCTACTTCCAGAAGGTGGACCGCTTCTCGGGCGCGCCGGTGGGGCCGGACGCGTCGGGGCCGAACGTGATCTCGGAATACTTCCGCGACGGCGTGGTTCCCCAATGGGGCAGCGCGGTGGATGGCGGCTTCGCCATGGGCGCGAACCTTCCCCTGTTCGCCCCGGGAGAGACGGACGACACGCAGACGGTCACCACTTCCACGGGTCAGCAGCGGGTCATTCCGAAGAACAACGCCGATTTCGGCACCCTCAGCTCGGGCGGCCTCTACTAGGCCGCCCCGCTTGCCGTGACCCGCGTCAGCGGGTATGACCGCGAACCGAACCAAAACCCCCGAGGACGACGATGCGCACCGAGATCCAGCACCACGCCGAGACGATCCGCAAGACGCTGGGACTGCTGGCGCAGCGCATGGACCGCGAAACGGCCCCCCACCGGCTGGAGGAGTTCAACGCCATGATCGAGGCGGGGGACATCTGGAACGATCCCGACAAGGCGCAGAAGCTGATGCGCGAACGTCAGGCGTTGATGGACCAGATCTCCACCTACGACCTGATCGAGGCCGGGCTGCGCGACAACGTCGAACTGATCGAGCTGGGCGAGGCCGAGGGCGACGAGGAGATCGTCACCGAGGCCGAGAACGCGATCCGCGAACTGGTCGAGCTTGCCCGTGCGAAGGAGCTGGAGGCCCTGCTGGACGGCGAGGCCGACGGCAACGACACCTTCCTTGAAGTGAACGCGGGCGCGGGCGGCACCGAAAGCTGCGACTGGGCGTCAATGCTGGCGCGGATGTATGTCCGCTGGGCGGAAAAGAAGGGCTACAAGGTCGAGACGCAGTCCCTGTCGGAAGGCGAGGAGGCGGGGATCAAGTCCGTGTCCTACAAGATTTCGGGCAAGAACGCCTATGGCTGGCTGAAGTCGGAATCGGGCGTGCACCGGCTGGTCCGCATCTCGCCCTACGACTCGGCCGCGCGGCGGCACACGTCGTTCAGTTCCGTCTGGGTCTATCCGGTGGTCGACGACAACATCGAGATCGAGATCCCGGAGCGCGACATCCGCATCGACACCTACCGGTCGTCCGGCGCGGGCGGGCAGCACGTGAACACCACCGACTCGGCCGTGCGGATCACCCACCTGCCGACTGGCATCGTGGTGACCTCGTCCGAAAAGTCGCAGCACCAGAACCGCGCGAACTGCATGGCGGCGCTGAAATCGCGCCTGTATCAGATGGAGCTGGACCGCCGTAACGCCGCGATCAACGCGCAGCATGAATCGAAGGGCGATGCGGGCTGGGGCAACCAGATCCGGTCCTACGTCCTGCAGCCCTACCAGATGGTGAAGGACCTGCGCACGAGCGTGGAGACGTCGGACACCCAGGGCGTTCTGAACGGCGACCTAGACCTGTTCATGGCCGCGACGCTGGCGCAGGACGTGGCCGGGAAAAGCCGGGCCGAGGCGAACGCGGAGTAGATTGCCGACCACTGTCAGCGGCCGAAAGCCTTCCACCGCAGGCGGAAATCACTTGCGTCGGGGCCGTTCCGTGGATGGTGTATGACCTGCCCGTGCAGATCGGCATAATCCTTGCGCGCGGAAGGCGCAAACGTCGCCGTCAGCGTATCGGGATCGATCGCCATCTCGTTGAAGTCGAAAAGCTTGTGCAAGTCGTCTATTAGGCGCGCTGCTTGCGCGACATGCGCAAGCGTTATCACAGGGCGGGCGTCGCGAAGATCCACGGTAGGCTGGCTCCGTTAAAACAAAAAGCGCCCCGGGGGGCGCTTTGGTCAGACCTGCGTATCGGCGGCGGACTTGGGCGCGGTCACCTGCGCCTGGGGCTGCGGGGCGGGGATCGCCTTCTTGCCCTGCTGCAGCGGATCGTCCTGACGTTGGACGGACCCTTCGAAATGCGCGCCGGACTCGATCGCGATCGTCTTGTGGATGATGTCGCCTTCCACGCGGGCGGTGGAGGTGAGGCGCACCTTCAGGCCACGCACGCGGCCGATGACGCGGCCGTTCACGACGATGTCGTCGGCCACGATCTCGCCCCGGATGGTGGCGCTTTCGCCGACCGTCAGCAGATGGGCGCGGATGTCGCCTTCGACCGTGCCTTCGACCTGGATGTCGCCGGTGGTCTTCAGGTTGCCGACCACCGTCAGGTCGGACGACAGCACCGACGGGGAGGCCTTTCCGCGCGGGGCGGCGGTGTCGGGCTTCGACTCGGTCCAGCTTTGGGCATCACCCTCGTGCTTGGGACCCGGCTCATTCACTCTGCTCTTAGAAAACATCTCTTCCCGCCTTGATGAAGGTCATGGGGTTCACGACCTTGTCGCCGACGCGCACCTCGTAGTGAAGGTGGCTTCCGGTCGATCGGCCTGTCGATCCCATATCACCGATCCGGTCCCCGCGCGACAATTTATCACCGACCTTGACCCGAATCTTCGACATGTGCCCATAGCGGGTTTCGATGCCGAAGTCATGGCGGATCTCCACCATGTTGCCATAGCCGTTGACCCAACCGGCGCGCACCACGGTGCCTTCACCCGGCGCCAGAATGGGCGTGCCGACGGGGGCGGCCATATCCACGCCCGCGTGGAAGCGGCGGCCGCGGCCCTTGGGATCGTTGCGATACCCGAAGGGGGAGGAGTAGCGGAACCGCGCCTCCACCGGCATGGCCAGCGGCACATGGGTGGCGGCGATGCGGTACATGTTCATCCGCTCCAGCCCGTCCAGAATGGCGTTGGCGCGGTTTTCCTCCGAGGAGGTGCGGCCGTTCATGGTCGAGAGGCTCACCGGCTCCAGTGGGCCTCCCTGACCGCCGTAACCCCGGCGCACCTGGCGCAGAAGGTCGTCGGTGTTCAGGCCGGCGGCGCGGAACATCTTGTCCAGCGGCTCCATCGACATCTCGACGGCGTCTTCCAGCTGGCTGAAGATGGCGTCGTTGCGGGCTTCCAGCGCGGCCTTGGCGTTCTGGATTTCCTCCGTCTCGGCGCCGGCCTGCTGGGCGGTCCGTTCCAGATCGTCGCGCTGCCGGGCGATGTCGTCCAGCGCGGCCGTCATCATCTGCAGGGTGTCCGTCGCCTCGGTCCCGCCGTCCTGGTCGTTCAGCGAGGCGATCATGCGCTGCGCCTCGGCACGGGCGGCGTCGCGTTCGGACAGGGTCTTGCGCAGCGTGTCCTGCACGGCCGCCAGACCGCTTTCCAGTTCGCGGCGCTGGTCCTCGGATTTCAGCAGGCGCGACTGCATCTCCGACACCTCGTTCAGGGCGAGCGAGAAGCGCTGCTGCGCGGTCGCCGCTTCTTCCGCCCGGGTGTCGCGGTCCGAGGAGATCGTGTTCAGCCGATCCTCGTACAACGCCTGCTGGCGCGCCGTCGCCACCTTGCCGGGGCCGGTCGCCATGCCGTCCATGAACACCATGGCCGAGGCGACCATGACCCATCCCACCAGCGCCACGCTGCCCGTCAGGGCGGCCAGCTGTGTCACGGGACGGATGCGCACGAAGCGCGTGTTGGTGTCGGATTTCAGATACAGGCGCTGCTCGGGCAGCCAGTGTTCCAGCGACGTATTGAGCCGGTAGGAAATGCGTTTCAGCACGTGTCTCGGTTCCTTAGTTGCCCGGACCGGGCGCCGCATGATCCTGAACGACCCGTGGCGCGCGACGGATGATCCTGCCTGACCATCGTCAGATCCTGTCCGCTGACTGAATACGGCGAAGGGCGGGGAGGGGGCAACCGCTTTGGAAACAGGTTCCGAACCGGTGGCGGAACCCCGCCCATTTCGGCGAAATCTTGCCGATCAAAGGGTCTGCGCGGCGGCCAGCACCGCCTCGGCGTGACCGGCGACCTTGACCTTGCGCCATTCCGACAGGATCCGCCCGTCCGCGATCAGGAAGGTCGAGCGCTCGATCCCCATGCTCTTCTTGCCGTAGAGGTTCTTTTCCACCCAGACGCCATAGTCCTCAGCCACCGTCCCGGTGTCCGAGGCCAGCGTGATCCCCAGCCCATGCTTGCCGCAGAATTTCTGGTGCGAGGCGAGCGTGTCGCGCGAGATGCCGATGACCTTCGCGCCCGCCGCCGCGAATTGCGGCGCCAGCCGGTCGAAGTCCTGCGCCTCCAGCGTGCAGCCGGGCGTGTCGTCGCGCGGATAGAAGTACAGCACGACCTTGCCGCCCAGCGCCGACAGCGTGATCTCGCCGTCGGTGGAGGGAAGGGTGAAATCCGGGGCTTGGCGGGTCATGGCCTCTCCTGCATCTATGTGCTGTTGTGTTTCGCCGCGGATCGGGGCAAGCGCAACATCAAAGGCATCGGGGCGGGCGTGGCAGGCAGGCGGCAACAGGGGTGGCGGATCTTGGCATGGGTGGCCGTGCCCGTGCTTCTTCTGCCGCTGGCCGTGGCCCTGTTCCTGGCGCTGTCGGGTCGGTCGCTTCCCCTGCCGCGCACGGTGCTGGATCTGGCGCAGACGCAGATCGATCTTGCGCTGCGCCGGGCGGGCACGGTGGGCGCGCGGGTGCATGTGGGGGGCGTGTCCATCGCCCTCGACCCCGCCTTCCGCCCGCGGATCGAGGTGCGGGACATCCGCCTGTCGGACCGCAGCGGCCGCCCGGTCATGGTCCTGCCCGCCGCCCGGGTGACGCTGAACCACCCGACGCTGGCCGATCCCGTGCCGCCGCCCCGCGTCGTGCTTCTGGACGGCGCCCGCCTGAACGTGCGCCGGCGCGAGGATGGAAGCTTCGATCTGGCCTTCGGCGTGGCGGCGTCCGAGTCGCCGATCCAGAGCTATGCGCAGGCAATGGACGAATTCCGCCGCGTCCTGACCCTTCCGATCCTAGGCGCGCTGCGCTTCATCGAGATCCGGAATGTCGGCGTCGCCATCGACGACGCCCGCGCGGATCGCGTGTGGGAACTGGCTGACGGAACGCTGACGCTGCGCCGTCCCGAGAGCGTGCTTCAGGCCGAGCTTTCGGCCAAGGTGGTGGGCACGACGCAGGGGCGTGTGGGCATCCGTCTTGGCATCGACCCCGGCAGCGGCACCACGGCGATCGACGCCCGGGTGGACGGTATCGCCGCCACCGACATCGCCGCGCAGGCGGCGCCTCTGGCGATCCTGAACGTCCTGCGGTCCGAAGTGGCGGGCACCATGGCGGCTTCGGTCGACGGCGAGGGGACGCTGACGCGCTTTGACGCCGCGCTGGATCTGGGGCCCGGCGCCCTTGCCCCGCGCGAGGGGATGGCGCCGTTGCCCTTCGACACCGCCGCGATGGCCCTGTCCTACGACCCCGTCGCCCGCAAGGTGACGCTGAACCGGTTGAACGTGCAGGGGCCGATGCTGCGCGCCACGGCGGACGGGCAGGCCTATCTGCGCGACCTGCAGGCCGGGGTGCCAGGCACGATCCTGGGCCAGTTGCGTTTCCAGGACATTGCCGTGGACCTGAAGGGCCAGTTCATCGAGCCCGTCCGCTTTTCCTCCGGTCGGTTGGACGCGCGGCTGCGGCTGGACCCCTTCACGGTGGAGATCGGGCAACTGGCCCTTGTGGAAGGCGACCGCGTCCTGCGCGGTCATGGCCGCGTCAGCGCCGAGGAGGGGGGCTGGCGCCTGTCCTTCGACCCCAGCCTGAACCGCATCCGCCGCGACCAGCTTCTGGCGCTGTGGCCCGTGCGCCTTGTGCCCCGCACGCGGGAATGGCTGGACGAAAGCGTGCTGGAAGGCGATCTGCGCGATGTCCGCGCTGCCATCCGCATCGCGCCCGGCGAGGAGCCGCGCGTCTCCCTCAACTACGGTTTTCAGGGCGGCGACGTGCGGTTCCTGCGCACCCTGCCGCCGATCGAGGGGGGGGAGGGCTACGCCTCCATCCACGCCGAACGCTACGCGATGAAGCTGGAGCGGGGGCATGTCACCCCGCCCTTGGGGGGCAAGGTCACCGCCGACGGATCGACGCTGGTGGTGCCGGACCTGCGCGACCGGCCGATCCGCGTGAACATCAACCTCCAGACCGACAGCAGCGTGACCGCCGCCCTGTCGCTTCTGGACGAACCGCCCTTCCGATTCCTCTCGCGGGCGGGGCGGTCGCCCGACATCGGCACCGGCCGCGCGCAGGTGGAGACCCAGCTCATGGTGCCCGTGGTGGGGGATCTGCATCCTGACGACGTGGGTTTCGACGTGCGGGGGCGGATCACGGACTTCGCCTCGGACACGCTGATCAAGGGCAAGCGGCTGACCGCGCCCGAACTGCACCTGACGGCCCGCCCCGACGCCCTGACCGTGGGCGGCGCGGGGGAGCTGGAGACGGTGCCCTTCCGCGCCACCTACCGCCTGCCCCTGAAGGGCGGCACCCCCACGGTGGACGGAACGGCCACACTGTCGCAACGGGCGGTGGACGCGTTCCGCATCGGGCTGCCGAAGGGCCTCATTTCCGGCCAGGCGGCGGGGGCGTTCCATGTGGACCTGCCCAAGGGCGGCGCGCCCGAACTGCGGCTGACCTCGGACCTGCGGGGGATGGGCGCGGGGCTGGCGGCCATCGGCTGGTCGAAACCCGCCGAAAGCACGGGCGCGCTGGAGGTGGAGGCCAGCCTTGGCGACGTGCCGGAGGTGCGGCACCTGCATGTGGAAGGCGGCGGGCTGGACGCCACCGGCGCCGTGCGCCTGACGGCCGGGGGCGGCTTGCGCGACGTGCGCCTGTCGCGCGTGCGGCTGAACGGCTGGCTCGACGCGCCTGTGGTGCTGACGGCGCGGGCCGGACAGGCGACGCCCGCCGTGTCCGTGGCCGGCGGCACCGTGGATCTGCGCCGCCTGAACCTTGGCAGCGGCGCAGAGGGGGGCGAGAGCGGCAACACCCCCATTGCCGCCCGGCTCGACACGCTGCGGGTGACGGACACGCTGGCCCTGACCGACATGGACGGCACCTTCGCAACGGCGGGCGGCTTTCAGGGCCGCTTTACCGGCCGCGTCAACAACGGCACGGCGGTGAGCGGGGAGGTCGGGCCCGCCCCCCACGGCACGGCCGTCGACCTTCGGTCGCAGGACGCGGGCGGCGCGCTGCGATCGGCGGGCATCTTCGAAAAGGCCACGGGTGGCGCGGTCGACCTGCGGCTGACCCCGCGCCCGGCCAAGGGCGAATATGACGGGCAGGCGGTGGCGCAGGGCATCCGTATCAACGACCTGCCGCTGGCGGCGGGCGTGGTCAACGCGCTGTCCGGCATCGGGGCGGCCGACCAGCTGGCCAATGGCGGGCTGCTGTTCGACAACGCCGCGGCCTCGTTCCGGCTGACCCCCGACGCGGTGGAGGTGCATCGCGGCGAGGCGACCGGCCCGTCTTTGGGCGTGACGGCCGAAGGCGTCTACCGCATGGCCGACAAGCGGTTCTTCCTGCAGGGGGTCGTGTCGCCCGTGTGGTTCCTGAACGGCGCGGGATCGGCGAACGGGGAAGGGGTGTTCGGCGCCACCTACACCCTGCGCGGCACCGCCGACGATCCGCAGATCGGCGTGAACCCCTTGACACTTTTGGCCCCCGGCGCGATGCGCGACCTGTTCCGGGGTCCCGCACCAAGGCTGGCTGAATGAAACTGTCCGATTTCGATTTCCATCTGCCCGAAGAGCTGATCGCCACGCGACCCGCCAAGCCCCGCACGGCCGCGCGCCTGCTGCTGGCCGAGGGCGACACGATCCGCGACCGGCACGTCCGCGATCTGGTGGACATCTTCCGGCCCGGCGACCGGCTGGTGCTGAACAACACCCGCGTCATCCCCGCGCGCCTGACCGGCACCCGCACCCGTTCAACGGGGCAGGGCGACGCGACCGCCAAGATCGAGGTGACGCTGCTGGAGCCCGGCGCCCATGGCTGGCGCGCCTTTGCCAAGCCCCTGCGCAAGCTGGCCGAAGGAGAGGTGATCCGCTTTTCCCCCCGCCTGTCCGCCTCCGTCGCCGCCAAGACGGAGACGGAGGTGACGCTGGCCTTTGACACCGACGACTTCGACGCCGCATTGGCCGAGGCGGGCGCCATGCCCCTGCCGCCCTATATCGCGGCCAAACGCGCGCCCGACGCGCAGGACAATGACGACTACCAGACCGTGTTCGCCCGCCATTCGGGGGCGGTGGCCGCTCCCACCGCCAGCCTGCATTTCGATGCCCCCCTGCTGGAGGCCCTGCGCGCCAAGGGCGTCACCTTCACCGAGGTGACGCTGCATGTGGGCGCGGGCACCTTCCTGCCGGTGAAGGTCGACGACGTGACCACCCACAAGATGCACGCCGAATGGGGCGAGGTGACCGAAGCCGCCGCGGCCGAGGTCAACGCCACCCGCGCCGCGGGCGGGCGCGTGATTCCCGTCGGCACCACCGCCCTGCGCTTGATCGAAAGCGCGGCCCAGACCGGCACGCTGCAACCGTGGCGTGGGGAAACGGACATCTTCATCTATCCCGGCTACCGCTTCCGCGTGACGGACGCGCTGATGACGAACTTCCACCTGCCGAAATCCACGCTGCTGATGCTCGTCTCGGCCCTGATGGGCGAGGAAACGATCCGCCGCATCTATGGTCATGCAGTGACGGAGGGCTATCGTTTCTTCTCCTACGGGGATGCGTCCCTGCTGATCCCCGAACGCTGAGGTTCCCATGCTTGCCGTCCTGATCGCCACCTGGCCGCTTCTGGTGGGCGTAATGCTCCTGCTTGTCGGAAACGGGATGCAAAGCTCGCTCCTCGGCATCCGCGGCGCGATCGAGGGGTTCTCCACCCTCGAGATTTCCGCCGTCATGTCCTGCTACTATGTTGGCTACCTGGCCGGGTCGCGGATGGTGCCGGAGATGATCCAGCGCGTGGGCCATGTGCGGGTCTTCGCGGCGCTGGGATCCATCATCTCGGCGCTGATCGTGTGCTATCCGGTGCTGCCGGACTGGATGGCGTGGTCGCTGATGCGGGTGCTGATCGGGTTCAGCTTCTCGGGCGTCTACATCACGGCGGAAAGCTGGCTGAACAACACCTCCTCGAACGAGACGCGGGGGCAGGCGCTGTCACTCTACATGATCGTGCAGATGATCGGCATCATCTCCAGCCAGATGCTGCTAAACCTTGGCGATCCGGGCGGGTTCGGCCTCTTCGTGCTGCCCTCGGTGCTGGTGTCGGTGGCCTTCATCCCGATCCTTCTGACCGTGACCGCCGCCCCGACCTTCGAGACGACCGAACGGCTGCCCTTCCGCCGCCTTTACGAGGTGTCGCCGCTGGGCGTCGTGGGGATGTTCCTGTCGGGCGGCATCTTTTCGGCCATGTTCGGGATGGCCTCGGTCTGGGGAACGGTCGCAGGCCTCAGCGTGGCGCAGATCTCGGTCTTCATCGCCGCGATCTATGCGGGGGGGCTGGTGCTGCAATATCCGATCGGCTGGCTGTCGGACCGGATGGACCGCCGGCTTGTGATCTGCGGGGTGGCCGTGGTGGGGGCGGTGGCCATGCTGATCGCGATCTTCCTGCCGGTGAACCTGTGGTTCCTCGTGCCCGCCGCGGTGGTGCTGGGCGGGGTCGCGAACCCGCTTTACGCGCTGCTGATCGCCCACACCAACGACTTTCTGGCCAAGGATCAGATGGCGGGGGCCAGCGCGGGGCTGTTGTTCATGAACGGCCTTGGCGCTATCGCGGGGCCGCCGATCACGGGCTGGATGATGGATCGGATGGGGCAGTCCGGGTTCTTCGTGTTCATCTTCGTGCTGATGTCGCTGGTTGCCGCCTATGCCGCCTTCCGCATGACGCAGCGCAACGCCCCCAACCCCGAGGAAACCGGCAACTTTGCCGTCATGGCCCCCATGGCCGCCCCCGTCGCCGTGGGCGGATTGATGGAGGAAGCGGGTCAGGACACTGCCGCAACGGTGGAACCGCGCTAGGTTGTCGGGCACGACCCGCTCTGTCACCCTGATCCAAGGAGGAAGAACCATGGACGATCCGCAAAGCGTACTCGATTTCTGGCTGGACGAAGTGTCGCCGGAGTTCTGGTACATCGCCGATCCGGAACTGGATCTGGAGATACGGGAACGGTTCGGGGACCTGTGGGAGGCCGCCTTGCAGGGCGGGCTGGAACACTGGGTGGAAGGTCCGGCCGGGGCGCTCGCCTATCTGATCGTGTGCGACCAGTTCTCGCGCAATCTGTGGCGGGGAAAGGCACGGGCCTTTGCCACCGACGGGCAGGCCCGGGCGGCGGCGCGCCGGGCGTTGGAACATGGCTGGGACATGGGCGCGCCCGAACCCGAACGCCAGTTCTTCTATCTGCCCTTCGAACATTCGGAATATCCCGACGATCAGGCCCTGTCCGTCCACCTGTTCCGCGAGCGCATGCCCGAGACGGGGGCCGAGAACCTGCTGCACGCCGAAGCGCATCAGGCGATCATCAGCAAGTTCGGCCGCTTCCCCTTCCGCAACGCCGCGCTGGGCCGCGAGAACACGCCCGAGGAGCAGGCCTTCCTGGATGAAGGCGGCTATGGCGCCTTTGTGGAAACGCTGCGCACAACCCCTGCGTTGCGCGTCGTCGACTGATGGTTTAATATTAAACCAGTTTTCATCGGAGAGTCAGATGGCCGACAATTTCGACATGATCGTGATCGGCGCGGGACCTGGCGGCTATGTGGCTGCCATCCGCGGCGCCCAGCTGGGCCTGAAGGTCGCGATCATCGAGCGTGAGAATCTGGGCGGGATCTGCCTGAACTGGGGTTGTATCCCGACCAAGGCGCTTCTGCGTTCGGCCGAGGTGTTCCACCTGATGCACCGCGCCAAGGAGTTCGGGCTGAAGGCGGATGGGCTGGACTTCGATCTGGACGCGGTGGTCAAACGCTCGCGCGGGGTGTCGAAGCAGCTGTCCTCGGGCATCGGGCACCTGATGAAGAAGAACAAGGTCACCGTGGTGATGGGCGAGGCGAAGCTGGCCGGCAAGGGCAAGGTCGTCGTCGACGGCAAGGAGCTGACGGCGAAGAACATCGTCTTGGCTACCGGCGCCCGCGCCCGTACCCTTCCGGGGCTTGAGGCGGACGGCGATCTGGTCTGGACCTATCGCCACGCGCTGGAACCGAAACGGATGCCGAAGAAGCTGCTGGTGATCGGCTCGGGCGCCATCGGGATCGAGTTCGCGTCCTTCTTCAACACCATGGGCGCCGACACGACCGTGGTGGAGGTGATGGACCGCGTGCTTCCGGTGGAGGACGCCGAAATCTCGGCCTTCGCCAAGAAGGCGTTCGAGAAGCAGGGGATGAAGATCCTCGAGAAGACGACCGTGAAGAAGCTGGAGAAGGCCAATGGTCGCGTCACGGCGCATCTGGAAGCCGGCGGCAAGACCACGACGCAGGAGTTCGACACCGTCATCTCGGCCGTCGGGATCGTCGGCAACGTCGAGGGGCTGGGTCTGGAAGAGCTGGGCGTCAAGATCGAGCGGACGCATGTGCTGGTCGACGAATACTGCCGCACCGGGGTCGAGGGGCTTTACGCCATCGGCGACATCGCGGGCGCGCCGTGGCTGGCGCACAAGGCCAGCCATGAAGGCGTGATGGTGGCCGAGCTGATCGCGGGCCAGCACGCCCACCCGATCAAGCCAGGCACCATCGCGGGCTGCACCTATTGCTCGCCCCAGGTGGCGTCGGTCGGCCTGACCGAGGCGCGCGCGAAAGAGGCGGGCTACGAGGTGCGGGTCGGCAAGTTCCCGTTCATCGGCAACGGCAAGGCCATCGCTTTGGGGGAGGCCGAGGGCTTCGTGAAGACCGTCTTCGACGCCAAGACGGGCGAGTTGCTGGGCGCCCACATGATCGGGGCCGAGGTGACGGAGCTGATCCAAGGCTATGTCATCGGCCGAACGCTGGAAACGACCGAGGAAGACCTGATGAACACCGTCTTCCCGCACCCCACGCTGTCCGAGATGATGCACGAATCCGTGCTGGACGCCTACGGCCGTGCGATCCACTTCTGAAACAGGAAAGGCGCCCTGCGGGGCGCTTTTTTCATGCCATGGATGTGGCCACGTCCTTGCAGCGCGCGTCCTGTATTGAGCGAACCGGGCCATGTTCACTCAACATGCCGTATCCGGCAACGCTGCCTGCGCCCGACAGCCGCGATGGCGACCGCATCATGTGGCCCAAACATCTGCTGCCGCCCTTGTTGCGCTTACCGCACCATGACCGATCCAGCCAGGTTTCCGCCACGCTGACGTTCTGCCGGACGTGCAGGCCGAAACTATAGGCCTTGCAGGGCGGATGTCGTCGCCTCACGCTCACCGTGACCGTGACCGTGACCGTGACCGTGACCGTGACCGTGACCGTGACCGTGACCGTGACCGTGACCGTGACCGTGACCGT
>NZ_JAQMHV010000054.1 GCF_028307215.1 Falsirhodobacter sp. 20TX0035 | reverse complement strand
AGGCCCCGCGCAAACCGCATCAGGGGGGTCAATATTGGGCGCCGATAAGGGGTCAGTTTTGCGCGCCGATTGACACACCACTGCCGAACCGCTTCCAAGGCCTCTTCCATGGTGTCTGCATAGCCTAGAGACGCCGGGTAAAGCTGAACGGACCAATTCCATTCCTTTGTCGCGTATGTCGTCTGATACATGACGCGGCCTAC
>NZ_JAQMHV010000053.1 GCF_028307215.1 Falsirhodobacter sp. 20TX0035 | reverse complement strand
CACCGGTACTGATCGCCAGCGGCAGTACCCCGAGAATAAACGCCAGTGACGTCATCAGGATAGGACGCAGACGCATACGGCACGCTTCCAGCGCAGCTTCAATCAGCCCTTTACCCTCTTTATCCATCAAATCTTTAGCAAATTCGACGATAAGGATGGCGTTCTTGGTGGAGAGGCCGATGGTTGTCAGTAACCCCACTACGAAGTAGACGTCATTACTCAGGCCACGCAG
>NZ_JAQMHV010000052.1 GCF_028307215.1 Falsirhodobacter sp. 20TX0035 | reverse complement strand
CCCATGGCCGGGCGTTTTTTTTGTTTATGGTTCGAGGGATTTCTTTTCTGCTGATCTTACGTCTGTTTCTTGATTTGTGTATAATTGACCACTGAGGAAACACCCCGATGCCCGACACGCGCCCCGATCTGGCCCTGATCGACGAACTGGCCCATTTTAGAGTTCTCCGACCCCACAAGAAAAACCTTTAGTACGCGCATGGCGTCGGCAAGTCGTTAGCCATGCTGGCCGCGGCCGCGGG
>NZ_JAQMHV010000051.1 GCF_028307215.1 Falsirhodobacter sp. 20TX0035 | reverse complement strand
ACCGTAATCTGCAATTACATCTGAATCCGCTGGATCAAAGCCCTAACGTCAAACGCAAAGCAAAATCGGTCACGGAGCTGGCGCGCTCCGCCTTTCCTGCCGATCATGCCGAACTGCAATGGCGACAAAGCCGTGGCCTGACAGCATTGTTGATGGCGCTGCTGGCCATTTCATTAAGTCGGGTAAAACCGCGGCAAGGGCGATTTTCAACATTATTGCCACTGACGTTGCTGTTTATTGC
>NZ_JAQMHV010000050.1 GCF_028307215.1 Falsirhodobacter sp. 20TX0035 | reverse complement strand
CCTTCGCAGACCGTCAACGGCAGGGCCCTTTCCAAAAGCCCCCGCCCGCCCGGTCGTTACCCAGAAATCCCCCCTAAAGGCCTGGATCATGAGCAAGCAACCCTCCCTGAGCTACAAGGACGCCGGTGTAGACATCGACGCCGGTGAAGCATTGGTCGAACGCATCAAGAGCGTCGCCAAGCGCACTGCGCGCCCTGAAGTCATGGGTGGCCTGGGCGGTTTTGGCGCCCTCTGCGAAATCC
>NZ_JAQMHV010000004.1 GCF_028307215.1 Falsirhodobacter sp. 20TX0035 | reverse complement strand
ATAGCCGAGTTCCGCGCGGCTTCTCGCCTGCGTTGGGAGCGCATCCACTATGCCACCCATTGATGCCCTGACGGAACAATCCCTGCGCGAATACGGCCTGATCGGAACGCTGGCGCTGCTCGGCTTCATCTTCGCCATCGTCTACATGTGGAAGCGGCCGCCGCCGGAGCCGCACGCCTCGCCCATGGAGGCGGTGAAGGAAAACGCCAAGCTGATCCCCTTCGTTCTGGAGGAGGTGCGGCAGCTCGGCCGGAAGCTGGACGATGCGATGCGTAGGATCGATCAGATGGAGCGGCGCTTCGACCAGCTGGAGGAGCGGTCCGAGCGGATGGAGCGGCTCGGGGAGGTGATCAAGGACCGTCTGCCGCGATAGCGGCGGAAGATCTGGGGTCTGGTTTACCGTCACCTTGTGCTTCGTGCCATTCTCGTATCTCCGCACAGAGCGGCCACGCTGAACGATCCGAAAACAGTGGCACCGAAGCATCAGGGGGATAGAAGTCGATGAAACGGATCTCATCCTGAAGCGTGCTTATGCACCAGCGCCCCAGAACTTCACCACCATCAGTTATGACATCGCCTTCGGGATGGTCCGGATATCCGATGAGGTTGATCGCAAAGCGGTAGGGATCAGCCTCTATTCGGTTGATCGCTGCACAGGCGGCTTCGAAGGCATCCTGTCGGGAATGGCCGTCGCCTGCCGCATGTTCTTTTCCGAACCCGAGGACCTTCCACCCAACATACGGATCTTGATCGCTGAAAGGGCCTTCGAGGTGAACCTCGTATCGCTTGTATTCCCTGTAGAAAGGCATGCGACCTCCTGAGCTTTTGCGCGGGGCATCGGGGTCAGGCGGCGGGGGTCGCCGGACCGCCCCCGCTTCTGCCTGTATGCCGGCTGCCTCGGCTGCTCAACCGTAACGTGAACGTGAGCGGCGTCAACATGGTTAACGGCTGTCGCTATGCAGATGCGCACCCAACCCCAGATCCTCGAAAGCCTGGCCGTCAGCTTGCAGCCTCTGACGGCCGATCTGGTGGAACTGGCGGCGTCGATGAAGCCGGAGCCAGAGGCGGAGGCGCCGTTGGCCATGGTCATGCCTACATCCACAGGCGCGGTCATCCATATCGCATGAAAGGCAAAGTCACTGTGGATCAGGAACCAGCGCAGGAGGCAGGGTAATAGGGCCAAACCGCAGGCATCAGAGGCCCAGCTGATCAGTGCGCAATTTAGAGAAGATTTTACCTTTACCCCATCTTCCTATGCGTGTTTCATTCTACTGGATAAGCCAACAACGCGAGGGACATGGATGCCGATCTTCAAGGCTTCGGGGAAACTGTGCTATTTCGCTCATGTCCCCAAGTGCGCGGGCACCAGCATCGAGGACTATCTGGTCGAGCGGTTCGGGCAGCTCGCGTTTCTGGATCGGAAGTACAACGCGAACAAGGCGGGCCAATTCCGAACAGCGTCGCCGCAGCATATTCTGGCCTCGGACTTGGCCGTGTTCTTCCCGATGGGGTTCTTCGACCACTCCTTCGCGGTGGTTCGTCATCCCGTAGACCGGGTGGTCAGCGCCTTCCACTATCACCGCGATCGGGAGCACAACATCAAGTCGAAGGTCAGCTTCAAGGAGTGGGTCAAGCGGCTGGAAGATTTCGGCCCTAAAAGCCACCAGGACTTCGACAACCACTTCCGTCCCCAGTCCGCCTTCATCCCCAAGAAGAGCCGGGTGTTCAAGCTTGAGAATGGCTTGGATAAGGTCGCGGTCTGGCTGGACGAACTTGCCGGTGACAAGCACACCACGGGCATTCCCAACCACTTTGCGGGCGATTACAAGCCACCGCGGATCGCTGCCGAAACGCTGGAGGCGCTGGAGCAGCTCTATGCCGCTGACTTCGACGCCTTCGGTTACGAACGCCGCGCAGCCTAATTACGGCCAAGCTCCGCCTGCGACACCTTTCCGAATCATCCGAAGTTCTGCAAATGTTCGCGCATGTGGACACGCAAGCTGACATGGCCCGGCGAGGGAAATCACACCGACTGGCTGGTGCTGTACAAGCACATCAAGGTAGGCCGCGTCATGTATCAGACGACATACGCGACAAAGGAATGGAATTGGTCCGTTCAGCTTTACCCTGCGTCTCTAGGCTATGCAGACACCATGGAAGAGGCCTTGGAAGCGGTTCGGCAGTGGTGCCTCAAGATCCCCGATCTCGAGAAGCAAATCGATGACAAGCGAAACCGCAAAGGGATGTATGCCTGGGGCGATGGCACTTAGGAACGAACAAAGCCCGAATCAGGAATGTTGAGAGGAATGTTGAGAGCAGGGGCTTGCATCGTTTCACGACGTGATCTAAACCCCTGTTTGTCTTGGTCTACGGCGGGTGGGCAGGCAGGCTATGCACCGGATTGCAAATCCGTGAAGACCGGTTCGATTCCGGTACCCGCCTCCAAGCAGTCTTCCTGATACCCATGATGTTGCCGCTGCGTGTCGCCTGACGCGGTCGCAGGCACGTTTGTCTCCTGCCCTCGTGTTGCGCATGCCCGCGCGGGCGCTTTCCCCCTGATCAATCCCGATGATGTCTTCTGTCCCTCGCGAATCCGTCGGGTCTGGGATGGGTGACATTGTTTCCGGGACGCACTGCGCCTTGAACGTTGCACAGCAACCCTGTTCGACCCTCACGAACGACTTCTTCCTGCCAGGAGATCATCATGCAGGTATCGGACCGGGGCCTTGTGGCCCTGATGCAGCACGAAGGCATCGTGCCGGGGCCTTATATGGACAGCGTGAACGTGCCCACCTACGGGATCGGGCACACGGCGGCGGCGGGGGCACCCGATCCGGCGGATCTGCCCGTGGGGATGCCGGCGGATCTGGACAGGGCATTGGCCGAGGTGGCCGCCGTCTTCCGGCGCGACCTTGCCCGCTACACGGAGGATGTTCTGGTGGCGGTGCGGGTGGACCTTGCGCCCCACGAGCTCGACGCGCTGGTCAGCTTTCACTACAACACCGGCGCCATCGCGAAGGCCTCGCTGACCGAGGCGCTGAACGCGGGCGACCGGGCGCGGGCGGGGGCGCTGTTCCTCAGCTGGAAGAAACCGGCCGAGATCATCCCGCGCCGCACGGCAGAGCGTGACCTGTTCCTGCACGGCACCTATCCCAAGGGACCCGTCAGCGTCTGGCAGGTGGACAGCCGGCGCCGCGTGATCTGGACCCCGGCCCGGACCCTGTCCGCGGCCGAGGCGCTGACCCTGGTGGCCGGAGATGCCGCTGCGCCCGTCGGCCCTCTGGCCTATGGCAGCCGGGATTCTCGCAACCGCACCATTCAGACCGTGCTGAACGACATGGGCCTGTACGCCCGCACCATCGATGACCGGTGGGGTCCGGGCCAGCAGGCCGCTCTGGACGATCTGGCGGCGCGGAACGCCCGGATCAAATCCCTCATCCACGGAGAATGACGATGCCCCTTGCCACCCAACTGTCCCGCGCGCCGACGAACAAGCTGATGGCCGGCGGCATCAGCGCGGCGGTCATCACATCGGCCTGGTCCGAGGTCTTTGCCTTCTGGCCGCCGATCTCGGGCCCCGGCATGTCGACGCTGGCGGGCATCCTGATCGCCATGGCGATCGGCTATTTCGTGCCCGACCGCGCCAACCTGCCGGTGACGTGATGGACGGATTGGGCGCAATTCTCGGCACCGCCGGGGCGGCGATCCTCGGCGTGCTCATCGCCTATCTGCGCGGTCGCGCGCAGGGCAAGGCGGAGGTGACGGCCACGGTCCGCCAGCAGCAGGCGGAGGCGACGATTCAAAAACAGACGGAGGTGCAGGATGCGGTGGTGGATTCTCGGACTGGCAGCGGCGATTGGCGTGAGCGGCTGCGCGCCTCGCATCGGGACTGACGCGCTGTGCGTCCCACTGTCGCCTTACGTGGCCGGGCTGCGGAGCGCGCTTGAGACGCATCCCGAAACGCCCGATCCTGTGGGCGAGGCCGCCACGGATGTCGTGATCGGGTTCGAGGGCGGTTGCCCGAAAGCCTGAACCCCTCAGCACCCGTGATCGAAGATCATCCGGGAGACGATGAGCGCGTCGCAGGTGTCGCCGCGATCCGCCAATCCGGCGGTCGCACTGGCCCCTGCGAAAAGGCCGATGGCAAGAAGGCTGAATGCGAGTTTTTTCATGGGAGGCAGTCCTGTTGTAGAACAGGGAAACCGCCAAAGGCTTGAAATGTTGCAGCCCCGAACGGAAAAACACGATCATGGTCCGCGGTGCGCATGATGCCCCGCGGACCTTTTCGTCAGGCGATGGGCGTCAGCACCAGGTCCAGTTCGACGCTTGGCGACTGATCGGTCTGCGCCTTGCACACGACCTTCTCGCCGTCCACCGTGCCGCTGATCTTGTGGCGCGCCACTTCCGCCCCGGTGATGGAGGTGATGGGCGTGTTCTCGGTGTGGCAGCCCACCTCGAGATCCGCCTCGAAGCGGTCACCGTCCACGGAATAGGTGCCGCGATAATACATCGCGGAATCGCCACCGTGCAGCTTGCCATCCTGAAGATAGGCGACCCCATCCCCCTGATCCTTGTCGGTGGAGAAGTGGGCGTGATACAGGCCTTCGATCATGACGGTTCCTTTCGGGTTTGGGAGGGGGTCAGCGGGTCGGGTTCGCGGCCGGAGCGTTGATCGGCGTCTCGCCCTGCTGCTGCGCGTCTTCCATCTCGTTCTTGTGGGAGATGTTCATGCCCACGAAGATGGTGACGATGATGACGGCCACGATCGCCGCGATGATGTAGATCACTTTCGTGGGACGTTTCGGTCCCTTCTTGTGCAGATCGGCCATGTCGGCTCCCCGGGGCTGGATATGTGTCGGTTCGGAAACAAAGCTGCGGAAGGGAAGGTTCCGGTCCTGCCGAAGAAAGCCGGTGCGGCCCGCCTTTCGCGCCCATGGCGACCGGCCTCCATGACGCTTGATCCGGTTGCGCATCAACCGCTTGCGGGGCGGTGCGGCAGTTCCTATGGTCCGGGTGATCGCGTGGCCTGGATACGGGGCGCGCGCCAAGGAATGGACCGGCTGGAGGATGCTCATGGTCTCGCGCACGATCCCGGTGGATCCTTTCGACCTGGTGATTTTCGGGGGGACGGGCGACCTCGCCCGCCGCAAGATCCTGCCCAGCCTGTACCGCCGCTATCTGGCCGGGCAGATCCCGGAGGACAGCCGCATCATCGGCGCCGCCCGGTCCGAGATGGACGGCGGCCAGTTCCGCGAGATGGTCCGCAGTTCGGTGGAGGAGTTCCTGCCCGACACCAAGCGCGACGGGAAGACGTTGCAGGATTTCCTGGGCCACATCCGTTATGTCCAGATCGACGCCACAGGCGACGCAGGCTGGCCCGAGCTTGCGGCCGAGATGCGGTCGGGCAAGATCCACGCCTTCTACTTCTCGGTCGCGCCGTCGCTGTTCGGGGCCTTGGCCGAACGGCTGCACCAGTTCGGCATCGCGGACGCCGAAAGCCGGATCGTGGTGGAAAAGCCCTTCGGCAAGGACCTCGCCTCGGCCCGCAAGCTGAACGCGACGCTGGCCGAACATTTCAGCGAACAGCAGATCTACCGGATCGATCATTATCTGGGCAAGGAAACGGTCCAGAACCTGATGGCCGTCCGCTTTGCCAACATCCTGTTCGAACCGTTGTGGAAGACCGAATACATCGACCACGTGCAGATCACCGTGGCCGAAACCGTGGGCGTGGACGGGCGGGGGGCGTATTACGACACCTCGGGCGCGATGCGCGACATGGTGCAGAACCACATGATGCAGCTTTTGTGCCTGATCGCGATGGAGCCGCCCTATCACTTCGACCCCGACGCGGTGCGGGACGAAAAGCTGAAGGTCATCCGTGCGCTGGAACCCGTGCGTCCCGAAAGCATCGTGCGCGGCCAGTACAAGGCGGGCGGCGGCAAGCCGGGTTACCTTGAGGATGCGGAGAACCCCGACAGCCGGACGGAAAGCTTCGTCGCGCTGAAGGTCGGCATCTCCAACTGGCGGTGGAAGGGCACGCCCTTCTACCTGCGCACGGGCAAGCGCCTGAAGGCCCGCACGTCCGAGATCGCGGTCTTCTTCCGCCGCCCGCCCCATTCCATCTTCGACGATCCCGAGGAAGGCCGCCAGAACGTCCTGGTGATCCGCCTGCAACCGAACGAGGGGATCAACCTGAAGGTCATGATCAAGGAACCGGGTCCGGGCGGCATGCGCCTGACGCAGGTGCCTCTGGACATGTCCTTCGCCAAGGCGCTGGGCGCGGACGGGGAAGACATCCCCGACGCCTACGAACGGCTGATCATGGACGTGATCCGCGGCAACCAGACCCTGTTCATGCGCGGGGACGAGGTGGAGGCCGCCTGGGCTTGGGCCGACCCGATCATCGAAGGCTGGGAAACGCGCGGCGATCGTCCGCACGCCTATGAACCTGCAACCTCGGGGCCGGAAGATGCGTTGATGCTTCTGCATCGCGACGGCCGTCGCTGGAGGGAGATCCACGAATGAACTTTCACGACTATCCGGACCGGGAGTTCCTGTATCTGCGCCTTGCCAACAAGATCGCGAGCCAGCTGGGCGACGTCCTGCGGCGCGAAGGGAAGGCAAGCCTGTGCGTGCCCGGCGGCAGCACGCCGGGTCCGATCTTCGACACGCTGTCGGGCGTCGACCTGGAATGGGAGAACGTCACCGTCTTTCTGAACGACGAACGCTGGGTGCCCGAGGACAACGCCCGGTCGAACACCCGCCTTCTGCGCCAGCGCCTGCTGACAGGGCGCGCGGCGGCGGCGAACTACGTGCCGCTTTATGCCCCCGCCGACCGGCCCGAGGACGCGATCGACACGCTGATCGAGGGGGTGGAGCCGCATCTTCCCATCTCGGTCCTTCTGCTGGGCATGGGGGCGGACATGCACACGGCGTCGCTGTTCCCCGGCGCCGACCGGCTGGAGGAGGCGCTGTCCGACAAGGCCCCCCTTCTGCTGCCCATGCGGGCCGAGGGCGCAGGGGAGCCGCGCGTGACCCTGACCGCGCGGCCCCTGAAGCAAGCCATCTATTCGCACCTTCTGATCACCGGCCCCGAAAAGCGCGCCGCGCTGGAACGGGCGGAAAAGCTACCCACCATCGAGGCGCCGATCCGGGCCTTCCTGAACGATATTGCGGTCCATTGGGCCGAATGAGGAGACTTTCATGAACACCTGGCAGGCCCTGCGCGACCATCACCGGATGGTCGCGGACCGTCCCATCCTGACCCTTTTCGACGACGCCCGCGCCGGGGCCTTTTCGGCCCGCGTCGACGATCTGCTGTTCGACTTTTCCAAGACCAACATCTGCGACACCGGGCTGGACCTGCTTCTGGGCCTGGCCCAGGGTGCGGATCTGGCCACCAAGCGCGAAGCAATGTTCCGCGGCGCCCGCATCAACGAGACGGAGCATCGCGCCGTTCTGCACACCGCGCTGCGCAACATGAACGACCCCGTCCTCGTGGATGGGACGGACGTGACGGTGGCGCTGCGCGAAACCCACGCCCGGATGCAGGCCTTCGCGCGCGACGTGCGCAGCGGCGCCTTCGCGGGCCAGGGCGGGCGCATCACGGATGTGGTGAACATCGGCATCGGCGGGTCGGACCTTGGCCCGGCCATGGCCGCCATCGCCCTGTCCCCCTATGCCGAGGATCTGCGCACGCATTTCGTGTCGAACGTGGACGGGGCGCATATCGCGGACGTGCTGAAGGGGCTGGATCCGGCGACCACGCTGGTGATCGTCGCCTCCAAGACCTTCACCACGATCGAGACGATGACCAACGCCGAAACCGCGAAGGCGTGGATGGCGAAGGCGGTCGCAGAACCCGCGACGCAGTTCGTCGCCGTGTCCACCGCGGCGGACAAGACGGCTGCCTTCGGCATCGATCCGTCCCGCGTCTTCGGGTTCGAGGATTGGGTCGGCGGCCGCTATTCGATGTGGGGCCCGATCGGCCTTGCCCTGATGCTCGCCATCGGGCCGGAGGAGTTCGACCAGTTCCTGGCCGGCGGCGCCGCCATGGACGCGCATTTCCGTGAGGCCGACCTGTCGGAAAACCTGCCCGTCCTGCTGGCGCTGGTCGGGATCTGGCACAACCAGATCTGCGATTACGCCACCCGCGCCGTGCTGCCCTATGAACAGCGTCTGGCGCGCCTTCCCGCCTATCTTCAGCAGCTTGAGATGGAATCGAACGGCAAGCGCGTGTCGATGAACGGCGCGGACCTTGCCATTCATTCCGGCCCCGTCGTCTGGGGGGAGCCGGGGACGAACGGCCAGCACGCCTTCTATCAGCTGATCCATCAGGGCACCCGCGTCATCCCCTGTGAATTCCTTGTGGGGCGTGAGGGGCATGAGCCGGATCTGGCCCACCAGCACCGCCTTCTGGTCGCCAACTGCCTGGCCCAGTCCGAGGCGCTGCTGCGCGGCCGGTCGCTGGAGCAGGCGACGGAGATCCAGCGCAAGAAGGGCATGGAGGGGGCGGAACTGGACCGTCAGGCCCGCCACCGCGTCTTCCCCGGCAACCGCCCGTCCACCACGCTGTGCTATCCCAAGCTGACGCCCTTCGTGCTGGGCCAGATCGTGGCGCTTTACGAACACCGTGTGTTCGTGGAGGGCGTGATCCTCGGCATCAACTCCTACGATCAGTGGGGGGTGGAGCTTGGGAAGGAACTGGCGCTGGCGTTGCAGCCGATCCTTGAAGGCGCCTCCGCCGAAGGCAAGGACGGCTCCACCCGCCAGCTGGTCGATTACCTGCGGTGATCAGACTGCGGCGTTCACGATGATCTCCACCCGGTACTGCGCACTGGCGAGCCTGGCTTCGCCGGTCGCGCGGGCCGGGGCGTGACCGGGCACGACCCAGGCGTCCCGGACGGCGTTCATCTCCTCGAACTCGGCGATGTCGGCCAGCCAGATCTGGGCCGACAGGATGCGGCTGCGGTCGCTGCCGATGCGGGTCAGCAGGGCGTCCACCTCGGCCAGCGCATCCTCGGTCTGTTCGGCCACGGTGGCGCCGTTGCCCACCTGGCCCGCCAGCCACGCCACGCCGTTGAAGATCACGGCCTCGCTCATCCTCGTGCCGCAATCGATGCGTTTGATTTCGGTCATCAGCCCTCTCCGTTTCATAAGGACCACAGTTTGGGCGGAGGTGGGCCGAAGGGCAAGCCTTGCGGCAGGCCGTCCCATTGTTCCGGCCGCCCGTTCGCCGTAGACAGGGCCCCAGACAAGGGAGGCAGCGATGTCCGACACGACGATGGGCTACATCTTCTTCTACGGCTTCTGGGCCGCCGGCCTCATCTGCCTTGGTGCGGCGGTGCTGGCCGTCTTCGTCATCGTGCGCGCCATCCGCACCCGGAACGACGGGGAATAGGCCCCGGGCCGCACCGGCCCGGGGCGCGTTCGATCAGCCCGGCGGGATCTGCTCTCCGGCCTGCGTCACAAGCTGCGCCATCTGCTGGCACAGGCTTTCCTCGCTGGTGGAGCGTTGCTGCGCCACATCCGCCAGCGCCACTTCCTGCCCCATGGACGACACGGTGCCCGTCTTGCCCTTCTGGTAGGCGTCGATCGCCTCGGTCGTGTCCGAAGGCGGGGGGATCATGCCCATCAGGCGGGTCTGCGTCGCAATGACCTCGTTCCCGACCGTGGCCTTCGTCTGGCAGTATTCCAGCACGCCCAGTTGGTTCTGCGCGGCGGCATAGGCGTCTTCCATGCTCATCTGCGGGGCGGCGGGGGCGTCCTGCGCCAGTGCCGCGCCGGCCAGAAGAGGAGTGGCCACAAGGGCGGCGAGAAGGTTGCGTGGGGTCAAGAGACTGCTCCGTTCTGTGCTGTCATGGCGGGCAGGCTAACAGTCTGGGACGGGCCGTAAAGCGATGCCGCCGGGGTTCGGCGGCATCTTGCAGGGCGGAACGCCGGATCGGGGCGGGATTTCGCCTTACCGTTCCGGGATCAGGCCGCGCGGGCTGAACCGCAGCACCAGAAGCAGGATCACGCCCATGGTCAGCAGCCGCATGTGGGCCGCGCCGTCCTGAAGATGCGCCTTCAGCCAGCCGTCGGCCATCGGGGCGGTCAACGCGGACAGGACGCCCTGGCCGATGGGTTCGACCATGACCCACAGCCACCAGATCAGGAAGCCGCCGAGCATCGCGCCCCAGTTGTTGCCCGACCCGCCCACGATCACCATCACCCACACAAGAAAGGTGTAGCGCAGGGGCTGGTAGCTGGCCGGGGTCAGCTGGCTGTCCAGCGTGGTCATCATCGCGCCCGCAATCCCGATCACGGCCGAACCGATGATGAAAATCTGCAGGTGCCGCGCCTTGACGTTCTTGCCCATGGCGCCGGCCGCCACCTCGTTGTCGCGGATGGCGCGCATCATGCGGCCCCAGGGCGATTTCAGCGCCAGTTCGGCCAGCAGCATCACGATCGCCAGCACCAGGGCGAACAGCCCCAGATAGCACAGCTTCACCACGATCGACGATGCGGTGACCGGATCGAAGCCATACTCCTGCGCCCAGGACACGAAGCCCGCGCTTTGCTGCAGGTCCACCTCGTAGGGGACGGGGCGGGGCAGGCCGATGACGTTCTTCACGCCGCGGTCCAGCCACTCCTCGTTCCGCAGGACGGCGAGCACGATTTCGGCGATGCCGAGCGTCGCGATGGCGAGGTAGTCCGACCGCAGGCCAAGGGCCGTCTTGCCGATGCCCCAGGCGGCGATCGCGGCCAGAAGCCCGCCCACCGGCCACGCCATCCAGACGGGAAGCCCCAGACCGCCGAGGTTGCCCTGCACGGTGGGATTGATCGCCTCCACCCCCGCGACGCCGGCGTCGAAGATGTGGCGGAAAAGGAGGAAGCCCGCGATGACGATGACCGTCACCACCAGCCCGCGCCCGCGCCGCATCCGCCGCCACGCCTGCACGGCAGCGATCAGCGCCGCGATGCCCACGGCCAGCGCGCCAAGTATGCGCCAGCCGCCGGCGGCCATGGCGCCGTCCACCGGGGCGGTGGCGGTCAGCACGACGGCAAGGCCGCCCAGTGCCGCAAAGCCCATCACCCCGATGTTGAAGAGGCCCGCGTATCCCCACTGCATGTTCACGCCCAAGGCCATGATGGCCGACACGACGCCCATGTTCAGGATGGTCAGCGCGACCGACCAGCTTTGCGTGATCCCCGTCAGGACGAACAGCCCCGTCACGAGGGCGAACAGAAGAACAGGACGCGTCATACCGATTTCCCCCGGAACAGGCCCGTGGGCCGGAACAGAAGCACAAGCACAAGAATGGCGAAGCTGACCGCGAACTTGTAGTCCGTGGACAGAAGCTGGGCGAGGCCGTCGGGCTGAAGCCCTTCGGGCAGGGCGTAGCCCGCGACCTTCTTCCAGGCATAGGTCACCCCAACTTCGGAAAAAGCGATGACGAAGCCGCCCGCCACGGCGCCCAGGGGGCTGCCAAGGCCGCCGACCACGGCCGCCGCGAAGATGGGCAGCAGAAGCTGGAAGTAGGTGAAGGGCATGAAGCTCTTGTCGAGCCCGTAGAGAACGCCCGCCGTCGTCGCGAGCGCGGCCACGATCAGCCAGGTCACTGTCACGACGCGTTCGGGGTTGATGCCCGACAAGAGGGCCAGATCCTCGTTGTCGGAAAAGGCGCGCATGGACTTGCCCGTGCGGGTGCGGTTTAGGAACCAGAACAGAAGGGCCATCGCGATGGCCGCGACCACGATGGTGATCGCCTGCGTGGACCGGATGGCCAGCCCCTCGTCCAGACCCGTCGCGTCACGGAAGTCGCGGGCGTTGACCACGAAGCGGGCCCCGTCGGCGAAGTCGATGCTGTCCACGCCGATGATGAAGCGGACCAGTCCGTTCATCACGAACATCACGCCCAGCGACACCATGGTCAGGATGACCGGCGCCGCCCGCGTCCGGCGGTAGAAGCGGTACACGGTGCGGTCCGTCGCGACCAGGAACAGCCCCGTCACCGCGATCCCGACGGGCAGGGCCAGAAGGGCCGTGGGCAGCGGCCCAAGCCCGATGCCCCAGCTTTGCAGCCCCCAGGTCACGAGGATGGTGCACATGGTCCCGAAGGCCATCGTGTCGCCATGGGCGAAGTTGGAAAAGCGCAGGATCCCGTAGATCAGCGTCACGCCAAGCGCGCCAAGCGCCAGTTGCGCGCCATAGGCGACGGCGGGGACGAAGACGAAGTTGGCAAAGGCCACGAGGGCGTTCAGAAGGTCCATGTCAGCCCCCGAGGAAGGTCCGGCGCACCTCGGGATCGGCCATCAGCTCGGCCCCCGTGCCGGTGAAACGATTTGCGCCTTGCACGAGGACGTAGCCCTTGTGGGCGATCATCAGCGCCTGCCGGGCGTTCTGTTCGACCATCAGGATGGAGATGCCGGTGCGCGCGATCTCGATGATGCGGTCGAAGAGTTCGTCCATTACGATGGGGGACACGCCCGCCGTGGGTTCGTCCAGCATCAGCACCTTCGGCCGGGTCATCAGCGCGCGGCCGACGGCCACCTGCTGGCGCTGGCCGCCCGACAGTTCGCCCGCCGGCTGGTTGCGCTTGTCGCGCAGGATGGGGAACAGGTCGTAGACCATCTCCATCGTGGGGCGGATGTCGTCGCGGCGCAGGAAGGCTCCCATCTCCAGGTTCTCCTGCACGGACATGGATCCGAAGATGTTGTGGGTCTGCGGCACGAAGGCCATGCCCTTGGCCACGCGACCTTGGGGGGACAGGGCGGTGATGTCTTCCCCCTCCAGCCGGATGTGGCCGCCGCGCAGGCGCAGCATGCCGAAGACGGCCTTCATGGCCGTAGACTTGCCCGCGCCGTTGGGGCCGACGATGACCGCGATTTCACCCTTTTCCACGGCGATGGTGCAGCCGTGCAGGATGTTGGCGGCGCCGTAGCCGCCGGTCATGCTTTCGCCAATCAGGAAGGGGTCAGCCATGCGCCACCTTGTTCTTCAGGCCGGTGCCAAGATAGGCCTCGATCACCGCCTCGTTCTTCATGATGTCGGCGGCGGAGCCTTTGGCCAGAACCTCGCCCGCGGCCATCACGATCACCGGGTCGCACAGGCGGCCGATGAAATCCATGTCATGCTCGATCACGCAGAAGGTGTAGCCGCGTTCACGGTTCAGCCGCACGATCGCGTCGCCGATGGTGTTCAGGAGGGTGCGGTTCACGCCCGCGCCCACCTCGTCCAGAAAGACGATGCGGGCATCGACCATCATGGTGCGGCCCAGCTCCACCAGCTTCTTCTGCCCGCCCGAGATGTTGGCGGCCTTTTCATCCGCGATGTGGCTGATGGTCAGGAAGTCCAGAACCTCGTCGGCCTTTTCGCGCAGGGCCCGCTCCTCGGCGCGGATGGCGCCGCGGTGGAACCAGGTGTTGACCAGCGTTTCCCCGGCTTGGCGTGCGGGCACCATCATCAGGTTCTCGCGCACCGTCATCGATCCGAATTCATGTGCGATCTGGAAGGTGCGCAGCAGGCCGCGGTGGAACAGTTCGTGCGGGGGCAGGCCCGTGATGTCGCGCCCGTCCATGAGGACACGGCCCGAGGTGGGTGCAAGCCGCCCGGCGATCACGTTGAACAGCGTGGACTTTCCGGCCCCGTTCGGGCCGATCAGCCCGGTGATCGATCCCTTCTCGATCTCCAGCGACGCGCCGTTGACCGCGCGGAACGAGCCGAAATGCCTGTGAAGGTTTTCGACGGTCAGCATGTCTTCCCCCGAAGGCCACGGCCGGGGCCGGGCATGAATGGATATGGCCCGGCAGGGTGCCGGGCCATTTTCAGACGCTCTTAGACGATCTCAGCGGAAACCGACAGTCTCGAATGCGTCATCCTTGATGTCGTATTCGCGGAAGGTGCCGCGACTTTCGCCCGGCTCCAGCAGTTCCACGTTGGTGGCACCGACATAGTCGATGTCCTGACCTTCGGACAGCAATTTCAACGCCTTGTCCAGCTCGCCCGGGCGGATCTTCTCGCCGGGGGCGTTGGCGATGTCGAAGACGTGGGTCTTGTAGGTGGCCGGATCGCTGGACTTCGCGGCCTGCATCGCCAGCAGGATCAGCGCGGCGGAGTCGTAGCTTTCGCCGGTATAGGTGGACGTGCCGTCGAATCCCGCCTCCTTGGCGAGGTTCTGGAACAGCTCCGCATCCTCGCCATCGGCCGAGGGCAGATCGCCGAACGAGCCGTCGAGGTCGGAGCCGAACGTGTCCAGCAGCGACTGGCCGTACATCCCGTCGGGGAAGTAGAAGGTGTCGAAAGCGCCGGTGTCCAGCGCGCCCTGCACGATGCCGCGGCCGCCCTGATCGACATAGCCCGCGACCACCAGGATCTCGCCTCCGGCCGAGGACAGGGCCCCGATCTCGGCCGAGTAGTCGGCCTTGCCGTCGTCATGCGCTGCTTGAATCGTGATCTCGCCGCCTTTGGCCTTGAATGCCTCGGCAAAGCTGTTGGCCAGGCCGTTGCCATAGTCGTTGTTGGTGTAGGTGACGGCGGCGGACTTGATGCCGCGTTCGCTGATGATGTCGGCCATCACTTGGCCCTGACGCGCGTCGGACGGGGCCACGCGGAAGAACAGCCCGTCATCCTCCACCTGGCTGAGGCCGGGGGAGGTGGCGGAGGGAGAGATTTGCACGATGCCATTGGGACGCGACACGTTCTGCAGGATCGCCCCCGTCACGCCCGAGCAGTCGCCGCCCACGATCGCCTTCACGCCTTCGGCCGTGACCAGACGTTCGGCGGCGGCCGTGGCCGCGGTGGCGTCGACGCAGGTCGAATCCGCGCGCACCGGGGTCAGGGTGGAGCCGTCAAGGAAGGCCCCCGACTCGCTGGCTTCCTTCAGCGCAAGTTCGGCCCCCGCGGCCATGCCGGGCGTGATCGATTCCAGCGGGCCGGTGAAGCCGAAGATCACGCCGACCTTCACGTCCTCGGCCCCGGCGGCGGTGGCGACAAGGGCGGTGGCGGCGGTGGCAAGAAGGATACGTTTCATCTGGTTCTCCCCATAGGTTCGGCGCAGCGTAAGGGGCAGGGGATGAAAAGAAAAGCGCCTCCGCAGGGCACGCGTGGTTGCCAATTGTAAACGATAAATGAAATTTCGCGCCGGTTGGTTCTTGATCGAAATCGTCAACAGGTTATATCCGGCCCTTGTGATGTGAGCGTTTTGGCCCAGATATGTGGTGCACACGGGTTGTCATGCACAAAATGCATGACGGGGGTTCCAAATCCGTAGTGCTCTCCCGGGATCAATACGCGTATCCCCACCGAACGCCAGAGACGCAAGAGCAAGAACAGGAAAACCGATGGCCGATTTCGTTGACAGCACTGCCTTCAACTTCGAACAAGGGCAACGTGCGCGCAAGCTGTTTGCTGCGGTCGTTCTGGCCGCACTGGACGATGCCATCGCGGATGACAAGAAATATGGCAACGGCCCCGACCAGATCGCCCGTTGGGCGCGGTCGCGCGACGGACGCGAAGTGCTGTCCTGCGCCGGGATCGACCCGAACGAGCGGGTGGTCAAGGGGTTGATGGAATTCGTTGCCAAGGGCATCCGCACCTCTGTCGCGCTGTCGCGCGAGGAGAGCGAGCGTCGTCACGCACTGGAACTGGATCAGGCCGAAGCCGCCTGATCCCTTTCGACGTCCCTTCGACAAACGCCCCGGCCCATGGCCGGGGCGTTGTCATTTCAGATCCCGCTCCGCCAGCGCGCGTCCGATTTCGGCGCGAACCATCATGCGGATGTTGCGGGTGATCTTCTCGCCGAAGGGGCCCTGCAACTCCTCGCTCAGCAGCTCACGAACAAGGTCGTGCAGAACCTCCTCGTCGATGGGGGCGAGGCGGTCGTGGACATCGGCCACGGCAGGTGTGCGGTCGGGATGAACCCTCAGCTCCGGCGTCAGAAGCAGTGGGGGCAGAGAAGCGCCTTCGACCGGCGCACCCGCCGTTAACCTGCGGATGGAACGGAGCACATCGTCGGTCTGCGGTTGCACCGGACGATCCGTCATCGAAACCTCCGTATGCTGCGGGTGTCAGAGGGCGAACTGACGAACCGTGGTGAAGCCCGGCATCACGGGGGCGGAGGCGTTGAAGATGGGACGCCAGCTGATCACCCCTTCCGCGCGATAGCCAATGCGGGCCACGCCCAGATTGCCTTCCATGAACAGCGCGCCGATCCGGCCGCCGTCCTTCAACTGGTCCGTCAGGGTCGTGGGCACCTGCTCGACGCCGCCTTCCACCAGGATCACGTCATAGGGCCCGTGGCGACGCGCGCCTTCGGCCGGGGCGCCCGACACCACAACGGCGTTGTCCACGCCCAGTTCCGACAGGCGGCGTTCCGCCTCGGGGGCAAGATCGTCCTCCACCGCGATCACGGCTTCGGCCAGCCGCGCGATGACGGCCGTCGAATAGCCAAGACCCGCACCCACATCCAGCGCCACCTCGTTCGGCTGGATGTCCAGCGCGTCCAGAAGCTTCGCAAAGCAGCGCGGGTCCAGAAGCACGCGGCCGCGCGACAGGGGGATGTTCTCACCCAGATACGCGACCTCTTGCAGCCCGTCCGGCACGAAGCGTTCGCGGGGAACGTTCAGCATGGCGTCGATGATCGAGTATTTCGTCACGTCCGAGGGACGGATCTGGGAATCGACCATCACGGTCCGGCGGGCGGCGAAATCGGGCATGAACTACACTTCGATCGGTTGCACGTCCGTTTGTTCTGGCACACTCCGCCCGGCGCGGCAACGGGCGGGGATCATTCGATGTAATTTCGCATGGCCCGCACCTCGAACGGTTTCAGGACCAGCCGGGCCGCGCGGTCGCTGCCCGTGTTCTGCGCCGCGATCCGCATCTGCGGGACCAGTTCCGGGCCCATGACCTCGCATCCCGGGCTGGAGGGTTGGAGGCTGCCGGCAAAGGACTCCTCCACATAGAGGATCTGGTGGCGATCCATCAGGATGGCGTAGTAGTCGATGATGCCGCCCTCCTGAATCCAGATCGTGTCTTCGTTCACAAGGGCGCGGGCGGGGGCCAAGACCTCGCGCTCTCCGAACAGAAGTTCCGCCCGCCAGTCGTTCAGCAGCAGCAGCTGGTGCTGGGACACGATCAGGCTGCGGTTGTTGCCAAGGGCGCCGGGGGCGATGCGGACGGGGGACAGGCGGCCCCGCGCCTCCGCCCGGAAGCAGCCGATCCAGCGCACGGGGCGAAACCCCTCGTCGCGGGTCATGACCTGATCGTCGACCACCAGATCCTCGACCGGAAGGGGGCCGTGATAGGTGTCGATCAGCGTTCCGCGGCTGATGCAGGCGGGCAAGGGGGGCAGGTCGATCGGTGTTCGTGTCATGGACGTCCGGGCCATCAGGCCACGGACACTGGGACAGGTCCGGCCGTTTGTAAACATCCCGCATGAAAAAACGGCCCCGCAGATGCGGGGCCGTCGGATTTCCGCGCAAGGCGCCGATCAGAAGCGGTAGTTGAAGCCCACGTTGATCGTGTGGTATTCCGGGGTGTCCGACGTCGTGTAGATGTCGTTCTCGGAGTCCAGGTCTTCCTTGCCGAGGTTGGTGTACTTGTACTCGCCGCGCAGCGACCAGCGGTCGTTCAGCAGACGCTCCAGACCCAGACCGGCCACGTAGCCGTCAAGGTTCTCGTCCTGGTCCAGGTTCTCGGTCGCAACGCCGTCGGTGGCGCGGATGTTGTATTCCGAACGACCCACGGTGTAACCGGCAAAGCCGTAAAGCAGCGTGTTCGGACGCACCGCATAGCCCAGCGTGCCGCGCAGTTCGGCGGTCCACTTGATCTTCGATTCCGTTTCGAAGTCGATGCCGAGGGCCGAACCTTCGGTCTCGTCGCTGATGTCGCCACCGGCCACCTGGCCTTCCAGACCGTAGACCCAGTTGCTGCCCGGCTGCTGCCAGCGGTAACCGGCGTGCAGTTCGGCGGACGGGCCGTTCAGCTCGATCTCGCCCACGTCGTCGGAGAAGGGACGAACGCCAACGGTGTCCGAACCGCCGAAGGAGTAGCCGAGGCCGGCACCCGCGTATCCGCCGGCAAACATCGGCGAGGTCGTCATGACGACCGGTGCGGCGATCACCGGCTCGGGGGCGGGGACCACGGGGCCACCGGCGAAGAGGGGGGTGGCGGTCAGGGCGACAAACCCGAGGCCCAAGGCTGCATAACGGCTGATCATCATCTTAGCTCCAATGTCCTCGTTCACGGTCAAGTGCGGAAACTCTGCGTATCCTTTACCGCGGGTGCCGCAGATGCCAGAACGTTTTTTATAGTTTTAACGGTACGCGCCAAACCTGTTGCCCGGTTGCATCAACCTGGACGCGAACGCTCGGCGGCGGGGAAGAGGTAAATTCCTATGGCCAAAGGCCAAGGAGAATTTCATTGGTTGACGATGATTTTCGCCGTGCCGGCCACAAGATCGTCCGTCCGGTCAAAGCGCAGAGAGGCGATGGCCCGGCCGCCCGACTGGGTAAACAGGGTGCCGGCCACGCGATCGCCCGACAGGATGGGAGTTCCGACCGGCGCCTCCCCTTCGATTCGCACGCCGAGGAGGCCCTTGCGAAGCTCCGTCTTGTGCTTCATGCGGGCCGTCACCTCCTGCCCGACATAGCAGCCTTTGCGGAAATCGACGCCGTGCAGGCGCTCGAATCCCGCCTCCAGGATGAAGGTGTCGGGCGTCAGCTCGATCCCGGTTTCAGGGACCACATGCTCCACCCGAAGGGCGTTCCAGTCGACGGTGGAGGTGTCAGGCTCGGACCCGTAGGACCGCCAGCCCATCGCGGGATGCCGCGGATCGGGAAAGGCGCCGTCCGGGGCGTCCTCCACCCCCCGCCGGACCTGAACGTCGGAGGGGGCGATCTGCACGTCGGCCCGCAGGCGGTACATGGTCAGCCGGCGCAGGGTGGCCTCGGCGATGCCCGCGTCGATGTCGATCAGCAGGGCGTCGCCTTGCCGGATCACGAAGAAGTCGGCCAGGTATTTACCCTGCGGCGTCAGGATCGCGGTCCAGACGATGCCGTCCGTCGTCAGCGACGCCACGTTGTTGGTGACGAGGTTCTGCAGGAAGTCCAGCCGGTCAACGCCGGTCACGGTCCAGATCGTGCGCATCAGGTCTGATCCTTGAACTGAAGGCGGTAAAGGTCGGCATAGATGCCGCCGCGCCGCAGAAGATCGTCATGCGTGCCCTGATCGACCACGCGGCCTTGGTCCATCACGACGATGCTGTCCGCCTCGCGGATGGTGGACAGGCGGTGGGCGATCACCAGCATCGTGCGGCCATGGCTCTGCTGGGCCAAGGCGCTGGCGACCACCGCCTCGGACTGGGCGTCCAGTGCCGATGTCGCCTCGTCCATCAGCAGGACCGGCGTGCCCGAGATCAGGGCCCGCGCGATGGCGACCCGCTGCCGCTGGCCGCCCGATAGGGCCGACCCGCGCGGGCCGGCGGGGCTTTCAACGCCCGCGGGCAGGTTGCGCACGAACTCCGTCACATGGGCGGCGTCCAGCGCGGCGTGCAGCTTGTCCTCCGGGATCTTGCGGCCAAGGACCACGTTTTCGCGGATGGTTTCGTCGAACAGCGCACTGTCCTGCGACACGACGGCGAACTGCCCCCGCAGATCGTCGAGGGAGAAGCGGGAGATGTCCACGCCGTCCATCAGGATCTGCCCCGACACCGGCTGCGCGAGGCCGGTCAGCAGGTGGAACACCGTGCTTTTCCCCGCGCCCGAGGCGCCGACCAGCGCCGTCATCTTCCCGGCCTTCGCGGTGAAGCTGGCGCCGTTCAGCACGGGCATGTCGGTGTAGGCGAAATGAACGTCGCGCAGTTCGATCTGCGGCGGGGTGCCCTTGGGCACGGCCGTGGGCGCGGGGCGGGGCGTCGGTTGCAGGTCGAACAGTCGGAAGATTCGCGTCAGGCTGGCCGCGGCCACCTGCCAGAACCCCGACAGGTCGCCCAGCCGGCGCATCGGCTGGAACGTCAGCGCCATGGCCGTGAAGAAGGACATGAACTCGCCCACCGTGCGCTCCCCGGCCACGATCTCGTTCCCGGCCAGCATCAGCACGGCAAAGAAGCCGAGGCCGGTGATCAGGTCCACCAGTGCGGGCATGGCGGCCCGTCCGGCGGCGGTCTTGATGCCGTTGCGCACCAGCTTGCCCACGATCGCGCGGAACCGGCCCAGCTGGTAGTTCTCCATCCGGTTCAGCTTGATGGCCTGGATGCCGTGGAAGATCTCGTCCAGGCGGGTAGCGCGCAGCCCGGCCTGCGCCCGCGACTGGTTCACCTTCTTGCGGATGTAGCGCTGCACCACGATCGCGGGCAGGATCAGCAGCGGCGCCCCGATCATGGCGGCCAGCGTCCAGTGCACGTCGATGTTCAGCGCCACCACGAACAACCCGATGAGCGAGATCGTGTCCCGCCCCAGCCCCGCGATCACCGACGACCAGACGCCCTGCACGGCCGAGGTGTCGCCCTGCACACGCTCGATCAGCTGGCCCGGACTGTTCACCTGGAAGAAGTCCTGGTCCAGCGTCAGCATGTGGCGCAACAGGTCCGCCTGCATCGCGGTGGAGCTTTTCTGCGAGATGCGCGTCATCACCACCTTCGACAGGATCGAGGTGGTGGCCCGCACGGCGAACAGGCCGAATATGCCGACGCCCACCCAGACCAGCGCGCCCGCGCCTTCGGGCGTGAACACCTTGTCGAACAGCGGCTTGATCATCCAGGACAGGGCGCCCAGGGTCGACCCCTCGATCATCATCAGCAGGAACGCGACCGCCATCAGCCCCTTGTGCTGGCGCAGGTAGCCCTTCCACAGCCGCCCGAACAGGCGGTGCGAGGCATAGCGGGGATCGCGCGTGTCGTTCAGCTTCTCGATGGCCAAGGTGCCTCTCCGTCTCGGGCCTTGGGTCTAGCCCGCGCGTCCCCGCGAAGCAAGGCGCGCCATTGACGCGCCGTGCCGCCGGTCGTAGCGATCACGTGTCCACAGGAGTGTTCGCATGAGTCTTGCCAACGGTCGCCATTATCTTGCCATTCCCGGCCCCTCGGTCATGCCGGACCGCGTGCTGGCCGCCATGCACCGCGCCGCGCCCAACATCTACGAAGGCGCGCTGCACGACATGGTGAACGGGATCGTGCCCGATCTGAAATGGCTGGCCGGCACTTCGCAGAACGTGGCCATCTACATCGGCAACGGCCATGCGGCGTGGGAAGCGGCGATTGCCAACATGTTCTCGCGCGGGGAGAAGGCGCTGGTCTGCGTGACGGGGCATTTCGGGCTGGGCTGGGCCGAGGCGGCGCGCGCCATGGGCGTGGAGGTTGAGGTGATCGACTTCGGTCGCAACACGCCCGTCGACCCGGGGCGGGTGGAAGGGGCGCTGCGCGCCCATCCCGACACGAAGGCCGTGCTGGTCACGCATGTCGACACGGCGACGACGGTGCTGAACGACGTGGCCGCCGTGCGCCGCGCCATCGACGCCGCCGGATCGCGGGCCCTTCTGGCGGTGGACAGCATCGCATCCTTGGGCTGCGACGTGTTCCGGATGGACGACTGGGGCGTGGACGTGCTGGTCGCGGCCAGCCAGAAAGGGCTGATGGTGCCCCCCGGCCTTGGCTTCGTGTGGTTCTCGGACCGCGCGGCCGAGGTTGCGCGATCCTCCGACCTGCGCACCCCGACATGGGACTGGACCCGCCGCGCCAACCCTCGGATGTTCCACGAACGCTTCGGCGGCACCGCGCCCACGCATCATCTGTTCGCCTTGCGCGAAGCGTTGGACATGCTGAAGGAGGAAGGGCTGGACGCCATCTGGCACCGCCACGACACGCTGGCCCGCGCGGTCTGGGCGGCGTTCGACGCGTGGGGGGCGGACAATCCGCAGATCGGCCTGAACGTGGCCGACCCCGCCCATCGGGGCCGGTCCGTCACGGCGGCGCGCTTCGGTGCGCCCCACGCCACCGCCATCCGCCGCTGGACCGAGGAAAAGGCGGGCGTGACGCTGGGCATCGGCCTCGGCATGGCCGATCCCTCCACCCCCGAATATCACGGCTTCCTGCGGGTCGCGCATATGGGCCACGTGAACGCCCACATGACCTTGGGCGTCATCGGCGTGATCGAGGCGGCGATGCTTGCCTTGGACATCCCGCACGGCACCGGGGCGATGCGGGCGGCGGCCGCGATCGTGGCGCAAGGCGCCTAGGCGCTTTTGCGCACACCATGGCGCGCGTCGGACCAAGCGCGCGCCGCATCCCCGAAGGCGGAAAACAGCGGGCGCGACACGGGATCCACGGCCGCCTGCCATTCGGGATGCCATTGCACCGATAGGGTAAAGCCGGGGGCGCCGTTGATGAAGATCGCCTCGGGCGTGCCGTCGGGCGCGTGGCCGTCAACGACCACGCGGGCGCCCGCGGTCTTGATGCCCTGGCCGTGCAGGGTGTTCGTCATCACCTCCACATTGCCCAGAAGGCGGTGGAAGGGCCCGCCTTCGGTGAAGCGCACGGCGTGGCGCAGGGCAAACTTCTCCTCGGTCGTGCCGTCAGGGGGCATGCGGTGGTTCATGCGGCCGGGCAGTTCCCGGATCTCGGGCCAGAGGGTGCCGCCCATGGCCACGTTCACCTCCTGAAACCCGCGGCAGATGCCGAAGAAGGGCTGGCCGCGTTCAACGCAAGCGCGGATCAGGGGCAGGGTGACGGCGTCGCGCTGCCGGTCGAAGGTGCCGTGGGCGGGGGTGGCGTCCTCGCCATACTCCTCGGGGTGGACGTTGGGGCGGCCGCCGGTCAGCAGGAAGCCGTCGCACAGGTCCAACAGCTCACGGGTGGAGACAAGGCGCGGATCCGAGGGAATGACGATCGGCATGCAGCCCGCGGCCTGCGCCACGGCTTCCGAGGTCAGATGCGCGCTGACATGGGCGTTGAAGCCTTCGGACAGCGACTGGTTGTTCCCGATGATTCCGATGATTGGACGTGTTGGCATGGTCTTCTCCCGCAATGCGTCCAACATAGGCGGGATGGCGGCCCCCCGGAAGGGACCGCGTTTTCGCCGGACGCCCAAAGTTCGGGCGCCCGCGCCGCCTTAACGCACGGGGGTGGTGTAGACGGGCGCTGGCGTCGGCGTTTCCGGTGTGGCCGGTGCCGCATCCGCGGCCGGGGCCGGTGCGGTGGATTCGGTGGCCGGCGCGGTGGGGGCCGCAGTGTCGTCCTCCGGGGCCGCCGTGTCGGCGGCGGGCGCGTCGTCCAGCGCCTTGGCGGTATCCTCCACCAGCGAATCCGCGGTTTCGGGCGTTTTCGACGCGTCGAGGGTGGTCGTCTCCACCGCCGCCGGGGTCACGCTGGCGGCGGGCTTCGGGGCAGACCGCTTCGGCGCGGGCGAGGGCGGCGGCAGGGTCAGCTTCGTCGGAACTTCACCAGAAGGGGTGAGCACGACGACCTTGGTCCCGTTGGGCACGCGTTCGTACAGGTCCATCACGTCCTGCTGGATCATGCGGAAGCAGCCCGAGGAGGCGCGCTTGCCGATCGTGCGCCATTCCGGAGTGCCGTGGATGCGGAAGCCGTAATCTTTGCCGTTGATGTAAAGATACAGCGCGCGCGAACCGAGCGGGTTCGTCGGTCCGCCGGGCTGGCCCTTGCGCCACTTTTCAAGGCTGGGCTGACGCTCGATCATCTCGGGCGGCGGGGTCCAGGTGGGCCAGGTGGCCTTGCGCGCCACCACGGAGGTGCCGGACCAGCCGAAGCCGTCCCGCCCGACCGAGATGCCGTAGCGGATGGCCTTGCCCTCGGGCTGCACGAGGTACAGCACCGCGTGGGCAGGGTCGATGATGATGGTGCCCGGCGCCTCGGCCGTCTGGTAGTCGACGATCTGGCGGCGATAGGCCACCGGGATCTGATCTTCCGGGATCGCGGGAACCGAAAATTTGCCGTCGCTGCGCGCCGCATAGGCGTTCTCGAAGAACTGCGGCTGGCTGACGGCGGCGGCGGCCGGAGGCTCCTTGTTGAAGCTTCCGATCTGCTCGCACCCTGCCAGTGCCGCCATCATGGCCGTGGCGGCCAGCATTGCCTTCAGTGTCATGGTCCCGTGCCTGTCGTTGCGGTCGTTCTTGGCGGTACTTAATGCAGCGAAGGCGCGGGACCACAAGTCCCGGTTCAGCCCAGCCGGACGAGGTGGTGCTTTTTCTTCCCGATCGACACCTTCAATTCGGTCCCGATCAGGTCGGAGGTGACCAGCATGTTGGCGTCACCCACCGTTTCGTTGTTGAAGCGCAGACCGCTTTCGGACACCAGCCGCTTGGCCTCCTTACCCGACGCCACGAGGCCCGCTTCCACAAGGAACTTCACGACCGACAGCCCGTCGCCCAGCGTGTCGCAGGGCAGGGTCGTCACCTCCAGCTCCCCCCCGACGCCGCCCTGTTCGAAGACGGCACGGGCGGTGGCCTCGGCGGCCTGCGCGGCTTCGGCCCCGTGCAGCAGGGTCGTGACCTCATTGGCCAGAAGCACCTTTGCCGCGTTGATCTCGGACCCCTGCAGGGCGCCCAGACGCTCGCACTCCTCCACCGGAAGCTCGGTATAGAGCTTCAGGAAGCGGCCCACGTCGGCGTCGGTCGAGTTGCGCCAGAACTGCCAGAAATCGTAGGGCGCCAGCATGTCGCCGTTCAGCCAGACCGCGCCGCCCGCCGACTTGCCCATCTTCTTGCCGTCCGACGTGGCCAGAAGGGGCGAGGTCAGGCCGAACAGCTGGCCGTCCATCACCCGCCGCGTCAGGTCCACGCCGTTGATGATGTTGCCCCACTGGTCCGACCCGCCCATCTGCAGCACGCAGCCATAGCGCTTGTGCAGCTCCAGGAAGTCGTAGGCCTGAAGGATCATGTAGTTGAATTCGAGGAAGGACAGCGACTGTTCGCGGTCCAGACGCGTCTTCACCGATTCAAAGGACAGCATCCGATTGACCGAGAAGTGACGCCCGATCTCGCGCAGGAAGGTCAGGTAGTTCAGGTTGTCCAGCCATTCGGCGTTGTTGAGCATGACGGCGTCCGTCGGCCCCTCGCCATAGGACAGGTAGCAGGCGAAGACCTGCTTCATGCCGTCGATGTTCTGCCCGATCTGCGCGTCGGTCAGCAGCGGGCGTTCTTCCGACCGGAAGGACGGATCGCCCAGCTTCGTCGTGCCGCCGCCCATCAGCGTCAGCGGACGGTGGCCCGTTTTCTGCAGCCAGCGCAGGATCATGATGTTCAGAAGGTGACCGACATGCAGCGAGGCCGCCGTCGCGTCATAGCCGATATACGCCGACACCGTGCCCGCGCGCAGTTTCTCGTCGAGGCCCTGAAGATCGGTGCAATCGGCCAGATAACCGCGGGCCATCATCACGTTCAGGAAGTCCGATTTGGGATGATAGGTCATGGTTGTTCTCATGCGTTATATCGTGCAGGGCTGCGGTATAACCCGAGGGTGGAGGTTTGACCATGTTGAATTCAGGGCCGGTCTGGGCGCTTGGCACCATGTCGGGCACGTCGCTGGACGGGGTGGACGCCGCGATGGTGCTGACGGACGGGGAGCGGGTGCTGGAGTTCGGGGCCAGCCGCTATCGCCCCTATTCCACGGCGGAACGCGCCGTGCTGCGCGCCGCCCTGGGGCTGTGGGAGGGCGAGGCGGTGGAGGCCGCCGCGCGCGTGGTGGAGGAGGCGCATGCCGACCTGCTGGCGACTTTCAGCGGCGCCGACGTGATCGGGTTCCATGGCCAGACGCTGGCCCATGATCCGCGCGGACGCGGCACGCTGCAGGTCGGATCGGGCGAGGCGCTGGCAAAACGGCTGGGCCTTCCCGTGGCGTGGGACTTCCGGTCCGAGGATGTGCGTCAGGGCGGGCAGGGCGCGCCGCTGGCGCCGTTCTTCCACTTCGCGGCGGCCCACTGGACGGGGGAGGCGCAGCCGGTCGCCTTTCTGAACCTGGGCGGCGTCGGCAACATCACTTGGGTGGATCCGCGCAAGTCCTCCCCCGAGGAGGAGGGCGCGCTTCTGGCCTTCGACACGGGGCCCGCCAATGCCCCCGTCAACGATCTGGTCGCAGCACGGTTGGGCTGGGTGCAGGATGACGGAGGGCGACTGGCGGCGACGGGTCAGGTCGACGAAGCGGTTCTGGAGGCCTTCGCAAGCCATGACTACATCTCAAGACTCCCGCCGAAGTCCCTAGATCGGAACGACTTCCACGCGGTGATGGACCGGGTAACGCATCTGTCCGATGCGGATGCCTGCGCGACGCTGACGGCCCTGATCGCGGCCACGGTGGCGGCGGGTCTGCCGCATCTTCCGGTGCCCGTGCGCCGGATCCTGGTGACGGGCGGCGGGCGGCACAACGCGACGCTGATGCAGATGCTGGCGGCGCGCACCGGCCTGGACGTGCATCCGGTGGAGGCGGTGGGTCTGGACGGCGACATGCTGGAGGCGCAGGCCTTCGCGTTCCTTGCGGTGCGCGTGGCGCGAGGGCTGCCCATCTCCGCCCCGATGACGACAGGGGTGCAGCGGGCAGTCGCGGGCGGAAGGCTGGCGGGGGCGGGTGAACCGAAGGCGGACGGGTTACCATAAGGCTCACCGGATGATCGGAAGGCCGGCGGGGCAACCGAGGGGCTGGTGGGAACAGGGTAACCCAAAGGCGGACCGGTAATCGTAAGGCTGACCGGGTGATCGGAGAGCTGGCGGGATAGTTGAAAGGCGGGGAGTGACGCCCGCACCTCAAGCCCCCTTCGGAAGCCATCGGCGCGAGCGGCTGCCGCGGAAGGCCGCAAGGCGCGGCGCGAAGGGGGCTTCCCGACGCGCCGCAGGCGATCTTCAGCCCTTCAGGATGGAGCGGCCGGCATATTCGGCCACTTCGCCCAGCATCTCCTCGATCCGGATCAGCTGGTTGTACTTCGCCAGACGGTCCGAGCGGGACAGCGAGCCGGTCTTGATCTGGCCGCAGTTCGTGGCCACGGCGAGGTCGGCGATCGTCGCGTCTTCCGTTTCGCCCGAACGGTGGGACATGACGTTGGTGAAGCGCGCGCGGTGGGCCATGTCCACGGCCTGAAGCGTTTCCGTCAGCGTGCCGATCTGGTTGACCTTCACGAGCATGGAGTTCGCGCAGCCCTTGGCGATGCCTTCGGCCAGACGCTTGGGGTTGGTCACGAACAGGTCGTCGCCCACCAGCTGGACCTTGTTGCCCAGACGGTCGGTCAGCGTCTTCCAGCCGTCCCAGTCGTCCTCGGCGCAGCCATCCTCAATCGAGATGATCGGATAGTCGGCGCAAAGGGCGGCAAGGTAGTCGACGTTCTCGGCCGAGGAGAAGACCTTGCCTTCGCCCTTCATGTCGTAGCGCCCGTCGCGGAAGTATTCCGTGGACGCGCAATCTAGCGCGAGGAAGATGTCCTCGCCCGGGCGATAGCCGGCCTTTTCGATGGATTTCAAAATGAAATCAAGCGCGTCGCGGCTGGAGTTCAGGTTCGGCGCGAAGCCGCCCTCGTCCCCCACATTGGTGTTGTGGCCGGCCGCCGACAGTTCCTTCTTCAGCGTGTGGAACACCTCCGACCCCATGCGGATCGCGTCCTTCACGTTCTCTGCCGACACCGGCATGATCATGAATTCCTGGATGTCGATCGGGTTGTCGGCGTGTTCGCCGCCGTTGATGATGTTCATCATCGGAACCGGCAGGACGCGGGCCGAGGTGCCGCCGATATAGCGGAACAGCGGCTGCGTCGTGAATTCGGCCGCGGCTTTGGCCACGGCCATGGACACGCCCAGGATCGCGTTCGCGCCCAGGCGCGACTTGTTCGGCGTGCCGTCCATCTCGATCATGGTGCGGTCGATGCCGACCTGCTCGGTGGCGTCGAAGCCCACCAGTTCCTCGGCCAGCTCGCCGTTCACGGCAGCAACAGCCTCCAGCACGCCCTTGCCCTTGTAGCGGGCGGCGTCGCCGTCGCGGCGTTCCACCGCCTCATGCGCGCCGGTGGAGGCGCCCGAGGGAACGGCGGCGCGGCCCATGGAGCCGTCTTCCAGCGTCACGTCGACCTCGACCGTAGGGTTGCCGCGGCTGTCGAGAATTTCCCGTGCGTGGATGTCGATGATGGTGCTCATTGGCCAGTCCTCCTTTGGCGCCTGCGGTGTGTCTAACGGGCCGGAAACGCCAAGGAAAGATTGTTTGCGCGAACGTCAGTCCTTCTTCGCGGGAACGCCGTACAGCTCCAGCCGGTGGCCCTTCAGGCGGTAGCCCAGCCGCGCGGCGATCTTTTCCTGAAGCGCCTCGATCTCGGGGTCCACGAACTCGATCACCTCGCCGGTGTGCAGGTCGATCAGATGGTCGTGATGCTCGCGCTCGGCATCCTCATACCGGGCGCGCCCGTCGCCGAACTCCAGCCGGTCCAGGATGCCCGCCTCCTCGAACAGCTTCACGGTGCGGTAGACGGTGGCGAGGGAGATGCGGGGGTCAAGGGCGCTGGCGCGAAGATACAACTCCTCCACGTCCGGGTGATCGCCGCTGTCGTTCAGCACGCGGGCCAGGGTGCGTCGCTGGTCCGTCATGCGCAGGCCCTTCGCCTCGCAGCGGCGTATGATATCATCGGACATGTGCGCCCCCATTTTGGCGCCCATTTAGGCGATCTTGCGGTCGGGCACCAATGAAAAACGGGAATCAACCGCAGCGCGAAAGAAAGGGTTTGATTTTCCGAAGGGCTGGATTACACGAGGCACCAGCAACATGGCACGAGTAATCATGTCGGAATCAACCTCCATGAAGCAGATCGCGGACGCCTTGGGCGTGTCGCGGGCCACCGTTTCCAACGCTCTGACGGGCAAGGGCCGGGTGTCGGCCCCGCTCGTGGAACGTGTGCGCGCCATGGCCGAGGAGATGAACTACATCCCATCGCACGCCGCGCGCAGCCTTCGCCTGGGGCGCAGCACCCTGATCGGCATGGTCGTGCCGGACTTTTCCATGCCGCTGTTCGCCAGCTTCGCCCAAGCGTTCGAGCGTGCGGCCCGTGCGCGTGGTCTCGCCCTCATGGTAGCGGACGCGCTGAACGATCCGCAACTGCAAAGGCAGCGGATGCAGGACTTTGTCGCGCGGGGCGTGGACGGGCTGGTCGTTGTGCCCATGCGCGGCGCGTTGCTTCAACTGGAAGGGCTTCCCGTGGCGCTGGCGGTTGTGGACGCCGAGGGCAATCCGGCCAACACCGCGTCCTGCGACCACCGGGCGGGCGGGCGGCTTGTGGCGGGGCATCTGGCCGATCTGGGCCACCGCCACGTGCGGATCGTGGGGGTTACCACCTGTTCCCATGTCAGCCAAGCGCGCGTGGCTGGGATGACCGAAGGCCTGCGCGCCCGCGGCGTTGAGTTTTCCGTCGACCTGATCATTCCCGGCCTCGAAGGCGGACGGGCCTACGGTCTGGCCTGGAACCGGTCCGCGACGGCCATCGCTGCGGCCTATGATGGCTGCGCCATCGGCATCGTGAACGGGTTGCTGGAGGCGGGGCATCGCGTGCCGCAGGACGTGTCCGTGTCGGGCTTTGACGACGTGATCTGGGGCCGCATCATCACCCCGCAGCTGACCACGGTGCGGCAGGACCTGTCCGCCATCGCCGATCATGCGCTGGATGTCGTGACCCGTCAGGCCGAAGGCCCGCGGATATTCCCGGTCGAACTCGTGATTCGCGGATCGACCGCACCCCCTTCCGACAGGAGAGACCCATGATCCTTCGCACCGCGCTGGCCCTTGCGGCGCTGGCCGGTCCCGCGCTTTCGCAGGACCGCACGCTGACCATCTCCGTCTACGGCATCGCCCAGGACGCCTATCGCGAGGCGCTTTACGCCCCGTTCGAGGCGCAATGCGGCTGCAAGCTGGTGATCGAATCCGGCAACAGCGTCGAACGTCTGGCTAAGCTGGAGGCGAACGCCGCGTCGCCGGTGGTGGACGTGATCGCCTTTTCCGACGCCAACGCGCTGGAGGCCGCCGCCAAGGGCCTGATCGCGCCGCTGGACCCGGCCCGGCTGACGAACCTTTCCAACATCTATGATTTCGCCCGAGATCCGGTAGGGGATGCGATGGCCGTGGGTTACACCTTCTATGGCACGTCGATCGTTTATCGGTCGGACGAGGTGACGGTGAACAGCTGGCTCGACCTCTTCTCGGACGATCTGGCGGGGTATGTGGCGCTGCCGAACATCGCGACGACGCAGGGCCCGATCACGCTGATGATGCTGCAGAAGGCCTTGGGCAAGGACGATCCCACATTTGCCGACGCCATCGACCTTGTGGCCGAACACAAGGACGACGTCGTGACCTTCTATGAACGCGGCTCTCAGATCCCGCAGCTGCTGCAGCAGGAGGAGATTCTGGCCGCCGTGGTCGGACGCTTCGGCTGGGCCAACATCGCCAAGCTGGGCCTGCCGGTGGCATGGGCGCAGCCGAAGGAAGGGCAGACGGGCGGCATGAACGTGCTGTCGATGGTGAAGGGCACAAAGGATCCGGAACTGGCGCAAGAGTTCATCGACTTCTGGCTGTCTGCCGAAGTGCAGCAGAAGCTGGCCGACGGCCTGGTGGACAGCCCCGTGAACACGCAGGTTTCGGTGGAGGGTGCGACCGCCGACGCCCTGACCTATGGCGAGGAGATGGCCGCTCAGATCCACTTCCTGCCCGCCGCCCAGCAGCTGGAACACCGCGAGGACTGGCTGTCGCAGTGGAACGCCAAGGTCGCGCAGTAACACCATGTTCCAGGACCGCCGCATCGGCCTTTGGCTTCTGGCCCCCGCGACGCTGTTCGTCGTCGTGGGGTTCCTGGTGCCCGTGATCATCCTTCTGTCGGGCGCCTTCCGCACCGACGGGGGGTGGAGCCTCGGGAACTACCTCGACTTTTTCGGATCGTCCCTGAACCGCGAGGTGTTCTGGCGCACCTTCCGGCTGGGCCTGACGGTCACGCTGGTGTCGGCCATCCTCGGCTATGGCGTGGCGATGGCGGTCGTGGACAAGGGGCCGAAGACGAAGGGACGGCTGATCGCGATGCTGGTCCTGCCGCTCATGATCTCTCCCGTCGCGCGGACCTATGCCTGGCTGGTGATCCTGGGCCGAACGGGGTTCATCAACGTGGGGCTGGAAAACCTCGGCATCATCGAACGACCGCTGCGCATCCTGTTCACGGAAACGGCGGTGTTCATCGGGCTGATCCAGCTGTTCTTCCCGCTGATGGTTCTGCCCCTGATCTCGGCGCTGGAAAACATGCCGCGCGACGTGGTGCCCGCGGCGCGGGTGCTGGGCGCGAACTGGCTGACGGTGTTCTGGAAGGTGATCCTGCCCCTGACGAAGGAGGGGCTGGTCGTAGGGGGCACGCTGGTCTTCGTAGGGTCGCTGACGGCCTATGTCACGCCCGCGATCCTGGGCGGGTCCAAGGTCCTGATGCTGGAAACGCTTCTGTATCAGCGGGTGTCGGTGGCGAACGACTACGCCTCGGCGGCGGTGATCGGGGTGATCCTGATCGCGATGTCGGTGCTGACCAACATCCTTTTGAAGAAACTCGCCAGCGTGAGGAAAGCATGAGGATCTCCGGCAACATCCTTCTGGCGGCGGTCCTTCTGTTCCTGATCGGGCCCTTTGTGATCATCTGCATCGCGGGCCTGTCGGCGGGGGAAACGCTGTCCTTTCCCCCGCAGGGCCTGTCACTGCGCTGGGTGGCGCGGGTGTTTCAGGTGGAAAGCTTCCGCAACGCCTTCGCGCTGTCGATGACGCTGGCCATCGGGGCGACCCTTGCCGCGCTGGTTCTGGGCATTCCGGCGGCCTACGCGCTGGAACGCTATCGCCCGCCGGGGGCGGAGGTGATCCGCAACATCGTGACCGCCCCCATCGTGGTGCCAGGCATCATCGTGGGCCTCGCGCTGCTGCGGCATCTGGTGATTCCGACAGGCATCGGCGTGACGGTCGCGCTGTTCATCGGCCACACGGCGCTGCTGGTGCCCTATGCCGTGCGGGTGGTGTCGGCCAGCCTGGTCAACCTGCGCCCCGACATCGAGGAAGCGGCGGTGATGCTGGGGGCCTCGCGTCTTGGCGCATTCATGAAGGTGGTCCTGCCCAACATCCGGTCGGGGATCATGGCAGCCTTCATCATAGGGTTCATCACCTCGTTCAATCAGGTGCCGGTGTCGCTGTTCCTGTCGGGTCCGGGGGTTACGACTTTGCCGATCGACATGATGTTCTACATGGAATTCAACTACGACCCCTCGGTGGCGGCGCTGTCGGGCCTTCTGGCCCTGATGTCGCTGGCGGTGGTGATGGTGGCCGAGAAAGTGTTGGGGTTGTCGCGTTATGTCTGATTTTCTGAAGCTGGACCGCCTGACGCTGGGCTATGGCGATACCGTCGCGGTGGAGGGGCTGGACTTTGCGATGCAGCCGGGGGAACTGGTGGCCCTTCTGGGCCCGTCGGGCTGCGGCAAGACCACGACCATGCGCGCCATCGCGGGCCTGATGACGCCGATGGGCGGCACGATCACGCTGGACGGGCGCGACATCACCCGCGTGCCGCCGAACAAGCGCGGGGTGGGGCTGGTCTTCCAGTCCTACGCCCTGTTCCCGCACCTGACCGTGTTCGAGAACGTGGCCTTCGGCCTGCGGCTGGCGCGCGTGGCGCGGGCGGAACTTACGCAGCGGGTGGACACGGCCCTTGCCGCCACCGGTCTTCTGCATCTGGCCCAGCGCCTTCCGCGCGAATTGTCGGGCGGCCAGCAGCAGCGCGTGGCGCTGGCGCGGTCCATCGTGGTGGAACCGAAGCTGCTGCTGCTGGACGAACCGTTGTCGAACCTGGACGCCCGCCTGCGGCTGGAGATGCGGTCCGAATTGTCCCGGTTGCAGCGCGAACTGGGGATCGCGATGATCTACGTGACCCACGACCAGTCTGAGGCGCTGGCCTTGGCCGACCGCATCATCGTCATGCGCGACGGCCGGATCGAACAGTCGGGCACGCCGGACGCGATCTATGAGCGGCCCGCGTCGGTCTTCGTGGCCGGGTTCATGGGGTTCGAGAACACCTTCGTCATCCACAACGGGCTGCTGGCCGGCATCGCCCCCATCGGGTTCGAGGTGCGGGACGCGGTGGGGCTGGCCTGGCGTCCGCATTCGGTCGTGCTGGGGCAGGGTCCGCATCGCGGCACCGTGGCCGGCGCCTCCTATCTGGGGCAGGTGGTGGAATATCTGCTGACCACGCCGCTGGGGGATATCAAGGCCGAAGCCCCCGCTTCGGCCCCGCGCCATGCGGCGGGCGACACGATCGCCTTCGACCTGCCCGAGGCCGGTGTCGTGAGGTTGCCCCGTGCGTGATCTTTGGCTGGACACCGACATGGGGTTCGACGATCTGGCGGCGTGGTGCATGCTGGCGGACCGGGTGGCGGGCGTGTCCGTCGTGGCGGGGAACGTCACGCTGGATCAGGCGGTGCGCAACGCCTGCGCCGCGCGGGCGACGTTCGGCTGGGCCGTGCCCGTTCACGCGGGCGCCCGGGCCCCGCTGGCCGGCGCACTCGTGACGGCCGATTACGTGCTGGGGCAGGACGGGATGCCGGGGACGGGGCGCAAGCTGCCCGCCACGACGGACGCGCCCGACAGCTCGGACGCGGTTGCCGCCCTGTCCGCCTGGATCGGCGCGGGCGGGGTGGAGGTCATCGCCCTTGGCCCCCTGACCAACATCGCCCTTCTGGTGCAGGCCCGCCCCGATCTGGCGGCGCGGATCCGCGTGACGTGGATGGGCGGTACTGCGTCGGGCGGCAACCATTCGGCCGCGGCGGAATTCAACGCCGCCATCGATCCGGAGGCGGTGGACGTCGTGCTAACGGCCCGGGTGGATTTGGCCATGGTGGGGCTGGACTGCTGCCGCCAGGTGTCCGTGACGATGGACGATGTTGCCGCGATTCGGGTCGTGGCGACCGAACGCGGCCAGCTTCTGGCCGATCTGCTGGAAGGCTATGTGGGAATTGCCGAGGGGCGTCCGATGGCGCTCTACGATCCGGTGGCCGCCGCCGTCCTAATCGACCCGTCGGTGGTGGAATTCCGGGCCGGCCGCGTGGACATGGAGCTGGCGGGACAGCACACGCGCGGGATGACCGTGGTCGAATGGCGCCCGCACCGGGCCTCGCCTAACGCGCGCGTCGCCGTACGGGCGGATGCGGAGAGGGTCCGGACCCTGTTCCTGAACGGACTGGTCCGGGCGGCGCAGGCATGACCGGGACGCAGGATCTGAACGACACCGCCTTGCGCGACCGTGCCGTCGCGGCCGCCACGGGGCGCGCATCCTTCGATGTGCTTCTGTGCGGGGGAACGGTGGTGGACGTGGCCACGGGGGAACTGCGGCCGGCGGATGTGGGGCTGGTGGGGGCGCTGATTGCCTCGGTTCACCCCTCCGGCTCGCGGGCGGACGCGACGCGGGTGATCGACGTTTCGGGGCGGTTCGTCGCCCCGGGGCTGATCGACACGCACATGCATATTGAAAGTTCGATGACCACGCCGCGACGCTATGCCGAGGTGGTGGTTCCGCAGGGCACGACCACCGTGGTCTGGGACCCGCACGAGGTGGGCAATGTCGCGGGGCTGGCAGGCATCGCCTGGGCGATGGACGCGATCCGCGACCTGCCGCTGCGCGTGCTGGCGCTGGCGCCGTCCTGCGTGCCCTCGGCCCCCGGGCTGGAGGTGGGGGGCGCCGTCTTCGGGGCCGAGGAGATGGCCCACATGCTGGCCATGCCGGAGATCTGCGGCGTGGCCGAGGTCATGGACATGCGCGGCGTGCTGGACCGCAGCCGGAAGATGCGCGGCATTGTGGGGGAGGGGCTGGCCTCGGGCAAGCTGGTTTGCGGCCATGCGCGGGGGCTGGGGGGCGCGGACCTTCAGGGCTACGCCGCGGCGGGCGTCACCTCGGACCACGAGATCACGTCGGGCGAGGATGTCCTTGCCAAGCTGCGCGCGGGCCTGACGGTGGAGCTGCGCGGCTCGCACGATTACGTGCTGCCGGGGGTGGTGGAGGCGCTGGGCACGCTGCCCCATCTGCCGCAGACTGTGACGATCTGCACCGACGACGTGTTTCCCGACGACCTGATCCTGCGTGGCGGCATGGTGGACGTGGTCCGGCGGCTGGTCGGCCACGGGATGCCCGCGCTGGACGCCCTGCGCGCGGCCACGCTGAACGCGGCTGGCCGCATCGGGCGGTCCGATCTGGGGCTGGTGGCGGCCGGACGTCGCGCCGACCTGATCGTGATCGAGGATCTGACCCGGTTCCGCATGGCGCATGTCTTCGCGTCGGGGCGGGAGGTGGGGCGCGACGGCGTGGCGCTGGACCGCGTGTGCGGCAAAACGGAGACTCGCTTCACCGACAGCGTGAAGGTGCCGGATCTGGTGCCGGGGGATTTCGTGCTGCGGACGACCGCGACGGGCCGCGTGGCGGTGAACACTGTCTTCCGCCCGCGCTTCACCGAACTGCGGGTGCAGGACCTGCCGGTGGAGGATGGCTGTGTCCTGCTGCCCCCGGACAAGCTGATGATGGCGGTGATCCACCGGCATGGCCAGCGCGCGGCGGTGCCGTCGCTGGGCGTGCTGGACGATTGGGGCTGCTGGACGGGGGCCATCGCCACCACGGTCGCGCATGACAGCCACAACCTGTGCGTCTTCGGCCACGATCCGGTCGCGATGGCCGCGGCGGCCAACGCGCTGCGCGACTGCGGTGGCGGCATGGCCGTGGCACAGGGCGACCGGGTTCTGGCGGTGCTGCCGCTGCCCGTCTGCGGCCTGCTGTCGGACGCCCCGGCGGAACGGACGGCCGATGCGCTGGTGCGCCTTCGGGCGGCGGCGGAGGAGGTGGCCGACTGGGCGCCGCCCCTGCGCACGTTCAAGGCGCTGGTCGGCGCCTCTCTGGCCTGCAATCCGGGACCGAGGGTGACGGATCTGGGCATCGGCGACGGGGCGACGGGGGCGCTGATCGGTCCCTTCGCGTGACATGGCGCGCGGGCTGCGCTATGGCCCGCGCAGCCGAACGAGGATGCCATGACCCCAGCCGCCCGCCTTTCCGCCGCCATGACCATTCTGGACCGCTGGCTTTCCGGTGTTCCGGCCGAAAAGGCGCTGATCAACTGGGCGCGGGGCAGCCGCTTTGCCGGATCGGGCGATCGCGCCGCGGTGCGCGATCTGGTGTTCGACGCGATCCGCTGCCGCCGCAGCTTCGCCGCGCTGGGCGGGGCGGAAACCGGGCGGGGTCTGATCCTCGGCGGGGTGCGGTCGGCCGGAACGGACCCCGCGCCGCTGTTCACCGGGGAAGGCCATGCCCCCGCGCCCGTTGTTGAGGAAGGCCGCCCGCCCGAGGGGCTGGAGGCGCTGGACTGCCCGGACTGGATCGCGCCCGCGCTCCGATCCTCCCTCGGGCCCGATTTCGCCCCGGTGATGGAGGCGTTGCGCCATCGCGCGCCGGTGTTCCTGCGCGCCGTGGGGGACCGGAACGCGGCGATCGCGGCGCTGGCCGCCGACAACATCATGGCCCGGCCCCATCCCCTCGCCAACACCGCGCTGGAGGTGGTGGAGGGCGCGCGCCGCATCCAGAACTCCGCCGCCTATGGCACGGGGCGGGTGGAGTTGCAGGACGCCGCCTCGCAGGCCGTGATCGAGATGCTGCCGCTGAAGGATGGCGACCGGGTGCTGGACTTCTGCGCGGGCGGGGGCGGCAAGACGCTGGCCATGGCGGCGCGGGCGCGGTTGGACCTGTCGGCCCATGACATCGACCCGAAGCGGATGGCCGATCTGCCGGCGCGGGCGACGCGGGCCGGCGTTTCCGTGGCACGGGTGGACACGAAGACCGCGCTGTCGCGGGACTATGACCTTGTTCTGGTGGATGCGCCCTGTTCCGGGTCCGGAAGCTGGCGGCGCGCGCCCGAGGGTAAGTGGCTCCTGACGCCGGAACGACTGGACGCCCTGAAACGGACGCAGGGGGAGATTCTGGATCAGGTCGCGCCCGCTCTGCGGCCCGAGGGCCTTCTTGCCTATGCCACCTGTTCCCTTTTGGAGGAGGAGAATCGCGCGCAGGTGGAGGCCTTCCTGTCTCGCCACGCCGGATGGCAGCAGATTGCGGAGCGCCGCTTGACGCCGCTGGAGGGGGGCGACGGATTTTACCTGGCGCTGCTGCAGGCCCCCGCCGCTTAAGCGGGGGTTAACCTTTATTTGCGACCCATCTGCCATGAAGAAGACCCACTTCCTTTCGCACGCTAATCCCCTGCTGCTTTGGGCCGCGCTCCTTCTGGGGGCGGGTCTTCTGGCACTGGGGCCGACTTGGTTCACCCGGTCCCAGGCCATGGCCGACGCGGGGCTAGCCGTGGTGGCGACCTTCTGGACGCTGGCCTTGGGGGCGGTGGTGGTGTGGACGGTGCAGGCGGTTCGCGACCGGATGCAATGCGCCGTCCTGAAGCGGCTGATGGAGCGGGATCCGGATCTGTGCCTTGCCACGGATGGGCGCGGCCGGGTGCGGTTCGGCAACGCCGCCGCCCGCGCCGCGGGAGTCGTTCCCGGTCAGACCCCGCGCTTTCCCGGCCTGTTCGCCGAGCCGGACTTCGTCGCCCTGCGTCTGCTGGCCCGCGCCCGCGCCGATGGCAGTGTGACCGAGGATGTGACCGCCGGGGCCGTCCGCTCCACCCTCAGCGTGCATGATGGGGGCAACGGCCTGTTCCTGTGGCGGCTGGAGCGGGCGGAGGTGCAGGAGATCGCGCTGCCGGAACCCGAACTGGTGCTGCCCACGCGCATCCGCTTCGAACAGGTGCCGATCCCGCTGGTGATCTTTTCCCCCGAAGGCAAGGTCCTGACCGCCAACGCCTTGGCCCGCGAAACGCTGCGGCTGGATCTGGGTGAAAAGATCACGATCTCCGACCTGTTCGAGGGATTGGGGCGGTCCATGACGGCCTGGCTTCAGGACGTGGCCGTGGGCCGGCTGGTGGCACCGGGTGAGGTGCTGCGCGTGCGCCGCGATCAGGACGCGCATGTGCAGCTGACCCTGCGCCGGATGCAGGAACGCGGGCGCGACGTGGTTCTGGGCGTGATGATCGACGCCACGGCCGTGCGCGTGCTGGAGGCGCAGTTCATCCAGAGCCAGAAGATGCAGGCCATCGGCCAGCTGGCGGGCGGTGTGGCGCATGATTTCAACAACCTGCTGACCGCGATTTCGGGCCATTGCGACCTGCTGTTGCTGCGCCACGACCATGAGGATCCGGAATACGCCGACCTGATGCAGATCCACCAGAACGCCAACCGCGCGGCGAGCCTCGTGGGCCAGCTTCTGGCCTTCTCGCGCAAGCAGACGCAGAAGTTGGAAACGCTGGAGCTGGAGGAGGTGCTGTCGGATCTGGCGCACCTGCTGAACCGCCTTGTGGGGGAACGCGTCAGCCTGCGGTTGGAGCTGGGAACCGGCCTTGGCCATATCCGGGCCGACCGGCGGCAGCTGGAACAGGTGATCATGAACCTCGTCGTCAACGCGCGCGATGCCATGCCCACGCGCGGCACCATCCGCATCGTGACCGAAGCGCTGTCCCTGACGGAGGAGCTGCACCGGAACCGCGCCGTGGTGCCGCCGGGCGACTATTCGGTGATTCGGGTCATTGACCACGGCACGGGCATCCCCGCCGACCACCTGGGCAAGATCTTCGAGCCGTTCTTCACCACGAAACGGCCGGGCGAGGGGACGGGCCTCGGCCTCTCCACCGTCTACGGCATCGTCAAGCAGACGGGCGGCTACATCTTCGTGGACAGCGTCCCGGATGAGGGCAGCACCTTCCACCTGCTGTTCCCCGTGTCGATCAAGGAGCCGGACGCGGCATCAGTCGCTCCGGCACCCGTGCGCAAGTCGCAGGAGCCCGGCGGCGGCATCGTGCTGTTGGTGGAGGACGAGGCGCCGGTGCGGGCCTTCGCCTCGCGCGCGTTGCGCCTGCGCGGCTATACTGTGCTTGAGGCCGGCAGCGCCGAGGAGGCGCTGGAACTGCTGGAGGACCCCGCCCTGGCGGTGGATGTCTTCGTGACGGATGTCGTCATGCCCGGAATGGACGGCCCCACCTGGGTGCGGGAGGCGCTGCGCCAGCGCCCTACGGCCCGCGTGATCTTCGTGTCGGGCTATGCCCAGGAAGCCTTTGCCGAGGAACAGTTGCAGTTCCCCAATTCGGTCTTCCTGCCCAAGCCCTTCTCCCTCAACGACCTGACGGAGACAGTGCAGCGCGCCTTCAGCTGATGCTGTTGTAAAGCTCATAGTCGCGGGCACAGGCCGTGCGCAGAAGCGCCTCGCCTTCCTCCGACAGGTCGGTGGATCCGGGGGGCGACACGTTCAGCCGGGGCAGCGTGATCTCGCAATCCAGCCGATCTTCGAGGAAGGCGACGAAACGGTCGATCTCCTCGTAGCGGAAGAGGTGGTCGATCCCCTGATCCCCCTTCGGTCGCAGGAAACGTTCCTGCGATCCCACATCGGCAAAGGCGGGTTGCGGGTCCGAGGCGTAGGCGCGTACGAAGTCGTCGAAGCTCATCCCGCGCGTGGCCTTCGCTTCGTCCACGGCCTGCCGGGTGCGGTAGCGGAACCAGCTGCCCAGCCAGTCCCGGGGTTCCCGCATCAGGGCCACCGTCTCGAACTCATGGCCCGAGGCCGCGCGCAGGTAGGGGCCGAGGAAACGCTGGAAGCGGTGAACCGTGGTGTGCTTCAGCAGCGGCGGGCGGACGATCGTCACGGCGGCCAGCGGCTCCAAGGCCGCCTCCACGGCGGTCGACCCGGTTTTCGGCGTTGCCAGAAAGACCAGTCGTTGTTCCCAGAATACCAGCATCGTCGTGTCGTCTCCTTCTTCGGGCCTGTGTCCCACGCACCCGTAAACCATTGCTTAAGCATTTTCAGGTGAAAAGCTTTCTTAACGAAATGACTTGCGGTCCGGGCCCGTTCCACCATATAAGAACAAGACAAGAACATCGTCAGATTTGCCCGCGGCCGGCAGCTGTGCGAAAAGGATCCCCGTATGGCGACTGCGAACCTTTTTGATTTGGACGGAAAGCGCGAAATGGACAAGGCGAAGGCGCTCGAAAGCGCACTGGCACAAATCGAACGGCAGTTCGGTAAAGGCTCGATCATGAAACTCGGGCAGGACAACGCGGTGATGGAGGTCGAGGCGACCTCCACCGGCTCGCTGGGCCTGGACATCGCACTGGGGATCGGCGGTCTGCCCAAGGGCCGGATCATCGAGATCTACGGCCCCGAAAGTTCGGGCAAGACGACGCTGACGCTGCATGTCGTGGCCGAGGAACAGAAAAAGGGTGGCGTTTGCGCCTTCGTGGACGCCGAACACGCCCTTGATCCGTCCTATGCCAAGAAGCTAGGCGTGAACCTCGACGAACTCCTGATCTCGCAGCCCGACACGGGCGAGCAGGCGCTGGAGATCGTGGACACGCTGGTGCGCTCGGGCGCCGTCAGCCTGATCGTGGTCGATTCGGTCGCGGCGCTGACGCCCAAGGCCGAGATCGAGGGCGACATGGGCGACATGCAGATGGGCTCGCAGGCCCGCCTGATGAGCCAGGCGATGCGCAAGCTGACCGCCTCCATCGGCCGGTCGAACTGCATGGTGATCTTCATCAACCAGATCCGCATGAAGATCGGCGTGATGTTCGGTTCGCCCGAAACCACGACCGGCGGCAACGCGCTGAAGTTCTATGCGTCGGTCCGTCTGGACATCCGCCGCACCGGCGCGATCAAGGACCGGGACGAGGTGATCGGCAACGCGACCCGTGTGAAGGTCGTCAAGAACAAGGTGGCGCCGCCCTTCAAGGAGGTCGAATTCGACATCATGTATGGCGAAGGCATCTCCAAGCTGGGCGAGCTGGTGGATCTTGGCGTGAAGGCGGGCGTGGTCGAGAAGTCGGGCTCGTGGTATTCCTACGGGGACGAACGGATCGGGCAGGGGCGTGAGAACGCTAAGCAGTTCCTGCGCGCCAACCCGCAGACCGCACGGTCGATCGAGGACAAGGTCCGCACGGCCCACGGCCTCGACCTCAGCTTCAAGCCGGACGCCGACGACCTGATGGAAGAGTGAGGGCCTTGTTGTAAGGCCCGGCGGGGGGTAAACGGGGGCAAGACAAGAACAGGGGCCCCCATGCCGTCGCTGAACGATATCCGATCCACCTTCCTCGACTTCTTTGCGCGGAACGGGCACACGGTCGTGCCCAGCAGCCCGCTGGTTCCGCGCAACGATCCCACGCTGATGTTCACGAACTCGGGCATGGTGCAGTTCAAGAACTGCTTCACCGGGGACGAGACGCGGGATTACGTCCGGGCGACCACCGCGCAGAAATGCGTGCGCGCGGGCGGCAAGCACAACGACCTGGACAATGTCGGCTACACGGCCCGCCACCACACCTTCTTTGAGATGCTTGGCAACTTCAGCTTCGGCGACTACTTCAAGGAACAGGCCATTCCCTTTGCGTGGGAATTGCTGACCAAGGACTTCGACATCCCCAAGGATCGCCTTCTGGTCACCGTGTATCACACGGATGACGAGGCGGCCGCCTTGTGGAAGAAGGTCGCGGGCCTGTCCGACGACCGCATCATCCGCATCCCCACGAACGACAACTTCTGGATGATGGGTCCGACCGGCCCCTGCGGCCCCTGCACCGAAATCTTCTTCGACCACGGCGACAAGATCTGGGGCGGCCCCCCCGGTTCCGCCGACGAGGATGGCGACCGGTTCATCGAGATCTGGAACCTCGTCTTCATGCAGAACGAGCAATTCGCCGACGGCTCCATGCGCGCGCTCGACATGCAGTCGATCGACACAGGCATGGGGTTGGAGCGGATCGGCGCGCTGCTGCAGGGCAAGCACGACAACTACGACACCGACCTGATGCGCAGCCTGATCGAGGCGAGCGCGCACGCGACCTCCACCGATCCGGACGGCCCGGGCAAAACGCATCACCGGGTGATCGCCGACCACCTCCGCTCCACCTCGTTCCTGCTGGCCGATGGCGTGATGCCGTCGAACGAGGGGCGCGGCTACGTTTTGCGCCGCATCATGCGCCGCGCGATGCGCCACGCCCACCAGCTGGGCGCGCAGGATCCGCTGATGCACCGCCTGGTGCCGGCGCTGGTCCGCCAGATGGGCGCGGCCTATCCCGAGCTGACGCGCGCGCAGGCCCTGATCGAGGAAACGCTGCGGCAGGAGGAGACGAAGTTCCGCCAGACGCTGGACCGCGGCCTGAAGCTGCTGGACGACGAACTGGCCGGCCTGCCCGAGGATGCGCCGCTGCCCGGCGGGGCCGCCTTCAAGCTCTACGACACCTACGGCTTCCCGCTGGACCTGACGCAGGACGCGCTGCGCGAAAAGGGCCGCGCTGTGGACACCGAAGGTTTTGAGAGCGCAATGGCCGAACAGAAGGCCAAGGCGCGCGCCAGCTGGTCCGGTTCGGGCGAAACCAAGGACGCCGCGATCTGGTTCGACCTGGCCGACCAGTTCGGCGCGACCGAGTTCCTGGGCTATGACACCGACGTCGCGGAGGGCCAGATCCAGGCTATCGTGGCGCAGGGTGCGGCCGCGGCCAAGGCGGCCGTGGGCGACGTCGTGCAGATCGTGCTGAACCAGACCCCGTTCTATGGCGAAAGCGGCGGTCAGGTGGGCGACGCGGGCGATCTGTCGACCGACACCGGCCGCGCGCGCATCACCGACACCAAACGCAGCCAAGGCCTGTTCATCCACTCGGCCGAGGTCGTGGAGGGCGAGATCGCCACCGGGCAGGGTGCGGAGCTGGTCGTTGACCGGGCGCGCCGCGGGGCGATCGAAAGCAACCACTCCGCCACGCACCTTTTGAACGAGGCGTTGCGCCGCACTCTGGGCGATCACGTCGCCCAGCGGGGCAGCCTGAACGCCCCGGACCGTCTGCGCTTCGACTTCAGCCACGCCAAGGGCCTGACCCCGGACGAGATCGTGGCCGTGGAGGCCGAGGTCAACGCGCTGATCCGCCAGAACGGCGAGGTGGTGACCCGTGTCATGGCGCCGGACGACGCGCGCGAACTGGGCGCGCAGGCGCTGTTCGGCGAAAAATATGGCGACGAGGTGCGCGTTGTGTCGATGGGCCGTCTGGACGGCTCCGGCAAGGGGATGGATGCGGCAACCTATTCGCTGGAACTCTGCGGCGGCACCCATGTGGGGCGGCTGGGAGAGATCGGCCTGTTTGTTCTGCTGAGCGATTCGGCCTCCTCGGCCGGGGTGCGGCGGATCGAGGCGCTGACGGGCGACGCGGCCCTGTACCACCTGTCCGAGCAGGTGAAGCGGCTGTCCGAGGTTGCGGCCGTGCTGAAAGCATCCCCCGCCGAGGTGGTGGAGCGCACGCGGGCGCTGGTCGAGGAACGCCGCGCGCTGGCCAATGAATTGGCGCAGCTGAAGCGCGAAGCGGCGATGTCCGGCGCGGATGGCGAGGCGAAGGAGATCGGCGGCGTGCGCTTCCTGTCGCGGATCGTTCAGGGCGTGTCGGGCAAGGAGCTTCCGGGTCTGATCGACGAGATGAAGGGCAAGATCGGCTCGGGCGCCGTTCTCCTCATCTCCGACACGGGCGGGAAGGCGGCGCTGGCTGCAGGTGTCACCGCGGATCTGACCGGGCGCCTGTCGGCCGTGGATCTGGTGAAGGCGGCGGCCGAAGCGCTTGGCGGCAAGGGCGGCGGTGGCCGTCCGGACATGGCGCAGGCCGGTGCTGCGGACGCGTCAAAGGCGGAAGAGGCCGTGAAGGCCGTCGAAACCATGTTGGAGGGTTGAATGTCTGCACTCTGGATCACCCATGTCGAAGTGACCGATCCCGACAGCTATGCGCTGTACGCCAAGGCGGCGGGGCCGGCGATCGCGGCCCATGGCGGCGTGTTTCTGCACCGCAGCGGCCCTTATGTGCAGCTTGAGGGAAGGGAGCGGAAGCGCAACGTCGTGGTCCGCTTCCCGTCGATCGATGCGGCCGTGACCTGCTACAACTCGGATGAATATCAGGCGGCGCTGGCGTATGCCAGGAACGCCTCCGTCCGCGATCTGGTGGTGGTCGAAGAGCTTGAATAAGCCCCTCGGCCAAACCCACCGCTCATGAAAAAGGCCGCCCCTCGGGGCGGCCTTTCCATTTATTCCGCAGCGCGCGACTGGCGCTTGCGCTCGTGGGGGTCCAGGAAGCGCTTGCGCAGGCGAACGGCCTTGGGCGTGACTTCCACCAGCTCGTCATTGTCGATATAGGCGATGGCCTGTTCCAGCGACATGCGGACAGGGGGCGTCAGGCGGACGGCTTCATCCGTGCCCGATGCGCGGACGTTCGTCAGCTTCTTGCCCTTCAGCGGGTTCACCTCGAGGTCGTTCTCGCGGCTGTGCTCCCCGATGATCATGCCGACATAGACCGGCTCCTGCGGGTTGATGAACAGGTGCCCGCGATCTTCCAGGTTCCACAGCGCGTAGGGAACCGCCGTGCCGTTTTCCATGGAGATCAGGACGCCGACGCGACGGCCCTCGATCGGGCCCTTGTGGGGCGCCCATTCGTGGAAGACGCGGTTCAGCACGCCCGTGCCGCGCGTGTCGGTCAGGAACTGGCCGTGATAGCCGATCAGGCCGCGCGACGGGACATGCGCGATGATGCGCGTCTTGCCGGCGCCGGCGGGCTTCATCTCCACCAGGTCGCCCTTGCGGGGTCCGGTCAGCTTTTCGATCACGGTGCCGGTGAACTCGTCGTCCACGTCGATCGTGACTTCCTCGATCGGCTCCATCCGCTGGCCGTCCTGTTCCGAGAACAGAACGCGGGGGCGCGAGATCGACAGCTCGAACCCTTCGCGGCGCATGTTCTCGATCAGCACGCCCATCTGGAGTTCGCCACGGCCCGCCACGTCGAAAGCTTCGCCGCCGGGGGTGTCGGTGATCTTGATGGCGACGTTGACCTCGGCTTCCTTCATCAGGCGGTCGCGGATGACGCGGGACTGGACCTTGCTGCCGTCACGGCCCGCCAGCGGCGAGTCGTTGATGCCGAAGGTCACGGAGATGGTCGGCGGGTCGATCGGCTGGGCCGGGATCGCCGTGTCCACTTCGGGGGCGCACAGCGTGTCGGCCACGGTGGCCTTGGTCATGCCGGCCAGCGTGACGATGTCGCCAGCCTCACCGACCTCGATCGGGTTCTGGGACAGGCCGCGGAAGGCGAGGACCTTGGACACGCGGAACTGCTCGATCCGCTCGCCATCGCGCGACAGGGCCTTCAGGGTGTCGCCGGCCTTGACGGTGCCCGCCTCGACGCGGCCGGTCAGGATGCGGCCGATGAAGGGGTCGGCCGACAGCGTGGTTGCCAGCATCTGGAAGGGTTCTTCCATGCGGGCCAGTTGCTTCGGCGCGGGGACGTGCTTCAGGATCAGGTCGAACAGGGCCGACAGGTCCTTGCGCGGGCCGTCCAGCTCCATGTCCGCCCAGCCGGAACGGCCGGAGGCGTACATCGCGGGGAAGTCCAGCTGCTGGTCGTCGGCGCCAAGGCTCGCGAAGAGATCGAACACCTCGTCCAGCGCGCGATCAGGTTCGGCGTCGGGCTTGTCGACCTTGTTCAGCACCACGATCGGGCGCAGACCCAAGGCCAGCGCCTTGGAGGTCACGAATTTCGTCTGGGGCATCGGGCCTTCGGCCGCGTCGACCAGCAGGACGACGCCGTCCACCATGCTCAGGATACGCTCCACCTCGCCGCCGAAATCGGCGTGGCCGGGGGTGTCGACGATGTTGATGCGCGACCCGTTCCATTCCAGCGAGGTGCATTTCGCAAGGATGGTGATCCCGCGTTCGCGTTCGATGTCATTGCTGTCCATCGCACGTTCGGCCACGGCCTGGTTGTCGCGAAACGCGCCCGATTGCTTCAGAAGCTCGTCCACCAATGTGGTCTTGCCATGGTCGACGTGCGCGATGATCGCGATGTTGCGGAGTTCCATCCGATGCCCTTTAGATGCTGCGCTGTCGCGATACACGGGGTTGGCGCAAATTGCCAGCCCCGAGTGCGGAAGGGCCGCCGCAGGACCGGAAATGAAAAACGCAGAGCGGGGGGTCCCGTCTCTGCGTCGAAGGCCGTGCGCGTTTGGAAACGCGGAAAGGCGATGCCGTATCAGCCGATGCCGATGAACGACAGGATGGCGACAACGATGACCACAAGGCCGACAAGATAAATGATGCTGTTCATCACGTTCCTCCAGTTTCTGCGCCACCGCGACGCTCGTGACCTAACGTCATGAACGCAAACCGGTTCCGTCCCTCCGGAACGAAGACGGCCCGGAGTTTCCTCTGGGCCGTTTCAGATCAGGCCAGCGCCTTGTTCAGGTATTCGTCCACCTTTTCAAGATAGCCCATGGTGGTCAGCCACTGCTGGTCCGGACCGACCAGCAGGGCGAGGTCCTTGGTCATGAACCCGTCCTCGACCGTCTGGACGGTCACCTTTTCCAGCGTGGTGGCGAAGTTCGCCAGCGCCGCGTTGTTGTCCAGCTTCGCGCGGTGCTTCAACCCGCCGGTCCAGGCAAAGATCGACGCGATGGAGTTCGTCGAGGTCTCCTTGCCTTTCTGGTGCTGGCGGTAGTGGCGCGTGACCGTGCCGTGCGCCGCTTCCGCTTCCACCGTCTTCCCATCCGGCGTCATCAGGACCGAGGTCATCAGGCCGAGCGAGCCGAAGCCCTGCGCGACAGTGTCCGACTGAACATCGCCGTCGTAGTTCTTGCAGGCCCAGACATAGCCGCCCGACCATTTCATCGCCGAGGCGACCATGTCGTCGATCAGGCGGTGTTCGTAGTGGATGCCGGCGGCCTTGAACTGGTCGGCGAACTCCTCGTCATACACCTTCTGGAACAGGTCCTTGAAGCGGCCGTCATAGGCCTTGAGGATGGTGTTCTTGGTCGACAGGTAAACCGGCCAGCCTTTGACCAGACCGTAGTTCATCGACGCGCGGGCGAAGTCGATGATCGACTCGTCCAGGTTGTACATCGCCATGGTCACGCCGGCGCCGGGAGCCTGGAAGACCTCGCGCTCGATCGTTTCGCCATCCTCGCCCACGAACTTGATCGTCAGCGTGCCCTTGCCGGGGAAGCGGAAGTCGGTCGCGCGGTACTGGTCGCCGAAGGCGTGACGGCCGACGACGATCGGCTGGGTCCAGCCCGGAACCAGACGGGGCACGTTGCGGCAGATGATCGGCTCGCGGAAGATCACGCCGCCAAGGATGTTGCGGATCGTCCCGTTGGGCGAACGCCACATCTGCTTCAGGCCGAACTCCTCCACCCGCGCTTCGTCCGGAGTGATGGTCGCGCATTTGACGCCGACGCCGTATTGCTTGATCGCGTTGGCCGCGTCGATCGTGATCTGGTCGTTGGTGCGGTCGCGCTCCTCGATCCCAAGGTCGTAGTATTTCAGGTCCACGTCCAGATAGGGCAGGATCAGCTTCTTCTTGATGAAGTCCCAGATGATCCGGGTCATCTCGTCGCCGTCAAGCTCGACGACGGGGTTGGCTACCTTGATCTTCGACATGAATGTCCTCGGGTGGTTGCAGGTTTCGGGGATAGGTGTAGCGCGGGGAAAATCAAAAGGAAAGTATGCAGATGTATACGATCACGGGAAGAAGGCGGCGACCTGCGCGCGCAGCCACGGCCAGACCTGCGGCAGCCCACGCGCGATCTTGGCACCGACGCGGCGATCGATCTGTTCCAGCGTGACGTCGTAATCCTTCCAGGATCCGCCGCCATTGGCGAGGTTCTGAAGAACGGGCTGCACGCGGTCCAGCGATTTCGCGAAGATGGCGGTGGGGGTGGCGTTGGCCTCGAACTCCTCCCAGATGCAGCGGAATTCAGTGGCCTGATCGGCGGGCAGAAGGCCGAAGATGCGGTCGGCGGCCCGCGCCTCGGCCGCTTGCTGCGCGGCGGAGGCGTGGGCCGTGCCGTTCTGCGAATGGATCGGGACGTCGCCCGTGTCGATCTCCACCAGGTCGTGCAGGATCAGCATCTTCAGGGCACGGGGCATGTCCACGTCGGCGGGGGCGTGGTCGGCCAGCACCATGGCGTAAAGGCTCAGGTGCCAGCTGTGTTCGGCCGAATTCTCGAACCGCGACCCGTCGCACAGGCGGCCCGCGCGCAGGACACCCTTCAGCCGGTCCGCCTCTTGCAGGAACGCGAATTGCTGCGAGAGGCGGTCGGTCATGTCAGCGGCTCGTCTCGCCCAGACGGCGCTTCACGTAGCCGCTGACCGTGTCGATCATCGGCTTCATGTGCGTCTCGTCGTCCTTGAAGAAGTGGTCGGCGCCCTCGATCACCTCATGGGTAATGGTGATGCCCTTCTGTTCGTGCAGCTTGTTGACCAAGCTGACCGTGTCCTTGGGCTGGGCCACGCGGTCGGCCGACCCGTTCACGATCAGGCCGGAGGCCGGGCAGGGCGCGAGGAACGAGAAATCGTACATGTTGGCAGGCGGTGCGACGGACACGAAGCCCGTGATCTCGGGCCGGCGCATCAGAAGCTGCATGCCGATCCACGCCCCGAACGAGAAGCCCGCAACCCAGCAATGCTTGGCGTTCTGGTTCATGGATTGCAGGTAATCCAGCGCCGAGGCCGCGTCCGACAGCTCTCCGATGCCCTGGTCGTATTCGCCCTGGCTGCGGCCCACGCCGCGGAAGTTGAACCGCAGCACCGTGAAGCCCAGATTGTAGAAGGCGTAGTGCAGGTTGTAGACGACGCGGTTGTTCATCGACCCGCCGAATTGCGGATGCGGGTGCAGCACGATGGCGATCGGCGCGTCGCGTTCCTTCTGGGGGTGATAACGTCCTTCCAGACGTCCCTCGGGACCGGCGAAAATCACTTCGGGCATCGTGCGCCTTCTTCTTGCGGGCGCAGCGCGCCATTACTTTAGAATCGTTCCAAAAAGGCTTGACAATCGGGGCCCTTCGGGATGGAAAGCAGTTAAGCGGCCGGGGGGCCGACGTCAATCTATCTGGGGCGGACCGGACATGAAACTGTCGACCAAGGGGCGATACGCGATGGTGGCGCTGGCGGATCTGGCGTTGCAGCGGAATGCGGGGCTGGTCTCGCTGGCCGAGGTGTCGAAGCGGCAGGACATCTCCCTTCCGTATCTGGAGCAGTTGTTCGTGAAGCTGCGCCGCGCGGGTCTGGTGGAGGCGGTACGCGGTCCCGGCGGCGGCTACCGCCTGTCCCGCAGCCCCGACGCCATCCGTATCAGCGAGATCATGGAGGCGGTGGAGGAGCATGTGAACGCCATGCACAGCGGCGCCGGCGCCTCGGGCGGGGTGTCGGGCAGCCGTGCGCAATCCATGACGAACCGGTTGTGGGAAGGGCTGTCGGCGCATGTCTATGTCTTCCTGCACCAGACGCGCCTGTCGGATGTGATCAGCAACGGGATGGCCCCGTGCCCCGCCGTGCCCGCCCTGTTCCGGGTGGTGGACGAGGAATGACGCCCCGCGTCTATCTGGACTGGAACGCGACGACGCCGCTGCGGCCCGAGGCCCGCGCCGCCATGATCGCGGCGATGGACGTGGCGGGGAACCCGTCCTCGGTCCATGCCGAGGGGCGGGCCGCGAAGGCGCTGGTGGAAAAGGCGCGGGCGCAGGTGTCGGCGGCGCTTGGCGCGGACGGGGCGGACGTGGTCTTTGTCTCCAGCGCGACGGAGGCTGCGGCCCTGGCCTGCGCCGGGCGCGGACTGGTCTGTTCGGAGATCGAGCATGAGGCCGTGTCGGCCTGGTGCGACGCGGTGCTGCGCACCGATGCGAACGGGCAGGTGGCCGTGGACGACCCCGCGCGCACCGCCCTTCAGCTTGCCAATTCCGAAACCGGAATCCTGCAGGCCCTGCCGGAGGGGCTGGCCGTCAGCGATCTGACGCAGGCCTTCGGCAAGGTGCCCGTGGCCTTCAACTGGCTGGGCTGCGACATGGCGCTGGTGTCGGCGCACAAGCTGGGCGGCCCGAAGGGGATCGGCGCGCTGGTGATCCGCCGCGGGCTGGACGTGGCCGCGCAGATGAAGGGCGGCGGGCAGGAGATGGGCCGCCGGGCCGGGACTGAGAACATTCTGGGCATCGTAGGCTTTGGCGCAGCCGCCGAAGCCGCGGCGCGCGACCTGTCGGACGGGGTCTGGGAGCGGGTTGCGGAAATTAGAAACATTCTCGATTCCTCGTTGTGCGGGGAGGGGAATGTGACTATTTCGGTCGGGAAGGACGTGGCGCGCCTGCCCAACACCCTGTGTCTGGTCACGCCGGGCTGGAAGGGTGAAACGCAGGTGATGCAGATGGATCTGGCGGGGTTCGCCGTTTCGGCGGGGTCCGCCTGTTCCAGCGGCAAGGTCCGGCAGAGCCGGGTGCTGCGGGCCATGGGATTTGACGAGGTGGGGGCGTCGTCGGCGCTGCGCATCTCGCTTGGACCGGATGTGACGAAGGATCAGGCGGACCGTTTCGCCGATGCCTGGACAAAGGCGCGGGCGCGGCATCTGGCCCGCCTCGCGTAGATGGAGAGAAAAATGGCTTTGGAAGACACGCTCCCCGAGATCGAAGTGCGCGAAGGCGTCGATCGCGAGACGATCGAAACCGTGCAGGCCATGGCCGGCAAGTACAAGTACGGCTGGGACACCGAGATCGAGATGGAGTTCGCGCCGAAAGGCCTGAACGAGGACATCGTCCGCCTGATCTCGGCCAAGAACGATGAGCCGGAGTGGATGACCGAATGGCGTCTGCAGGCCTATCGCCGCTGGGTGGAGATGGCGGAGCCGAAATGGGCGATGCTCAACTACCCCGAGATCGACTACCAGGACATCTACTATTACGCCAAGCCCAAGAGCATGGAGGTGAAGCCGAAGTCGCTGGAGGAGGTCGATCCCAAGCTGTTGGCCACCTATGAGAAGCTGGGCATCCCGCTGAAGGAGCAGGCGCTTCTGGCGGGCGTGGAAGGCGCGGACGAGCCGCGGCGCGTGGCCGTGGACGCCGTCTTCGACAGCGTGTCCGTGGGCACGACTTTCAAGGCGGAGCTGGCCAAGGCCGGCGTGATCTTCTGCTCCATCTCCGAAGCGATCCGCGAATATCCGGAGCTGGTGAAGAAATACCTCGGCACCGTGGTGCCGCAGTCGGACAACTACTTCGCGACGCTGAACTCGGCCGTCTTCTCGGACGGGTCGTTCGTCTACATCCCGGAAGGCGTGAAATGCCCGATGGAGCTGTCGACCTATTTCCGCATCAACGCGGAAAACACGGGGCAGTTCGAACGGACGCTGATCATCGCCGACAAGGGATCCTATGTCAGCTACCTGGAAGGCTGCACGGCGCCCAAGCGCGACACGAACCAGCTGCACGCGGCGGTGGTGGAACTGGTGATCCTTGAGGATGCCGAGATCAAGTATTCGACCGTCCAGAACTGGTTCCCGGGCGACGAAGAAGGCAAGGGCGGCATCTACAACTTCGTGACCAAGCGCGCGGATTGCCGTGGCGACCGGGCGAAGGTGATGTGGACGCAGGTGGAAACCGGTTCGGCCATCACGTGGAAATACCCGTCCTGCATCCTGCGCGGCGAGGCATCGCAAGGCGAGTTCTACTCGATCGCCATCGCCAACAACGCGCAGCAGGCCGACACCGGCACCAAGATGATCCACCTTGGCAAGAACACCCGCTCGCGCATTGTTTCCAAAGGGATTTCCGCCGGGAAGGCGCAGAACACCTACCGCGGTCAGGTCACCATGCATCCGCGCGCGCAGAACAGCCGGAACTACACCCAGTGCGACAGCCTGCTGATCGGCGACAAGTGCGGGGCGCACACGGTCCCGTATATCGAGGTGAAGAACAACTCCTCACGCGTGGAGCATGAGGCGACGACGTCCAAGGTGGACGACGACCAGCTGTTCTACTGCCGCTCGCGCGGGATGGACGAGGAGGAGGCGGTCGCGCTGGTCGTGAACGGCTTCTGCAAAGAGGTGCTGCAGGCCCTTCCCATGGAGTTCGCCATGGAAGCCCAGGCGCTGGTCGCCATCAGCCTTGAGGGGAGTGTCGGCTGATGACGCTCGCCCCGATGCGGGAACGTCTTCGGGCGTATCGGGACGGATCGCCCCTCGCGCTGGCCGCGATGGAGCAGGTCCGCACCCGCATCGAGGGGCGGGACGTCATCTTCACGCTGAACATGCAGCGTGATCCGATCCAGAACCAGCACCGACTTGGCCGCTTCTACGAGGCGGAGGAGTTGGACTCCCTGCGCGAGGTGCTGCCGGAGGGGATGGTCGTGCTGGACGTGGGCGCCAATGTGGGCAACCACGCGCTGTGGTTTGCCCTGTTCGGCGGCGCGTCCCGCGTGGTCGTGGTCGAACCCAATCCGCTGGCGCTGGAGCCTTTGGTCGCGAATGTCCTGTCCAACGGGCTGGACGGGGTCATCGATCTGGACCGGATCGGCTTCGGCCTGTCCAACCGGAACGAGGGTGGCTTCTTCATGAAGGCGCACGATCGCAATCTGGGTGCCACCAAGATGTTCGCCGACGCCGGCGGCAATCTGGAGGTCCGGCGCGGGGACGAGGCCTTTGCCGACCTTACGCCCGATCTGATCAAGATCGACGTTGAGGGGATGGAGGTCGAAGTCCTCCAGGGCCTTGACCAGCTGGTCGCCCGCGTACGTCCGGTCCTGATGGTGGAGGTGGATGACGCGAACCTGACCGCCTTTGCCGCCTGGGTTGAGGCGAAGGACTACATCGAACACCGCGCCTTTGGCGTGGGACGGCATAACGCCAATCATATTCTCGTGCCGGCCGAACGCGCCGGCATCACGCTTCAAGCCTGAGGAAAAAATGCTTAAGATCAACAACCTGCACGTCAAACTTGAAGAAGAGGAGAAGGTCATTCTCCGCGGCGTCGACCTGACGGTCGAAGCCGGCAAGGTGCATGCGATCATGGGCCCCAACGGGTCCGGCAAGTCGACGCTGTCCTATGTCCTGTCGGGCCGCGACGGCTATGAGGTCACCGAAGGTTCCGCCACGCTGGACGGCGAGGAGCTGCTGGAGATGGAGCCGGAAGAGCGGGCCGCCGCCGGCCTGTTCCTGGCTTTCCAGTATCCGGTGGAGATCCCGGGCGTGGGCAACATGACCTTCCTGCGGACCGCGCTGAACGCGCAGCGCAAGGCACGCGGCGAGGACGAGGTGTCGGCCGGCGACTTCCTGAAGCTGGTGCGCGAAAAGGCCGCGAGCCTGAAGATCGACGCCGACATGATGAAGCGTCCGGTGAACGTCGGCTTTTCGGGCGGTGAAAAGAAGCGCAACGAGATCCTGCAGATGGCCCTGCTGGAACCGAAGATGTGCATTCTCGACGAGACGGATTCCGGTCTGGACGTCGACGCGATGAAGCTGGTGTCGGAAGGGGTCAACGCCCTGCGCGACGAAGGCCGCGCCTTCCTGGTTATCACCCACTACCAGCGCCTGCTGGACCACATCCGCCCGGACGTGGTGCACATCATGGCCAACGGCCGCATCGTCCTGACCGGCGGGCCCGAGTTGGCGCTGGAGGTCGAGAAGAACGGCTATTCCGACATCCTCGCAGGGGCTCTCTGATGCTGGCACAGGCGAAACTGGACGCGCTGTCAGCCCGGATCGCGGGGCTGCATTTCCCGTCGACCGGCTGGCAGGGCAAGGCCCGCGGCGCCGCGCTGGAGCGGCTGACCGCGATGGGCCTGCCGGGGCGGCGTGACGAATACTGGCGCTACACTGACCCGGCCAAGCTGAACGCGGCACAGGTCCGTGCCGACCTGAACGCCTCCGACATCGCGTTCCAGGAAACGGATGCGCTTCGGATCGTGTTCACGGACGGCGTGTTCGACGCGGAATTCTCGGACGACCTGACGTTGTCGGGCGTGGAGATCACCCGCCTGGCGGATGCCGTGACGGATCTGCACTGGGCGGCCGAGATCTACGGTGTGCTGGAAGAGCGTGGGCAGAAGCCGGTTCTGCGTCCCTTTGCGGCGCTGGCCACCGCCTTCGCCACCGACGGCCTGCTGATCCGGGTGACGGGCAAGGCGGAACGGCCCATCTCGATCGTTTACCGTTCGCTTTCGGACACTTCCGACGTGATGCTGCATCACTGCGTAAAATTGGAGGAAGGGGCTGAGGTCACTCTTCTGGAAACCGGCGATGCGGGCCCGCGTCTGTTGACGAACCTTGAGGTGGACGTGGCACCTTCGGCCCGTTTCCATCATGTCCGCGCCCAGGGGCGCAGCCATCAGCGCATGGTCAACACCCACATCTTCGCCCGCGTTGCGGATGAGGCGCTGTTCAAGTCCTTCACGGCGTCGATCAACGGCGTCCTGACGCGGAACGAGGCGGTGCTGGACATCGTCGGTGACGACGCGGTGGCGCATGTGGCCGGCGTGACGGTGGGCGACGGGCCGGACTTCCTGAACGACGACACCGTCTTCATCACCCACGCGGCCGAACGGTGCGAAAGCCGTCAGGTCTTCAAGAAGGTGTTGAAGAACGGGGCCACGGGCGTCTTCCAGGGCAAGATCCTGGTGAAGCCGGGCGCGCAGAAAACGGATGGCTACCAGATCAGCCAGAGCCTGCTTCTGGACGGCGACAGCCAGTTCCTGGCCAAGCCTGAGCTGGAGATCTATGCCGACGACGTGAAATGCTCCCACGGCTCCACCTCCGGCGCGATCGACGAGACGGCGCTGTTCTACCTCCGCTCGCGCGGGGTGCCGCAGCGCCGGGCGCAGTCCCTCTTGGTGCTGGCCTTCCTGGCCGAGGCACTGGCCGAGATCGAGGACGAAACGCTGGCCGAGGATCTGCAGCTGCGTCTGGAATCCTGGCTTGACCGTCACGAGGACTGATCATGGCGGGACCGCTCCGTTCTGCCATCGCGCTGTCGATCCGCGAACCGCGCGCCGGGGTGCGCGCGGTTCTGTCCGCGCTGCCGGAACGGGGCGCCCGGCAGGAGCTGTTCCTGCTGGCAGCCATCCTGCCCACACTGCTGATCTTCCTTGTGCTGGGTCTGTCGGGCGACATGACGCTGGCGCCCGCGGGTCCGCTGATCCTGCTTCTGATGCAGGTGGCGGGGCTTCTTCTGATCACGGCGCTTGCCTATGGCCTGTGCCGGTGGCGGGGCGGGGTCGGGACCTTTTCTGACTGTCTTGCGGCACTGGCCTGGTTGCAGGTGATCATGGCCGCGGTGCAGGCCGCGCTTCTGGTCGTGGAGCTGGCGCTGCCGTTCATGGGCATCTTTGCGGGGATCTGCACCATCGGTCTGGCGCTGTGGCTGGCCGCGCATTTCCTGGCCGAGGTTCACGGGTTCAAAAGCGTGCAGGTCGTCGGTTTCGGCATCGTCGGCTTTATCTTCGCGATGTTCATCATTTTGGGATGGCTCACATCCCTTGCGGGAGGCGGCAATGTATGACGTTCAGGCGGTCCGCCGCGATTTTCCGATCCTGTCGCGCGAGGTGAACGGCAAGCCGCTCGTCTACCTCGACAACGGTGCCTCGGCGCAGAAGCCGCAAGCGGTGATCGACGCGATCACGCGGGCCTACAGCTACGAATACGCCAACGTGCACCGCGGCCTGCACACGCTGTCCACCACCGCGACCGAGCGGTACGAGGCGGTGCGGGGCACGGTCGCGCGGTTCCTGAACGTAGCGGACCCAGAGGAGATCATCCACACGGCCGGGTCCACCAACGGGATCAACCTCGTCTCCTATGGCTGGGCCGCGCCACGGCTTCAGGCGGGGGATGAGATCGTCCTGACGATCATGGAGCATCACGCCAACATCGTGCCGTGGCACTTCCTGCGCGAACGTCAGGGCGTGGTGCTGAAATGGGTGGAGTGCGATGCCAAGGGCGACATCGATCCGCAGGCGGTGATCGACGCCATCGGGCCGCGCACGAAGCTGGTGGCCGTGACGCACATGTCCAATGTCACGGGCACCGTGCTGGACGTGGCGGCGATCTGCCGGGGCGCGCAGACCAAGGGGGTTCCGGTTCTGGTGGACGGGTCGCAGGCGGCGGTGCACATGCCGGTCGACGTGTCGGCCATCGGTTGCGACTTCTACGCGATCACGGGCCACAAGCTTTACGGGCCCAGCAGCTCCGGCGCGATCTTCATCCGGAAAGAACGGATGGCCGAGATGCGCCCCTTCATGGGCGGCGGCGACATGATCGACACCGTGACCCGCGACACTGTGACCTACGCCCGTCCCCCCTTGCGGTTCGAGGCGGGCACGCCCGGCATCGTGTCCCAGATCGGGTTCGGCGCGGCGCTGGAATATATGATGGCGCTTGGGATGGACAACATCGCGGCGCATGAACGGCGGCTGCGCGACGTGGCGCGGGATCGGCTGGCGGGGCTGAACTGGCTGAACGTGCAGGGGCAGTCCGACACCAAGGGCGCGATCTTCTCCTTCACGCTGGAAGGGGCGGCCCATGCCCATGACGTGTCCACGATTCTGGACCAGCGCGGGATCGCAGTTCGGGCGGGCACCCATTGCGCCTTGCCGCTGCTGCAGCATCTGGGCGTGGGGGCCACCTGCCGCGCCAGCTTCGGCCTTTACAACACCGAAGGTGAGATCGACGCCCTCGTCTCGGGCCTCGAGCTTTGCCACGATCTTTTCGGATAGAAGGCCGCTTGTCACCGGCCGACACCCCTGCTACAGACAGGCCAAGGCACCCATAGCTCAGCTGGATAGAGCGTTGCCCTCCGAAGGCAAAGGTCGCACGTTCGAATCGTGCTGGGTGCACCATTATCCAAAGACATTCGCGGCAAGAATCCCTTGGTGGAAGTCTGGACGCTGCTTTTGTGCGTCTGGGTGATACCAAGCAGTTTACAGCGTGGGCTGCATCTGCCCACGAGCTTGCTGGCGGAAGTGATCCCCATTCCTTTTGAAACAGTGCGGCTGAAGCGGTTCATTGCGCACTCGGCGAGGGTCATGTCAGCTCGAATGCTCGGCGACGGTTGCATCCCGTACGATGCACCGCCGCCTGCGGGCATAACCCCGGACGTCCAGTGTTCACCCATGAAGGATACACGTCAACCCGACGCCGTGACTTCACATATATAAAATTTGTAAAAGTTGGAGCTAGGCGGCTATTCTTGGATGCAGGGCGTCGGACCTCACCGCCTAGCTCCAACACCCGCTAGCCATCACATAAGGAGCTAATCGTTACTCGGGTGACGGGTAAGTGATATCTACCGCAACCGGCAATTGCGTCAATCCCAAGAGTGGCAATTCGTTAAAAAATAGTTAATGTGCTCCACAACTTATGGTTGTGCTGTCTTGTTGCCTGCATGATTTGCATGGCTCCGAGGTGTCTATTTTGGTCTGCAGGTTGCCGACCGGATCAGCCCGAAACCTTCTTCACGAACTGCGATCTCAGACCCATGGGGCCGATGCCCGGGATCTTGCAGTCGATGTCGTGATCGCCGTCCACCAAGGTGATATTGCGCACCTTCGTGCCCACTTTCACCGTCAGCGACGACCCTTTCACCTTCAGATCCTTGATCACCGTCACCGTGTCGCCGTTCTGCAGGATGTTGCCGACGGCGTCGCGCACGGGGGCATCCTCGGCCGCGGACACCTGCCATTCATGCCCGCATTCGGGGCAGATCAGCAGCGGATCCTGTTCATAGCTGTGGGGCGAGGCGCATTCGGGGCAGGGGGGAAGATCTTGGGTCATGTGCCCCGTATATCCGGCGGTTGGCAGGCCCGCCAGCGGCCATGCGCCGCCACCTCACGGCGTTTTGCCCTCGACAGAATCGGCCACTGGGGCTGTTATCGCCTTTCCTATCCATCATAGGGACGTTCCAATGTCTTCCGAAGTGCTTCTGACCCGCCCGAACCATCGCATCGTTCATCATCGCCCCGAACGGTCGCGGAAGACGAGGGTTCTGATCACCTTCGGAGAGAGCGGAATGTCGGACGCTGGCCCCTGGACGCAACTGGCGCTGGAGCGGGGGCACGAGACGATCCACATCTCCTCCGCCTCGGCTTATCAGGGATTGGAGGTCGAAGATGTTGCGGAGGCGCTGACGTCGGTTTTGGACGGGCGGAAGGCCATCACCTGCGGGTCGGGGGTGGGGGGCTATGCCGCCATCTACTTCGGCAGTGCGATCGCGTCGCAGATCATCGCCTTCTCTCCGCGCCATGACGGGCATCCGACGCTGGGCCGGGGTGCGGCGGGGGGCGAATGGACCCATGCCGAAGCGCTGACCGATCTTGCGAAGCATGAGGGAACCGCGACCGTGGTTTTCGACCCGGCTGACGCGGCGGCGCAGACGCTTGTCGCCCAATGGTTGCAGCCGGCATATCCGCAAGCGCAATCGCAGCCGTTGTTTCTAGCGGGAACGGACACCGCCCGGGCGCTGGACGAGGCGGGGCAGCTTGTTCCCTTTCTTGAGAAGAGCCTGAACGGCTATGTCCCGAAGAAGGTGAAGCCCATCTTCGCGCCGAACAGTGCAAAGGGCCTGTGGGCGCAGGGCCTTTCCTTGTGGTTCGAAGGCGACACGAAGAACGCGCTGGCCACCATGCTGCAATCCGCACGCACCGCGCCGGAGGCCGGCACGCTGATGGACATCGCCGCGCGGGCGCAGTCCGTGTCGGATGGCGATGCGTTGCGCGCTGTCGCGTCCCTTGTGGGGGAGCATGAGCTGTGGGCATCGATGAACGGGAAGACCGCGCGTCTTCTGCTGAACGCCCAGCGCAAGGCGCCAGCCGTCGCGAACGGCTGATGATCCCCTTCGTTTGATCTGGCGGGCCGTCCCAAGGGGCGGCCCGCTTTGCATTCAGGATCCGGCACCGATGGACGAACACATGGACGGCCGCAGGCAGCGTCAGCGCATCATGATCGCAATGGCGGTTGCCCTGATGCGAAAGGCTGCGGACTGGCCGGATCAGGGAATACCATTCTCTTTCTCGGCGCTACTTTGCCGAATCCATTCTGTTGTAAAACACGACAAGCCCTGTCGTAATTAAGACAACGGAACAGGGAGGATGACCCCGTGATGCAGCGATTTTCCATTCGGTTGACCTCGGCCGCCTTGGCCATGGCGCTTTCGGTGGCGGGGCAGGCGGCCTATGCCGAGCAGCTTCTGAACGTCAGCTACGACCCGACGCGCGAGCTGTACCGCGACGTGAACGCGCAGTTCGCGGACTGGTGGGTGAAGCAGGGCCACGACAAGCCCCAGATCCAGACCAGCCATGGCGGATCGGGCAGCCAGGCCCGCGCGGTGGTGGACGGGCTGGACGCGCAGGTGGTGACGCTGGCGCTGGCACCCGACATCGACCGCATCGCCGACACGGGCAAGATCCCCGAGGATTGGCAGACGAAGCTGCCGCACAACGCGTCGCCCTACACCTCGACCATCGTGTTCCTTGTGCGCAAGGACAACCCGAAGAACATCAAGGACTGGCCGGACCTGATCAAGGACGGGGTGGAGGTGATCACGCCGAACCCCAAGACTTCGGGCGGGGCGCGCTGGAACTACATGGCCGCCTGGGCCTGGGCGGAAAAGGCGGGGCAGGACCCGAAGGCCTTTGTGGGCGAGCTGTTCAAGCATGTGCCGGTGCTGGACAGCGGCGCGCGCGGCGCCACGACCACCTTTGCTCAGCGCGGCATGGGCGACGTCCTGCTGGCCTGGGAAAACGAGGCCTACCTGGCCCTGAACGAGATCGGCGACGATTTCGAGATCGTGGTCCCCTCGGTGTCGATCCTGGCCGAACCGCCGGTGGCGGTGGTCGAAGGCAACATCAAGACCGACGATCAGCGGGCGCTCGCGCAGGGCTATCTCGAATGGCTCTACACGCCCGAGGCGCAGGCGATCGCGTTCAAGCACTACTACCGCGCCTGGGACACCTCCAAGGCCGATCCGGAAGACGTGGCACGGCTGCCGCAGCTTGAACTGGTGAACATCGCGGATCTGGGAGGCTGGGATAAGGTTCAGGCCGAACAGTTCGGGGATGGCGGCGTGTTCGACCAGATCTACACGGCGAAATGATGCGGATCGCCCGTTCCTCCCCCATGCCCGGGTTCGGGCTGGCGATGGGGATCACGGTGACGATGCTGTCGCTGGTGGTCCTCCTCCCCATCGCCGCGCTGATCCTTCAGGGGGCCAGCCTTGGCCCGTCCGCCTGGTGGGCGGCCGTCAGCAGCCCGCGGGTGGCGGCGGCGCTGTACCTGTCGTTCCGGCTGGCGCTGTTCGCGGCGCTGTTTAACCTCGTGTTCGGGGTGCTGCTGGCCTGGGTGCTGGTGCGCTACCGCTTTCCGGGCCGCAAGCTGATCGACGCGGCGGTGGATCTTCCCTTCGCGCTGCCGACGGCGGTGGCCGGGATCGCCCTGACCGCGCTCTATGCGCCGAACGGGGTGCTGGGCGCCGCGCTGCCGTGGAAGATCGCCTACACCCAGTGGGGCATCTTCGTGGCGCTGGTCTTCGTGGGCCTGCCCTTTGTCACCCGCACCGTCCAGCCGGTGGTGGAGGAGCTGGACCGCGAGGTGGAGGAAGCCTCCGCCAGCCTGGGCGCCAGCCGCGGGATGACGCTGCGCCGCGTGGTGCTGCCGACGCTGCTGCCCGCCGCCCTGACGGGCTTCGCGCTGTCCTTGGCGCGGGCTGTGGGGGAATACGGATCCGTCATCTTCATCGCGGGCAACATTCCATTGAAGACCGAGATCGCTCCCCTTCTGATCGTCATCCGCCTGGAGGAGTTCGACATCGCGGGCGCGGCGGCGATCGGTCTTGCGATGCTGGCGATCTCCTTCTCCATGCTGTTCATCATCAACGCGGTCCAGATCTGGAGCCGTCGGAGGATCGGTCTTGTCTGACATCCCAGTGCCCCGCGCCGCCACCGAAGAGTCGCGGATCGTGCGCCTTGTCCTGATCCTTCTGGCCGTGGGCGGCCTGGCGATCCTGGTGGCCGCGCCGCTGATCGCCGTCTTCGCCCAGGCCCTGTCCGACGGGGGGCGGGCGGCGGTGGCCTCCCTGGCCCAGCCTGACGCGTGGGAGGCGATCCGCCTGACGCTGATCGTGGCCGCCGTATCGGTGCCGGTGAACGCGATCTTTGGGATCGCGGCCGCTTGGGCCATCACCAAGTTCGACTTCCCGGGCAAGACGGTGCTGATCACGCTGATCGACCTGCCGTTCTCCGTCTCTCCGGTGGTGGCGGGGCTGTGCTTCGTGCTGCTGTTCGGCAGCCATTCCCTGCTGGGCAGCTGGTTGATCGGCAACGGCTACCCCATCGTCTTCGCCTTGCCGGGCATCATCCTGGCCACCGTCTTCGTGACCTTTCCCTTTGTCGCCCGCGAACTGATCCCCGTGATGATCGAACAGGGCCGCGCCGAAGAGGAGGCCGCCCTGACCCTCGGCGCCTCCGGCTGGCGGGTGCTGCGGACGGTGACGCTGCCGAACATCCGCTGGGCGCTTCTGTATGGCGTGCTGTTGTGCAACGCGCGCGCCATGGGCGAATTCGGGGCCGTCGCCGTCGTCTCCGGCAAGATCCGGGGGGAAACCGCCACCATGCCCATCACGATCGAGATGATGTACAACGAATACCTGTCCGTCGCCGCCTTCAGCATGGCCGCCCTGCTGGCCCTGCTGGCGCTGGTCACCCTTGCCATCAAGTCCCTGCTGGAATGGCGCTATGCCGACCAGCTTGCCGCCACCCGCCGCCATTGAGGTCCATCATGCACATCCAGATCGACGAGATCGCCAAGACCTTCGGCGCGACCACCGCTTTGCATCCCCTGGCACTGAACCTGCCCTCGGGCGCGCTGGTGGCGCTGCTGGGGCCCTCAGGATCGGGCAAGACGACGCTGCTGCGCATTTTGGGTGGGTTGGAGTTTCCGACCTCTGGCCGGGTGCTGTTCGACGGCGTGGACGCGACCGGCCTGACGGTGCAGGAACGGCGGGCGGGCTTCGTCTTCCAGTCCTATGCCCTGTTCCGCCACATGACCGTGTTCGAGAACATCGCTTACGGCTTGCGCGCGCGTCCCCGCCGGACCCGCCCCGAAGCGGCCGAGATCACCCGTCGCGTCACGAAGCTCTTGGACCTGATCCAGCTGCCGGACATCGGGCAGCGCTATCCCAGCCAGCTGTCGGGTGGTCAGCGCCAGCGCGTGGCCTTGGCCCGGGCCCTTGCGATCGAGCCGCGGATGCTGCTGCTGGACGAACCTTTCGGCGCCCTCGACGCACGTGTCCGCAAGGAGTTGCGGCAGGGCCTGCGCGAGATCCACGACACGACGGGCCTGACCACCGTCTTCGTGACCCACGATCAGGATGAAGCGATGGAACTGGCGGATCTGGTGGTCGTGATGTCCATGGGCCGCATCGAGCAGGTCGGCCGCCCCCAGGACATCCGCGCCGCCCCGGCAACGGCCTTCGTGCGGGAGTTCATCTCGGCTTGAAATTGCCTGCTCGTGTATTTGAAATTGATTGAAATGTGGAGGTCTATCTATCCCGGCCCTCGAAACCTCTGCATTGGCCGCGACTTTTGATGTCCGCTGATGAGGGATCGGCACTTCGATCCGGATAAATGCACGCCCGTGTCGATCTGCTGGGGCAAGGCACGTGGCGGTGGCCTACAATCTCGGCTCCCGTCGAACGAATGCAGTTAAATTGCACCGGGATGTTCAATCAGTATGTAGGTTATCTTTGTCGGGCATGAGAGTTTGAGTGATCAAGAGATCATCGTCATCCGCTCCGACGCGAGCGTGCGGGCGCACGGTGAATCGGGCTACGGACGACAACATCTACATGACCCTTAGGCCCATAAGGACAGCCTGACGTTCAGGGTGACCCAGCGACGACTGGTGAAATCTGCTCCCGATGTTGCGCGCTTATGGAAAGTTGTGCTCCACAACATCAAGCGGGTCATGAATGTCATGCTGATCACCGAGGTGATGGTTGGTTCAGGATGATCATGTTGTCCAGGAAGCACTCGTGACCTCTGTAGCCTACGCGGCTTGATGATATGCTGATCCGAAGGCGGGATCGGTGTGCCCCTTGATGCCGTGAGCCGGGTGAACAATTTCTCCTGTGGGGTCAAGGATGACCTATCGTACTACCTCTTCCACTTCTTCCGAAGCAGGAAGCTGTCATGCCGACAAGGTGGGAGGCAAGGTTGTACCAGATCGTTTACCACTCCACGCTTTCAGACGGCGGCGGACAGGCTCATCGAAAAGGTAGGTTCCGATCCAGGCGATGATAAGAACCGACAGAATGATGGAGATGCCGATCTGAGCTTTGTAATCTTCCCATGAGTTACCAAGAAGTATCTTGAGCACTCCTGTTTGAAGCAGAATAACAGGAGCATGCAGAATGTAGATCCCGTAGGACATGCGGCCCAGATGATTGCATAGGAAGGCGGCAAGTCCATTAACTTGTCGGGCGCCACCCGCTATAACGGTAACAGGAAACACCACTGCGATCCAAAACATCGACAATGCTATTGCGTCTCGAGGAATGAAGACGAATGCGAAGCACAGCATGTACACGTAGATTGGAAGTTTTGGCGTAGCGAGCCTGTGAAGTTGATGCCGATAAATCAGTATGCCCACCCCGAATGATAGCCAGAAGCGGGCGGATCCGCCCAAGGCAGTCGCCATGCTCCAGCCCATGTCCAGGGTGTCGAAGTGAAGGCCTTGTTGGAGCAGAATTGCCAAAGACACGGCGATGACGACAAGAAGCATTCTTGTCCCGAGATGTATCGCGAGGATGGCGTAAAGGATGTTGTACCAGAGTTCTAGGCTCAGGCTCCACGCGGACGAAGCGAATGGGTAAGGCGTAAAGCCCCACTCTACAGCCTCCGGCCAAGGAGCCAGGAAGACAGTCGCAGGCAAGACCCTCAATAACTCCGAAGCGGTGGGCGCTCCCTCCATGTTCATCAGATACTTGGTAATGAAATAAAAAGCACCAAGGCAGCATGCCATAAGGTAAAGCGGATAGAGCCTGAGAACCCTGGTCCATACAAATGACAGGAATGGCCGGCTCCCGTTCGTCAAGGAGCGCTCATACGTGAGGGCGATGACAAAACCGCTCATGAGGAAGAACATGTCAACGGCCAGGAAAGAGCCTTGGAGGAATCTCAGGCCACCGAAGTAATCACCCAGATGATATAGCAGAATGCAAATTGCCGCTATTCCGCGCGCGCCATCTAGCAAAAGGTAATGCGCTCTCTTCTCACTCATCATAATCTACTAAATAAAAACGCCAAAAAGTGCGTTGTTTCCACAGCAGTGTGCCAGTTGTTTGTATGGCTCTACGTTGTGCTCATATACGAATAACGTAGCACGGGTTGTAAATTTCTCAGATAATTAGCTACGATTTTAATATTTAGTGAGTATCGCGCCTGTTCGCTGAGTCCGCAAAGCATAGCTTTGTTATTCCTGCAGGGATGACCGAGTTGGTCAAGCGCTACGCGGGTGCGCCTTCGGTGCCGCTGACCCGGCTGGAAGAGCAGAGTCTTGAGTTGCTAGAAAAGGGCCTGATCAGCGGGATCGCGTAACCGTTGTCGGTGATGCCGCAAGGGGGTCCTTACAGGGCGCTACGGAGGAAGCGGATGCTGGTTTCAGGCAGGTATCGTCAGCGTCAGGATGACTCATTGCAACGACACCGTTTGCGCCCGCACAACGTGTGAACGGCGGCAACTGTTCTCGACCCAAGTTCTGCGTACGAAACACACGAGCGTCAGCAAGCGTGACGTGGGATGTAGCGGTCACGCTTCCTTATGGATAAATGGATGATGCATGTCCTGGCGCGTGGGGACCGGACGTGCGCGTGGACGTCCGAGGCCACGGCGTGATGATGTCTCTGCTCTTCTGTGTGGAGCCGTTCAAGACGAAGATTTGCCGTCATTTGCATATTCAAGCCGATGGTAGGCCCGGAGGGACTCGAACCCCCAACCAAGGCGTTATGAGCGCCCTGCTCTGACCATTGAGCTACAGGCCCGGCAGAATGTGCCTACGTCGAAGCTCGGCCCTGGTCAAGCCGCGTTGCGTGCCGGGCGGTGATCGTCTAAACGCGGGCGAAAGGATCCTGGGGGCTGGCATGACAAGCAAGAACGGACTGACCTATGCCGAGGCGGGCGTGGACATCGACGCGGGCAACGCGCTGGTGGAGCGTATCAAGCCGGCCGCAAAGCGCACGGCGCGCAGCGGCACGGTGTCCGGGCTTGGCGGCTTTGGCGCCCTGTTCGATCTGAAGGCAGCGGGCTACACGGACCCGATCCTCGTGGCGGCCACCGACGGGGTGGGCACCAAGCTGCGCATCGCGATCGACACGGGCCGCGTGGACACGATCGGCATCGACCTTGTCGCCATGTGCGTGAACGACCTTGTCTGCCAAGGGGCGGAGCCGCTGTTCTTCCTCGATTATTTCGCCACCGGCAAGCTGGACGTGGATCAGGCGACGGCCATCGTCGAGGGGATCGCGGCGGGCTGTGAAGCCTCGGGCTGCGCGCTGATCGGAGGCGAGACGGCCGAGATGCCGGGCATGTACCACAAGGGCGATTTCGATCTGGCCGGTTTCGCCGTTGGGGCGATGGAGCGGGGCACGGCGCTGCCGGAAGGTGTCGTGGCGGGTGACGTGCTTCTGGGCCTTGCCTCGGACGGGGTGCATTCCAACGGCTATTCGTTTGTCCGCAAGGTGGTGGAGATGTCGGGCCTTGGCTGGGACGCCGCCGCGCCCTTTGCCGAAGGCTTGCTGGGCGACGCCCTGCTGACGCCGACGCGGCTCTACGTGAAACCCTCGCTGGCTGCCATCCGCGAAGGTGGGGTGCATGCGCTGGCCCACATCACCGGCGGCGGGCTGACCGAGAACCTGCCACGCGTGCTGCCGGAAGGCCTTGGCGCGCAAATCGACCTGAACGCCTGGACCCTCCCGCCCGTCTTCCGCTGGCTGGCCGAGGTGTCGGGCATCCAGCAGCCCGAACTGCTGAAGACGTTCAACTGCGGCATCGGCATGATCCTGTCCGTGTCCGCCGACCGGGCGGAGGCGCTGGAAGCGCTGCTGGCCGGGCAGGGCGAGACCGTGACCCGCCTTGGCCACGTGGTGGAGGGCGAGGGCGTCTCCTACACCGGCGCCCTGCTGTGAAGCGCGTCGCGATCCTGATTTCGGGCGGCGGGTCCAACATGGTGGCGCTGGCCCGCAGCATGACGGGCGATCACCCGGCGCGCTGCGTGCTCGTGGCCTCCAACGATCCGCAGGCCACGGGGCTGGCCCGGGCCGCCGAAATGGGCATCGCGACGGCGGCGGTCGATCACCGCCCGTTCAAGGGCGACCGCGCCGCGTTCGAGGCCGCGCTGCTGGAGCCGATCCTTGCGGCCGCGCCCGACATCGTCTGCCTGGCCGGTTTCATGCGCGTGCTGACGCCCGGTTTCGTGCAGCGGTTCGAAGGGCGGATGCTGAACATCCACCCGTCCTTGCTGCCGAAATATCCCGGCCTTCACACCCATCAGCGCGCCATCGACGCGGGCGACGCCGAAGCCGGCTGCACCGTGCACGAGGTGACGGCCGTTCTGGACAACGGCCCGATCCTCGGCCAGTCGCGCGTGCCCGTCCTGCCGCAGGACACGGCGGCCGATCTCGCCGCGCGCGTTCTGGTGGAGGAGCATCGCCTGTATCCCGACTGTCTTCGGGCCTTTGCCGCACGTTAGGGCGCTTTTCCCCGTTCGCGATCTCGGCTAGACGGAAATGGTCGGACAAACCGGCGGCAAGAGGGCAGAGATGCGGACCATCACCACCACCCAAGAGCTTGAGGACATCTGCCAGCGCGCGAAGGCCCAGGCTTATGTCACGCTGGACACCGAGTTCCTGCGCGAGCGCACCTACTGGTCCAAGCTGTGCCTGATCCAGATGGCGCTGCCCTCGGGCGACGCGGTCCTGATCGACCCGATTGAGGGGGAGATGGATCTGGCGCCCTTGTATGACCTTTTCCGCTGGGAACAGACGGTCAAGGTGTTCCACGCCGCCCGTCAGGATCTGGAGATCTTTTTCGTGGAAGGCGGGGTCTTCCCGAAGCCCCTGTTCGACACGCAGATCGCGGCCATGGTCTGCGGCTATGGCGAACAGGTCGGGTATGAAACGCTGGTCCGCAAGATCGCGCGCGAAAACCTCGACAAGACCTCGCGCTTCACGGACTGGTCCCGCCGCCCGCTGTCCGAGGCGCAAAAGCAATACGCGCTGGCCGACGTAACGCATCTGCGGGTGATCTACGAGAACCTTTCGGCGCAGATTCGGAAGTCGGGGCGCGAACACTGGGTGGCCGAGGAGCTAGCGATCCTTGTCGATCCCGCCACCTACACCGTCCACCCCGAGGACGCGTGGCAGCGGATCAAGACCCGCACCAATTCGGGACGCTTCCTGGCCATCGTCAAGGAACTGGCGCGCTTTCGCGAAACCTACGCGCAGGGCAACAACGTGCCCCGGTCGCGGGTGATGAAGGACGACGCGCTGCTGGAGCTGGCCTCCACCAAGCCCGCAAATGTCGACGATCTGGGCCGGTCGCGCCTGCTGCTGCGCGAAGCGCGGCGCGGAGAGATCGCGGACGGCATCCTTGCCGCCGTGAAGGCGGGACAGGAGATGGCGGCCGACAAGATGCCGAAGCCCGATCCGGTGAAGGATCAGGTGCAGGTCAACCCGGCTCTGGCCGACCTCTTGCGCGTTCTGTTGAAGGCGAAGTCCGAGGATCTGGGCGTGGCGCCGAAGCTGATCGCCTCCTCCGCCGATCTGGACGCGCTGGCGGCGGGCGACCGGGACATCGCGCCCCTGAAGGGCTGGCGGATGGAGGCGTTCGGAAACGACGCGCTGCGCCTGTGCCGGGGCGAGATCGCCCTGTCGGCAAAGGGCAACAACGTCCGCGTCGTGACGCTTTAACGGCTGGACAGGGCGTTCGTCGCCCCGCGCACCACGATCCGGTTCACGCCGGCCAGTGTTTCGTTGGTCAGCGCCGTCGCGGCTAAAATCGTGCGGGTGACCGGGGTGCCGGCCGGCTGCGGGTCCTTGGGTGCGTTCACCCGGAACTCCAGCGTCAGGGTGCCGTTTTCGACCGGCTGCGCCACAAGGGCGGGGCTGTACCAGCCCAGTGTCGGGGCCTGTCCCGCGGCCCGCACGATCGCGCCGTCGGGGGTGCGGTCGACCTCCACGCTCGTGACCTGCTGGATCAGGACGCGTGTGTCTTCCGCCACCTTCGCGGTCCCCATCCCCTCCGGCGTCGGGCTGTTTCCGCCCGAGTTCAGCCATCGTCCGGGATTCAGGCCCCCGCAGCCGGCAAGGGCGGTGGTCAGGATCAGGGCTGCAAGCAACGGGCGGGTCATCGGTGCACTCTCCTTCTGCGTCGCGACGTTGCTAGCCTATCGCTTCCGTGTTGGGAAGGTGGGCTGGACCTTGCCCCACCGCTCGCATACCTCTGACCCGAGGACACAGGAGAGCATCATGGCCACGCAGGCTTTCGAGGACATCGCCGCCACGTTCGAGTTTCTGGACGACTGGGAGGAGCGGTATCGCCACGTGATCGAGCTGGGCAAGGCCATGCCGCCCATGCCGGACGCGCTGAAGGCCCCGTCAACCAAGGTCGAAGGCTGCGCCAGCCAGGTCTGGCTGCACCCGCGGATCGAGAATGCGCGCTTCGACTTCGAGGGCGACAGCGACGCGCTGATCGTGCGTGGCTTGATCGCCGTGCTGCACGCACTTTATGCGGGGGTTCCGGTGGAGGAGATCGGCAAGATCGACGCCGGGGCCGAGCTGGCCCGGCTGGGGCTGGACCGCCACCTGTCGGCGCAGCGGTCCAACGGGGTGCGCGCGATGGTCACGCGCATCCGGGACGTGGCGGCGGCGGCCTAAAGCCGCTCCACCGTCACCTTGCGCATGTCGAAGGCGATGTGGCCCGCCAGACGGGCCGCGTCGGCGTGCGGGGTCTCCACGCTCCACGCCACGGCCGGGGTGGTGGTGGAGGCGTCCACCAGCGCGAAGTGCTGCGTGGTGCCCAAGGCGCGGTCCTCGCGCCCTTCGGCGTCCAGGAAGGCCATCGCCACATCCTCGCGCGGGAAGAGGATGATGGGGGCGAGGGTGTCCTCCTCCAGCTCCAGCGCGTCGGCCGTTTCGGCCAGAACCGCCCCATCGCTGCGAACGACCCAGCGGCCCGGAACCTTGCGGATACGGATATCAGACGCCATGGGCACCTCCATTTGTTGCGATGGGGGCATCATACATGGGATGTTAACGCTGTCACCCCTTAAAGCGGGCGGCCCCTACAGCGGGGCCGCAGCCGTGACCAGCCATTCGCGCGCAGCGTCCGACAAGCGGGGGCCGACCCGCTCCAGGACCTGCGCGTGATAGGCGTCCAGCCAGTCCCGTTCGTCCGGCGCAAGGCGGGCGGAAAGGATCAGGCGGCGGTCGAAGGGCACAAAGGTCAGCGTCTCGAACCGCAGCTGGTCGCGATCGTCCGCGCCGGGGGGCGCCGGTTCCACCACGATCAGGTTTTCCAGCCGGATACCGAAGGCCCCTTCGCGGTAATAGCCGGGCTCGTTCGACAGGATCATGCCGGCTTGCAGCGGCACTTCCGAAATGCGGCTGATGCGCTGCGGGCCTTCGTGCACCGACAGGAAGGCGCCCACGCCGTGGCCCGTGCCGTGGTTGAAGTCGCGCCCGTCCAGCCACAGGTGGAAGCGGGCGATCGGGTCCAGATCGCGCCCGGCCAGCCCCTTGGGCCAGCGCACGCGCGACAGGTTGATCAGCCCCTGCACCACGCAGGTGTAGGCGTCCCGCGCCTCGTTCCCCGGATCGCCGATGGCCATGGTGCGGGTAATGTCGGTGGTGCCGTCGGCGTATTGCGCGCCGGAATCGACCAGAAGCAGTTCGTTCCGGCCCACGGGGCGGTCCGTGTCCTCGGTCACGCGGTAATGCATCATCGCGCCATTGGGGCCCGCGCCGCAGATCGTGTCGAAGCTGATGTCGTGCAGGGCGTTCGTGGCGCGGCGATAGCCTTCCAGCGCGGTGACCACGGCGATCTCGGTCAGGTGGCCCTTCGGCGCTTCCCGGTCCAGCCAGGCGAGGAATTCGATCACGGCGGCGGCGTCGCGCAGATGCGCCTCGCGCATGCCGGCGATCTCGGCCCCGCTCTTGCAGGCCTTCGGCAGGCGGCACGGATCGTCGAGGCCGAGGATCTTGGTCCCTTCCTCCTCCAGCGTCAGGCGCAAGGCAAGAGGGGCGGTCGCCGGGTCCAGCTGCACCGGCCCCTTCAGCGCGCGCAGGGCGGCGGTGAAGGCGGTCGGCGCGTGCAGCGACACCTGAGGGCCCAGATGATCCAGAACCTCGGCCGGGATCTTGGCGGGATCGGTGAACAGGTCCACCCGCGCGTCGTCGTGCAGGATGGCGAAGGCGTGCAGGACGGGGTTGCGCGGAACGTCCGCACCCCGGATGTTCAACAGCCAGCACACGCTGTCGGGCAGGGTGATGATGGCCGCCTTGCCCTTCAGGTCCTTTGCCAGATCCTCACGCTTCTGTTGCGACGTGCGGCCGGCCAGCGCGTCGGGATGAAGGAAGGCCAGACCCTGCGGGGGCGCGGGCTGGTCCGACCAGATGCGGTCCACGAGGTTCGCCACTGGGCGAAGGGTCACCCCGGCCTCGCGCAGCTTGGAGATGTCGTCCTGCGTGTGCAGCCACGGGTCGAACCCGATCTCGCCATGCGTGCGGTCCATGATCCAAGGGCCGGGCAGCACGTCGGGCCAGGGGACGGGGGTGAAATGATCCAGCGCCACCTGCGCCTTCACCTGCGTGCGGTAGCGGCCGTCGATGAAGACGCCCGCCTGATCCGCCAGCACCACGCAGAACCCGGCCGATCCGGTGAAACCGGTCAGCCAGGCCAGCCGGTCGTCCCGGGCCGCCACGTATTCGCCCTGATGGACATCGGCGCGCGGCACGAGGAAGCCCGCCAGACCCTCGTTGCGGATCTGCTGGCGCAGGGCGGCCAGCCGGGGCGGGCCCTGTTCGGGGCTGGCCGAGGAGGTGAAGGTCTGGAACATCAGCCGACTTTCTTCATGCCCAGCACGCGGGCGCGTTTTCGCGGATCGCTGTCGAACAGCGAGGCGAGCTGTTCGGTCATGGCCCCCGCCAGCTGTTCGACATCGGTGATGGTGACCGCACGCTGGTAGTAGCGGGTCACGTCATGGCCGATGCCGATGGCGATCAGCTCGCACGCCTTGCGGCGTTCGACCATCGCGATCACGTCGCGCAGGTGCTTTTCAAGGTAGTTCGCGGGGTTCACCGACAGGGTGCTGTCATCCACCGGCGCCCCGTCCGAGATGACCATGAGGATCTTCCGCGCCTCGGGGCGGGCTGTCAGGCGCCGGTGCGCCCATTCCAGCGCCTCGCCGTCGATGTTCTCCTTCAGGAGGCCCTCCTTCATCATCAGGCCAAGGTTCGGGCGCGTGCGCCGCCACGGCGTGTCGCCACCCTTGTAGATGATGTGGCGCAGGTCGTTCAGGCGGCCGGGCTGAGGCTTGCGCCCGTCGGCCAGCCACGCCTCGCGCGATTGGCCGCCCTTCCAGGCGCGGGTGGTGAAGCCCAGGATCTCCACCTTCACCTGGCAGCGTTCCAGCGTGCGCGCCAGAACATCTGCGCAGATCGCCGCGATGGAGATGGGACGCCCGCGCATAGATCCCGAATTGTCCAGAAGCAGCGTCACGCAGGTGTCGCGGAACTCGGTGTCGTGTTCGACCTTGAAGGACAAGGGCGTGGTCGGGTTGGCGATGACCCGGGCCAGACGGCCGGCGTCGAGGATGCCCTCCTCCAGATCGAACTCCCACGCACGGCTCTGCTGCGCCTGAAGGCGGCGCTGCAGCTTGTTCGCGAGACGGCTGACAGCACCCTTCAGCGGCTCCAGCTGCTGGTCCAGATAGGCGCGCAGGCGTTCCAGCTCCACCGGGTCGGCCAGATCCTCGGCGTGGATCTCCTCGTCGAAGCGGGTGGTGAAGGCGGCGTAGTTCGGATCGGCGTCGGAATGCACGGCGGGGGGCGGGGGCTCGTTCGGCGCCTCGCCCTCGGGCATCTCGGCCTCTTCGCCCTCCTGCTGCTCGTCGCTTTCCTCGGTCGCGACCTGCGCCTGGCTGGCGTCCTGCTGCTCTTCCTGGCTGCGTTCGGGGGTGGCGTCGTCGGGCTGGTCGTCCGCGCCGTCCTGATCGGCCGAGGATTCGGGTTCCTGATCGTCTTGCTCCGCCTCGTCCGAGGCGTCGTCGGACGGATCGTCCATGTCCGGGTCTTCGCCCAGCTGGTCGGCATAGCCCATGTCGGCGATCATCTTGCGCGCCATGCGGGCAAAGGCCGCCTGATCGTCCAGCGTGCCGCTCAGGTCCCCCATCTCGATCCGGTCGCGCCACAACTCCATGACGTTCGCGGCCGAAGCCGGCAGGTCGCGCCCCGTGGCCAGATGGCGCACGAGGTAGCCCGCGGCCACCGCCAGCGGCGCGTCCACGGCCTTCTTGATCTGGCCATAGCCCTTGCGGTCAGCCTCATGCGCGATCTTGGCGTCGATGTTGGTCGCCGTGCCGGGCATGTCGCGCGCGCCCATCGCCTCGCAGCGGGCCGTTTCCATCGCCTCCAGGATGTCGCGCGCCATGGGCCCGGTGGGGGCGTAGCGGGCGGCGGTTCCTTCGTCGTGATAGCGATGGCGCAACGCGAAGGCGTCCGCCGTGCCGCGCGCCAGCAGAACCTCGTCCCGCGTCATGCGGCGGGTAACCTGCGGCAGGCGCATGCCTTCGCGCGTCAGGCCGGGCGGGTCGACCGAATAGCTGACCGTCAGCTCCCGGTCCCGGGCCATGGTCTTCGTCGCCTCGGCCAAGGCCTTCTTGAACGGGTCGGCGGGGTTATCGGGCTGTTTGCTCATGATGCCTCCGGGGGCGGGCGCCTCACTTCATTGCGGTCGAGGCGGCGCTTTCGGGCAGCTCTTCGCCAAAGCAGCGCTGGTAGAACTCGGCCACGGTCTGGCGTTCCAGCTCGTCGCACTTGTTCAGGAAGGTCAGGCGGAACGCGTAGCCCACGTTGCGGAAGATCTCGGCGTTCTGGGCCCAGGCGATCACGGTGCGCGGCGACATGACGGTGGACAGGTCCCCGTTCATGAAGGCGGTGCGGGTCATGTCGGCCAGCGTCACCATCTGGCCGATTTCTTTCCGGCCCTTCTCGGTGTTGTAGTGGGGCGCCTTCGACAGGACGATGTTCACCTCGGCGTCGTGGCGCAGGTAGTTCAGCGTGGCCACCAGGCTCCACCGGTCCATCTGGCCCTGGTTGATCTGCTGGGTGCCGTGATACAGGCCCGTCGTGTCGCCCAGGCCCACGGTGTTGGCCGTCGCGAACAGGCGGAAGGACGGGTGGGGGGTGATGATCTCGTTCTGGTCCAGCAGCGTCAGCTTGCCGTTCGCCTCCAGCACGCGCTGGATCACGAACATCACGTCGGCGCGGCCCGCGTCATATTCGTCGAAGACGATGGCGCAAGGGTTGCGCAGCGCCCAGGGCAGGATGCCTTCCTGGAACGCCGTGACCTGCTTGCCGTCGATCAGCTTGATCGCGTCCTTGCCGATCAGGTCGATCCGCGACACGTGGCTGTCAAGGTTCACGCGCACCGACGGCCAGTTCAGGCGGCTGGCCACCTGTTCGATATGCGTGGATTTCCCCGTGCCGTGATAGCCTTGGATCATGACGCGCCGGTTATAGGCAAAGCCCGCGAGGATGGCGAGCGTGGTGTCCGGATCGAACTTGTAGGTGGAATCCTCCTCGGGCACGCGGTCCGTGCGTTCGGCGAAGCCTTTCACCTTCATGTCGGTGTCGATGCCGAAAACCTCGCGGACAGAGATTTCCTCGGTGGGTTTTGCGGGCAGGTCCAGCATGACGTCTTCTCTCCTGATGGCGTACCCGTTTGATGTAACATTCACAAACGTGGTGCAAGGGCGGAACCCCGGAAAGCGTGTCCCGTTTCGTTCATGGCAACATCGGAGGAGTTATCCATGCGCTTTGACAACAAGATCGTGGTCGTGACCGGAGCGGGCTCGGGCATTGGCGAGGCGACGGCCCGCCGCTTCTCGGCCGACGGGGCCACGGTTCTTCTGGTGGCACGGAGCGAGGAGAAGTTGTCGAAGGTGGCAGCCAGCCTGCCATCCGACCGGACCGAATGGATCAGCGCCGACCTGTCGACCGAGGAAGGCGCCCGGGCGTTGGCCGCAAAGGCGCAGGCGATGGGCGGCGCGGACGTTCTGGTCAACAATGCGGGCATCGCGGTGGGCGGCACGATCGAGGAGGTGAGCGTCGAAGACTGGAACAAGCAGATCCAGACGAACCTGACCGGCTATTTCCTTGTGACAAAGTTCTTCTGGGACCAGCTGAAGGCCAAGAAGGGGAACGTCGTGATGACGTCGTCCGTGTCCGGTCTTGGCGGCGACTGGGAGATGTTCGCCTACAACGCGTCCAAGGGCGGGATCACCAACATGGTGCGCGCGCTGGCGCTGGACGGGGCGAAGCTGGGCATCCGCGTGAACGCCGTGAACCCGGCGCTGACGAAGTCCGACATGACCAAGGACATGCTGGACGACGCGGCGCTGATGGCCAAGTTCCGGGAACGCCAGCCGCTGGAAGCGCCGGCCGATCCGTCGGGCGTGGCGGACGCCATCGCCTTTCTTGCGTCCCCCGACGCGCGGCTGATCACCGGGGTGAACCTGCCCGTCGATGGCGGCGTCATGGCCTCCAACGGGCAGCCCCCGCAATGATCACTCGCGGAAGTGGCGGCTGTCCTTGATCTGGTCCCAGGCCCAGACGACCTCCTGCAGCCGCTCCTCGTCCGCACGGTTGCCGCCGTTCATGTCGGGGTGCAGGTCCTTCACAAGGCTCTTGTACTGCTTGCGGATCTCGATGCGCGTCCAGGTGTCGCGCGCGTCGAGGATTTCCAGCGCCTTGCGTTCGGTCGGCGGCAGCTTGCGGGTGGCCGTTGACTTGCCGGGGTTCTGGGTCGCCTTTTCCCCGAGGATCTGAAGCGGGTCGTTCACGCCTAGGCGGGACCAGACATGGCCTTCGTCCGGCCGCTTGGTCGGCCCCCACTGCCGGTCCTGCTCCAGAAAGGCCGAAAAATCGTCCTCTGTCTTGCCTTGGAAGAAGTTCCACTTCAGGTTGTACTCGCGGACGTGCTCCTTGCAGAACCACACGTACTGGTCCAAGTGATCTGGGGACAGCGGCGCGCGGTACAGCCCCGCCTCGGAACAGCCGGGGGCCTGACAGGTCCGTGTCGATGTTTCCTGCGCCCCCGACATGCCACGCCGGCCTGTCTTGCGGCGTTTTTTGTCCGTGGACACGCGCATGTCGAAGTCGAAGGGGGATTTGGTCATCGTCAGGGCCTTTCCGAGTCGGAGGCGTGAGTTTAGACATTTGAGCGCCGAGGAGAAGAGGGGCCGCCATCACAATGACCATCACCGAGCAGATACATGCCTGTCTTCAGGACGCTTTTCACCCGACCCGGCTGGTCGTCACCGACGACAGCGAAAGCCATCGCGGCCATTCCGGTTTCCGCGAAGGGGAGGAGACCCATTTCAACGTGAAGATCCGGGCCGCGGCCTTTGCGGGCCAGTCGCGGATCGCCCGCCACCGGGCCGTGCACGCGGCGCTTGGGGATATCGTGCGGCGCATCCATGCGCTGGCACTGGATGTGGACGCCTGAAGGAAAGAATTCAATGACCGTTCGTCTTGCCGACTACACCCCGTTCTCACACCCGCTGGACCGCGTGGCGCTGACCTTCCGCCTGTCGCCCGATGCCACGCGCGTTCTTGCTGTGTTCCAGTTCGGGAAAGGCGGCACCTCGCTGCGGCTGGACGGGGAACAGCTGCGCCTGATCGCCTGCAGCATCGACGACGTGCCGGTGGACGCCGTGCCGGATGCCACCGGTCTGACCCTGACCGTGCCCGATCGCCCCTTCGTGCTGGAAACGGAGGTGGAGATCGCCCCCGCGGCCAACACCGCTCTGGAAGGCCTTTACATGTCGAACGGCATGTATTGCACGCAGTGCGAGGCGGAGGGCTTCCGCAAGATCACCTTCTATCCCGACCGTCCTGACGTGATGGCCCGGTTCCACGTGCGCGTCGAAGGGGATCTGCCGGTCCTGCTGTCGAACGGCAACCTTGTGGCGCAAGGCGACGGCTGGGCCGAATGGGACGATCCCTGGCCCAAGCCCGCCTATCTGTTCGCGCTGGTGGCGGGCGATCTGGTGGCGCATTCGGACCGCTTCACCACCATGACCGGCGACGACGTGGCGCTGAACATCTGGGTGCGCCCAGGGGATGAAGGCCGCTGCGCCTATGCGATGGACAGCCTGATCCGCTCGATGCGCTGGGACGAGGAGGTGTATCGCCGGCCCTATGACCTGTCGGTGTTCAACATCGTCGCGGTGGACGATTTCAACATGGGCGCGATGGAGAACAAGGGGCTGAACATCTTCAACTCCAAATACGTGCTGGCCCTGCCGGAAACCGCGACGGACGACGATTTCGCGCGGATCGAGGCGATCATCGCGCACGAGTATTTCCACAACTGGACCGGCAACCGTATCACCTGCCGCGACTGGTTCCAGCTGTGCCTGAAGGAAGGGCTGACCGTCTTCCGCGATCAGCAGTTCAGCGCCGACATGCGAAGTGCTCCCGTGAAGCGGATCGAGGATGTGCTGACCCTGCGCGCCCGCCAGTTCCGCGAGGATGCGGGTCCGCTGGCCCATCCCGTGCGCCCGGCCGCGTATGAGGAGATCAACAACTTCTACACCGCCACGGTGTACGAGAAGGGGGCCGAGGTCATCGGCATGCTGAAGCGTCTGGTGGGGGATGAGGGGTATGCCAAGGCGCTGAACCTTTATTTCGACCGGCATGACGGGCAGGCCTGCACGATCGAGGATTGGCTGACGGTGTTCCAAGACGCCACGGGCCGCGACCTGTCGCAGTTCAAGCGCTGGTACACGGAGGCCGGAACCCCGCATGTGGTGGCCGAGGAGGCGTGGGACGGCCACACCTTCACCCTGACCTTCCGCCAGACGGGCGCCGGGGGGCCGAAGGTGATCCCCCTCGCCACGGGCCTGCTGGGGCAGGACGGAACGGAGGTGCGGGCCACGGAGGTGCTGCAACTGACCCAGCCGGAGCAGAGCTTCCGCTTTGAAGGGCTGACGGAACGCCCCGTTGCGTCGATCCTGCGCGGCTTCTCGGCCCCCGTGGTGCTGGAAAAGGCCACGAGCGCCGAGGAGCGGGCCTTCCTGCTGGCCCATGACACCGACCCCTTCAACCGATGGGAAGCGGGACGGGCGCTCGCCAAGGACGGCCTGACGCGGATGGCGACGGAAGGCGGCGCGCCGCCCGCCCTGTGGCTGGACGCGCTGGGGGCGCTGGCCGCGGACGAAAGCCTCGACCCCGCCTTCCGCGCGCTGGCCCTGCGCCTGCCGGGGGAGGAGGACATCGCCCAGACCCTTGCCCGTTCCGGCGTGACGCCCGACCCGGAGGCGATCCACGCGGCCCGCCGTCGCATGACGCGTGCGCTGGCCGAACGGCTGGAGTCGGATCTTCCCGCGCTGACCGCACCCGTGCCCGGACCATGGTCGCCGGATGCGGGGCAGGCGGGGCGGCGCAGTCTTCGCATGCAGGCGCTGGGCCTTCTGTCCCATCTGGACGGGGGGCAGGCGGCGCAGGGGGTGTTCGACACCGCCACCAACATGACCGAGGAGGTCGGCGCTTTGTCAGCCCTTCTGGACGTGGGCGCTGGCGCAGAGGCGCTGGAGGCGTTCCACGCGCGCTGGCAGGACGACCGTATCGTGATGGACAAGTGGTTCACGCTGCAGGTCCTGTACGCGGCCGACGCGCCGGCCGTGGCCGACCGCCTGACGCGGCACCCGCTGTTCGACCTGAAGAACCCGAATCGTTTCCGGGCCCTGTTCGGCGCGCTGTCGGCCAATCATCGCGGGTTCCACAAGGCGGACGGCTCGGGCTACCGGCTGCTGGCGGACTGGCTGATCCGGCTGGACCCGCTGAACCCGCAGACGGCCGCGCGCATGTCGCAGGCCTTTGACGGGCTGAGCCGGTACGACGTCGACCGTCAAGCCCTCATGCACGCGGAACTGGCGCGCATCCTGTCCGCGCCCGGCCTGTCGCGCGATCTGGCTGAAATGGCGGGCCGGATGGCGGGATAACAGGCGGAAATGAACCGGTGGAGGCGCGGCGCACTTGCCTTTTGGGCTGCGCCGCGCCATGTCATGATAACGCCGCCGTGTAGGTTGAAAGACGATGAGAGACCGTATTGACCCCCTGATTGCCGAGCGTGCGCCTTGGCTTTTCCGTGGGCGCCCGCACCATCGTCTGGCCTATGCGGCCCTGACCCGCATGCTGGGATACGAGCGGACCCTGACTCTGGGCGAGGAATACCGTGATCTTCCCACCCCCGAAATGATGGGGCGCCTTGCGAAGATCATCGCCAAGGACATCCAGATCACCGGGCTTGAAAACATCCCGCGCAACGGACCGGCGATGATCGTCGCAAACCATCCGACGGGGATTGCGGACGGTGTGATCCTGCATCATCTGCTGTCGCCCCTGCGGCCGGACTTGTTCTTCTATGCCAACAGCGACATCCTGCGCGTCATGCCGCAGATGATCGACCTGATCTGCCCGGTCGAATGGCGGATGGAAAAGCGGTCGCTTCAGAAGACGCGCGAAACAATGGACTACACTCGCAAGGCGATGGAGGCCGGTCGTCTGGGCGTCATCTTCCCCTCGGGGCGTCTGGCCAAGCGCACGGGCCTGAAGCTGATGGAACGTCCCTGGATGGCCTCGGCTGCGATGATCGCGCGCAAGTTCGACGTCCCGGTGATCCCGCTGAACATCCGGGCCCGCAACTCCACCCTGTTCTATCTGTTCGACCTGATCCACCCGACGCTGCGCGACATCACCCTGTTCCACGAGGTGCTGAACAAGCACCGCCAGCCCTACCGCGTGACCGTGGGTCATCCCATCGCGCCCGAGCGCATTCCGGCGAAGTCCGAGGAGGGGATCGAGATGCTGCGGGCCGAGACGCTGGCGCTGGGCGGGGAGTACGCGCCGGCGGTCAGTCTGGTTCAGATGACGAAGCTGCCCAGCTTTCGGACCGTTCCGCCCCTGACCACGCCTTGAAGGCGGTCGCCGAATAAAGAAAAGGCCTGACCGGATCGGTCAGGCCTTTTGCATTTCACAGGGCGCAGTAGGCCTGCGAACGGGTCCAGTTCGCCATTTCCACCCGCTTGGCCGAAGATCGGAAGGGTGCCCAGTCGCGGCCCATGCCGCTGCGGCCCTGCGGTCCGGCAACCATGTTGTCGCGCGCGACCTGGGTGGAGGCGATGTTGACGGCGCAAGCGAGGTTCTTGGCGCCGTTCTTCAACTCCGACGCAGTGGTGGCCTCGCAGTCATAGGCGCGGGCCGTGCGCGGGTCGATCTGCACAAGGCCGATCCATTTGCCGCCACCACCAGCGGCCGCCGGGTTCCACGTGCTTTCATGCTTGGCGAGCGCCGACAGCATGGCCGTCCAGAAGGCGCGGCGCTCGTCGACCGAGGCGGTGCGGTAGCCGGGGCACCAGGTGTCGATGTCAGCGGGGATAAGACGGCTCAGATCCGTGTCGTTGCGGCTGACGGCCGCAAGGGTCTGCTGGGTCCAGGTCTTGCCTTCGGGGCGGAAGTCCCAACGCATGGCGGGCAGGGCGGTGGCCTGCGTGGCCGAGGTCTGGGTGGTTGCACAGCCAGCGATGGGCAGCGCAAGCAACGCGCCGAAAACAAGTGTCCTGATCTTCATCGGTTCCGACATGGGTGGCACCGCACTCCGTGGGCGGCTCGGTGCTTTTGAACGAAGAGGTTCCTTCCGGCAACCGGAACGCGCATTGGTCGGCGCGATCTCGCCGAATGTGCGTGTGCGCACAGGGTTGCCGGGGGGGGAAGGAGGGCTTAAAACGACGCTCGTGCAAGAGGATGACCCATGCTTGATCTGACTTATGAGACCCCGAAACCCAAGGTGATCGCCGGTGCGCGCGACGATTGGGAGCTGGTGATCGGCATGGAGATCCACGCGCAGGTGTCGTCCAATGCGAAGCTGTTTTCGGGCGCGTCCACCGGATTCGGGGCGGAACCGAACAGCCACGTGTCCTTCGTGGACAGCGCGATGCCGGGGATGCTGCCCGTCATCAACGAATTCTGCGTGGAACAGGCGGTGCGCACCGGTCTGGGCCTGAAGGCAGGGATCAACCTGCGTTCGGCCTTCGACCGCAAGAACTACTTCTATCCGGACCTGCCGCAGGGCTACCAGATCAGCCAGCTGTATCACCCCATCGTGGGCGAGGGCGAGGTTCTGGTGGAAATGGGGCCCGGCGTCGCGCGTCTGGTGCGGATTGAGCGGATCCATCTGGAGCAGGACGCGGGCAAGTCGATCCACGACATGGACCCGGCCAACAGCTTCGTCGACTTCAACCGCACGGGCGTCGCGCTGATGGAGATCGTGAGCCGTCCCGACATCCGCGGGCCGGAAGAGGCGGCGGCCTATGTCACGAAGCTGCGCCAGATCCTGCGCTATCTGGGCACCTGCGACGGCAACATGCAGAACGGCAACCTGCGCGCCGACGTGAACGTCTCGGTCTGCCGTCCGGGCCAGTACGAGAAGTATCAGGCGACGCAGGATTTCAGCCATCTTGGCACGCGGTGCGAGATCAAGAACATGAACTCCATGCGGTTCATCCAGGCGGCCATCGACTACGAGGCACGCCGCCAGATCGCCATTCTGGAGGATGGCGGCACCGTCGTGCAGGAAACCCGCTTGTACGATCCCGACCGGAACGAGACGCGATCGATGCGGTCGAAAGAGGAGGCGCACGACTACCGCTATTTCCCCGATCCCGACCTTCTGCCGCTGGAGATCGAGCAGGCTTGGGTGGACGACGTCGCGGCGTCGATGCCGGAACTACCGGACGCGAAGAAGGCCCGCTTCATGGGCGACTTCGGGCTGACCGACTATGACGCCAACGTGCTGACCGCCGAACTGGACGCCGCGGGCTTCTTCGAGGAGGTCGCGAAGGGCCGGGATGGCAAGCAGGCCGCGAACTGGGTCATCAACGAGCTGTTCGGCCGCCTGAACAAGGAGGGGCTGGCGATCGACGCGTCCCCCGTATCCGCGGCGCAGTTGGGTGGCGTGCTGGACCTGATGGCCTCGGGCGACATCTCGGGCAAGATGGCCAAGGACCTGTTCGAGATCGTCTGGACGGAAGGCGGCGACCCAGCCGAGATCGCGGCCGCGCGCGGCATGAAGCAGGTGACCGACACCGGCGCGATCGAGCGGGCGGTGGACGACATCATCGCGGCGAACCCCGCGCAGGTGGAAAAGGCCAAGGCCAATCCGAAGCTGGCGGGCTGGTTCGTGGGGCAGGTCATCAAGGCCAGCGGCGGCAAGGCTGCGCCCGCAATGGTGAACGAGATCGTGCTGAAGAAGCTTGGCCTTTGATGCAGCCCGACCCGCTCGCCAGCTATAACGAGCGGGTCAAGCTGGTCGCGGCGTTCTACAACGCCATCGGTCTGGGGATGATCGCGGTTGGGGTTTTGCGGCCGTTGTCGGAGGGTACCGCGATCAGCGGGCTTGCAATTTCGATCTGGATCGCGGGCGGGCTGGCTTTTCATGCACTGGCGCTCTATATTCTCCGCTATATGAAGAAGGGAGTGACGCCATGACGTTCTTCGATTACGGCCTTCCGCTGATTGCGCTTGCCATGGGCGGCTGCGGTCTTCTGGTTGTCCGAGAGATGTCGCGCCGGTTCGACCGCAAGATGGCCGAAGTGGCGCAGCGGAAACATCACCCCGCCGAGTGATCCGTCTGATCCAAAGGAAAAGCCGCCCCGAAGGGCGGCTTTGGTGTTTCTTGTCTGTGGAAGAAGCCGCCCCCAAGGGCGGCTTTTCCATTCTCAATCGGTGGAGGTGCGGATGTTTTCCTGCAGGCCGGCCGGGATGTCGCGCGGCGGCGTCATCGAGGCGACGGGCTGCGGTTCGCCGTTCAGGGCGGCGTGCAGCTTGTCCATGTCCAGCTCGCCCTCCCACTTCGCGACGACCAGAGTGGCCACGGCGTTGCCGACGAAGTTGGTCAGGGCGCGGCATTCGGACATGAAGCGGTCCACGCCAAGGATCAGCGCCATGCCCGCCAGCGGAACCGTGGGAACCACGGACAGCGTGGCGGCCAGCGTGATGAAGCCCGCGCCGGTGATGCCCGCGGCGCCCTTGGACGACAGCATGGCGACCAGCAGCAGCAGGATTTCCTGACCAAGCGTCAGGTCGGTGTTCGTGGCCTGCGCGATGAACAGCGCGGCCATCGTCATGTAGATGTTCGTGCCGTCGAGGTTGAATGAATACCCGGTCGGCACGACCAGACCCACGACCGAGCGCGAGGCGCCGGCGCGTTCCATCTTCTGCAGCAGCGAGGGCAAGGCCGCTTCGGAGGACGAGGTGCCCAGAACCAGCAGCAGCTCCTCCTTGATGTACTTGATCAGCTTGAAGATCGAGAAGCCGTTGTAGCGGGCCACGGCACCCAGGATGACGATCACGAACAGCAGGGCCGTGATGTAGAAGCAGATCACCAGCGCCGCGAGGTTGATGACCGAACCGATGCCGTAGCGGCCGATGGTGAAGGCCATCGCGCCGAAGGCGCCGATCGGGGCGGCCTTCATCAGGATGCCGACCAGCTTGAAGATCGGATAGGTGAGCGAGGTCAGGAACTCGGTCACCGGGCGGCCACGTTCGCCCACCATGGCGAGCGCGACGCCGAACAGGACGGAGATGAACAGCACCTGCAGGATGTCGCCCGCCGCGAAGGCACCGACCAGCGTGGTCGGGATGATGTTCATCAGGAAGCCGGTGATCGTCGTTTCATGCGCCTTGGCGGCGTAGTCGTTCACCGCGCTTGCATCCAGCGTCGCCGGATCGATGTTCATGCCGGAGCCCGGCTGGATGATGTTCGCCACCACCAGGCCGACGATCAGCGCCAGGGTGGAGAAGGTCAGGAAGTAGATCATGGCCTTGCCGGCGACACGACCGACCTTCTTCATGTCGGTCATGCCGGCGATGCCGGTCGACACGGTCAGGAAGATCACGGGCGCGATGATCATCTTCACCAGCTTGATGAAGGCGTCGCCCAGGGGTTTCAGGCTGGCCGCGAATTGCGGATAGAAATGTCCCAGCAGAATCCCGAGGATGATCGCCACGATCACCTGGAAATACAGATGGGTGTAGAATGGTCCAGCTTTCTTGGGCGGTTCACCCGCTGTCGGTTCGTAATGCAATGGATGTCCTCCTCAAGTCCCCATTCGCGCCCTGCCGCGTACGGTCAGAGTGGTCGTAAGCGATTATACGCTTTAAGGCACTTGTGCAATTTTTCTGTGGCGCGGCGGATGCCCGCACCGGCTTCCGCCAGTGGATGTTGCGACGCTGCATCGGACCCCTTCCAAAATCGGCGGTTTTGCCGCAAAGGAGGATCATGACAGGTTTCAGCTTCGACATTCACGCCACCGACGGAAAGGCCCGCACGGGCACGATCCACACCCCGCGTGGAGAGATTCGCACGCCCGCCTTCATGCCGGTTGGCACCGCCGCCACGGTGAAGGCGATGCTGCCCGAAAACGTGCGGGCCACGGGCGCGGACATCCTTCTGGGCAACACCTATCACCTGATGCTGCGGCCCACGGCCGAACGGATCGACCGCCTTGGCGGGCTCCACCGCTTCATGAACTGGGAGCGTCCGATCCTGACCGACAGTGGCGGGTTCCAGGTGATGAGCCTGACCGCCCTGCGCAAGCTGACGGAGGAGGGGGTGCGCTTCAAGAGCCACATCGACGGCTCTTCCCACCACCTGACGCCGGAGCGGAGCATGGAGATCCAGCGCCTGCTGGGATCCGACATCGTGATGGCCTTCGACGAATGCACACCATTTCCGGCTGATGAAAAAACGGCGCGCCGGTCGATGGAATTGTCCATGCGGTGGGCGCAACGGTCGCGCGACGCCTTTGGCGATCAGCCGGGCCACGCGCTGTTCGGGATCCAGCAGGGCAGCGTCTTCCCCGACCAGCGCGCCGAAAGCGCGGAAAAGCTGCAATCCATCGGCTTTGATGGTTACGCCGTCGGCGGTCTGGCGGTAGGCGAGGGGCAGGAGATGATGTTCGACGTCCTGAACTACGCCCCAGGCATGCTGCCGGCGGACAAGCCGCGTTATCTGATGGGCGTGGGCAAGCCCGACGACATCGTGGGCGCCGTGGAACGCGGCATCGACATGATGGACTGCGTGCTGCCGTCGCGTTCCGGGCGCACGGGGCAGGCCTTCACGCGGCGCGGCGTCATCAACATCAAGAACGCCCGCCACATGGACGATCCCCGCCCGTTGGATGAGGAGTGCACCTGTCCCGCCTGCCGCAACTATTCCCGTGGCTACCTGCATCACGTGATGCGCGCGGGGGAGATCATCAGCTCCATGCTCATGACCTGGCACAACCTGCACTACTATCAGGAACTGATGCAGGGCCTGCGCGACGCGATCGCCGAACAGCGCCTTCCGGCCTTTGTGGCCGACTTCCACGCCCGCCGTGCCGAAGGCGACATCGATCCCCTTTGACGGCTGCGTGAACCGCGTGCCATGTTCCGTCTTGGTTCCAGCGGAATGGTTGACTTGGATGGGTCGCACCACCAGATAGGGAACTCAGCCGGGGAAGGCCGAGCGTTGCCGATGCACGGGACCAGAGCCTTCCTGCGAAAGGACCGAAGATGAACGAGACACTTGCTCCAAGTTACCCCGTGTTGCCGCTGCGTGACATCGTGGTCTTCCCGCACATGATCGTTCCGTTGTTCGTGGGCCGCGAGAAGTCGGTGCGCGCATTGGAAGAGGTCATGTCCGAGGATCGCCAGATCCTGCTGTCGTCGCAGATGGACCCGTCGGTGGACGATCCGGGCACCGACGGCATCTACCGCACGGGCGTTCTGGCCAATGTGCTGCAACTTCTGAAACTGCCGGACGGCACCGTGAAGGTGCTGGTCGAAGGCAAGTCGCGCGTGCGCATCACGGATTTCGTCTCGAATGACCGCTTCTTCGAGGCACATGCCGAGACGCAGGACGAGGTCGCGGGCAACGAGGAAACGGTCGACGCCATGCTGCGCGCCGTGGCCGACGAATTCGAACGCTACGCCAAGATCAAGAAGAACATCCCCGAAGAGGCGCTGTCGGCCGTGTCGGAATCGACCGATCCCGCCCGTCTGGCCGACCTTGTGGCCGGGCACCTTGGCGTGGACGTGGCGCAGAAGCAGAAGCTCTTGGAAACGCTGGACGTGGGTCAGCGCCTTGAAGGCGTCTACGGCCACATGCAGGGCGAGATGAGCGTTCTTCAGGTCGAGAAGCGCATCAAAAGCCGCGTCAAGAACCAGATGGAGAAGACGCAGCGCGAATATTATCTGAATGAGCAGATGAAGGCCATTCAGAAGGAGCTGGGCGACGGCGAGGACGGCCAGAACGAGGTGTCCGAACTGGAAGCCCGGATCGCGGCCACCAAGCTGTCGAAGGAAGCCCGCGAGAAGGCCGACGCCGAGATCAAGAAGCTGAAGTCGATGTCCCCGATGAGCGCCGAGGCGACCGTCGTGCGCAACTACCTCGACTGGCTCTTGGGCGTGCCGTGGGGCGTGAAGTCCAAGGTGAAGAAGGATCTGGGCAAGGCGCAGGCCATCCTGGACGCCGATCACCACGGGCTGGAAAAGGTCAAGGAACGCATCACCGAGTATCTGGCGGTACAGGCGCGTGCGACGAAGCTGAAGGGGCCGATCCTGTGCCTCGTCGGCCCTCCGGGCGTGGGCAAGACCTCGCTCGGCAAGTCGGTCGCGAAGGCGACGGGGCGCGAGTTCATCCGCATCAGCCTTGGCGGCGTGCGCGATGAATCCGAGATACGGGGCCACCGCCGGACCTATATCGGCTCCATGCCCGGCAAGATCATCCAGGCGCTGAAGAAGGCCAAGACCACCAACCCGCTCATCCTGCTGGATGAGATCGACAAGATGGGGCAGGACTTCCGCGGCGATCCCGCTTCGGCCATGCTGGAGGTGCTGGATCCGGAACAGAACGGCACGTTCACCGACCACTATCTTGAGGTGGAATACGACCTGTCGAACGTGATGTTCCTGACCACGGCGAACTCCTACAACATGCCGGGGCCGCTTCTGGACCGGATGGAGATCATCCCGCTGTCGGGCTATACCGAGGACGAGAAGCGCGAGATCGCGAAGACCCACCTCGTGCCGAAGCAGATCGAGAACCACGCCCTGAAGGCGGGCGAATTCGCGGTCACGGATGGCGCGCTGACCGAGGTGATCCAGTCCTACACCCGCGAGGCGGGGGTGCGGAACCTGGAGCGTGAACTCGCGAAGCTGGCCCGCAAGGCGGTGACGGAAATCGTGAAGGGCAAGGCCACGTCCGTCGAGGTGACGGAAGCCAACGTGGCCGAGTTCCTGGGCGTCCCGCGTTATCGCCACGGTCTGGCCGAGAAGGAGGATCAGGTCGGTGTCGTGACCGGTCTGGCCTACACCTCGGTCGGGGGGGAACTGCTGCAGATCGAGGCGCTGCGCCTGCCGGGCAAGGGCCGGATGAAGACGACCGGCAAGCTGGGCGACGTGATGAAGGAGTCCATCGACGCGGCGTCCAGCTACGTCCGGTCCATCGCGCCGGAACTGGGCGTGAAGCCCCCGCGGTTCGAGACGATGGACATCCACGTCCACGTTCCCGAAGGGGCCACCCCGAAGGACGGGCCGAGCGCCGGTCTGGCGATGGTGACGTCGATCGTGTCGGTGCTGACGGGAATCCCCGTGAAGAAGGACATCGCCATGACCGGCGAGGTCACGCTTCGCGGCAACGCGCTCCCCATCGGCGGGTTGAAGGAGAAGCTTCTTGCGGCGCTGCGGGGCGGCATCAAGACGGTGCTGATCCCGGTCGAGAACGAGAAGGACCTGGCCGAGATCCCGGACAACGTGAAGCAGGGGCTGAAGATCATCCCCGTGACCCATGTCCGTGAGGTTCTGCGCGAGGCGCTGGTGCGGATGCCGGAGCCGGTGGAATGGGACGAAGCGGCCGAGGAGGCCGCTGCGGCCCGCCGGATGGCCGAGCAGCCGGTGCATCAGCAAACGGCCCACTGATCCCAGAGACGCGCCTTCGGGCGCGTCTTTTTCTTTCCAAGGCCTGAAAAAGCGGTATCGTTCGGACTGATTGTCACGTTTGGGATGAACAGCATGGCCACCAAGACGACCGCACGCGCGACCCGCGCCCCGAAGGCGAAAGCGCCCGAGGCCGAAGCCAAGCCGGAAGCCGAACTGAAGGAAGCCGCCGAGGTCACGAAGCTGCCCGACCTCGTGGACATGGTCGTGGAGGCCACGGGAAAGAACCGCAAGGAAGCGCGCCCGATCATCGACGCCTTCCTGGCGGCGATGACGGCCAAGATCACCGCCGGCGACGATCTGGTCCTGCCGCCGCTGGGGCGCCTGAAGGTGATCAAGCGCAACGAGGAAAACGGCGTCGTCACGCTGAAACTGCGCCCGCAGAACACGGATGCAAAAAGCGCAAAAAAGGCTCTTGCAGAGGACGACGAGTAGGGCTAAACCCCCGGCATCGGGCGATTAGCTCAGTGGTAGAGCGCTTCGTTCACATCGAAGATGTCGGGGGTTCAAATCCCTCATCGCCCACCATCCCGATACATTGCGGGCCGTTAGCTCAGTTGGTAGAGCGTTTCGTTTACACCGAAAATGTCGGCGGTTCGAGCCCGTCACGGCCCACCATGACGGCGACGTCAGGGAACCAAATCCTTCCGCAGGCGCTGTGATGCGCAATGTCCAGGGAAGGTCACAGCATGAAACAGAATGACGAGACGGGCAAGAAGGGCGTACGCGGGCCGATGCGCATCGTCTTTGCCATCATCATCGTGGGCATCATCGCGATCGTCGCGACCTCCTTCTTCGCGGACCGTGGTCCCCAAGCGGATGACACCACGGGTCCGGCCACCCAGACCAACTGATCCAAACCTTTACGGCATCTGAAGGCCCCGACCGGGGCCTTCCGCTTTCGGTCATCTTCCTGCGCGAAGTTGGACGCCCGGCGAAAGCCAGTGTCAGCAAGAAGGATGGAAGATGGCCAACAGATTTGCAGGGGCCGAAAAGGGCGTCACCGCAGCGGCGTTCGGCGCGGTGGCGGTCACGCCGTCGGACAGCGCCGACTTGGCGGAGGATGTCCGCGCCCTGACGATCGGCACGGCAGGGACAGTCCGGTATGTCAGCTCCGACGGCGTCACCTATGCCACCGCCGAACTGCCGATCGGAACCTATCCGATGTTCGCCCGCCGCATCCTTGCGACGGGCACCACGGCCGGCAAGATCACCGGCTGGATCTAGGCCTCAGACGCGGATCGGATCCGCCTTGGCCAGCTTGTCGAACGCCATCAGTCGTTCGACAAGCGCCTGCATCTCGTCCAGCCGGATCATGTTCGGGCCGTCTGACGGGGCGCTGTCCGGGTCTTCGTGCGTTTCGATGAAGACGCCCGCGATGCCGAGGCTGACGGCCGCCCGCGCCATGACCGGCGCGAATTCACGCTGCCCACCCGACGCGCCGCCAAGACCCCCCGGCTGCTGCACCGAATGCGTCGCGTCCATGATGACCGGGTAGCCGGTCTTCGCCATCGTCGGCAGGCCGCGCATGTCCGCCACCAGCGTGTTGTAGCCGAAGGAGGTGCCGCGCTCCGTCAGAAGAATGCGGTCATTGCCGGTGGAGGACACCTTTTCGGCCACATTGGCCATGTCCCACGGCGCAAGGAACTGGCCCTTCTTGATGTTGACCACGGCGCCCGTTTCGCCCGCCGCGACCAAGAGGTCCGTCTGGCGGCACAGGAAGGCGGGGATCTGGATGACGTCCACCACGGTCGCCGCCTCGCGCGCCTGCGCGATGTCGTGGATGTCGGTCAGCACTGGCAGGCCGCTGGAGCGAATCTTTTCAAGCACGGACAGCCCGGCCTCCAACCCCAGCCCGCGGCGCCCGTTCAGCGAGGTGCGGTTGGCCTTGTCGTAGCTCGCCTTGAAGACGTATTGCGCGCCCGCGGCGGCGCAGATCTCGGCCATGCGGCCGGCGATCATCTCGGCATGGTCCAGGCTCTCCAGCTGGCAGGGGCCCGCGATCAGACACAAAGGAAGATCGTTGCCAACGCGAAGGCCAGCGATATCGACGGTTTTCATCTTGGGTCCTTTTACGAGGAGACCTGTTCGCGCAGGATGGCGACGGTCATCGAGATCATCAGGTAGATTCCGAGGAACACCAGCAGGGAGACCAGCGTGTTCTCGAAAGCGCGGGGATAGACGGGCGCGTCCGGTGCGACCGGGTTCACGTTGCGCGACAGATACCGCGTCTGGCGGGCGGCTTCCACCCGTGCCGTTTCCATCGCGCGCAGCGATTCGCCGAGGATCATCTGCCGCATCTCCACGTCGCCCTGGGCCAGGGCCAGCTGCGCCTGCAGGCGGGCGATGGATTCGTCGCCGCCGCTGGAGGCCGTGAGGCGACCCCGCAGTTCCGTCACCTGATCCTCCAGCCGCTGGATGCGGTCGCGCACCGGCTGCATCCGGGCCTCGTTCGGACGGGCGTTCGACTGCATCTGCTGCAGGGAAAGCTTCTCCTCCAGCAGCTGGGAATTCAGCGTCGACAGCTGCGAGGTGATGAGCGACACCTCCACGTCCGAGGAGATCATGCGGAACTGCTCCTGCAGCTCCACCATCTTCTGCTGCGACTCCAGCATTGCCTTCTCGGCGTTTTCATAACCCTGCTGCGCGCCCTGCATCTGATCTTCCCGCATCCGCTGGGTCAGCTGGTCCACCTGCTCTTCGGCATAGCCGATCAGGGCTTCGGAAAACGCGACGGCGGTCTGCGGGTCCTCGGCGATGACCTCCATCCGCTCGATCCCGTCGGTCGGATCGAACGAGATCTTCACGTTGCGTTTGTAGACGGAATACACATCCTCCATCGTCGCGCTTTCGGGAATGCGCTGGATGGGGTCGATGTCGGAGGAGGCGAAATGCGCCCGGAAGCCTAGATCGTCGTTCAGCCGTTCCATCGCCTCACGCGATTGCAGGTAGCCCTGCACCGCAATGGAATCCTGGATGATCTGCAGCGGAGAGGTCGACAGCATGCTGCTGCTGGCCTGCGTCGGGTTCTGTGATGACTGGATCACGAATTCCGACTTGGTCGAATACATCGGCGTCGCGATCGCGTAGAAGTAGTAGCCCGCGATGAAGGTCGGCAGCAGCACGAAGAAGGCCAGCCGCAGCCCCAGAAGCATCAGCTTGCGCTGGCGACGCCGCGCGATGTCCTGCTGGATCTGCCGCAGCTCGCGCAGATGGCTGTCTTGGGCCCGCTGCTCGGTCGAGGGAAGCTGGATCGGCTGCATCTTTTGCGGCAGGTTCGGCGTAGGGCCTTCCGCCTGCCGGGAGGACACCACCAGATCCATTAGCGACGCGCGCTGGAACGGGTCGATCCCGGAACGGCGCAGCAGGATGACGGCCATGTGGTCCGAAGACGCCTGAATGTTGTGCTTGGCCGCGATCCGGCGGGCCAGGCGCAGCTGGCGGCCCGTCAGGTTCTCACCCTCCACGGCCGCGATCTCGTCCGCGGTGATGCGCTGGTCCGACGGCGGCTGGCTGGGTGTGGCACGGTTGATGCCGGGCCCGAGGCCGTCATCGGGTTCCTCGAACAGATCCTCGGGGCGCAGCTGCGAGGCCGGATGCTGGGTTGCCGCATCCGACGGGCGGGTGCGGTAGCGCTTAGCCGTGAGCTTGGTAGTCATAAAGGCGCTTCGCCTCCTCGAGAGATTCGAACATGTAGAGCTGGCCGTTGCGCAGCACGGCCGCGGTCTTGCAGAACTTCTCCAGCGTCTTGGGCTGGTGGGACACGATGACCATCGTGCCGTTCGCCAGCCGCTGCTGAAGGATCATACCCGCCTTCCGGTTGAATTGCACATCCGTCGTGGTCGGCATCCCTTCGTCGATCAGGTAGATGTCGAATTCCAGCGACAGCATGAGCGAGAAGGTGAACCGCGACCGCATCCCGGCCGAATAGGTGGACACGGGCTGGTCGAAATATTCGTTGATGTCGGTCAGCCAGCGGCAGAAGCTTTCCACGTAATCGGGATCAAGGCCGTAAAGCCTTGCCACGTAGCGGGCGTTCTCGTTCGCGGAATGCTTCGGGTTGATGCCGCCCATGAAGCCCAGGGGAAAGGACACGCGCGAACTGCGCCGCACCTCGCCCTCGTCGGGTTTTTCAAGGCCGGCCATCATGTTGATCAGGGTCGTCTTGCCGGTGCCGTTCGGGGCGAGGATGCCCAGCGAATTCCCGATCTCCACCCGGAAGGAGGCGTTGTCGAGGATCACCTTGCGCTGCTGTCCGGTCCAGAAGGACTTGCTGACATTGTTGAATTCGATCATCCGAGTTTCCTGTCCCGCGGATCGGGGCGCCCCCGTCCAACCTCTACGACAGGCTGGCCCACATGACAATCATCGCGGAACATCGTTAAGAATCCTGCCCGCGCGGGGCTGGCGTTCCGCGTGAAATCGTAGGATGGCTGGTCCAGCCCCGCCGTCCCGGAGAACGCGATGACCCCCCTTGATCATGCCTATGCGAACATGGCCGCCAATGACGCCGACGATGCCGCGCGCCTGACATATTACGAACGTCTGGCCGAGGCCGAACTGGTCTGCCTGACAGAAGGGGAGGCACGGGAAGGCGCCGTCACGCCGAAGCTGTTCCCCCTGGACGATGGCCCCTACGTGCTGGCCTTCGACAGCGACGACAAGCTGTCGGCCTTCACCGGCGTCACCAACACCTACGCGGCGCTGCCGGGGCGGGTGATCGCGCGGCAACTGGCCGGGCAGGGGGTGGGGCTGGCCGTCAACCTGGGTGCCGACAGCGCGATGCTGCTTCCGCCCGAGGCGGTGGACTGGCTGGCCGGCACGCTGGACCACGCCCCTGAGCGGGCCGAAGCGGTGCCGACGGCGTTTCTTCCGCCGCAAGTGCCGCAGCGCCTTCTGGACGCCCTGGGGCAGAAGCTGGCCCATGCGGGCGGTCTGGCCAGCCACGCGCTGCTGGCGGGCGTGTCCTATTCCGACGGCCGGCACGGGCATCTTCTGGCCTTCATCGGCGCGCGGGAAGAGGCGGAGGAGGCGCTGGCCCGTTCCGCGGCCGAGGCACTCACATTCTCGGGCATCGACGCGGGGGAGATGGACGTGGTGTGCCTGCCCGATGGTCCCGCTGCACGCCGCATGGCCGAGATTGGGATGCGGCTGGACATGCCGGCACCGCAGGCGCAGGAACGTCCCGCCGCGCAGGCCCCGGGCACCGATCCGACACGTCCGCCGCGCCTACGGTGATGGGGTAGCAGAATACCGTTTTCGCAAGCCATTGTTTTTATTATATCAAATTAATGGCCTTGTGCTTGACGCTGTGGCGGCAATGATGGATATACCCTCATCAATCCGCGGGGCCCTGCCTCGCCCCACTTCGATTAGGGTTCAGTGATGAAAACCTTTACCGCTACTCCGGCGGACATCGAGAAGAAGTGGATCCTGATCGACGCCGAAGGCATCGTTCTGGGCCGCCTCGCCACGATCGTCGCCAGCATCCTGCGCGGCAAGCATAAGCCGACGTTCACCCCCCACATGGACATGGGTGACAACGTCATCGTCATCAACGCTGACAAGGTGCAGATGACGGGCAACAAGCGCGCCGACAAGCGTTACTACTGGCACACCGGCCACCCGGGCGGGATCAAGTTCCGCACCGCAGCCCAAGTGCTGGACGGCGCCCACCCCGAGCGTGTGGTGACCAAGGCCGTCGAGCGCATGATCACCCGCAACAGCCTCGGCCGTCAGCAGATGACGAACCTGCGCGTCTACGCCAGCGCCGAACATCCGCACGAAGCTCAGCAGCCGACCGTTCTCGACGTTGCGTCGCTGAACCCGAAAAACACGCGGAGCGCCTGATCATGGCTGACATCAAATCCCTCGACGACCTGAAGTCGGCCGTGTCGGAGTCCGCTCCGGAAGCCGTGGCGACCATCACCCGTGAGCCGGTGCGCGACGCACAGGGCCGCGCCTATGCCACCGGCAAGCGCAAGGACGCGGTCGCCCGCGTCTGGATCAAGCCGGGTTCGGGCAAGGTCACGGTCAACGGCAAGGAAATGGCGGCCTACTTCGCCCGTCCCGTGCTGCAGATGATCCTGCGCCAGCCGTTCACGATCGCGAACCGCGAAGGCCAGTTCGACGTGGTGGCCACGGTCGCCGGCGGCGGTCTGTCGGGTCAGGCCGGTGCGGTGAAGCACGGCGTGTCCAAGGCCCTGCAGCTCTACGATCCCTCGCTGCGTGGTGCGCTGAAAGCCGCAGGCTTCCTGACGCGCGACAGCCGCGTCGTGGAACGGAAGAAATACGGCAAGGCCAAAGCCCGCCGCAGCTTCCAGTTCTCCAAGCGCTGATCCGCTTCATTGTCGATCAAAAGGCCCGCCTTATGGCGGGCCTTTTTCTATTGCGCTTCCATCAGGCCCAGATCTTCGCGCAGCACGCGGCCCAAGGCGCGGCGCCCCAGGAAGCTGTCGATCTGGCGCGCCTTGATGGTGGTGGGGCGCAGGCAGGGATGGCCGTGCCGATCCTCTCCGATGATGTATTCCCGTTCGGCGCCATACAGGCGCGCCCGGCTGGCCGTGACGGCGACCACGGTGATCTTCAGCGATTTGTAAGTCAGATCCTCGGCCCATTCGGGATTTTCCGCATGCGCCCGCTGGATCAGCGTCGTGAAGCGGCCGATGTCCTTTTCCTCGCCGCTCGCCAGCGGGCCGAGGTTGGTGGCACCACGGGCGTCCGTCTCGGGGCTTTCGTCGTCGCTGTGGCGTTCGTTGCGTTCGGGGATCACGGCGTGCAGGCGCTGTCCGTCCGTGGTGCGGGCGTCCAGCACGATGTCCAGAAGGAACACCGGCTCCAACCCCAGGTTCGTCACGAAGCAGTGGGAGCTCAGCCCCCGCCCGGCGCCCGAGGTGATGAGGATCGACGGGCAGTGCTGCCGCCGATAGCTCATCAGGAAGACGTTCAGGTAGACGATCCAGATCACCGCCGTTACGCCGGCCAGAAGGGCCGAGATCAGCGGCGCGTATTCAAGAAGCAAGGGTAACAAATCAGTCCCATTCCTTCGTGCCGCGTCCCGGCTCCTTCAGAAGCGGCTCCACCGGGCTGTCCTTGATCTTCTGGCGTTCCTCTTCGGACCGGGCGGCGCGGGCGCGTTCGTCCCGGATCTTCTCGGCTTCATCGTGGGGATCGGCTTCGCGGGTCATCGGAATCTCCTTTGCACGTGGTGAACCGTTCGGGCGCGTAGGGGTTCCCCCGGAACCGGGGCCGCGACCGGCGTGTTTCGGCCGGGAAGGAGAACACCATGACATCCATCGACTGCGACGTGGCCGTGATCGGCGCGGGAACCGCCGGGCTTGCGGCAGAACGCCATGCCCGCAAGAACGGGGCGCGCACCGTGCTGATTGACCCCGCTTTTCGCGGCACGACCTGCGCCGCCGTGGGCTGCATGCCGTCGAAGCTTCTGATCGCGGCGGCCAGCGCGGCCCACGCCGTCCGTCAGGCGCCGGAGTTCGGGGTGAACGCCAAGGCCACGGTGGATGGCAAGGCGGTCATGGCCCGCGTGCGTGCCCTGCGGGACCATTTCGTGGCCGGGGTGAAGGACAGCTATGACGAGGTTCCGCAGAAGCTGAAGGGCCGGGCGCGCTTCACCTCCGCCACCACGCTGAAGCTGGACAGCGGGGAAGAGGTGACGGCCAAGGCGATCGTCATCGCGACGGGGGCCGCCCCCTCGGTGCCGAAGGAATACGAGGTCATCTCCGACCTCGTGCTGACGAACGAGACGGTGTTTGAGCTTGAGGACCTTCCGAAACGTCTGGGTGTGATCGGTGCAGGCTCGCTCGGGGCCGAACTGGCGCAAGCTTTCGCACGCTTGGGCGTCGAGGTGACGCTGCTGGATTCCGGCACCGGTGTTGCGGGCCTGAAGGGAGAGGAGGCCGCCTGCATGGCCGATTTCCTGCGCGAGGACATGGCTGTGCATCTGGAGGCGGAGGTGAAGGTGGCCCGCGACGGCGCCGCCGCGCGGCTGGACTGGGACGGCGGCTCCGTGACGGTGGACCGGATCCTCGTGGCCGCCGGCCGACCGCCCGCGCTGAAAGGGCTGGGGCTGGAGGCGGCGGGGATCGAACTGGACGACCACGGCACGCCCGTCTTCGACAAGGGCACGCTGCGCTGCGGATCCTCCACGATCTTCATCGCGGGCGACGCCAATCACGACCGTCCCGTCCTGCACGAAGCGACGGCCGAGGGCAGCATCGCCGGCCGCAACGCGGCGAACCTGTCGGACATCCGGTCGGCGCAGCGCAAGGTGCCGATGGCCATCGCCTTCACCCATCCCAACGTCGCCACCGTCGGCCATGTGCCGGAGAGGACGGAGACCGTCACCGGCCAGGCCGATTACGCTGACCAAGGCCGCGCCCGGGTGGAGGCGCGCAACCGCGGCTTCGTCCGGCTGGAAGGGGACGCCGAGGGGCGGATCCTGTCGGCCACCCTGTGCATGCCCGACGGCGAACATGTGGCCCACTATTTCGCGCTCGCCATCAGTCAGGGCATGACGGCGGCCGAGATGCTGGACCAGCCCATCTATCACCCGACAGTGGAGGAGGGCCTGCGCAAGGCCCTGTCGCAGATCTGCCAGAACTGCAACCTTCCAGTGCCGTGGGACCGGCGCAGCGGGCCGCAGCCCGGCGATATCTGATCCGGGGCGGTGCCATCTTGGCAACCTGATGCGCTGCCTTTAGGATCGAACCGTCCCGGCGTGTGCTGCGTGCGTCGGATCGGCATCCCTGAACGGAGACTGACACAACCTTTCGTTCAAAGGGACGCAGATCCATGACCAACTCCCGGCCCGGAAAGGGCAATCTTAGCTTCCGCACCTTCCTGCAAAGCGAATCGTCGGGCGGCATCATCCTGATGGTGACGGCCGTTCTGGCGATCCTCGTCGCGAATTCGCCGTTGCACCTCGTCTATTCGACGGTGCTGCATGCACATATCGGGCCGCTGAGCCTGCAGCACTGGATCAACGACGCCCTGATGGCGGTGTTCTTCCTGATGGTCGGGCTGGAGATCAAGCGCGAGATGACGGATGGACAGCTGTCCACCTGGCCGCGCCGCATCCTGCCCGGGGTGGCCGCGCTGTTCGGCATGGCGGTGCCGGCGCTGATCTACATCTTCATCAACCGCGATCATCCGGAGGTCCTGCGCGGCTGGGCCATCCCTTCCGCCACCGACATCGCCTTCGCGCTTGGCGTGCTGTCGCTTCTGGGCCCGCGGGTGCCCGTCTCGCTCAAGATCTTCCTCGCGGCGCTGGCCATCATCGACGATCTGGGGGCGGTGGTGGTCATCGCGGTGTTCTACACCTCGGGCCTGTCGATCCCGGACCTGATCGCGGCGGCCTTTGTCATTGGGGCGCTTCTGGTCCTGAACCGGGGCGGGGTGCGCAGCCTGTGGCCCTATCTGCTCCTGGGCGTCGTCCTGTGGGTTTTCGTGTTCCGTTCAGGCGTGCACGCGACGCTGGCTGGCGTGATCCTGGCGCTGTGCGTCCCGATCCAGCGGACCCCCGGCCTGCCCGAAGCGAAGGGCGACGTGTCGCCCCTGCACCGTCTGGAACAGGCGCTGCACAACCCGGTGGCCTTCTTCATCGTGCCGATCTTCGGCTTCGCGAACGCCGGCGTGTCGCTGATCGGGGTGGATCCCGCCGTCTTCGTCGCGCCGGCCACGCTGGGCGTGGCGGCCGGGCTGTTCGCGGGCAAGATGATCGGCGTCTTCGGGGCGGTGTTCGTTCTGGTGAAGACCAACATCGTGGATCTTCCGGCCGACGCCACATGGCGGCAGGTCTTCGGCGTGTCGATCCTGTGCGGCATCGGGTTCACCATGAGCCTGTTCATCGGACTTCTGGCCTTCGATGATCCCATCGTTCAGGAGGAAGTGAAGATCGGCATCCTGATGGGATCGCTCCTGTCGGGGCTGGTCGGATACGCCATCCTTGCCACCGCGCCGATGCTGCCGCGCCGCAAGGCGGCTTGACGCCGCCCGGTGCAGGGACCACGTTTCAGGCATCCGAAGACGTGCGGCCACGGCGCCGCCCTCCGAAAGAGTGATGCATGACCTATCCTGACACGCAGCTGTTCATCGATGGCACCTGGCGCGCCGCCTGCGACGGTGCCACGATCCCCGTGGTCGATCCCGCAACCGAGGAGGTGATCGGCCACGTCGCCCACGCCCGCACGGCGGATCTGGACGACGCGCTGGCCGCCACGCTGCGCGGGTTCGACGTGTGGCGCAAGACGTCGCCCTTCGACCGGTCGAAGCTGATGCGCCGCGCGGCCGAGATCCTGCGCGAACGCGCCGACACCATCGCCCCCATGATGACGCGCGAACAGGGCAAGCCGCTGGCGCAGGCCCGCATGGAAGTGATGGGCGCCGCCGACACGATCGACTGGTTCGCCGAGGAAGCGCGCCGCACCTACGGCCAGATCATCCCGGCCCGCACGGTGGGTGTCCAGCAACTGGCCGTCCGTCATCCCGTCGGTCCCGTGGCCGCCTTCACGCCGTGGAACTTCCCCATCAACCAGGTGGTGCGCAAGCTGTGCGCCGCGCTGGCCGCCGGATGCTCGTTCATCGTAAAGGCGCCCGAGGAAACGCCGGCCTCGCCCGCCGAGCTGATCCGGGCCTTTGCCGATGCGGGCGTCCCGAACGGGGTGCTCGGCCTCGTCTACGGCGTCCCGGCCGAGATTTCGGAATACCTGATCAAGCACCCGGTGATCCGCAAGATCAGCTTCACAGGCTCTACCCCCGTGGGCAAGCTGCTGGCGGGCATGGCGGGCCAGCACATGAAGCGCGCGACGATGGAACTGGGCGGGCACGCGCCGGTGATCGTGGCGGGCGACGCCGACTGGGAAAAGGCCGCCGCGCAGATGGCCGCCAGCAAGACGCGCAACGCGGGGCAGGTCTGCGTGTCGCCCACGCGGTTCCTGGTGGATCAGAAGATCTCGGACAAGTTCCTCGACGCGTTCTCCTCGGGTCTGCAGAAGATCAAGGTGGGCAACGGCTTTGACGAAGGCGTGGAGATGGGCCCGCTGGCCAACGAACGCCGCATCCCCATGATGGAGGAGCTGATCGGCGACGCGGTGGAGAAGGGGGCGACCCTGGTCACCGGCGGTCACCGCATCGGCAACAAGGGCTGGTTCTTCGAACCTACGGTTCTGGCCGACGTGCCGCTGAACGCCCGCATCATGAACGAGGAGCCCTTCGGCCCCGTCGCCATCGTGAACCGCATGGCCTCGCTGGATGACATGATCGCCGAGGCGAACCGGCTGGAATTCGGGCTTGCCGCCTATGCCTATGCCCGCAGCCACGAAGCGGTGGAGCGGATCGGGCGCGAGGTGGAATCGGGCATGATCTCGATCAACCACGTGGGTCTGGCGCTGCCGGAAACGCCGTTCGGCGGGATCAAGGACAGTGGCTACGGCACCGAGGGCGGGTCCGAGGCCGTGATGGCCTATCTGGACACGCGGTTCGTAACTGCCGCGCATTGAAAGAAAGAAGGCCGGTCTTTCGACCGGCCTTCCTCGTCTTAGCGTGCCTGCACTTCGCGAGACTCTTGGCTGATGGCGGTGCCAGCGGCCGAGAGGTCGTTACCTGCACCTTCGACCGTGTTGCATGCGGCCAAAGCGGCCAGAGCGAGGATCGGCAGAAGCGTCAGTTTACGCATTGGAAAGTCCCTTTCGGATGTTGCCCGTGCAAACGTTGCGTGCTTCGGAAATGTTCCCGCCGTTGGCGGGTTTATGATCGGACGACCCGGTCGCCCTCCCGCAGCAGTCGTCCATCTTCGGCCAGCGCGATCACATGCGCCTCCACGTTCAGGCGGGCAGCCCGGGCAAGGCCGGGCCCCAGCCGGCGGTAAAGCTGCGCGACAAGATCGTCCAGCGTCAGCCCGCCACTGTCCAGCAGCGACAGGATCGACGCTTCGCGCGCCTGCCGGCTGGCCTTCAGCGCCTCCAGCCGCCGGGCCGGCTCCTCGATCGGGTCGCCATGCGCGGAAAGGAAGCGCCGCCATGGCCGCGCGGCCATCTTGTCGAGGGAGTCCATGTAGGCTCTCAGGTTGCCGCGCGGCGGAATGATGGCGGAGGTGGCCCAGCCCATCACGTGATCCCCCGTCAGGCACAGATCGCCGGTGGCGAAGCACAGATGGTCATCGGTGTGCCCCGGTGTGTGGATCACCTCCACCGCCCATGTGTCACCCTCCACGCGGTCCCCGTCTTGCAGCGCCACGTCCGGCACAAGGGCCGAGGTCGGCGCATGAAAGGCCAGCAGCGGCGCGCCCGTTGCTTCCTTCAGCTTCGGCACCAGCGCCGAGTGGTCGTGGTGATCATGGCTCATCAGGATATGGGTGATCGTTTCGCCGCGCGTTGCGTCCAGGATGGCCTGAAGATGGGTGGGATCATCGGGGCCGGGGTCCATAACGGCCACCTCGCCGCGGCCAAGGATGTAGGTGTTCGTGCCACGAAAGGTCATGGGCGAAGGGTTGGGTGCCAGAAGGCATCGGAGGCCGGGTTCCATCATGCGCCGCAACATATCGCATCGCACGGCGGGATAAAGTCTTGCCGTGGCAGCGGGTGGGGATAAGCTTCGGTCATGGCCAAGTTCCGTCCCCCCTTGCCGCGAAGCCTGTCGGGCCGCGCCGCCCTGATCCTGATCGTGCCTATCCTGACGATCCAGCTCGTCTTCTCGCTTCAGTTCATCCAGCGCCATTACGAAGGCGTGACCCAGCAGATGGCCCGGGGGCTGGAGATTGAGCTGAGCTATCTTCTGGACAGCTATGCCGCCGATCCCGAGGAAGCGCAGCGCGTGGCCAAGGCGCTGCATATCCGGCTTCTGGCCCCGGCGGTTTGGGACTTTCACGAGGACCACAGGGACTTCTGGGACGTGTCGGGCCGGGCGCTGATCGCCACGCTGCGGGACGGGTTGCCGCTGACGGCCGTGAACCTTCAGCACGACAATGGCGAGGTTCGGCTGCTGCTCGACACCCCGCGCGGCCCTGTGAATGTGGAGGTGGACCGGCGTCGAATCTCCGCCTCCAACCCGCATCAGCTGCTGGTGCTGATGATCATGACCTCGATCCTGATGACGGTGATCGCCTTTCTGTTCCTGTCGAACCAGCTGCGCCCCATCGCCCGGCTGGCCCAGGTGGCGGAGGCGTTCGGCAAGGGCCGCACCGTGCCCTATCGCCCCCGCGGCGCGCTGGAGGTGCGGGCCGCGGGCAACGCGTTCCTAGAAATGCGCCACCGGATCGAGCGGTTCATCGAGCAGCGCACCCTGATGCTGTCGGGCATCAGCCACGACCTGCGCACGCCACTGACGCGGATGAAGCTGGAACTCGCCATGATGGACGAGGACGAGACCGCCGACCTGCGCCGCGACGTGCAGGAGATGGAGCGGCTGGTGGACGAATTCCTCGCCTTCACGCGCGGCGACGCGACCGAAGAGGTGGTGCATGCCGACGCGGCCGAACTGGCCCGTCAGGTCGTGACCAATGCCGAACGGATGGGCCAGAACGTGCTGCAGGGGCCGATGGACGTGCACGCCACGGTGCCCCTGCGTCCGCAGGCGGTGAAGCGGGCGCTGGAAAACCTCGTGGGCAATGCGGTGCGTTATGGCACCGTGGCGCGGGTCAGCCTGATCGGCAGTCCGCACCACATCCGGCTGGTGGTGGAGGATGACGGCCCCGGCATCCCGAAGGAGATGCGCGATCAGGCGTTGACGCCCTTTGCCCGTCTGGGGGCCGAACGCGACCCCAACCAAGGCGGCGGCGTGGGCCTAGGCCTGTCCATCGCGGCCGACATCGCGCGCAGCCATGGGGGCCAGCTCCGGCTTTTGGAAAGCGCCGATCTGGGCGGGTTGCGGGCCGAGATCGTGCTGGCGCGCTGACCCGCGCGCCCTTGCAGGTGCCGTCCGGCATGACTAAGACTCGGGGGAAGATTGCGGAACAGCGGTTCCGACGCATGCGAAGGGCAGGGCAGATGAAAGATCCGATCGACACTTACATGAACACGCTCGTCCCGATGGTGGTCGAACAGACGAGCCGCGGCGAACGCGCCTACGACATCTTCTCGCGCATGCTGAAGGAGCGGATCATCTTCCTGTCCGGCCCCGTCCATGACGGCATGTCCAGCCTGATCTGCGCGCAGCTCCTGTTCCTCGAGGCGGAAAACCCCTCGAAAGAGATCAGCATGTACATCAACAGCCCCGGCGGCGTGGTGACGTCCGGTCTGTCGATCTATGACACGATGCAGTACATCAAGCCGAAGGTGTCGACGCTGGTGATCGGGCAGGCGGCCTCCATGGGTTCGCTCCTGCTGACGGCGGGCGAGAAGGGGATGCGGTTCTCGCTCCCGAACAGCCGCGTCATGGTGCACCAGCCCTCGGGCGGGTATCAGGGTCAGGCGACCGACATCATGATCCACGCGCGCGAGACCGAGAAGCTGAAGCGCCGCCTGAACGAGATCTATGTCCGCCACACCGGCAACGATTACGAGACGGTGGAAGCCGCGCTGGAGCGCGATAACTTCATGTCGGCCGAGGATGCGAAGGCTTGGGGCCTGATCGACGAGATCGTCGAAAGCCGCGGCAAGGCCGAACCGGCGGCCTGACGCCGCCCGTTTTGCGATTGTGGAGGCCGGGTGACTGGCCTACATTGGACCCTTAATGTTCCGGTCCCGCATGGGGCCGGGGGCTTCCCCAGAGGACGACATGGCGAACACGACCGGCGGCGACAGCAAGAACACCCTCTACTGCTCGTTCTGCGGAAAGAGCCAGCACGAGGTTCGCAAGCTTATTGCAGGGCCGACCGTATTCATCTGCGATGAGTGCGTGGAACTTTGCATGGACATCATCCGCGAGGAGACGAAGACCTCCGGCCTGAAGACGGCGGGGGGCGTTCCGGCGCCCGCGGAAATCTGCAAGGTCCTGGACGATTACGTGATCGGGCAGGTGCACGCCAAGCGCGTGTTGTCGGTCGCGGTGCACAACCACTACAAGCGTCTGAACCATTCGTCGAAGACGGATATCGAGCTTTCGAAGTCAAACATCCTGCTGATCGGACCGACGGGCTGCGGCAAGACGCTGCTGGCCCAGACGCTGGCCCGCATCCTGGACGTGCCTTTCACGATGGCCGACGCGACCACGCTGACCGAGGCCGGCTATGTGGGCGAGGATGTGGAGAACATCATCCTCAAGCTTCTGCAGGCGTCGGAATACAACGTGGAACGCGCACAGCGCGGCATCGTCTATATCGATGAGGTCGACAAGATCACGCGGAAGTCCGACAATCCGTCGATCACTCGTGACGTGTCGGGCGAAGGCGTGCAGCAGGCGCTTCTGAAGATCATGGAAGGCACCGTCGCGTCGGTCCCGCCGCAGGGCGGCCGCAAGCATCCGCAGCAGGAATTCCTGCAGGTGGACACCACGAACATCCTGTTCATCTGCGGTGGGGCCTTTGCCGGGCTGGACCGGATCATCGCGCAGCGCGGCAAGGGGTCGGGCATCGGCTTTGGCGCCGACGTCAAGGATCCGGACGCCCGCGGCGTGGGGGAACTGTTCTCGGAGCTGGAGCCGGAAGATCTGCTGAAGTTCGGCCTGATCCCGGAATTCGTCGGCCGTCTGCCGGTTCTGGCCACGCTGACCGATCTGGACGAGGCGGCGCTGGTCACCATTTTGACCGAGCCGAAGAACGCCCTCGTGAAGCAGTACCAGCGTCTGTTCGACATCGAGGACACGCGCCTGACCTTCACCGACGACGCGCTGACCGCGATCGCCAAGCGCGCGATCAAGCGCAAGACGGGTGCCCGCGGCCTGCGGTCCATCATGGAAGACATCCTGCTGGACACCATGTTCGAACTCCCGGGCCTGGAAGGCGTGGAAGAGGTCGTGGTGAACGAGGATGCGGTGACCAAGGGCACCAAGCCCCTGATCGTGCACAGCGACAAGAAAGAGCCGGCTTCGGCGGGCTGACCGACGCAGGGCGGGGATGGAACTGGATTCCATCCCCGTCTTTTGTCATAGATGCGGCAACAAGGGCGGAGGTTTGGCATGTTGAAGACACTGATGCGGGCATTGACCTGGTGGAACGGCCAGACGCTGAACACGCAGTTCTGGACGTGGCGCAACGGCCAGAAGGTCGGCGAAGACGATCAGGGCAACGTGTTCTACCAGACCCGGGACAGCAAGCGCCGCTGGGTCATCTACAACGGTGAGGCCGAGGCCAGCCGCATCGACACGAACTGGCATGGCTGGCTGCACCACACCTGGAACGACCCGCCGACGACCCGTCCGCTGATTCACAAGACATGGGAAAAGCCGCGCCAGGAAAACCTGACGGGAACCCCGGCGGCCTATGCGCCCGCCGGGTCGCTGCGCCGGGTGGAGCCCGTGCAGCGCAAAGATTACGAAGCTTGGCAACCGGAATAATGGCTCAGAACACAACAGAAGTGGTGGTTGGCGGTGCGGTTCTGGCCGTGGCGGCGGCGTTCGTCCTGTATGCAGGGCAGGTGGCGGGGCTCGGCGGCCATTCGGGCAGTTATACGCTTCATGGCAGCTTCCGCACGGCGGACGGCATCGGCGTGGGCACGGATGTGCGTCTGGCCGGCGTCAAGGTCGGCACCGTCACGGATATCAGCCTGAACCCTCAGACCTTCTTCGCAGACGCGACGATCAGCGTGCCGCAGAACATCCAGGTGCCGGTGGATTCCTCGCTCCTCATCTCCTCCGAAGGGCTTCTGGGCGGGAACTTCGTGGAGATCCAACCCGGTGGCGCGCTTGAGAATGTGGAGCCGGGTGGCGAGATAGAGGACACTCAAGGCTCCGTCAGCCTGATCTCGCTTCTGCTGGCCTTTGTCGGCGGCAAGGGCGGCAATGACGACGCCGCGGCGACGGATCCGGTCACGCCATGAGACGGCTGTGTCTGGTGTTGGCCTTGCTGGCGACCCCGGTCGCCGCGCAGGACGTGGAACGCGCGGTCAGCCAGGCCGGCGGCACCGTGCGCTGGCTGGACAAGGTTACCGGCGCCACGACCGACCTTTCGATGTCGCGCGGGCAGACGGTGACGCAGGGCTTCCTGACCATCCAGATGGACGATTGCCGCGTTCCGGCGGCCGATCCGTCCTCGGACGCTTACGCCCATCTGACGATCATGGACACACGGGTGGCGACGCCTGTATTTTCCGGCTGGATGATCGCGTCCAGCCCTGCCTTGTCGGCGCTGGATCATCCGCGCTACGACGTCTGGGTTCTGGACTGCGACGGCTGAACGATGTCTTGCGCGGTGGGTGCGTAACCCACAGGTAGGAATTCTGCCGGCTGCCGCAGGGCCGCGCGCAGAAGGGTCTGGTACCGGGCGCGCCCGATCTCCTGCCCGCCCAGACTGGCCAGATGCGGCGTCAGGAACTGGGTGTCGAACAGCCGGAAGCCCCCCGCGTTCAGGCGATGCACCAGCCAGGCCAGCGCCACCTTTGATCCGTTCGTGCGGTGGGAGAACATGCTTTCCCCGAAGAACGCCGCGCCTAAGGTGACACCATAGGTGCCGCCGATCAGGCGGCCGTCGCTCCACACCTCCACCGAATGGGCGTGGCCCGCGTTGTGCAGGTCGCGATAAAGCCCCTCGATCCGGTGGCTGATCCACGTCTCGTCCCGCGCGGCGCAGGCCCGGACAGTGGCGGAAAAGTCCCGGTCCACATGCACCTCATACTCCGCCTTCAGCAGGTGCCGGCACAGGGAGGTCGAGATGTGGAAGCCGTCAAGCGGAATCATGCCGCGCCGCTGCGGCTCGATCCAGCGCAGGTCCGGATCGTCCCGACTGTCCGCCATGGGGAAGATCCCCATGGCGTAGGCCCGCAAAAGCAGATCGGGCGTCAGCACCTTACTTGCCGTAGGTGGCCTCCAGCCATCTTTCCAGCCAGTGGATGTTGTAGTCGCCCGCCTGGATGTCGGGGTTTTCCAGAAGTGCGTGGAACAGCGGAACCGTTGTGTCCACCCCGTCCACGATCAGCTCGCCCAACGCGCGGTTCAGGCGGGCCAGCGCCTCGTCCCGGTCGCGGCCATGCACGATCAGCTTGCCGATCAGGCTGTCGTAATAGGGCGGGATCGAATAGCCGCTGTAAAGCGCCGAATCCATGCGCACGCCCAGCCCGCCGGGGGCGTGATAGACGTTCACGCGGCCTGGGCAGGGCGAGAAGTTCGGCAACTTCTCGGCGTTGATCCGCACCTCGATGGCATGGCCGTTGATCACCAGGTCATCCTGCGTGAAGGACAGCGGCAGGCCGGAGGCGACGCGGATCTGCTCGCGCACCAGATCGACGCCATAAATGGCCTCGGTCACGGGATGTTCCACCTGCAGACGGGTGTTCATCTCGATGAAATAGAACTCGCCATCCTCGTACAGGAACTCGATCGTGCCGGCGCCGATGTAGTTGATCTTGGCCACGGCCTCGGCGCAGATCTTGCCGATGCGCGCGCGCAATTCGGCCGAAAGGGCGGGACCGGGGGCTTCCTCGAACACCTTCTGGTGACGCCGCTGAAGCGAGCAATCGCGTTCGCCCAGATGGACAGCGTTGCCCTTGCCGTCCCCGAAGACCTGAATCTCGATATGACGCGGCTTTTGAAGGTATTTCTCGATATACACTTCGTCATTGCCGAAGGCGACCTTCGCTTCGGACCGGGCCGTGCGGAAGGCGATCTCCAACTCGGACGGGTTGCGGGCGACCTTCATGCCGCGCCCGCCACCGCCGGCGGTGGCCTTGATGATGACCGGGAAGCCGATCTTTTCCGCCACACCGATAGCCGTTTCATAGTCCGGCACGCCACCGTCCGATCCCGGCACAACGGGAATGCCCAGCGCCTTGGCGGTTTCCTTGGCGGTGATCTTGTCGCCCATGATGCGGATATGTTCCGCCGTCGGGCCGATGAAGGTGATCCCGTGATCGGCCAGCGCCTGCGCAAAACCTTCATTTTCCGACAGGAAGCCATAGCCCGGATGCACCGCATCCGCGCCCGAAATCTCGCAGGCGGAGATGATGGCCGCCTTCTTCAGGTAGCTTTCCGAAGACGACGCCGGCCCGATGCAGACGGATTCGTCGGCCATGCGGACATGCATCGCGTCGCTGTCGGCCGTGGAGTGCACGGCGACCGAGGTGATGCCCATCTCGCGGCAGGCCCGGATAACGCGCAGCGCGATCTCGCCGCGGTTGGCGATCAGGATCTTGGAAAACATCCGCCCCTCACTCGATGATCAGCAGGGGGGCGCCGAATTCGACAGGGGTGCCATCGGCCACCAGAACGCGCTTCACCGTGCCCGACTTCGTGGCGGGGATATGGTTCATGGTCTTCATCGCCTCGATGATGAGGACGGTCTGGCCTTCGGACACGGTGGCCCCCACGGTCACGAAGGGTGCCGCCCCCGGTTCGGCGGCCAGATAAGCGGTGCCGACCATGGGCGAGGTGACGGCGCCCGGATGCTGGGCAGGATCTTCCACGGCGGCCACGGCCACGGGGGCGGCGGACGGCGCCGCAACGGCCACGGGGGCCGGGGCGGCCGCGGCCACCGACGTCGTGACCACGTTCACCTGCTTGACCACCCGCACCTCAAGGCTGTCGTCATCGCCATATTCGCGCTTCACCGACAGTTCGGTCAGCTCATTGGCGTTCAGCAGTTCAGCCAGCGCCTTGATGAAATCGACGTCCTGTTCGGGGGATTGCTTGCTCATGCCGTCCTCGGGGTGCTTTGGCCGTTCGGCCTTTGTTGGGTGAAGGCGCCCGCCGGGCGCGCGATTGCAGGGGTTATACGCGACACGAACCCCAAGGGAAAGCGCCCAAATCCCGCGCTTGCGGCGGGGGCGGCGGCGTTCTAGTTCAGGGGCATCGCAACCGGAGGCGCGGCGTTTGGACAGCCTGATCGACACCATCATCGCCTTCGTGGAGGCGCATGGCCGCTGGGTCTTCTGGATCGCGCTGTTCTTTGCCTTGGCCGAAACGATGCCGATCGTGTCGATCCTCATCCCCTCCACCGCCATCCTTGTGGGCGTGGGGGCACTGGTCGCGACGGGCGGCGTCGACTTCGGGCCGATCTGGGCGGGCGCGTCGATTGGGGCGCTTCTCGGCTCCAGCTTCAGCTGGTGGCTCGGCCGGCGCTACGGCCACTGGGTGCTGAACCAATGGCCGATGTCGAAGGACCCGCAGATGGCCGAACGGGGCCGTTCGGCCTTCGCCCGCTGGGGCGGCGCCGCGCTGCTGATCGGCCATTTCTTCGGGCCGCTGCGCGCGATCGTCTTCCTGATGGCGGGCCTGTCGCGGATGCCCTTCCGCCGCTTCATCGGGTGGAACATCCTGGGCGCGCTGGCCTGGGCCTTCCTTGTCCCCAAATCCGGAGAGATCGGGGGCAACGTCCTCGGCTGGCTCTGGAACCTGTTCACCGCGTCCCCTTCGGAAGGTGCACGATGACCGACGCGACCCATCACCATCCGCCGATGTCGGGCCGCGCGCTCGTGCTGGGGTCCATCGGCGTGGTCTATGGCGACATCGGCACCAGCCCGATCTACGCGCTGCGGGAATCGCTGCACGCCGCCGGCGGCGCCTCCGCCACGCGGGCCGAGGTTCTGGGCATCATCTCGCTTCTTCTGTGGACGATCATGCTGATCGTGTCGTTGAAATACGTGCTGCTGGTCATGCGCGCCGACAACAAGGGCGAGGGCGGAACGCTGTCGCTGGTCGCGCTGGTCATGCGCGCGCTGGCGCGGCGGCCGAACTGGCTGCTGGCGCTCGGCGTCGTCGGCATCTCGCTCTTCTTCGGGGATGCGATGATCACGCCCGCCATGTCCGTCTTGTCCGCCGTGGAGGGGATGCGCCTGATTTCGCCGGATCTTGCGCGCTATGTGCTGCCCATCACGCTGGCGATCATCGTCGGGCTGTTTCTGGTGCAGAACAAGGGCACGGGAAAGGTGTCCATCTTCTTCGGGCCGATCATGCTGGTGTGGTTCGTCACCATGGCGGTGACGGGGCTGCTGCACATCGGCGACGACCCTGGCATCCTGCACGCCTTCAACCCCCTGCACGCGGTGGGCTATGTGGCGGCCAACGGCACGGGCGCGCTGGCGGTCATGGGCCTTGTGTTCCTCGCCGTCACGGGGGGTGAGGCGCTGTACGCCGACATGGGCCATTTCGGCCGCCGCCCGATCCGCATCGCCTGGACGGCCATCGTGCTGCCCGCGCTGGCGCTGTCCTATCTGGGACAGGGCGCGGCCGTGCTGGCCCATCCTGAAATGGCGGAGAATCCGTTCTTCCTGATGGCGCCGCCCTGGGCCCTGGTGCCGCTGGTGATCCTTGCCACTTTCGCCACCGTGATCGCGAGCCAGGCTGTGATCTCGGGCGCGTTTTCGATGGTGCAGCAGGCGGTGCAGACGGGGCTTCTGCCGCGGCTGGACATCCTGCACACGTCCGAAACGCAGGCGGGGCAGATCTACGTCCCGCGCATCAACTTCATCCTGGCCGTCGGGGTGATCGTGCTGGTGCTGGTGTTCCAAAGCTCCTCGGATCTTGCCAGCGCCTACGGGATCGCCGTGTCGGGGGACATGGTCATCACCTCCCTCCTTGCCATCATCCTGTTCCGCAAGGGCTGGCGCTGGCCGCTTCTGGGCGTGATCGCGCTGATGGTGCCCATCCTGCTGATCGAGGTGCTGTTCCTGATGGCGAACGCCGCGAAGCTCGCCGATGGCGGCTACATCCCCGTCCTGATCTCGGCCGTGCTGTGCGTCCTGATGTGGACATGGGTGCGCTGCACCCGCCATGTCGTGGAAAAGGCGCGGGTGGGGCAGCTGAAGCTGACCTCGCTGATCGAAATGCTGGACAAGTCCCATCCCCTGACGGCGCCGGGGACGGCCGTGTTCCTGACGTCCGAAAGCGAGGCCGCACCCCCGGCGCTTCTCCACAACCTCAAGCACAACCACGTCCTGCACGCGCAGAACTTCATCGTGACGGTCAGTGTGGCCGACGCGCCCTATGTCACCGACGACGCGCGTATTGCGCTGGAACCGATCGACGGGCGCTTTTCGCGCATCCGCATGTCCTTTGGCTACATGGAAACGCCCAACGTGCCCAAGGCCCTGATGCTGGTGCGGCGCGAGGGCAAGAGCTTCGACATCATGAGCACGTCGTTCTTCGTGAACCGCCGCAGTTTCCGCACCGGCACCAGCCACGCACTGCCCTCCTGGCAGAAGCGGCTCTACATCTCCATGACGCGCTCGGCCTCGGACGCGACGGACTTCTACCGGCTGCCGTCGAACCGGACGATCATGCTGGGACAGCAGATGACCCTTTAACCGAACGGACGGTCGCCTATATCGGGCGGGAAAGGGGATTCCCATGCAACACTATTCCATGCTCGACCTGTCGCCCGTGCCCGAGGGGCAGACCCCGGCCGAGGCGCTGGCCCAGACCGTCGATCTGGCGCAGGCCGCCGAGGCTGCGGGCTATCACCGTTTCTGGCTGGCCGAGCATCACAACATGCCGGGCATCGCCTCGGCCGCGACGGCGGTGGTGATCGGGCAGGTGGCGGCGCACACGTCGCGCATCCGCGTGGGCGCGGGCGGGATCATGCTGCCGAACCACGCCCCCCTGGTGATCGCTGAACAGTTCGGCACGCTGGCGACGCTGTTCCCCGGCCGGGTGGATCTGGGACTGGGCCGCGCGCCTGGCACCGACATGGGCACCGCCCGCGCCCTGCGCCGCAACCTGCAGGCGGGCGATACTTTCCCGCAGGACGTGGTCGAACTGATCGAGTATTTCGACGAAGCGCCCCTGAACGCCCAGATCCGCGCCATCCCGGGCGAGGGGACGCAGGTGCCGGTCTGGATCCTCGGCTCCAGCCTGTTCGGGGCGCAGCTGGCGGCGTATCTGGGTCTGCCCTACGCCTTCGCGTCGCATTTCGCCCCTCAGGCGCTGGAGGACGCGATCGCCACGTATCGCGAAACGTTCCGCGCGTCGCGCTTCCTCGACAAGCCGCACTTCATGCTGGCCGCCAACGTCTTCGCCGCCGACACGGACGAGGAGGGGGCGTATCTGCGCACCTCGCAGCAGCAGGCCTTTGCCAATCTGCGTCTGGGGCGCCCCGGCCGCCTGCCGCGCCCGGTGAGGAACATCGAGGAGATCGTGCCCGCGCCCTATCTCGCCTCCTCGAACGAGGCGCTGGCCGTGTCGGCCACCGGATCGCCCGAAACGGTCAGGAAGCAGTTGGGCATCCTCGTGGACCGCTACCGGCCCGACGAGGTGATGGTGACCGGCATGATCCACGACCATGTCGCCCGCAAGCGCAGCTTTGCCATCGCGGCGGACGCGCTGCGCGATCTGGTCGGGATCGCGCAGGCCGCCTGATCAGTGCTTGCGCAGATACTGGATCTGGCGGGGGTGGATCTGCCCCAGCCAAGTTTCGGTCAGCGGCTCCCCGTTCGGGCTGACGAGGTTGGCCCGGATGTCCAGCGTGTCGGCGTCCGACGCTACGTCGAAGGTCAGCCGGAACGTGTCGTTCTTGCCGACCACGGCCACGACCCCCGGCTCGATCGCCTGCACGCCGTTGGAGATTTCCACGTTGAAGTCCACGTCGTCGCGCGTCAGGCCCTTCAGCACGTCGCCCGTGAATTCCACATGCATCTTCACCTGGTTGTCGGGGCGCGGGTTGCCGGGATAGCCGCCTTCGCCGATCCGCGTGGCCGAGGTGCGAGCCACGTTTTCCGGGATCGGCGCGTCCTTGGCCCAGTGCAGACGATAGTTGAAGTCTATCTCCTGTCCCGGCTTCGGCGCTTCGGCCGGGGTCCAGAAGGCGCCGATGTTGTCATAGACCTCGTCATTCGTCGGCAGTTCTACCAGCGTGACGGCGCCCTTGCCCCAGTCCGAGGTCGGCTCCACCCAGACGGAAGGGCGCTTGTCGTAGAAGATGCCGTCGTCCTGATAGTTCTCGAAGTTGCGGTCGCGTTGCAGCAGCCCGAACCCGCGCGGGTTCTCGTCCGAGAAGGTGGAGGTCACGACCCGGTCGGGGTTGTTCAGCGGACGCCAGATCTCCTCGCCGTTGCCGGTCACCATCATCAACCCGTCGGTGTCGTGCACCTCGGGCCGCCAATCCGACGACGCGAAGCGGTTGGTTTCCGAGAACCAGAACATCGAGGTCAGCGGCGCCACGCCCAGACGTTCCACCCCGTTGCGGAAGAAGAGGCGGCTCTGCACCTCGGCCACCTGACCCAGACCGTTGCGGTTCGTCAGGGTGATCCGGTAAGCGCCGGCGACGCTGGGGCTGTCCAGCAGGGCGTTGATGATCAGGTCCTGCGACGGATCGGTGGGCGTTTCCAGATAGAACTCGGTGAAGCGCGGGAATTCCTCGGTCTGGGCGGTCCCGGTGTTCAGGGCAAGGCCACGGGCCGACAGGCCGTACTGGCGCGCAAAGCCGTCCGTGCGGAAATAGGATGCGCCGAGGAACGAGATCCAGTCCGTCTTCAGGTCCGGCCGCATCACGCGGAAGCCCGCAAAGCCCGTATCATCGCCCAGCTGCATCGCGGGGCTGTCCTCGGGCATGGTGAAGTAGTTGCGGTGATACAGGATCTGCCGGGCCTGTCCGTCCGCCACCTCGAAGATCTTCACGGGCTGCTGGAAATACTTGCCCAGGTGGAAGAACTGCACCGGGGCGTCGCCGATCTTCACCGTTTCTTCGTTCTTGAAGCGGATGCGCCAGTGGGCGTTGAAGTCGATCTGGCTCAGGATGTCGGAATGCACAGGCTCCACCGGCTGGAAGGGCCGGGTGGACAGGTCGCGCGCCCGGGCGGCCAGCTGGTCGAAGCTGAAGGGCTGCGCCTCGCCGAACCGGTGCAGGGCCGCATCCTCGACGGGGGCTGTGGGGGCGGTGGTCTGCGCCTGCGCCGCCGGCGCGATCAGCGACAGAGAAAGGGCGGTGGCGGCCAGGATCCGGAACGTCGAGTGCGGCAAGTGAAACCTCGGGGCGGAATTGCGTTGCGGCGGATGTTGCCCCCTTTTCCGTCGCTTGCAAGCGCTGTTGTGCCGCAGCCGCGGGTCTTCGCCGGTGCCTAACGTTTCGTTAGGGAATATCGTGGCATCCTGCGCCGAACCGAAGGAGGGGCCCCGTGACGATCATCCGCCAGAAGCTTTCGCGTCCGGCCCCGCAGGAAGACGGCGCCGTGCGTGCGTGGCGGCAGGCGCTGCCCCGCGCCCTGCTGGAAGCGGTGGGTCTGGACGTCGTGGTGACGGCGGCCACGGTGGAGCCGGTGGGACCGGCGGACCTTCCGGCGCTGGTTCCTGATCACGCGCTGATCCTGTCGTTGCATGACGAAGGGGGCGCGCGCGGGGCGATCCTGTTGTCGGCGGAACTGACGGCCTGCATCGTGGGGATGCAGATGACGGGCCGCATCCCGACGGATACGGCCGCCCGGCGCCCCACGCGCATCGACGCCACGCTGTGCAGCGGCGCGATGGACGCAGCACTTGAGGCGCTTGGGGCCGGGGTGACGGCCGATGCGGATCGTTGGGCCGCGGGCTTTCGCAGCGACACCTTCCTGCCGGATGTCGAGGCGCTGATCCTGGCCCTGTCCGCCGACGATCTGCGGGTGATGCACAGCAAGGTGGTTCTGGCGGGGGCGGCCAGCGGCGGCCGCGCGGCCAGCCTGTGGCTGATCCTGCCCGCCCGTGCGGCCATGCCCGAGGCGCAGGCCGAGGATACGGCCTTTCGCGCCGACCTCGCCGAACAGGTGCTGGGGTCTGAAACGCTTCTGCACGCGGTGCTATGTCAGTTCACGGCGCCCTTGTCCGCCGTGATGCAGCTGCGGGTGGGGGAAACGATCCCCTTGCCCCGCGCCTCGCTGGAGGAGGTGCGTCTGGAGACGGCCGCCGGTCAGGGGGTCGGGCAGGGGCGGCTAGGACAGAATCGGGGAATGCGCGCCCTCCGCCTGATGACGGAGGAGCGACCCCGGTCGGCCGAGGTCGTGCCCCTGCGCGGGGTGGCTTAGGCCATGCGCTCCAGCGTGGGGCGCAGGTGATTCAGGTCGTATCCGTGCTGCGCCGGCAGACCCACGAGGTCGTCGATCGGCATCTGCCCCGCATGAACCAGCGCCCACAGGATTGAACTGCGGTTGCCCGAGGCGCAGTAGGCCAGAACCGGGCCTTCCGCTTCGTCGATGGCGGCACGCTGGGCGTCCAGCATCTCGTGCGTCAGTTGGCCGGGAATGACGGGGTTGGCGACAAAGCGCAGGCCCTCGGCCTCCACCGCCGCGCGCATGGCATCGGTGTGCAGGTGGAGGGGGATTTCTCCATCCGGACGGTTGTCGATGACCGTGGTGAAGCCCGCCGCGCGCAGGGCCGCCACATCCTCGGGTGCAATCTGCGGAGAGACGGCGTAGCTGTCGGTGATCTTGCGGATGTCCATGCGGGGTCCTTCCTGAAACCGGCCCTGAAATTCGGAGGAACGTTACCGCCCCAACCCGCCCCCCGCAATGGTCAGGACAGGATCACCCCCGCCACCACCATCATCAGCCCCAGCGCCGAGATGCCGAGCGAGGCCGTGTTCAGCAGCGTCAGCTTGCGGAACCGCTCCTGCAAGGCCGCGCCCTCCAAGCCTTCGTTGCGCGCCCGCAGCGCCAGCTGGATGCAGCGCGCCAGCCCCACGATCCCGCCCAGGCACAACACCGCGCCGATCCAGACCAGCCATTCCATCGCAACCCCTTCCATTCCATCGGCCGAGGGGGTAACCCCGTCACCGGCAACTGGCAAGCGCGCAGCGTGCGCGGCCTTGCCGTTCGCGGCGGCCCATCCGGGGCCGCGTCCACGACATCACCCACAGCATCCGGGCCGAGAAGACATGAGCGATCCCCTCGATTCCTACAATGTCACCGCAGACGAACTGCGCCAGTTCATCGAGCGCTTCGAGCAGCTTGAATCCGAAAAGAAGGACGTGAACGAACAGCAGAAAGAGCTGATGGCCGAAGCCAAGGGCCGGGGCTACGACACCAAGGTGATGAAGAAGGTCATCGCCCTGCGCCGCCGCAAGCCCGACGAGATCGCCGAGGAAGAGGCGATCATGGACATGTACAAGGCTGCGCTCGGCATGCAGTGACCGTCAGGGGGTAAGGAACGTCACCCCCGGCGTGCGCCGGATGCGCTCGATGTCGGCCTCGTAGCGGGCCGTCATCTCGTCCACCAGATCCTGGGTCCAGCCCGGCATCTCGAACTCGGCCTCGACCGCCTCGGGGCGCACGAATTCTGACAGCAAGTTGCCGATCATGTCGCGCCGGCGCTCCACGTCCGGCACCGGCGATTCCGCCATGATGGTCTGGAGGCGGCGCAGGCCTTCATCCTCCATCACGTGGTGCAGGATGTCATCCCACCCTGTCAGCGCGGTCCCGTCCTCGATCCCCGCCACGGCGGCCAGAACCTCGGGCCAGATCAGGGGCGTGTCCTCGTCGCACCAGACGGTCAGCGCGGCTTCGGGCGCAAGCGAGCGCAGGTCGTTCACCACCTCGGACCAGTGCAGGTCCAGCGGATCGACATCGCCGATCACCTCCGACACCGGAGAGTTGCGCTTGCGCGAGCACAGGTCCGGCAGAAACGTCGCCGGGTTCCGAATCGCCATGTAGATGTGGGTGTCGTGCGACGGGAACGTGTTCTGCAACCCGCGCACCCGTTCCCCGGCCTTGGAATACAGCCGCCCGCGCACGGCCCAGGTCGGATAGGCCAGAAAGCTGTCCCAGGACAGGACGATGCGGTCGGCGGCCTGTTCGTCCATGATCTGCTCGATCATGAGGGTTTCGGTGTCGCCGCTGGCGATCTGTCCCTGAAGGGTGCTGGCCGCGTCGCGCAGCAGGTTGCGGTAGATGTCGGGATCGGGCACCGCGATTCCCTCGGCCGCAAGGGCCTCGGCGTTGGCCTGCAAGCAACGCAGCAACCGTCCGTCATCCGTGCAATGAACGCCCACATGGAATGCGATCTGCATCTGTGTCCTTCCAACAGCTTTCGCCTTGGTATAGCGCCCGAAATCCGGCGCGTGAACCATCTACCGAAAGGGTTGCCAGCCGCCGCCGCGCAGGCTACAGACGGCACGGCGCCTCTATAGCTCAGCTGGTAGAGCGGCTGATTTGTAATCAGCGGGTCGGCGGTTCGAGTCCGTCTGGGGGCACCATTTTCCTGCAGAGCGGCGTGTTGGCGCCCGTGAAGACCGCCTCCTGCCCGAAACAATGGGTGGAAGGCAGTGCCATCAGCAGCCAAGACTTCGGGCCAAGAGGAACGTCCCAAACGCAGGCTGCTGATCGACCGCACTGCCGCACCATCCGGTCAGGATCGCAGGAACGTCAGCAGATCCCCGATCAGCCGCTCCTTGTCGCTGGCGAACAGGCCGTGCGGGGCGCCCTCGTACTCGATCAGGGTGGATCCGGCGATGCCGCGCGCCGCGGCGCGTCCGGCGGCGTCGATCGGCACCGTCTCGTCCGCCGTGCCGTGGATGATCAGGGTGGGCACCCGGAAATGGGGCAGGTCAGGGCGGAAGTCGGTCGTGGCAAAGGCCGTCGCGCAGTCCAATGTCGCCTTCAGGCTCGCCTTCATCGCCGTGTCGCGGGACCATTCCACCATCTCGGCGCTGACACCCGACCGCAGGCCAGCCCCCTGCAGAAGGGTGGTGCCGTAGAAGGTCTTGAAGAACGATGCGAAGAAATGCGCGCGGTCCTTCTTCATCCCTTCGGCCATGCCGTCGAACACGGATTGCGGAGTGCCGTCCGGATTGTCGTCGGTCTTCAGCATGTAGGGCACAACCGACGCGATCAGCGCCGCCTGCCGCACGTTCCGGCCGCCGTGGCGCGACATGTAGCGGGCCACCTCGCCACCGCCCATGGAAAAGCCGACAAGGGCCGCGTCCTGCGCGCCGACGGCCTCCATCACGTCGGCCAGATCGTCGGCCAGCGTGTCGTAGGTGTAGCCGTCCCACGGCTGATCGGACCGGCCAAAGCCGCGGCGGTCATAGGCGATGGCGCGGAAGCCCGCCTCCGCCAGGGGCAGGGCCACGTCGTCCCAGCTGTCCGACGACAGCGGCCAGCCGTGCAGCAGGAGGACCGGGCGCCCCGTCCCCCAATCCTTATAGTAGAGGTTGGTGCCGTCGCGCGTCTCGATGAAGGGCATGGCCGTCTCCTGAAAATGAATGTCGGCGGTAACCCGGTCCGGTGCCGCGCGTTCCGCAGGATCACGCGGATGCTACTTCGACGTGTCGCGATCCGGCAGCTTGCGGGTCGACACCCACACGATCGGCACCACCGAAAGCAGGATCCCCGACACCAGAAGGCCGATCGAGGCCAGCCCGGCCGGGGTCACCTCCAGCTCCAGGTCGGCGCGCAGGTGACGGGTGCGCAGGTGAAGGGCGGCGCGGTTCGTGTCGCGAAGGGACGGGCGGGGCATGGGACATCTCCGATGGGCTTGCGTTCCTGAACCCCGCGGCGGCGGATTCGGTTTCCCGGCGCGGCAGGCGTTTCAGGGTTGGCGCAGCCGGGCCCAAGCGCTAGCGTCCGCCCTACGAAGCAATGGGAGGAGCCTGTCATGGTCGTTGCCGGTGAGCCGAGTTTCCGCGAGTCCGTCGATCTGATGTTCAACCGTGCCGTCCGGCACATGGACCTGTCGCCGGGGCTGGAGCAGAAGATCCGTGTCTGCAATTCCACCTACACGGTGCGGTTCGGCGTGCGGCTGCGCGGCAAGATCGAAACGTTCACGGGCTACCGCTCCGTCCACTCGGAACATATGGAGCCCGTGAAGGGCGGCATCCGTTTTGCGCTGAACGTCAACCAGGACGAGGTCGAGGCGCTGGCCGCGCTGATGACCTACAAGTGCGCGCTGGTGGAAACGCCCTTCGGCGGGTCCAAGGGCGGCCTGTGCATCGACCCCCGCCAGTATGACGAGCGGGAGCTGGAGCTGATCACCCGCCGTTTCGCCTATGAGCTGATCAAGCGCGACCTGATCAACCCCGCCCAGAACGTGCCCGCCCCCGACATGGGCACGAGCGAGCGCGAGATGGCCTGGATCGCCGACCAGTACGCCCGGATGAACACGACCGACATCAACGCCAAAGCCTGCGTGACCGGCAAGCCCCTGAACGCCGGCGGCATCCAGGGCCGGGTAGAGGCGACGGGCCGCGGCATCCAGTTCGCGCTGCGCGAGTTCTTCCGTCACCCCGAAGATGCGGCAAGGGCCGGCCTGTCGGGCAAGCTGGACGGCAAGCGCGTGGTCGTGCAGGGCCTGGGCAACGTGGGCTATCACGCCGCGAAGTTCCTGTCCGAGGAGGACGGCGCCAAGATCACCGCCATCATCGAACGTGACGGCGCCCTTGTCGGCGACGCGCTGGACGTGGAGGATGTGCGCCAGTGGATCGTCAAGACCGGATCGGTCCGCGACTATCCGGGCGCGCAGTTCGTGGAGGATGGCGCGAAGCTGCTGGAATCGGAATGCGACATCCTGATCCCGGCGGCCATGGAAGGCGCCATCCACCGGGGCAACGCCGAACGCATCCAGGCCCCCCTGATCATCGAGGCCGCGAACGGCCCCGTGACATTTGGCGCAGACGAGATCCTGCGCAAGAAAGGCACGCTGATCATCCCCGACATGTACGCCAACGCCGGTGGCGTGACGGTGTCCTATTTCGAATGGGTGAAGAACCTGTCGCACATCCGCTTCGGCCGGATGCAGCGCCGGGCCGAGGAGGCGCGCCACGAGCTTCTGGTGAACGAGCTGGAACGCCTGTCGGCCGACAAGGGCCTTGGCTGGACGCTGTCGCCCGACTTCAAGAAGCGCTACCTGCACGGCGCCGGAGAGCTGGAGCTGGTGCGTTCGGGCCTCGATGACACGATGCGGACGGCCTATCAGGCCATGCGCGAGGTGTGGCACGGGCGTGACGATGTCGAGGATCTGCGCGTGGCGGCCTATATCGTGTCCATCAGCCGCGTGGCCGCGACCTACCAGTCCAAGGGCCTCTGATGGTGTGGGCGCCGGGGCCTTCCGGCGCGCGCACCCTATGGACACGGGGCGGCGTTGACCCGATATAGACGGCATGTCCCTTCCGAACGGTTTCCTTGACGAATTGCGCACCCGGATCTCGCTGTCCCAGGTCGTGGGGCGCAAGGTCACCTGGGACGTGCGCAAGTCGAACCAGGGCAAGGGCGACTGGTGGGCGCCATGCCCGTTCCACCAGGAAAAGTCGGCCTCGTTCCACGTGGATGACCGCAAGGGCTTCTATTACTGCTTCGGCTGCCACGCGAAGGGCGACGCGCTGACCTTCGTGAAGGAGACGGAGAACGTGTCCTTCATGGAGGCGGTGGAGATCCTCGCCCGCGAGGCCGGTCTGCCGATGCCCGCCCGGGACCCGCGTGCGGCCGAAAAGACCGACCACCGCGCGCAACTGGCGCAGGTCGTGGAGGAGGCGGTCAAGCATTACCGCCTGATGCTGAAATCGGGGCAGGGCGTCGCCGCCCGCGACTACCTTTCCGGCCGCAGGCTGAGCGTCGAGGCGCAGGAGCGGTGGGAGATCGGCTTTGCGCCCGATCACCGGCAGGGGCTGTTCCAAGCGCTGACGGCCAAGGGCATTTCGGCCGATCTGCTGGTGGCCTCCGGCGTCTGTGCCCGGCCTGACGACGGCGGCGCGCCCTACGACCGGTTCCGCGGGCGCATCATCTTTCCAATCCGAGATGCGCGGGGCCGGGCGATCAGCCTTGGTGGCCGCGCCATGGACCCGAACGCGCGCGCCAAATACCTGAACGGCCCGGAAACCGACCTGTTCGACAAGGGCCGCAACCTTTACAACCACGGCCCCGCGCGCGAGGCGGCGGGCAAGGGCCGTCTGCTGATCGTGGCCGAAGGCTACATGGACACGATCGCGCTGTCTGAAGCGGGTTTCACCGCCACCGTGGCCCCCTTGGGCACCGCGATCACTGAAGACCAGCTGCGCCTGATGTGGCGTATCGCGGACGAACCCGTGATCGCGCTGGACGGCGACGCGGCGGGCATCCGGGCCGCGTTACGCGTGGTCGATCTGGCGCTACCGCTGCTGGAGGCGGGGAAGGGCCTGCGCTTCGCCGTCCTGCCTTCCGGCCTTGATCCGGACGACCTGATCCGCACCCAGGGGGCGCCCGGTTTCCAGAAGGTGCTGGACGGGGCCGAACCCATGGCCGGCCTTCTGTGGCGGCGCGAGACGGAAGGGAAGGTCTTCGACAGCCCCGAACGCCGCGCCGGGCTGGACAAGGTTCTGGGCGCGGCCATCGCCCGCATCGCAGACCCGTCGATCCGCCACCATTACACCGAGGAGATGAAGCGCCTGAAGTGGCAGCTGTTCGGCGCGCGCAGCCGCCAGACGCCCTTCGTGCCGGGCAAGCGCCCGCAGGCGCCCGCCGTGCCAACCAGTTCCACCCGCCAGTCGCTTCTGGCGATGGTGGAGGATGAGGCCATGGCCTTGGACCTGCGCACGGCCGTCCTGCTGGCCGGGTTCGCCACGCATCCCTCCCTGATCCCGGCCTTCGAGACGGCGATCGAGCGCATGGTCGTCCGCCAGCCGGAACACCGGCGGTTGCAGGAAGCGCTGCTGGCCCACGACTTGGGGTCGGTGGAGGCGGACCTTGAAACCCTGCTGGCGCTGCCCCATGTTCGCATCTCTCCGCCGGTGCGCAACCCGGAGGACATCGATCTTGCCCGGATGTGCCTTGCCGAGGAATTCGCGAAACTGGACGCCGCCCATGGGGTGGAGATCGAGATCCGCGAGGCCATGGAGGATATGGAAGGGTTGGCCGACGAAGGGCTGACCTGGCGCTTGCAACAGGCCGCGGAGGCCCGAAACAACGCCGGACGAACGCGGCTTGACGACGCGGGTGACCTGGGCGAAGACCGCTCGGCCCTGTCGCGTCATCTTCAGGATTTGATCGACGGGCAGATCTGGGTCAAGAAAAAGGGCTGAGGCGCTTACATCCCTTGTGATTCGCGCTATTGATTCGAGAACGGCCGTGGCGATTCGCGCCGCTGCGGCACATCCGCTAGGAGCTATCATGGCAATCAAAGACACCGACGACGGCAAGCACGAGGATCAGGAACAGGATTCCTCGCTGGACATGAGCCAGGCCGCCGTCAAACGGATGATCGCCGAGGCGCGCGAACGGGGCTACATCACCTACGAACAGCTGAACACCGTCATTCCCCAGGATCAGGTCTCCTCTGACCAGATCGAGGACATGATGGCGATGCTGTCCGAGATGGGGATCGAGGTCCGCGAGGAGGGTGAGGCCGAGGCCGAGGAGGAGGGTGGCGCCGTGGTCGCGGCCGCCTCCACCTCGCGCGATGTGGCCGTGGCGGGAACCCAGTCCGAAACGCTGGAACGCACCGATGACCCGGTGCGGATGTACCTGCGCGAGATGGGGTCGGTCGAACTGCTGAGCCGCGAGGGCGAGATCGCCATCGCCAAGCGGATCGAGGCCGGCCGGAACACGATGATCGCGGGCCTGTGCGAAAGCCCGCTGACCTTCCAGGCCATCACCATCTGGCGCGACGAACTTCTGTCCGAAGACATCCTTCTGCGCGACGTCATCGACCTTGAGGCCACCTTCGGGTCGGCCATGGACGCCGATGGCGAGATGGAGGATATCGGTCTGGACGGCGTCGAGGTGTCGGGCGAGGCGCGCCGCCAGCCTGCCAGCAACGAGCCGGAACTGGACGCCGACGGCAACCCGATCCGCAGCGACGACGAGGACGAGGATGACGACGCCTCCGCCATGTCGATCGCGGCCATGGAGGCGTCGGTTCGCGAAGAGGCGCTGAGCATCTTCGAGGCCATCGCCCAGAACTACGACACCCTGTCGGGGATGCAGGACGACCGCATGCGCTCCACTATGGTGGGGGAGATGTTCGCCAAGGAATCCGCCTATCAGAAGCTGCGGACTGAGATGGTGGTGCTGGTCAACAGCCTGCACCTGAACAACAACCGGATCGAGGCGCTGATCGACCAGCTTTACGGCATCAACCGCCGCGTCATGTCCATCAACTCGGGCATGGTGAAGCTGGCCGACGCCTCGCGCATCAACCGGCGCGAGTTCATCGACGAATATCAGGGCTACGAGCTGGACCCGACCTGGATGGACCGCATGGCCGCCAAGGACGGGCGCGGCTGGCAGACCCTGATGGAGAAGAGCCGCGACAAGGTCGAGGAACTGCGCGCCGAGATGGCGCAGGTCGGCCAGTATGTGGGCGTCGACATCTCCGAATTCCGCCGCATCGTGCAGCAGGTCCAGAAGGGCGAGAAAGAGGCCCGGCAGGCCAAGAAGGAGATGGTGGAGGCCAACCTCCGGCTCGTGATCTCCATCGCGAAGAAATACACGAACCGCGGTTTGCAGTTCCTGGACCTGATCCAAGAAGGCAACATCGGCCTGATGAAGGCTGTGGACAAGTTCGAGTATCGTCGCGGCTACAAGTTCTCCACCTATGCCACGTGGTGGATCCGTCAGGCGATCACCCGGTCCATCGCGGACCAGGCGCGGACCATCCGCATCCCGGTCCACATGATCGAAACGATCAACAAGCTGGTCCGCACCGGCCGCCAGATGCTGCACGAGATCGGCCGCGAACCCACGCCCGAGGAACTGGCCGAGAAGCTGCAGATGCCGCTCGACAAGGTTCGCAAGGTCATGAAGATCGCGAAGGAACCGATCTCCCTCGAAACCCCGATCGGGGACGAGGAGGACAGTCAGCTTGGCGACTTCATCGAGGACAAGAACGCGATCCTGCCGCTGGACTCCGCCATTCAGGAGAACCTGAAGGAAACCACGACCCGAGTTCTGGCCAGCCTGACACCGCGTGAGGAGCGGGTTCTGCGGATGCGTTTCGGCATCGGCATGAACACCGACCACACGCTGGAAGAGGTGGGCCAGCAGTTCAGCGTCACCCGTGAACGCATCCGTCAGATCGAAGCCAAGGCCCTGCGCAAGCTGAAACATCCCAGCCGCTCGCGCAAATTGCGGAGTTTCCTGGACCAATGATGAAATACATCGCATTGGCCGCCATCGTGGCGGCGGCCCCCGCCCACGCCTACATCACCGATGAAAGCTACTATGTGTCCGGTGACGCGCAGCAGTTCCACGTCCGCTACGAGCCGGGTTCGGCGGCACGCAACTACTGGTGTGCTGCGGGGCAGTTCATCGACGATTATCTGGGCATGCTGCCCACGACGCCGATCTACCGCCTGTCGCCCCCGCCGCTGAAGCGCGGCGAGGGGATGACCTTCTCGACCTCGCCTGAAGGGGCCGTGGCGGAAACGGGTGTCGCGGTCTTCCCGGCCACGAATCACTTTTCGGCCGGTTCGGCGGCCGCGCTGTGCGAACCGCGGATCCCGCGTCACCGCTGATGCAGACGACCTTCACAATCCCCACCCATGGCCAAGGTCTTTATGAGATCACACCCCGGGTGGCGGATTGGGTGACGGGCGACGGTCTTCTGACGCTATTCCTCCGCCACACCTCCGCCTCCCTCCTGATTCTAGAGAATGCGGATCCGGAGGTGCAGACGGACCTACGCGCCTTCTTCGCGCGGTTGGTGCCGCCGTCCGACCATCCCTCCATGCAGTATCTGACCCACACCTATGAAGGTCCGGACGACATGCCCGCTCATATCAAGGCGGCGCTTCTTCCGGTCAGCGTGTCAATCCCGGTGTCGGCCGGGCGATTGGCGCTTGGGCGGTGGCAGGGGATCTACCTCTTCGAACATCGCGACGCGCCCCACCGGCGCGAGGTGGTTGCGCATCTGTTGGGTTAATGCGACACTCCCACGCAACATGCGGTAGAGGCGGGGGTTTGGAATGCGTTGTCCGTTCTGCGGCAATATCGACACGCAAGTGAAGGACAGCCGTCCGGCCGAAGATCACGTCTCCATCCGCCGTCGCCGGTTCTGCCCGGGCTGCGGGGGCCGCTTCACGACCTATGAACGCGTACAGCTGCGCGATCTGGTGGTCATCAAAAGCTCTGGCAAGCGCGAGGATTTCGACCGCAGCAAGCTGGAGCGTTCGATCCGCATCGCCATGCAGAAACGGCCGGCCGATCCGGAACGTCTGGACCAGATGATCTCGGGCATCGTGAGGCGGCTGGAAAGCCTGGGCGACACCGACATCCCTTCGAAGGTGATTGGAGAGATCGTGATGGAAAGCCTCGCCCGGATTGACACGGTCGGCTATGTGCGTTTCGCCAGCGTCTACAAGAACTTCCACTCGGCCGATGATTTTGACAAGTTCGTGGCCGAACTGCGCCCCATGGCTGTGCGGGAGGAATGATCCACAGCGTCCACATGGCCCATGCCCTGAACCTTGCGCAGCGGGGCCTGGGGAATGTCTGGCCGAACCCCGCCGTGGGCTGCGTAATCGTGAAGGACGGGCGCATCCTTGGCCGTGGCTGGACCCAGCCCGGCGGCCGCCCCCATGCCGAGGCGCGCGCGCTGGCGCAGGCGGGCGAGGGTGCGCGCGGCGCCACGGCCTATGTCACGCTGGAACCCTGCGCCCATCACGGCAAGACGCCGCCTTGTGCCGAGGCGCTGATCCGTGCCGGCGTCAACCACGTAGTCACAGCCCTGACCGATCCCGATCCGCGGGTGGCCGGGGGCGGCCACGCCATGCTGCGCGCCGCTGGCATCACGGTGACCGAAGGCGTGATGGAGGCAGAGGCGCGCCGTCTTAACGAAGGCTTCCTGCGCCGCGTCGAACAGGGTCTGCCGCATCTCACGCTGAAACTGGCGACCACGCTGGACGGTCGCATTGCCACATCCTCGGGCGAAAGCCGCTGGATCACGGGGGCCGGGGCGCGCCGCGCGGTTCATGCGATGCGCGCGCAGCACGATGCTGTCATGGTCGGGGTGGGCACGGCGCTGGCCGATGATCCAGACCTGACGGTGCGAGATCTGGGCGCGGTGCGTCAGCCGCTGCGGATCGTGCTGGACGGCAGCCTGCGCCTTTCCCCTGACAGCCGTCTGGGCCGCTCTGCGCGGCAGGTGCCGGTCTGCATGATCCACCGCAATGCAAGCGATGCGGCGCAGCAGGCGTGGCGTGACGTGGGCGCGATCGTGCTGCAGGCCGACACGCTGGAAGGCGCGCTGCGCGAACTCGCCCGGCAGGGCCTGACGCGGATCTTCAGCGAGGGTGGGGCCACGGTGGCCGCCAGCCTTCTGACCGCGGGGCTGGTGGGGGAGGTCGTGACCTTCACGGCCGGTTCCGCGATCGGCGGTGACGGGGTGCCGGCGCTTGGCCCGCTGCACCTGTCGGCCCTTGCCGACGCCCCCCGCTTCTGGCTGGAGGAGCATCGCCGCATCGGCGGCGACACCCTTTCGCGGTGGCGCGCCTGATCACCAGTGGCCGGTGTTCTCCATCGATGCCCAGGGCTCGGCCGGCTCCAAGCGGTCCCCCTTCTGGAGCAGTTCGATGGAAATATTGTCGGGGCTGCGGACAAAGGCCATGTGCCCGTCGCGCGGCGGACGGTTGATCGTCACGCCATTTGCCTGAAGGTGGGCGCACAGGTCGTAGATGTTGTCGCACTCATACGCCAGATGGCCGAAGTGGCGGCTGTCCGAAGGCAGGCCGTCGTCGCCGTCCCAGTTGTAGGTCAGTTCGACGGGGCATTCCGGCTGGCCGGGGGCCGCCATGAAGACGAGGCTGAAACGGCCCTTGTCGTTCTCGATGCGGCGCGTCTCTTCCAGCCCCAGCAGGCGGAAGAAGGCCATCGAAGCCTCTAGGTCCTTTACGCGGACCATCGTATGCAGGTATTTCATCGCGTTCTCCTTTCGCGGGGAAGCTAACACGACAGGCGGGCAGGGCAAACGCATGGAACAACAGTATCTCGACCTCATGCGGCAGGTTCTGGACCACGGGGACGAACGCATCGACCGGACGGGCGTGGGCACGCGGTCGCTGTTCGGGGCCATGCTGCGCTTCGACCTGTCGGGCGGGCAGGTGCCGATTCTGACGACAAAGCGCGTCTACTGGAAGCTGGCCGTGAAGGAGATGCTGTGGTTCCTGACCGGCGGCACCAACATCCGCCCGCTTCTGGAACAGAACGTCCGCATCTGGACCGACTGGCCGCTGGCCGCCTATCGCCGCGCCACGGGCGACACCATCGACCAGCGCGCGTTTGAGGATCGGATCGTCGCCGACGCCGATTTCGCCGCGCACTGGGGTGAGCTTGGCCCCGTCTATGGCAAGCAGTGGCGGCGCTGGACCGGCCCCGACGGGCAGGTGCACGACCAGATCGCGACCCTTCTGGACACCCTGAAGACCAACCCCGCCAGCCGCCGAATGCTGTTCCACGCCTGGAACGTGGCCGAGGTGGGGCAGATGGCCCTGCCGCCCTGCCACATGGTCTATCAGTACCATGTCACTTCGGACGGGCGGTTGAACGGGCTGCTGTATCAACGCTCCTGCGACCTGCTGCTGGGGCTGCCCTTCAACCTGACAGGTGCCGCCGCGTTGCAGTTGATGCTGGCCCAACAGGCGGGCCTGCGGCCGGGCGAACTGGTCTGGACGGGCGGCGACGTGCACCTTTATTCGAACCACCTCAACCAGGCGCGGACGCAGATGGCCCGCGACCCGCGCCCGCTGCCCGTCATGACCCTGCGGAATGCCGGAAGCCTCGACGCCTACCGGATCGAGGATTTCGAGCTGTCGGACTACGACCCCCATCCCCCCATAACCGCCGAGGTGGCCGTCTGATGCTGACCCTGATCGCCGCCCGCGCCCGCAACGGCGCCATCGGAAAGAACAATTCAATCCCGTGGGACGCGCCCGAGGACATGAAGTTCTTCATGCGCGAAACCTTGGGCGGGGCCATCATCATGGGCCGCCGGACATGGGAAAGCCTGCCCAGCGCGCCGTTGCCGCGCCGGATGAACATCGTCGTCACCTCGCGCGCCTTGGAAGGCGACGTGGTGACGGCAACGCTGAAGGAGGCACCCGATCTGGCGCGGGCGGCGGGCCACGCGCGGATTTACGGCGTCGGCGGCCAGCGCATCTACGCGGATCTGCTGCCCCAGGCCGACCGCCTGCTGCTGACCCAGGTGGACGTGGACGTTCCGGACGCGGACGCGTTCTTTCCGGCTTTCGACTTGGCCGAGTGGCGCCGCGTCTCCACTCTTACCCTGCGGACCGAAGGGCCCGCCTGCACCCTGAACGAATACCTGCGCCGTTAAGGCGCAGGGGTCAGGTGGGTGATGCCCACTGCCGCCGCCCGGGCCAGCGCCGGATCCAGCGACATCGGGATATACTCCCCCCGCCGCCACAGCCCGCCCTGATCGTCATAGAAGCGCGACAGGGGATGCCCCGACTGCCCGGTGGAGGTGATGAAGACCGAACTGTCAGGATCGGCGAAGTCGTAGACGCCGCGATACCCCGCGCCATGCACGTTCTGGAACGGATCCCGCCCGTACCCCTTCGTCACGCCCCGGTTCAGCGTGTCGTCCCCGCCCGAGGTGGACTGGCGGATGTTCACCAGATAGCGCAGCATCGGCAGCGACCCCAGCACCGGATCGTCATGCGTGGCCTGATGCGCGTCGCCCCAGCGCCAGCTTTCCAGGTTCTTGCCGTATTTTTCCGACAGCCAGATCAGGGCGGCGTCCAGCGACTCCTTCACGATCTCGGAGCAGGTCTCGACGGGGGCGGATTGCACCACGTCGCACCAGACGCCCGCGCCATCGGTGTTGCGGAACACGCGGTCCAGGAACACCGGGTCGGCCCGCGCGAATTCATCCGCCATCGGCCCAAGCTCGTCGCGGATCAGGCGGTCCTGCACGGCCACCAGCCACGCCTCGGCGATCAGCGGCTCGGGCATGTGCTCGTTCATCTCGCCGTTCCAGTTGGCGAGCATCTCCAGCGCGCGCTGGCGCAGGCGTTCGGGCGTGCCGTCGGGGGCCGGCTCTCCGGTGAACCAGAGGTCGGCGCCCATGAGGGGCAGGATCTCGCGCATGGTGGGGCTGACGGTGTCCTGCTGGGCCTCGATGAAGCTTTCGCGGGTGTGCACCTCGCGCGCGTCCATCAGGGTCAGCCAGCGTCGGATGCGCTGCGTGTCGCCCCAGTCGAAGCTGACATGATTCGGGAAGGGGCGGTCCACCGTCTTGTTGTTCGTGTTACCAAGGATGCCCGAAGGGGGCGCCACGTCGCGTGGATTGTCCTCGTAGGGGGCGGTGCCGGCCCAGCGGTTCAGCGGGTCCCAGCCCGGGGTGGGCATGCGCGCCTGCGCCTGCATCGCCGCGTTGCGCAAGGGCACGGCGCCCACGGTCTGCATCGCGATGCCATCGCGGTCGGCCAGCATCAGGTTCTGCGCCGGGGCCACGAACCGGCGGCCCGCCTCGATCGCGTCGGCCACGGTGGCGGACATCATCAGGTGCAACGCCGCCGTCATGGAGGTGTCGGCCCCCGACAGCCCGGTCCAGGACAGCGACATCACGTGCCCCGGCGGGGTGATCGTCCCCACATCCCATTGCGAGGCGGGGAGGACTGGGCCGTTGTCCGTCCAGCGCAGGGTCACCGTTTCGGGCGCCGCATCCTTGATCTGGATGATGGAGCGTTCCGTGCGGAACGGCTTCCACCCATCGGGCGTGCGGTACTCGTCTGTCTGGTCGGGGTTCACCTGTTCCAGATGCAGGTCCTGATCGTCCACGTAAGCGGTGGTCAGACCCCAGCCCAAGCCGTCCGACCGGCCCGACAGGATCAGCGGCAGGCCGGGGATGGTGCCCCCGATCACGCCGCCTGACCGCAGCTGCAACCTCGCCAGATACCAGATGGTGGGCGCGCTGAAGGGCAGGTGCGGGTCGTTGGCCAGCAGCGACCCGCCCGCGGTCGAACGGGCCGGGGACGCCGCCCATGCGTTCGACGCGCCCGCGAAGGCCCGCGCCTTGAAAGGCGACAGCGGATCGTCGGCCACCCGGATCGGGTCGTAGTCGGGGCCCACGTCGGGGACGAGGTCGGAATACCGCGGCAGTGCCATGACCGCCTGTCCCGGATCGTCGGGCAGGATGTCGTGCAGGCGGTCGTCCGGCAGGATCAGCGACATGCGCGCGCGCAGCACCTCCTCGGACGCCTTGGAGGTCATCTGCAACGCCAGCAGCTTCAGGATCGCGATGCTGTCCGCCGGCTGCCAGGCCGCGATCTCGTTCGAGAAGAGGAAGAACTGCGGCGCCCCGCGCCCGCGCGCCTTTTCGTTGACCTGCCGGATCCAGTCGTTGACCCCTTGGGCATACGCCCGCAGCGCGCGCTGCGTCACGTCGTCCTGCGCCGACACCGACTGTTGGGCAAGGCCGTAGAGATCCAGCCGCCGCATCATCGCGTCGGTGGCCACGGTGCGGCTCCCGAAGATCTCGGACAGGCGGCCTTGGGCGGTGCGCCGCATCAGCGTCATCTGCCACAGCCGGTCCTGCGCATGGGCAAAGCCCAGGGCGCGGAACACGTCCTCGTCCGTCTGGCCGAAGATGTGCGGCACGTCGTTGGAGTTGCGGACGATCTCCACAGGGGCGCTCAGCCCCTCCAGCGTGAAATCCTCGGAATAGTCGGGTAGGGAGCGGGACAGGAACCAGTATCCCACGGCCAGTGCCGCCAATCCCAGAATGACAAGGCCCGTGAAGATACGGAAAAGCCAGCGGAACGTGCGGATCATCGAACTCTCGCGAATGGAGGAGGCTGCTTGGTAGTCCATCCGCCGTCGCGTCGCAACCGACGCGTCCGCACGGGCGAGAGAAGGTGATCGGCCGTGCGCGCGGTCTTAGGGGATGATGCGGGTGTACTTGGTGCCGGCCACGGTGGCCCCGGCGATCAGGCCGGACTGGCCATAGACCAGCGCCACCACGGGCGTGATCTCGGTCGTGTCCTTGCCAAGGCTCGCGCCCTGATCCGGCACGGCATAGCGCACATCCGCGCCCGCCACCCAGCCCGAGGAGGTGCGGAACTGCGCCAGCGCGTCCGGCGTCATGAAGAACAGCGCATGGGCGTATTGCTGCGCCCCGATCTGGAACCCCACCGAGGCCTTGGCCGCCGAATAATAATCCACCGTCGCCCCGTTGATCCGCAGCGCCCCGCGCCCGTAGGCGCCACCGACGCCGAAGCCCGCTTCGGTGATCAGCGGCATGAACAGGACGCCCGCCGAACGGTCCGCCAGATCACGGGTGCCGGGATACTGCTGGTAAAGGTAGTCCCGCGCCACGTCGACCCGCGCGTCGATGGTGGAACCTCCGGTGCTGTTCACACCGTTGGCACAGGCCGCCAGACCCATGGTGGCGCCCAGTCCGACCAGCATCGCACGACGATCCATATCCTGTCCTCTCTCGTAACCCTTTGCGGGAATTGGCCGGAGCCTAGCCCATCGGACCGGTCCTGTCACCGCCGGTCAAAAACGCTTGGCCAGTTTCCGCGCGACTTCGGGCGCGAAGTAGGTCAGGATCCCGTCGCAGCCCGCCCGCTTGAACGCGAGAAGGCTTTCCAGCATCACCGCGTCGCCATCCAGCCAGCCGTTCTGGGCGGCGGCCTTCAGCATCGCGTATTCCCCCGACACCTGATAGGCGTAGGTCGGTACCCCGAACTCCTCCTTCACGCGGCGGCAGATGTCGAGATAGGGCATCCCCGGCTTCACCATCACGCTGTCCGCGCCTTCGGTCAGGTCGCGATGCACCAGGCGCAATGCCTCGTCGCTGTTGGCGGGGTTCATCTGGTAGGTCTTCTTGTCGCCCTTCAGCGTGGCGTTCGCCCCCACCGCATCCCGGAACGGGCCGTAGAAGGCCGACGCGTACTTGGCCGAGTAGGACATGATCGCGGTCGTCTTGTGGCCCGCCGCCTCCAGCGCCAGACGCATCACGCCGATGCGCCCGTCCATCATGTCCGACGGCCCGAGGATGTCGGCCCCGCTTTCGGCCTGCGCCAGCGCCATCTTCACGAGCGCCTCCACGGATTCGTCGTTCAGGACGACGCCGTCGCGCATCAGCCCGTCCTGACCATGCGCGCTGTAGGGGTCCAGCGCCACGTCGGTCATGACCGCGATGTGCGGCACCTCGGCCTTGATGGCGCGGATGGCGCGGTTGGTCAGGTTGTCGGGATTCCAGGCCTCCTCGCACGTCTCGCTCCGCAGGGAGGGGTCGGTGTAGGGGAACAGGCAGACGGCGGGGATGCCCATCTCGGCGGCCTCGGCCACGGCGCGGACCAGCCCGTCGACCGACCGGCGGAAGACGCCGGGCATGGAGGCCACTTCCGTTTCCTGCCCCGTGCCGTCCTGGATGAAGACGGGCCAGATCAGGTCGTTCACCGTCAGGACATTTTCCTGTGTCAACCGGCGGAGCGCGTCGGAACTGCGGTTGCGGCGGAAGCGGGTGGCGGGATATGTGGCCTGGATCGGGCGCATGGCGGTCCTTTCGGGGGCAAAAGCCGGCCAGCCGAAGCGGTCGGAACGGTTTTTTCTTGTCCTGCCATGGAAAAGCCGCCCTCTCAAGGCTAGGACCGGAACAAAGGTTGGGGAACACGCCAAGTTGCAGTGGTACGAACTCGTTTTTTCCGCGATCAGCCTGCGATCGTTTTCGGTGCTGTGGTTCTGGATCGCGCTGGCGGGATTCTGGACGGTGGTGACGCGGCAGGTCATGGGCGTGCCGCAGGATCTGATCCTGAACGCCCGTCACGATCCCCGCGCGGCCGAGGACATGCTGTGGCTGGCCCGCTTTCACGTCCGGCGCAGGCTGGCCATGCCGTCCGCGCTGCGGGTGGCGCTTGTGGCGCTGGTGGCCTTCGCGCTGTCGGGCCTTCTGGCGCTGGCGCTGGCGGGTCTGGATTCGGCGCAGGCGCTGTTCCTGATGGGCGCCCCTTGGGCCGCGATCGAGGGGTTGCGCCTGCGGCTCGCCCATCGCCTTGCCGCCGAGGCGCCGGACGCCGAGACACTTGCCAGCCGGCTGACTTGGCACAGGATCGCCGTGCAAGCCATTGCGACGGCGGCCGTTTTCGTAACACTGATCTGGGGCGTGTGGCGCGTTCTCAGCCTGTCGATCTAGGGGAAGACCATGGCGGACCGTATCATCCTGGGCGGAGCGCCCGAAGGTTTCGACGCCCGCCTTCTGGCAAAGGAGGCGACGCGCGGGGTGCCCGTCATCCACGTGGCGCGCGACGACAAGCGGCTGGAGGCGATGCGGACCGCGCTGTCCGTCCTGGCCCCGGATCTGCCGGTGCTGGAGTTTCCGGCCTGGGATTGCCTGCCCTATGACCGCGTGTCGCCGAACCCGCTGATCGCCGCGCGGCGGATGGCCACGCTGGCGGCGCTGGCGCAGGGGCTGCCGGGGACGTTCGTGCTGCTGACCACGCTGAACGCCGCCACCCAGAAGGTGCCGACGCGCGCGACGCTGGTCGGGGCCAGCTTCTCGGCCCGTGTGGGGGACCGGATCAACGAGGCGCGTTTGCGCGAATATCTCGGCCGCATGGGCTATTCCCCCGTGACCACGGTGGCGGAACCGGGCGACTTCGCAATTCGCGGCGGCATCATCGACATCTATCCGCCGGAAAGCGAACCGGTGCGGCTGGACCTGTTCGGCGACACGCTGGACGGTTTGCGGCATTTCGACCCCGAAACCCAGCGGTCGACGGAAAAGCTGTCGGTGCTGGATCTGGCCCCCGTGTCCGAGGTGATGCTGGACGAAAGCGCGATCACCCGCTTCCGCCAGAACTACCGGGTGGAGTTCGGGGCGGGCGGTGCCAACGACCCTCTGTACGAGGCGGTCAGCGCAGGCCGCAAGCATCAGGGGATGGAGCATTGGCTGCCCTTCTTCCACGACCGGCTGGAAACGCTGTTCGACTACATCCCCACGGCGGCCGTGATGCTGGACGACCAGATCACCGCCGCGCGCCTGTCCCGCTGGGAAGGCATCGCCGACCAGTATGATGCGCGTCGCGAGGCGCTGAACCAGAAGAACCGCGTCGACACCGTCTACAAGCCCGTCGCGCCGGACGCCCTCTATCTGGACGACGCGGCGTGGGAGGGGGCGCTGTCCACCCACCGCGTGGTGCAGCTGTCGCCGCTGGCGCAGGCCCCGGGGCCGGGCGTTCTGGACGCAGGCGGGCGTATTGGCCGCACCTTCGCGCCGGAACGGCAACAGGAAAACATCAGCCTGTTCGCGGCCCTAGCCGATCACATCGAGACCCTGCGCAAGGACCATCAGGTGGTGGTCGCCAGCTGGTCGGAAGGCGCGCGCGAACGACTGAAGGGGTTGCTAGAAGATCAGGACGCAACCGCCGCCAACATAACGGATTTCCGGCAGGTGAAGGAGGGAAAGGGTGGCCTTTTCCTGATGGTCTGGCCGCTGGAGGCGGGCTTCGTGGCCCCGGGTCTTGCCGTCCTCTCGGAACAGGACGTGTTGGGCGACCGGCTGGTTGGCAAGCCGCGCAAGAAGCGGAAAGCCGACAACTTCCTGCGCGAGGTGGACACCCTGTCGCCGGGCGATCTGGTGGTGCATGTGGAACACGGCGTCGGCCGCTACATGGGGCTGGAGACGCTGCGCGTGCCCCAGCCGCCGCGCAATCAGCCGGGCCCGCCGCACGACTACCTCCACCTCGTCTATGCCGAGGATGCGAAGCTTTACCTGCCGGTGGAGAACATCGAGCTTCTGTCCCGCTACGGGCATGAGGAAGGCCTTCTGGACAAGCTGGGCGGCGGCGCGTGGCAGGCGAAGAAAGCTCGCCTGAAGGAACGCATCCGCGAGATCGCGGACCGCCTGATGCGGATCGCGGCCGAACGCCACCTCCGCCACGCCCCGATCCTGGAAGCCCCGCATCAGATGTGGGAAGCCTTTTCGGCCCGCTTCCCGTATCAGGAAACCGACGACCAGCTGGCGGCCATTGCCGACGTGGTGTCGGATCTTGAGGCGGGCCGCCCGATGGACCGGCTGGTGGTGGGCGACGTGGGCTTCGGCAAGACCGAGGTCGCGATGCGCGCGGCCTTTGTCGCCGCCATGGCCGGGATGCAGGTCGCGGTGATCTGCCCGACGACGCTGCTGGCCCGCCAGCACTTCCGCAGCTTTGCCGAACGCTTCCGCGGTTTCCCGTTCAAGGTGCGCCAGCTGTCCCGTTTTGTCCCTGCGAAGGAGGCGTCGGAAACGCGTGTGGGGCTGGCCGACGGCACGGTGGACATCTGCATCGGCACCCACGCGCTTCTGGCCAAGGGGGTGCGGATCAAGAACCTCGGCCTTCTGGTCATTGACGAGGAGCAGCATTTCGGCGTGTCCCACAAGGAGCGGCTGAAGGAGATGCGGTCCGAGGTGCACGTCCTGACGCTGACCGCGACCCCGATCCCGCGCACGCTGCAACTGTCGCTGACAGGGGTGCGCGACCTGTCGATCATCGCGACCCCGCCGGTGGACCGTCTGGCCATCCGCACCTACGTGTCCGAATTCGATACCGTGACGGTGCGCGAGGCGCTGCTGCGCGAACGCTATCGCGGGGGGCAGAGCTTCTTCGTCGTGCCCCGCATCTCCGACCTGCCGGAGATCGAGGAGTTCCTGCGCGAGCATGTGCCCGAGGTCACCTTTATCGTCGCGAACGGCCAGCTGGCCGCCGGCGACCTGGACGAGCGGATGAACAACTTCTACGACGGCAAGTACGATGTGCTGCTGGCCACCACGATTGTGGAGTCCGGTCTGGACATCCCCACGGCCAACACGATGATCGTGCACCGCGCGGACATGTTCGGCCTGTCGCAGTTGTATCAGATCCGCGGGCGGGTGGGCCGGTCAAAGACGCGGGCCTATTGCTACCTGATGACAAAGCCGCGCAGCCCGCTGACGCCGCAGGCGCAGAAACGGCTGCGGCTTCTCGGCAGCCTCGACAACCTCGGCGCGGGCTTCAACCTCGCTTCGCACGATCTGGACCTGCGCGGGGCGGGCAACCTTCTGGGCGACGAGCAGTCGGGCCACATCAAGGAGGTCGGCTACGAGCTGTACCAGAACATGCTGGAGGAGACGATCCAGAAGATCCGTTCGGGCGAGATCGGCGGATTGACCGAGATGGACGACCAGTGGGCGCCGCAGATCAACATCGGCGTTCCGGTGCTGATCCCCGAGGACTACATCCCCGACCTTGACATCCGCCTTGGCCTTTATCGTCGCCTGTCCGGCCTGACGACGAAGGTGGAGATGGAGGGCTTCGCGGCCGAGCTGATCGACCGGTTCGGGGAACTGCCGCGTGAGGTGAACACGCTGATGCTCGTCGTGCGGATCAAGGCGATGTGCAAGCGGGCCGGGATTTCCCGTCTGGATGCCGGGCCGCGCGGGGCGACGATCCAGTTCCACAACGACAAGTTCGCCAACCCGGCGGGCCTTGTAGACTTCGTGAAGGCGCAGCCGGAAGCGAAGGTCGTGGGCAACAAGATCGCCGTGGCCGCCGAGTGGAAGACCGAGGGCGACCGGATCCGGGGCGCCTTTGGCCTTGCCCGGGATCTGGCCGAGAAGGTGGTGAAACCGAAGCGTCAGTGACGCTTCGGCAAGCTCAGCATCAGAAGAAGCGACGCGGAGGAGTAGATCGCAATGCCGGTGGCCAGCGGCACGTTGGTGCCGTCGAACGCCTGACCGACCGGCGTGGCCAACGCGACGCCCATGACGGTGGACAAACAGCCGATCACCGACGCACCAAGCCCCGCCAGATGGCCCAGCGGTTCCAGCGCCAGCGCGTTCAGGTTCCCCATGCTGAGGCCGAGCATCCCGAACATCGTCATCGTCCACAGGATCTGGGCCGGGAAGGCCAGCGCCTCGGGCATGAGGCCGGTGCCGTTCAGCACCGCCATCAGGGTGGAAAACACGACCTGCGCGCCGATCACCGTGGTGATCAGCGTCCGCATCCCCACCGTCATCACCAGCCGCGCGTTCACGAAGCTGGATACGCCCGCCACCAGCGCGATCGCGGCGAACCACATCGGGAAGGTGTCGGCCGCGTCGAACCGCGTTTCGAAGATCGGCTGGATCGAGGAGATCGTGGCGAACATGCAGCCCACGATAAATCCCTGCACGATCACCGAGGTGAGGACGAGGCGGTTGCTCAGGATCTCTCTCATCCCCTTTGTCAGGGTCCCGACGCGCAGGGGGCGGCGGCGTTCGACAGGAAGCGTTTCGGGCTGGCGCAGATACATCCAGCCGCCCGACAGGATGGCGAAGATCACGAAGGCGATGAACAGGGCGCGCCAGTCGAACAGCGCGATGATGCCGCTGCCGACCATGGGGGCCACCGCTGGCACCAGGGTGAAGACCATCATGATGAAGCTGACGACGCGCGCCATCTCGCGCCCGACATGCAGGTCGCGCACCATCGCGATGGACACCACCCGCGGCCCGGCGGCGCCCAGGCCTTGGATGACCCGGCCCACCAGCATCCATTCCAGCGACTGGGCCTGCCAGCAGATCAGCGCGCCAAGGCAGTAGACGCCCCCGCAGGCCGCCATCACGGGAATGCGGCCGAAGGCGTCCGACAGCGGCCCCACGATCAGCGTGCCAAAGCCCATGCCCAGCACGAACATCGTCACGATCAGCTGGACGTGGTTCGGGGCGTCCGGCGTCAGCGCCTCGGTCATGATGGGGAAGGCGGGCAGCATGGAGTCGATGGAGAAGGCGATCGTGGCCATCATCGCCGCGATCAGCGCGATGAATTCAAGGGGCCCGGTGGAGCGAACGCGGCTCATGTCGTTTCCAATTGTCTGAGGATGTCGTCGATGATCTGCTGCCACGTGTCCGTGGACTGCGCGCCCGCCAGAACGAACTGGCGGTCGACCAGGAAGGTCGGCACGGCCGTGACGCCCTTTTCCCGGGCGTCCAGATCGCGGGCCATCAGGTCGTCCCGGTCGGCGTCGGTGGACAGAAGCCGCCCCACCAGCGCGCCGTCCATCCCGCAGGCGGCGGCGATGTCGGATAGAACGCTCGCCTGACCTATATCGGCGCCGTCCTGGAAATAGGCGCGGAACAGGGCGTCGACGACACGGTTCTGCGCGCCTTCGATCCCCGCCCAGTGGATCAGCCGATGGGCGTCCAGCGTGTCGGGGATGCGGTTGGCGCGGCCGAGATCCATCCGGACGCCGGCCTTGTCGGCCACCTCCTGGATGCGGGCCATCGCCTCGGCGACGCTGCGGCGGTCGCCGAACTTCGCCTCAAGATAAGGGGCGCGTTCCACTCCTTCGGGCGGCAGGTCGGTGTTCAAGCGGAAGGGATGCCAATCCACGCGGAAGGGGTGAAGCGGACGGCTTTCCAAGGCGCGATCCAGAAAAGTCTTGCCGATGAAGCACCACGGGCAGACCGGATCGGAAAACACGTCCAGCGGGATGGTTGCCGGAGTCATGGGGGTTCCTGATGTGGAAGCACGTCCCGTCGAAAATGACACGGACGCGACACCTTTATGCGCCGCGTCCCGCCGATTGGCCAGAGGCCCGCCATGAATTTTTGACGACGTCAGCCGCCGCGGACCGGATCGTCCGTCACGTTGTCATCGCCGAACTTGCGGTCGTCGTCCGACGCGTCCTCGCCCGGAGATACGTAGAGCTCGCTGTCGCGGATGGATTCGTTGTCGTGCTGTTCGTCCATGTGCACGTCCGATGGGACAGCGCCTTCCAGCCATTCCTCGATCTGCTGGGCCACGTCGTCCGGCTCCTCGCCCGTCAGTTCGACAAGGCGGTCCTGAAAGGTCTGGCGGTCGCCCTCGACGTCGATCAGGTCGTCCTCGGTCAGCGCCGGCCAAGTGTCCAGAAGCGATTCATGAAAGGCTTCCCAGTTCTGTTCCACAGTGCGCCAGCGCATCCGACATTCCTTCCGTTCTGCGATCCGGTGGAAAACGCCGTCAGTGCGACGCGGTTCCGTCATCCCACCACCACGCGTCCGGCTGGAAGCCGGGCCAGTCGCCGTAAAGAGGCAGGCGAGCCGGATGATGGAAGCCGCGGCGATAGGCGACGCGCGACACCTTGGCGTACCAGAACGGGATGACGTAGCGCCCGGTCATCAGCAGGCGGTCCAGCGCGCGGGTGGCGTTGCGGAAATCCCCCGGTGTTTCCGACCGAACCAGCGCCGTCACCATTGCGTCGATGGCGGGCGAATCCGCCCCCATCAGGTTGCGCGATCCGGGCTGCATTGCCCCAGCCGACCCCCAATACAGCATCTGCTCGTTCCCTGGCGAGAGCGAGAAGCTGCGCAGGAGGCTGGTCATGTCGAAGTCGAAATTCGTCACGCGTTCGTTGTATTGCGCCGGATCGGCCGTGGTGACGCGGGCCTGAATGCCAAGGCTGCGCAGCGACTGGACGTAGATGTCGGCCACGGTCGCGGTTTCCCCGGCGCCCTGTGGCAAAAGGATCTCGAACCGGAAGGGCTGGCCGCCGCGCATCAGGGTGCCGTTCTCCACCTGCCAGCCCGCTTGGTTCAGCAGGTCCATCGCGCGGCGCAGCCGGTCGCGGCGGGGCGTTCCGGAAGCGGGCAGGGCATAGGCGTCCAGCGCATCGGGCGGAATGCTGTCGGCATAAGGGGCCAGCAGGTTCGCGACGGGGCCGGGGGCGGGGCCATGTTCCATCCCCAGTTCGGAGTTGTCGAAATAGCTGCCAATCCGCGGCTCCACCCCGCCGGTGACGATGCGGTTGATCTTGTCGAAGTCGAAGGCGAGGATCATCGCCTCGCGCACATGCAGGTTGTCGAAGATCGGCCCGCGCGTGTTCATCACCAGCCCGTTCATCCCCGAAGGGCGGCGATGGGGGATCTCCTCCAGCACCACGTCGCCGGAGAGGACCGCGGGGAAGTTGAAGTTCGTCAGCCAGCGCGCGGGGTTCGGCTCGCGCCAGATCGACAGGCCGCCCGCCTTGAACGTCTCGAACACGACGCCAGTGTCGGCATAAAATTCCGTCCGCAGCCGGTCGAAGTTGTAAAGACCGCGGTTGAAGGGCAGGTCCTTGCCCCACCAGTCGGGGTTCCGGCTGTAGGCGACAAAGCGGTTGGGGCTGAAGCTTTCCACGACATACGGCCCCGAACCGATTGGCGCGTCGGACGATTCGGCAAAGTCCTTGCCGACATACTGCGCCTTTTCCAGAACCGGGCGCAGACCCAGGATCAGCGGCATCTCGCGGTCCGGTTCGGTGAAGGTGAAACGCACCGATCGGGGGCCCGTCTGCACCGCCGACTGCACCTTGTGCCACGCTCCGATGTACCGCGGCTGACCCTTTTCGGCGAGCGTCTGGAAGGACCAGATCACGTCATCCACTGTGACCGGATTGCCATCCGAAAACCGCGCTTCGGGCCGCAAGGTGAACTCCACCCATGTGCGCTCCGGGTCGGTCTCGACGCTCTCGGCCAAGAGGCCGTAGAGCGTGAACGGCTCGTCGATGGAACGGGCCATCAACGTCTCCACCGTCCACGCCCCCAAGGAAAATGGCGCACGGCCCTTCAGGATATAGGGGTTGAGCGAATCGAACCCGCCCGATTCCCCCATGACCATCGTGCCGCCCTTGGGGGCCTCGGGGTCAGCGTAGGGCAGATGAGAAAAGTCGGCGGGCAGTGCGGGTTTACCATACATCGCAATGCCATGTGACTTTTCGGCCACAACCTGTGTCGGCAGAAAAGCGAGGGCCGCTAGCAGCAAAACCTTAACAAACTGTTGTTTCATGCCCCGTCTGCCCGATCAGCGTTTGCGGATGGCCGCCACCTTAGGTGCTGGTTGTGCCATTTCAAACTTTTAACTTGGCCAAGTGAGTGCAGGGGGGTATAAAGACCTCACTGCTCGATAGGTTTCTTGCCTGTATGAAACCTGCCTCACCTGAACGCCGGCCCTTGTGCCGGCGTCTTTTTTTGCCGTTGCGCCGGGCAGTAGAGAATTGGGCGAAGCGGGGCAACCCCGCTTCTGGCCCTTCAGCGCAGGCGGGCGATTTCCCCCGCGATTTCCGCAGCAAGCCGCGCATTGTTCAGAACAAGCTCGATATTCGACCGGAGGGAGCGGCCTTCGGTCAGGGTGAAGATGCGGTCCAGAAGGAACGGCGTGACCTCTTTGGCCGCGATGCCCTGGTCCTCGGCGTCGCGCAGGGCGGCCTCGATGGCGGGACCGATCTCGGTCTGCGCAATCTCGTGCTCCTCGGGGATCGGGTTCGCGACCAGCTGGCCGCCGGGCAGGCCCAGCAGGCCGCGCATCACGTGGGCGTTGGCGATCTGGGCCGCCGTGTCCATCCGCAGCGGCGCCTTCAGGCCGGACTGGCGCGACCAGAAGGCCGGAAGCTCGTCCTGGCCATAGGCGATGACGGGGACGCCCATGGTTTCCAGCACCTCGAACGTCTTGGGCAGATCGAGGATGGCCTTGGCACCCGCCGCGACCACGGTCACCGCCGTCTGCCCCAGTTCGGGGAGGTCGGCCGAGATGTCGAAGCTGGTTTCCGCCCCGCGGTGCACGCCGCCGATGCCGCCCGTGGCGAAGACGTCGATGCCCGCCAGCTGGGCGCAGATCATGGTGGCGGCCACGGTGGTGGCGCCCACGCGGCCGCTGGTGATGCCCACGGCCAGATCGGCGCGCGACAGCTTCATGGCATCGGGGGTCTGGCCCAGGATCTCCAGATCCTCGTCATCCAAGCCGATGTGGATGGCACCGTTCATGATGGCGATGGTGGCGGGCACGGCGCCGCCGGCGCGGATCGTGTCCTCCACGGCGCGCGCCATCTCCACGTTTTGGGGATAGGGCATGCCATGGGTGATGATGGTGCTTTCCAGCGCGACCACGGGCGTGCCGTTGGCCAGCGCTTCCTCGACCGAGGCTTGGAGGATGAGGGGCAGGGTCATGCGATGTCTCCGGAAACATGATCGGCGGCGGCGCGAAGGGCCGCGCGCAGGGCGTTCGGACGGCTGGCGCCGCCGCGTTCGGCCACAAGATGCGCGGCCATGAAGGTATCGCCCGCACCTGTCACCCGCGTGACAAGAACGGGCGGCGGAAGATCGGTGATGACGCCGGCCCCGGCGCGCCCTTCGGCGCAGGCCCGTCCGCCATCGGTCACCAGCACGCGGGCCGCACCCCGGGCCAGCAGCGCCGCGGCCGCGTCGGCGGCGGTGGCGGACGCGGCCTTGGACAGGATGTTCGCCTCCTCCAGGTTCACATAGATCGTGGCGTTGGGGCAGCGCAGCAGCGGCAGCAGCCGCTCGGCCTTGCCGGGGCTGGCGGGGGCCACGCGCAGGTCGGCCTTGGCAAACAAGGGCGAGGATGCGATCTCGGCCAGCAGCTGTTCCGTCAGGTTGCCGTCCAGCGCAATGGGTCCGTCCCAGCCCGACAGCGCGCCCGTCAGGGGCCGCAGGATCTTGTCGCCCGCCGCTTCCAGCGAATGGGCGTCGGCGATGGCCGCAATCAGGCCGTTCGCCCCCTCCACTGCCATGTAGCGGTCCGTCGGCAGATCGTCCGAGCGGTAGATGTGGTCCGTCACCATCCCCAGCCGCGCGCAGTCGGCGACCAGCTCGTCCCCCTCGGCGTCGCGGCCCACGGCGGTCAGGAGAGCGGGCGTCAGGCCGAAGCGGCGCAGGGTGATGGCGATGTTCATCGCGACCCCGCCGGGGATGCGCGTGATCCGGCCCGGCACGTCGGAGCCGAGCCGCATGGCCGAAGGCGAACGCCCGATGATGTCCCACAGGACGGAGCCGATGCAAAGAATGTCTGTCATGTCCTGCTTTTCGTCCAGCGGCACGCGCCGCGCAAGGGGTTGCGGACCGCCCGGGGCCGGGTTATACGCGCGGCACTTCACAGACGAAGCTTGGGCCGATCGGAAAGACATCCCGAAAGGTCCGCCGGTTGGGAGAGATCCCTCAAGGCTTCGTCGAGGCGCAAACCGGAAAAGGACATGGACATGGCGCTCCCCGATTTCTCGATGCGTCAGCTGCTTGAAGCTGGCGTTCACTATGGTCACCAGACTGCCCGTTGGAACCCCAAGATGGGCGAGTTCATCTACGGCGACCGCAACGGCATCCACATCATCGACCTGACGCAGACCGTCCCGATGCTGGACAAGGCGCTGCAAGTCGTCCGCGACACCGTTGCCAAGGGCGGCCGCGTGCTGTTCGTGGGCACGAAGCGCCAGGCGCAGAAGCCCGTCGCCGACGCGGCCGAGCGTTGCGCGCAGCACTACATGAACCACCGCTGGCTGGGCGGCACGCTCACCAACTGGAAAACCGTGTCGAACTCCATCCAGCGCCTGAAGCAGCTGGACGAGCTGATGGCGAACGGCGCCGAGGGCCTCACCAAGAAAGAGCGCCTGAACATGGAGCGCGAGCAGTCCAAGCTGCAAGCCTCGCTGGGCGGCATCCGCGACATGGGCGGCGTTCCGGACCTGCTGTTCGTGATCGACGTGAACAAGGAAGACCTCGCCATCCTGGAAGCCAAGAAACTGGGCATCCCGGTTGTCGCGATCGTCGACACCAACGCGTCCCCCAAGGGCGTGGACTACGTCATCCCGGGCAACGATGACGCGGCCCGCGCGATCGGCCTCTATTGCGATCTGGTCGCCCGTGCGGCGCTGGACGGCATGACCGCCCAGATGGGCGCAGCCGGCATCGACCTGGGCGAGCTGGAAACCGCTCCCGAGGAAGAGGCCGTCGAAGAGGCGTAAGCCTGTCGTCTGACCGTTACCCGGCGGGATTACACCCGTCGGGATTTCCAATCGAATATCGAGGAGAGCCACGATGGCAATCACCGCACAGATGGTGAAGGAACTGCGCGAGTCCACCGGCGCAGGCATGATGGACGCCAAGAAGGCGCTGACGGAAAACAACGGCGACATGGAAGCCTCCGTTGACTGGCTGCGCACCAAGGGTCTGGCCAAGGCTGCCAAGAAATCCGGTCGCGTGGCGGCCGAAGGTCTGGTGGGCGTCGCCGTGTCCGGCGGCAAGGGCGTCGCGGTCGAGGTGAACTCCGAAACCGACTTCGTGGCCAAGAACGCCGACTTCCAGAAGCTGGTGTCGGGCATCACCGCCACCGCGCTGTCCGTGTCCGACGTGGACGCGCTGAAATCGGCCGACCTGAACGGCAAGCCGGTTGAAACGGTGCTGAACGAAGCCATCGCCGTGATCGGCGAGAACATGACCCTGCGCCGGATGGCCGTCGTGGAAGGTGACACCGTCGCTTCCTACGTCCACACCGCCGCCGCCGACGGCATGGGCCGCATCGGCGTGCTGGTGGCCGTGAAGGGCGCTGACAACGGGATCGCCAAGCAGATCGCGATGCACATCGCCGCGACCAACCCGGCCTCGCTGTCCGAAGCGGACCTGGACCCCGCGCTGGTGGAGCGTGAGAAGAACGTCCTGACCGAGCAGGCGCGCGAGTCGGGCAAGCCCGAAGCCGTGATCGAGAAGATGATCGTCGGCCGCATGGCGAAATACTTCGAGGAAGTCACGCTGCTGGGCCAGAAGTTCGTGCTGAACCCCGACATCACCGTGGCCCAGGCCGCAAAGGATGCGGGCGTCGAGGTCGTGGCCTTTGTGCGCATGGCCGTCGGTGAAGGCATCGAAAAGGAAAAAGAAGATTTCGCCGCCGAAGTCGCCAAGACGCTGGCCGGCTGATTTCTTCCGTAAACCTCGTGAAACGCCGCCCCCCGGGCGGCGTTTTGCTTTGGCGCGCCCCTTGACCTTCCCGGCCCGTGGTCTCTTATTGACGCGAACCGACTGAAGGAGGCCAAGATGGCATTCACGCTCCCCGATCTTCCCTATGCCCACGACGCGCTTGCCGATCTGGGCATGTCAAAGGAAACGCTCGAATTCCACCACGACATCCACCACAAGGCCTATGTCGACAACGGCAACAAGCTGATCGCCGGCACCGAGTGGGAGAACGCGTCGCTGGAGGATGTCGTACGCGGCACCTACAAGCCGGACGCCGTGGCGCAGTCGGGCATCTTCAACAACGCCTCGCAGCACTGGAACCACAACCTGTTCTGGGAGATCATGGGCCCGGGCCAGAAGGCGATCCCGTCCGAGCTGGAAAAGGCCCTGACCGAAAGCTTCGGTTCGGTCGAGAAGTTCAAGGAAGAGTTCGCCGCCGCCGGCGCCGGCCAGTTCGGCTCGGGCTGGGCCTGGCTCGTGAAGGACGCTTCGGGCGCGCTGAAGGTCACGAAGACCGAGAATGGTGTGAACCCGCTCTGCTTCAACCAGACGGCGCTTCTGGGCTGCGACGTGTGGGAGCACAGCTACTACATCGACTTCCGTAACAAGCGTCCGGCCTACATCACCAACTTCCTGGAGAAGCTGGTAAATTGGGACGCCGTGGCGGCCCGCCTCTAAGCGTCAAATGGCCCGCGGATCCCGCGGGCCATTTCCATTTGGAACATGCGTTCCGCGCCTTCGTTGCATTCCTGAACGGCAACAAGGAGAGTGAGATGCAACGGCTGACCAACGGCACCTGGGTTGTGGTGGCAGATGGCGAAAAGGCCCTGTTCCTGGAAAATGAGGGTGACGCCCAGTACCCGATCCTGCGTGTGCGCGTGGTGGAAACCCATGACAACCCGCCCGACCGCGAACAGGGCACCGACAAGCCCGGCCAGTTGGGCAACCGCGCCAGCGGCACCGGGTCCGCGATCGAGGAGACGGACTTCCACCGTCTGGAGCGTGACCGCTTCGCACAGGATCTGGCCGGGCGTCTTCTGAAGATGTCGCAGCAGGGCCGCTTCGACCGCCTCGTGATCGTGGCCGCACCCCAGACACTGGGCGCGCTTCGGCCCGAACTTCACAAGGACGTTCAGGCCAAGATCGTGCAGGAGATCCCGAAATCTCTGACCTCCATGCCGATCGACAAGATCGAGCAGGCGGTCCTGGCCGAGATGCAGGCCTAGCCCTTCAGGGCCTCCTCCAGCTCCGGAACCGAGCCAGCCAGACGAACGAAGTCAAGCAAGCCGGGTTCCGCAAACCCTTCACGAACCGTGTGGTTCAGAACCTGCATGAGCGGATCCCAGTAACCTTCGGTGTTCAGAAGGAAAATCGGCTTGCTGTGCAGGCCGATCTGCCGCCAGGTCAGCACCTCGAAGAACTCGTCCAGCGATCCCGCGCCCCCCGGCAGCACCACGATCTTGTCAGAGTTCATGTACATCACCGTCTTGCGGACGTGCATGTTGTCCGTGACCACGAAATGCGTCACATCCCGGCGGCCCTGTTCGCGCGCCATCAGATGCTCGGGGATGACGCCCAGCGTTTCGCCCGAGGCGGCACCGCGCGCGACCTCTCCCATCAGGCCCACGTCGCCCGCGCCGTAGACCAGCCGCCAGCCGTTGCGGGCGATCATCTGGCCGGTTTCGGACGCGGCGGTCATGTAGGCGGGGCGGTTGCCGGGGCGCGATCCGCAGAACACGCAGACAGACATCGAATAGCTCATGCTTCACCTTCTTTTTGGATGACAACCTACATCCGACGGGCCAGTGACGGCAAGGTGACCATCTGGCCATTTCCCCGCGCCAGTCTTATGAGAGGGGCATGAGCACCGAGACCCCAAGCACCGGCTGGCAGACCATCGCCCGCGTTCTTCCCTATCTGTGGCCCAAGGATCAGCCCTGGGTGCGCCGCCGCGTGGTGGGCGCCTTGCTGCTGCTGGTTCTGGCCAAGGTCATCTCCGTCTCCACCCCCGCCGTTTACAAGGCGGCCGTGGACGCCCTAGGGGGCGAGGCGTCACCCATGGTCCTTGGCGCGGTCGGCCTGACGCTGGCCTATGGTCTGGCGCGCTTCGGGGCGCAGGCCTTTGGCGAGTTGCGCGATCTTGTCTTCGTGCGGGTCGGGCAGCGCGCCCTGCGGGCCCTGGCGCTGGAGACGTTCACCCATCTCCACCGCCTCAGCCTGCGCTATCACATCATGCGCCGCACCGGCACCCTGTCGCGGGTGATGGAGCGGGGGGTGAAGGGCGTCGACTTCCTGCTGCGCTTCCTCCTCTTCTCCATCGGGCCGCTGATTCTGGAACTGGCGCTGGTGGCGATCATCTTCTGGGTCGTGTTCGGATTCGCCTACATGGCGGTCGTGATCCTGACGGTCGGCCTCTACATCGCCTTCACGCTGAAGGTGACGGAAATCCGCGTCCGCATCCGGCAGGAGATGAACGATTCCGACAACGACGCGAACCAGAAGGCGGTGGACAGCCTCCTGAACTTCGAGACGGTGAAGTATTTCGGCGCCGAAAGCCGCGAGGCCGGCCGCTACGACACCGCCATGTCGGGCTATGAACGGGCCGCGATCCGCACGGGGCAAAGCCTGTCGCTGCTGAACATGGGGCAGGGCGCGATCATCACGGCGGGTCTTGTGGCCGTCATGGTCATGGCCGCGAGGGGGGTGACGGCGGGGACGCTCACCGTGGGCGATTTCGTCATGGTCAACGCCTACATGATCCAGATCACCATGCCGCTTGGCTTCCTTGGCACCGTGTACCGCGAGATCCGGCAGGCGCTGGTGGACATGGGCCAGATGTTCGGCCTTCTGGGCCAACCGGCCGAGATCGAGGATCGCCCCAACGCCCACCTGCTGAAGGTGACCGGCGGCGCGGTGGAGTTCGACGGGGTCGAGTTCGGCTACGACCCCGCGCGTCCCATCCTGCAGGGCCTGTCCTTCCGGGCCGAACCGGGGCAGACGATCGCGCTGGTCGGGCCCTCGGGCGCGGGCAAGTCGACGGTGGGGCGCCTTCTGTTTCGCTTCTATGACGTGACGGGCGGGGCCGTGCGGATCGACGGGCAGGACCTGCGTGACGTGACGCAGGACAGCCTGCACGACCAGATCGGCGTGGTGCCGCAGGACACCGTCCTCTTCAACGACACCATCCGCTACAACATCGCCTATGGCCGTCCGGACGCCGGAGAGGAGGCGATCTTCGCCGCCGCCCGCGCCGCCAAGATCCACGACTTCATCCTGTCCCTGCCGGACGGCTACGAGACGACGGTGGGCGAACGCGGGTTGAAGCTGTCGGGTGGGGAAAAGCAGCGCGTGGGCATCGCCCGCACGATCCTGAAGAACCCGCCGATCCTGCTTCTGGACGAGGCGACCTCGGCCCTGGACACCCAGACGGAACGCGACATCCAGGACAGCCTGCGCGAGATGTCGCAGGGCCGCACCGTGGTCACGATCGCGCACCGGCTGTCGACCATCGCCGACGCCGACCGTATCCTCGTGATGGACGCGGGGCGCGTGGCCGAACAGGGTCGGCACGAAGAGCTTCTGGCCCTTGGCGGCCGCTACGCGCGCCTTTGGGCGCACCAGTCCGCGGAAGAGGCGGACGCTCTTGGCAATCCGCGTTGAAACTGTGTAAGACGATGACAAAGGCAAGGGAGCGGTTTTCGTGAGCAACTCCGACAACTTCATGAGCGAGGTCGCCGACGAGTTGCGTCGCGACCGGCTGTTCGGCGCGCTGAAGCGCTATGGCTGGGTGGCCGGCGTTGTCGTGCTGGCGATCGCGGGGGGCGTGGCGTGGACCGGATGGCAGCGCCAGGCCGACCAGACCTCCTCGCGCGCGCTTGGCGATGCGTTGCTGGCGGCGCTGCAGGCCGACACGCCCGAAGCGCGTCGCATGGCGCTGGACGGCGTGACCGCCGAAGGCCCGCGCGAGGCGCTGGTCGGGCTGATCAAGGCCTCGGACCCCGATCAGGATCGGGCCGCCACCGTGGCCGCACTGGATACCGTGATCGCGGACATGACGCTTCCGGCCGCGTTCCACGATCTGGCCGTCCTGCGCAAGGCCGTGGTGGCGGGCGAAAGCCTGGCGGTGGACGACCGCCGCGCCCTGCTGCAACCGCTGACCGGGCCGGGCCAGCCCTATCGCCCGCTGGCGCGCGAACAGCTGGCCTATCTGGACATCGAGGCGGGCGACAAACAGGCCGCCATCGACAAGCTGCAGGCGCTGCTGACCGATCAGCAGAGCCCGGCCGGTCTTCGCCAGCGCGCGTCGCAGGTCATCACCGCCCTGGGCGGTTCCATCGCCGCCGGCTAGGAGGGTTTCCCCATGATGAAGACAACCACGGCCCTTGTCACCCTGGCCGCACTGGCCGTGGCGGGTTGCCAGCGGGAAGCCACCTTGCCCGGCCAACGCTATGACGTGCGCGCGCCGCTGGAGGCGAGCCTGTCCGGCGCGCCCGACACCACGGGCCTGACGGCGAACCGCGCGGCGCCCATCGCGCTGCCGCCGCAGCGCGCGGGAAGCTGGACGCATCGCGGCGGCAACGCCCAGCATCTGGCCGGCAACGGCGCCCTGTCGCCCACGCCGACCGAGGTGTGGTCCGTGCGCTTCGGCGACGGCAACTCGAAGCGTCAGCGCATCGCGGCCGCGCCCGTCGTGGCGGGCAATCAGGTCTTCGCCATGGACGCGGACACGCGCGTGGCCTCGGTTTCCACGTCCGGCCAGCTGCAATGGACGACTCAGCTGCGTCCGTCCGGCGAACGCTCCCAGATCTCGGGCGGCGGGCTGGCTTTCGGGGACGGGCGCTTGTTCGCGACCACGGGCTATGGCGAACTGGTGGCGCTTGATCCGTCGACCGGGGCGGTGCTTTGGCGTCAGGATCTGGGTGCGGCCGCCATCGGCGCGCCGACGGTGGAAGGCGGCACGGTCTATGCCGTGGCCCGCGACGGCACCGCTTGGGCCGTGGACGCGGGCACGGGCCGGGTGGACTGGACGGTTCTAGGCACCTCGGAAATCGGCGGGATGCTGGGCACCGGATCCCCGGCGGTCGCGGGGGGCGAGGTGATCCTTCCCTTCGCCACGGGCGAGGTGGTGGCCGTCCTGCGCCAGTCCGGATCGCGCAGCTGGACGACCGCTGTGGCCGGGCAGCGCCGTGGGCGCACCTATGCCCTGATCTCGGACATCACGGGGGATCCGGTCGTGGACGGTCAGCGCGTCTATGTCGGGAACCAGGGCGGGCAGACCGTGGCCGTGGAACGCGGCACGGGGGAGCGTATCTGGGCGGCGAAGGAAGGGGCCTACGGCCCCGTCGCCGTGGGCGGGAACTCGGTCTTCCTCGTCTCGGACGAGGCGCATCTGGTTCGTCTGGACGCCGCCACCGGTCAGACCATCTGGTCCGTGCCCATGCCCTACTACCAGGCGAAGAAGATCCGCAAGCGCGCCGCGATCGTGGCGCATTACGGCCCGGTCATCGCGGGCGGGCGCGTCATCGTCGCGTCGGCCGACGGGCTGTTGCGGATGTTCGATCCCACCAACGGCAACCTTGTCGGCACGGTCGAACTGGACGGCGGGGCGGCGGCGCAGCCGGCGGTCGCGGGCGGTGCGGTCTATGTGGTATCGACGGACGGTCGGATTCACGCTTTCCGCTGACGCAAGGACAGTGTAAGCGTCCGACCTTCGTAAGGAGAGCGGCATGAGTTTCACCCTCGCCATCGTCGGGCGGCCCAACGTGGGCAAATCGACCCTGTTCAACCGGCTGGTCGGCAAGCGGCTGGCGCTGGTCGACGACCAGCCTGGCGTCACGCGCGACCTGCGCGAGGGCGATGCCAAGCTGATCGACCTCCGCTTCACCGTGATCGACACGGCAGGGCTGGAGGAGGTGACCGATGACAGCCTTCAGGGCCGCATGCGCCGCCTGACCGAACGCGCGGTGGACATGGCCGATGTCTGCCTGTTCCTGATTGACGGTCGCGTGGGCGTGACCCCGTCGGACGAGGTCTTCGCCGACATCCTGCGCCGCAAGAACGCCAACGTCATCCTAGGCGTGAACAAGGCTGAGGGCAAGGCGGGCGACAGCGGCGCGATCGAGGCGTGGAGCCTTGGTCTGGGCGAGCCGATCCGCCTGTCGGCCGAACATGGCGAGGGGATGGACGACCTTTACCGCATCCTCGTGCCCATCGCCGACGGCTTTGCCGAACGGGCCGAGCAGGACGCCCCCATCGTGGACGTGGACGTTCCCGAGGATTCGGAGGACGAGGCCGATCCCGAGGCCCACAAGCCCACCGACAAGCATCCCCTGCAGATCGCGGTCATCGGGCGCCCAAACGCCGGCAAATCCACGCTGATCAACAAGATCCTGGGCCACGACCGTCTTCTGACGGGGCCGGAGGCGGGGATCACGCGCGACGCCATCTCCATCCGGACGGACTGGAACGGCACGCCGATCCGGATCTTCGACACCGCAGGAATGCGCAAGAAGGCCAAGATCACGGACAAGGTCGAAAAGCTGTCGGTGTCCGACGGCCTGCGCGCCGTCCGCTTCGCCGAGGTGGTGGTGGTGCTTCTGGACGTGGAGATCCCGTTCGAGCAGCAGGACCTTCGCATCGCCGACTATGCCGAGACGGAGGGGCGCGCCGTCGTCATCGCCGTCAACAAGTGGGATCTGGAAGACGACAAGCAGGACAAGCTAGCCGAGGTGAAGGAGATGTTCGACCGTCTTCTGCCGCAGCTGCGCGGCGCGCCCCTGATCACCGTGTCGGCCAAGACCGGCCGTGGGCTGGAGCGTCTGCGCGACGCCATCCTGCGCGCCCATGACACCTGGAACCAGCGCATCCCCACCGCGCGCCTGAACTCGTGGCTGGGCGCCATGACCGAGGCGCACCCGCCGCCGGCACCCGGCGGCCGCCGGATCAAGATGCGCTACATGACGCAGGTGAAGACCCGTCCGCCGGGATTCATCGTGATGTGCAGCCATCAGGACATGGTGCCTGACAGCTACAAACGCTATCTTGTCAACGGCTTGCGCGATCACTTTGACATGCCGGGCACGCCGATCCGACTGACGTTGCGCGGGCAGGGCGACAAGAACCCCTACAAGGACAAGAAGAACTTCGGCACGCCGTCGCGTCTTCGCAAGCACATGGACAAGAAGAAGCCCTAAGGCGCCAGCCACCATTCGTGGTGGCGGTGCGCCAGCGTGGGCAGGATCGCCGCGCCCCGCAGCCGGGGCGTGGCGTGGCGCGTCAGCGTCCGCCAGAAGGGCTGGATCAGGACGGCCTCCTCGCGCAAGATCGTTTCCAGCTCCTGCATCGCGGCCTGACGTTCGGTCGCGTCGGCGATGCCCAAGGCCCGATCCAGCGTCGTGTCGAAGGCGGGGTTGAAAAATCCCGTCTCGTTCCACTCCGACCCGCTGCGATAGGCCAGCCGCAGCACCTGCACCCCAAGGGGGCGCATGTTCCAGTAGGTGCCGGAAAACGGATAGGTCCGCCAATTCGCCCAATACTCCGCGCCCGGCAGGATCTGACGCTGCGTGGGAATGCCTGCATCGTTCAATTGCGCCGCCACAGCATCGCAGCTGAGCGCTTGCCACGCGTCGTCCAGCGAGGTGAGGGTGAAGGTGTGGCCCGTGAGCCCTGCCTCGGCCAGAAGCGCCTGCGCGGCGGGGATGTCGGTGATGGGGGGATCCACCCGCGCATAGTCGGGATGCAGCGGGCAGACGTGGTGGTTTTCCCCGCGCATGCCCAGCCCGTTCACCCCGATGTCCAGCACCACGGCGTTTTCCACGGCCAGTTGCAGCGCCCGGCGGACGCGCGGGTCAACAAAGGTCCGGTCCTTTTGCTGGAAGCGCACGGCCAGCGTCGCCGCCGAGTCGGTTTGTGAAGAGATCCAGCCAAGGTCTTGGAATCCGCGGATGTTGTCGGCGATCGTCTGGTCCACGGCGTCGATCTGACCGGCCCGCGCCGCCTCCAGCGCGCGCATGGGGGCGGTGCCAAGATCGACGTAGTCGATCCGGTCCAGCCATGGCCCGCCGAAGACTGGCGTACCCCACCAAGACACCTTTTCCAAGGACTGCATCTTGCCGACTTCGTTGAGGATAGGTAGGTAAGGACCTGAACCTAAAGGAGAAACGGACGGATCGGCGCCATCATAGGACGGATGCACGATCAGGGCGTTGTAGTCGGACATGGAGGCGATCAGGGTCGCGTCGGCAAAACCCAGTGTTACGTCCAAGGTCAGGTCGTCCACCACCTTTACCTCGCCTCGGGCGACGGCGTCCATGACGGCGGCAAGGCCGTTGCGCGGCGTGGGTTCGCACCAGCGGCGCAGGTTGTGGGCGACGTGTTCGGCCACCATCGCCTCGCCGTTCTGCCACCGGATGCCGGGGCGCAGGTGAAGGCGCAGGTTCAGGCCGTCCTCGGACGTCTCCCACCGCTCCAGCAGGTGGCCGGTGAAGGTGCCGTCGGCGTGATAGGTCACAAGGGGTTCAAGCCAGCCGCGCAGCATGTTCCCGATCTCGGGCCAGTCGGCCAGCCGCGGATCGCACAGCGCGAGGGTCGGCATCTGCATCCGCAGGATGCCGCCCGCCACCGGCTGGGCCTGCGCAGCCACCGTGCCGGTGCCCAGCATGCCATAGGCTAACGGCGCCGCCACGCCCAGCGCCGTGACGCGCGTCAGGAACTCCCGCCGGGACAGGCGGCCGTTCTGGTGGTCCCGAAGATGGCGGCGCGCGATGCTGTGCATGACGGGGATCTAGCCCGTGTTTTCCGGCGTCAATTCCGTCCAGTCGCGCATGCGGTTGCGGAACCATGTCCGTTGCCGCTTTGCGTATTGGCGGGTCGCGAGCTTGCCAGCGGCCACCGCGTCCTTCAGCGTCATTTCGCCGCGCAGGTGGGCGATCAGTTCCGGCGCCCCGATCGCGCGGGAGGAGGGGCGCGTTGGTTGCCAGTGGGGCAGTTCGGTTCGCGCCTCCTCCAGTGCGCCTTCGGCCATCATCAGGTCGAAGCGGCGGTCGATGCGGGCGTCGAGCCAGGCAGTGCTGGGCCGCAGGACCAGCGCCTCCACATCCCCAAGCGGCAGCAGCGGGGGCGGCGTGTCCGCCTGCCAGGAGGCCAGCCCTTGCCCAGTGGCGCGCAGCACCTCCCATGCGCGCTGAACGCGGGCGCGGTTGTTCAGGTCGATTCCCCGCGCCGTGTCCACATCCAGTTCGTGGATCAGGTCGGGCAGGGCCAGACCATCCCCTTCGGCCCGGATCTGCGGCGGGGTGGCGGGGATCGGGGCCAGACCTTCCGTCAGCGCGGTGAAGTAAAGGCCGGTGCCGCCGACGATGACAGGTCGCAGGGGGCCGTTCAGAATTCCCGTTACCCCGCGCAGCCAGTGACCGACCGAATATTCGGCATCACGGGCCACATGGCCGTAAAGCGCGTGGGGAAGCGCCTGTTCCTCGGGCACGGAAGGGCGCGCCGTCAGGATCCGCCAGTTGGCATAGACCTGTAAGGCATCGGCGTTCACCACGATGCCCCCGCCGTCGCGGACGATGCGCGCCGCCAGCGCCGACTTGCCGCTTGCGGTCGGGCCAGCGATCAGGACGGGCCGGTCGGGCGGAATGTCGATCATGCGCATGGCTCCGGTTGAAATCGGTGCCGTTTTCGGACATTTTCGCGCGAAGGAAAACCGACGAAAGCGCCCCATGAACACGATCGCCCCCACACCCGTTGCCTACAAGCGCGTCATGCTGAAGATTTCGGGGGAGGCGTTGATGGGTGACCAAGGCTACGGCCTGCATCCCCCGACCGTCGACCGCATCGCGCGCGAGGTCAAATCCGTGCACGATCTGGGGGTGGAGATTTGCATGGTCATCGGCGGCGGCAACATCTTCCGCGGGCTGCAAGGTTCCGCGCAGGGGATGGAACGCACGACAGCCGACTACATGGGGATGCTGGCCACCGTCATGAACGCGCTGGCCATGCAGGCCGCGCTGGAGGCGCTGCAGATCCACACCCGCGTGATCTCCGCCATTCCGATGGATCAGGTGTGCGAGCCCTACATCCGCCGCCGCGCGGTGCGCCATCTGGAAAAGAAGCGCGTCTGCATCTTCGCCGCCGGCACGGGCAACCCGTATTTCACCACCGACACCGCCGCGACCCTGCGCGCGAACGAGATGGCGTGCCAGGCGATCTTCAAGGGCACCAAGGTGGACGGCGTCTATGACAAGGACCCCGCCAAGCACGCCGACGCCAAGCGCTACGAAGACGTGAGCTATGACGAGGTGCTGGCCAAGCATCTGGGCGTCATGGACGCCTCGGCCATCGCGCTGGCGCGGGACAACGACCTGCCGATCATCGTCTTCTCGCTGGACGAGCCCGGCGGTTTCCGCGGCATCCTGCGCGGCGAAGGCACCTATACGCGGGTGCGCGGCTAAGGCTATACCCCCGCGCGACAGGCTGTTATGAAGCGCGGAACTATCAGGAAGGAAAACCGATGTCTGACGATCTGGAGATCGATCTCGACGCGATCGAGCGTCGCATGGACGGCGCGATCGCGGCCTTGCGGGTGGAATTCGGCTCTCTGCGGACGGGGCGCGCCTCGGGCGCAATCCTGGATCCGATTCAGGTGGAGGCCTATGGTTCCATGACCCCGATCAACCAGCTGGGTACCGTCAACGTGCCGGAGCCGCGGATGGTCGTGATCAACGTCTGGGACAAGGGCATGATCTCCAAGGTGGAGAAGGCGATCCGCGAGAGCGGCATCGGCATCAACCCTGTCGTCGACGGCCCGCTGATCCGCCTGCCGATCCCCGAACTGAACGAGGAACGCCGCCGCGAGCTGACCAAGGTCGCCGCCGGCTATGCCGAGAACACCCGCGTGGCGATCCGCAACGTGCGCCGCGACGGCATGGACCAGATCAAGAAAGCCAAGGCCGCTGGCATGGCCGAGGACGACCAGAAGATGTGGTCGGACGAGGTTCAGGCCCTGACGGACAAGGCCATCGCCAACGTGGACAAGACGCTGGAGACGAAACAGCAGGAGATCATGCAGGTCTGAGCCTGCATGATCGGAGGAACCCCCCGTGTCCGGCATCAAACAGGACGGCGCGCGTCACGTGGCCATCATCATGGATGGCAACGGCCGCTGGGCCACGAATCGAAGCTGGCCACGGCTGGTCGGCCACCGCAAGGGGGCCGAAAGGGTGAAGCAGATCGTACGCTGCGCCCCCGATCTGGGGATTGAGTGGCTGACGATCTACGCCTTTTCCACCGAGAACTGGAAACGCTCCACCGAGGAGGTTCTGGGCCTGATGGGCATCTTCGCCCGCTATATCGAGCGGGAGGCCGACCGGCTGGCGATCGAAGGCGTCCGGATGCGCTTCATCGGCGACCGGACGCGGCTGGACGCCAAGCTTCAGGCTCTGATGGCGGGGATCGAGGCGCGGACCGCGCATCTGACGCGCCTGAACCTGACGGTGGCCATCAACTACGGCGGCCGTGACGAGCTGACGCGGACACTGCGCAAGATGGCGGTCGAAGTGGCGGCTGGCCGGCTGGCGCCGGAGGCGATCACCTCGGACACCATCTCGCAGGCGCTGGACACGGGCGACCTGCCGGATCCGGACCTTGTGATCCGCACCTCGGGCGAGACGCGGACCTCCAACTTCCTGCCGTGGCAGGCGTCTTACGCGGAATATGAATTCACGCCGACGCTGTGGCCCGACTTTTCGCCCGACGAACTGGCGCGGATCGTGGCGCGCTTTGGCAACCGCGACCGGCGTTTCGGCGGCGTCCGCCAGGCATGAGGGCGGGGCGCAAGCAGGGCCGCTGGGGGGATCTGCCCAAGCGCATGGCCTCGGCCGCGATCATGCTGGGTGTCGGAGTGGTGGAGATCTGGCTGGGCGGGACCACATTCTCGTTGCTGGTGGTGCTTCTGACGGGGCTGATGACGTGGGAACTGGCGCGGATGCAGAACCCGCGCGCCCTGTGGGTGCCGATCGGGTTGGGGGTCATGGCCTCCGCCTGCCTTCTGGCGATCCTGTATGCGCCGGCGCTGTGGCGTCCCGTGCTGATGGCCCTTCCGCCGCTGGCCTGCCTTGCCAGCCTGCATCACCGTAAGGTGGCGGCGGTCTACGCGCTGGCGATCATGCTGACGGGCTACACCCTGATCGACCTTCGCAACATGGAGGGAACGCTTGTCATCGTCTGGCTGATCACCATCGTGGTGGCGTCGGACGTGATGGGCTATTTCGTCGGGCGCAGCCTGGGCGGGCCGAAGTTCTGGCCGCGCGTCAGCCCGAACAAGACGTGGTCGGGCACCATCGCGGGCTGGGTGGGCGCCGCCATGGTCGGCCTGGCCACCGTGATCCTTGCGGATGAGCCTTGGCAGGTCATCCTGCTGTCGCCGGTCGTTGCCTTCGCGGGCCAGCTGGGCGACATCGCCGAAAGCTGGATCAAGCGACGGGCCGGGATCAAGGACAGTTCCAGCCTGATCCCCGGGCATGGCGGCCTGCTGGACCGGTTCGACGCCGTCATCGGGGCCGTGGTCGCGATCATGCTGCTGAGCCTTCTGTTTCCCCTTCCCGTACCGGACAGCATCTGATGCGCAGCCTTTCCATTTTCGGTGCCACCGGTTCCATCGGTGAAAGCACTTACGACCTTGTTCGCCGGGCCGAGGAAGGCGCCTACCGCACGGTGGCCCTGACTGGCGGCCGCAACATCGACCGGCTGGCCGAGATGGCGCGCGCGCTGCGGGCCGAATTGGCCGTCACCGCCTACGAAGACTGCCTGCCTGCGCTGCGTGAGGCCTTGGCCGGAAGCGGGGTCGAGGTGGCCGCCGGGGCGCAGGCCATCGCCGAGGCGGCGGACCGTCCGGCGGACTGGACCATGTCGGCCATCGTCGGCGCGGCCGGCCTCGTGCCCGGACTGCGGGCGTTGCAGAACGGCGCGACGCTGGCGTTGGCCAACAAGGAAAGCCTTGTCACCGCCGGCCCGCTTCTGATGGGCACGGCGCGCGCGAACAGTGCCACGGTATTGCCCGTGGACAGCGAACATTCCGCCATCTTCCAGGCCCTGACCGGCGAGGATCCGTCCTGCGTGGAGCGGATCATCATCACGGCCTCGGGCGGGCCCTTCCGCGACTGGAGCGTGGAGCGCATGGCCGGGGCCACGCTGGCCGAGGCGGTGGCGCATCCGAACTGGGCCATGGGGCAGCGCATCTCCATCGACAGCGCGTCCATGTTCAACAAGGCGCTGGAAATCATCGAAACGCGCGAGTTCTTTGACATCGACCCTTCGCGGATCGAGGTGCTGGTCCATCCGCAATCCATCGTGCACGCACTGGTCGGCTTCTGCGACGGCGGCATCATGGCGCATCTTGGCCCGGCCGACATGCGCCACGCCATCGGCTATGCCTTGCACTGGCCGGATCGCGGCGCCGTGCCGGTGGAACGTCTGGACCTAGCCAAGATCTCGACCTTGTCCTTCCAGGCCCCGGACGAGGAGCGCTTTCCCGCCCTGCGTCTCGCGCGGGAGGTGATGGAGGCCCGCGGGATGCACGGCGCAGCCTTCAACGCCGCGAAGGAGATCGCGCTGGACCATTTCATCGACGGGCGCATCCCGTTCCCCCGCATGGCCGCGCTGGTGGAGGAGACGTTGACCCGGATGTCCGCGCGCCCGGACATGGCGCGCGCGCCGTCCTCCCTCGACCATGTGCTGGAGGTGGACGCCGAGGCGCGCCGTCTGGCCGCCGCCATTGCCGAAGGGGCCTGACATGGACATCGCGCAGCTGATCCCGCAATTCGGCGGCCTGATCTGGACGTTGCTGGCCTTCGTGGTCGCGCTGTCCGTCATCGTCACGATCCACGAATACGGCCATTACATCGTCGGACGCTGGTCCGGTATTCATGCCGAAGTGTTCTCGCTGGGCTTCGGCCCCGTGATTTTCGCGCGCACCGACCGGCGGGGCACGCGCTGGCAGTTGGCGCTGCTGCCGCTGGGCGGCTATGTGCGGTTCAAGGGCGACGCCGACGCGGCGTCGGCCCAGGCCGACGCCTCCATCGCCCATCTGCCGCCCGAAGAGCGTCGCCGCACGCTGCCCGGCGCCCCGCTGTGGGCGCGGGCGGCGACCGTGGCGGCGGGGCCGGCCTTCAACTTCCTGTTCGCCATCCTCGTCTTCGCGGGCGTGACCTTCACGACCGGCATCGCGGTGGAGGACGCCGTAGTGGGGCAGGTGCGGGCGACGCCGGGGCAGGTGGACCCCCTGCGGCCGGGCGACCGGATCCTGTCGATGGACGGCCGCCCCGTGAACACGCTGGGCGACGCCTTCACCATCGCCGCGGACCTGCCGCCGTCGGATACGACGCGCTACGAGGTCGAACGCGACGGCCAGCGGCTGACGCTGCAGGGGCCGTTCCCGTTCCCGCCCATCGCCTCTTCGGTCGCGCCCACCTCGGCCGCGCAGGAGGCGGGGCTGCAGATCGGCGACGTCATCACCGCGGTGAACGGCCAGCCCGTCCGCAGCTTCACCGAGCTGCGGGAGCGGATCGGCGCCACGGACGGCCAGCCCGTGACCCTGTCCGTCTGGAACGGCACGTCGCGCGAGGTGTCGCTGACGCCCAAGCGTCAGGACATTCCCACGGCCGATGGCGGGTTCGAGACGCGGTGGCTGATCGGCGTCACCGGCGGGCTGATCTTTGATCCCGAAACCCGCCGCGCCGGACCGCTGGAGGCGCTGGAACTGGGGGCGCGCCAAAGCTGGACCATCGTCACGACCAGCCTGTCGGGCATGTGGCACATGGTGACGGGGGCCATCTCCACCTGCAACCTGCAGGGGCCGATCGGCATCGCCGAAACCTCGGGCGCCGCGGCATCGGGCGGGGCGCAAAGCTTCGTGTGGTTCCTTGCGGTGCTGTCGGTGGCGGTGGGGCTGATGAACCTCTTTCCCATTCCCGTGCTGGATGGCGGCCACCTTGTCTTCTATGCCGCCGAGGCCGTGCTGCGCCGCCCGCCGAACCCGCGTGTCGTGCAGGCTTTCATGACGGTGGGGCTGGCGCTGATCCTCGGCCTCATGGTCTTCGCGCTGAGCAACGATATTCTGTGCCCGTGAGGTTTCAGGCTTTTGACAAGCCCCGGCATTGCGGCTAGTCAGGTCGCAACAAAGTTCAAAGAACGGGGCAGTGAAAATGGCACGCATGAAGGGTCGCTCAGCGAAGGTCGGGCTGCGACCCGCTGTCGTATCGGTTTTCCTCGGCTCGGCGGTGATCGGCGGCGCGGTGATCCCGGCGCTGGCGCAAAGCTACAGCTTCTCCAACGTGGTGGTCCGCGGGAACGAACGCGTGGACGTCCCGACCGTCCTGTCCTTTGCCGGCATCTCCCCCGGGCAGTCGCTGTCGGCGGGTGAACTGAACTCAGCCTATCAGCGCATCTCGGACACCGGGCTGTTCCAGACCGTGTCGCTGCAGCCGCAGGGCAGCACGCTTGTGATCGAGGTGCAGGAATATCCCGTGATCGCCCAGATCGCGTTCGAGGGGAACTCCATCCTCAAGGACGAGAACCTGGCCACGATCGTGAAGTCGCAGGTGCTGCGCGCCTATTCGCCCTCGCAGGCCGAGGCGGACGCCGCCGCGATCACGCTGGCCTATTCGCAAAGCGGCCGCACGGCCGTGACCGTGACGCCGCAGATCATCCGCCGTTCCGAAAACCGCGTCGACCTGGTGTTCGCCATCACCGAAGGCCGGATCACGGAAGTGGAACGCATCGCCTTTGCCGGCAACCGCACCTTCTCGGACCGCCGTCTGCGGCAGGTTCTGGAAACCCGTCAGGCGGGCCTTCTGCGCCGCCTGATCTCGGCCGACACGTTCATTCCGGAACGCGTGCAGGTGGACCGCCAGCTGCTGCTGGACTTCTACCGTTCGCGCGGCTTCGCCGACGTCCAGATCGCGGAGCCTTCGGCCGAACTGACGCGGGACCGCAAGTCGTATTTCCTGACCTTCAACATCCGTGAAGGCCAGCGCTATCGCATGGGGAACGTGACCCTCGCGTCCGAGGTGCCGGGGATCGACCTTGCGCCGTTCCAGGACCAGCTGTGGATCAAGTCGGGCAGCTACTACTCGCCGGCCTCGATCGACAACGTGACCACGCGGATGGAGAATGTGGGCGTTCAGGAAGGCCTGAACTTCGTCCGGGTGGAGCCGCGCATTACCCGGAACGAGGCGGCGGGCACGCTGAACGTGGCCTTCACGCTGGTGCGCGGCCCGCGCATCTTCGTCGAACGCATCGACATCGAGGGCAACACGACCACGCAGGACAAGGTGATCCGTCGCCAGTTCCGCACGGTCGAAGGCGACCCCTTCAACCCGCGCGAGATCCGTCAGGCCGCCGAGCGCATCCGCGCCCTGGGCTTCTTCTCGGACGCGCAGGTGGAAAGCCAGCAGGGATCCAGCCCCGACCAGGTCGTCGTGAACGTGGACGTGGACGAACAGCCGACGGGCTCGCTGTCCTTCGGCGTGGCCTATGGCGCCGTGTCGGGCGTGGGCTTCAACGTCGGCTTCTCGGAATCGAACTTCCTGGGCCGCGGCCAGTATCTGGGCATCGACATCGGAACGGGCAGCGACAGCGTGAACTCCACGCTGACCTTCGCCGAGCCGGGCTTCCTGGGCCGCGACTTGCGGTTCGCGTTCAGCGCAAACTACACCGAGACGGACAACGAGAACGCGGATTACAACACCAAGCGCATCGGCCTTGGCCCGTCGCTGACCTTCCCGGTCAGCGAGAACGGCCGGCTGGAACTGCGCTACCGCGTCTCGCAGGACGAGATTTCGGGCGTGGAGCAGGGTGAGGGCACGGCGGACGACAACGGCTCCTCCGTCATCCTGCAGCGGGAAGAGGATCTGGGCGCGCTGATCACCAGTTCCGTCGGATACACCTACAGCTATGACACCCGCACCAGCGGCATCAACCCGCTGGGCGGCGTGCTGCTGCGCTTCGGGCAGGACTTCGCGGGCGTGGGCGGCGATGTGAACTACATCAAGACCAGCGTCACCGCGCTGGCCGAACGTCGGGTCTGGAACGAGGAACTGACGCTGCGGACCGTGTTCGAAGGCGGCGCCCTGACGATGCTGGACGACCAGGTGTCGACCGTGCCGAACCGTTACTTCGGTAACTCTATCCGCGGTTTCGATCCGAACGGGATCGGCCCGCGCGACCTGCAGGCCTCGAACGAGGATGCGCTTGGCGGCAACTACTTTGCCGTGGCGCGTCTGGAAAGCGAGTTCCCGCTGGGCCTGCCGGCCGAATACGGCATCACGGGCGGTCTGTTCGCCGATGCGGGTTCGGTTTGGGGGCTGGACGACAACATCGGGACCAACGACGTGGCCGTGGACGATGATTTCAACCTGCGATCGTCGGTCGGCTTCTCGATCTTCTGGACCACGCCGATCGGGCCGCTGCGCCTGAACTTTACCAAGGCGCTGACCAAGGAAGATTATGATGAGGAGCGCAACTTCGACCTGACCATCAACACGCGCTTCTGATGCTGCGGGCGCTGCTTCTGGTTCTGGCGCTGCTGCCCGTGGCGGCGCCGGCACAGACGCCCGAAGCGGCGGCCGAAAGCCCCATCCTGACCGTTGTGCCGGACCGCCTGTTCGACGAGTCGAAGGCCGGCAAGGCGGCGCAGACCCGTCTGGACGACGCCACCCGCGCCCTGATGGTGGAAAACCGCCGGATGGAGGCGGAGCTGGAGGCCGAGGAGCGCGACCTCACGGCCAAGCGCGACACAATGCCCCCGGCCGACTTCCGCAAGCTGGCCGACGCCTTCGACGCCAAGGCTGAACGCACCCGGACCGAACAGGACGCGAAGTCACGCCGCCTTGTCCGTCAGCGCGAGGAGGACCGACAGGCCTTCTTCAAGGCGGCGCTTCCGGTGCTGGCGCAGCTGATGCAAGACGAAGGCGCGCTGGCCATTCTGGATCGCGGCAGCGTCTTCGTGTCCTTCGACCTGATCGACGTGACGAGCCAGGCCATCGAGAGGCTGGACACGGCTTTGGGCGACGGGGCCGACCTCTTCAAGGAACAGCCGGCGCCGTGACGCCTTGTCGTGGCAGGCCGGCCTTGTTAACTGGTTCGGCGAAGCACATGCAGGAGCTGGAATGACCGACGCCACGACCATCCCCCAAGAGGCCGACATCCAGATGATCCAGCGGATTATCCCGCATCGGTATCCGTTCCTTCTGGTTGACAAGGTGCGCGACATCGTTCCGATGAAATCGGCCGTCGGCATCAAGAACGTCACCTTCAACGAACCGCAGTTCATGGGCCACTTCCCCGGCGCGCCGATCTTCCCCGGCGTGCAGATCGTGGAAGCGATGGCGCAGACGGCAGCGGTGATGGTGGGCGTGTCCATGGGCCTCGCCGACAAGAACATGCTGGTCTATTTCATGGGGATCGAGGGCTGCAAGTTCCGCCGCAAGGTGGTGCCGGGCGACCAGCTGGTCATGACCGTCACCACGAAGCGGGGCGGCGGAAAGGTCTGGAAGTTTTCCGCACGGGCCGAGGTGGACGGTGAACTGGCCGCCGAGGCCGAGTTTAGCGCGATGATGGACTTCCGGAAGGACGCGTCATGATCCATCCCAGCGCCGTCGTCGATCCGGCCGCGACCATCGGCCGGGATTGCGAGATCGGACCCTTCTGCGTCATCGGGCCCGAGGTCACGCTGGGCGACCGTGTGGTGGTGAAAAGCCACGCCGTCATCACCGGCTGGACCGAAGTGGGCGACGAGACGGTCATCTTCCCCTTTGCCGTGGTGGGCGAGGTCCCGCAGGACCTGAAGTTCCGCGGCGAGCGGACACGCCTGATCATCGGCAAGCGCAACCGCATCCGCGAAGGGGCCACGATGAACGTCGGCACCGAAGGCGGTGGCGGAGAGACGCGGGTGGGCGACGATGGTCTTTTCATGACCGGAAGCCATGTCGGGCATGACGCGATCATCGGCGACCGCGTGATCCTCGCAAACCAGGCGGCGGTGGCGGGCCATTGCGTGCTGGGCGACGACGTCATCGTGGGCGGGTTGTCGGGCATCCACCAATGGGTGCGCGTGGGCCGGGGCGCGATCATCGGCGCTGTGACCATGGTGACGAACGACGTTCTGCCGCATGGCCTGGTTCAGGGCCCGCGTGGAGAGCTGGACGGACTGAACCTTGTCGGGCTGAAGCGGCGCGGTGTCGAACGGTCCGAGATCACGGCCCTGCGCGCCGGATACCAGATGCTGGCGCAGGGCGAGGGCACGTTCCTGGACCGCGCGCGCCGGCTGCACGACGAAACCGACAGCGCCCATGTGCGCGAGATGACGGCCTTCATTCTGGCGGCGACCGACCGGTCGTTCCTGACCCCGAAATGAGCCGGATCGCCATCATCGCGGGCAGTGGCGCGCTTCCGGCCGCGCTGGCGGCCGCCGTGGCCGATCCGGTGGTGGCGGCCATGGACGGCTTTTTGCCGGACGGGCTGACCCCCGACCTCGTGTTCCGGCTGGAACGGCTGGCGCCGCTGCTGGCGGAACTGGCGGCGTGCGACGTCGAACGCGTGATCTTTGCGGGGGCCGTGCGGCGTCCGTCACTGGATCCCGCGCTGTTCGATCCGCGCACGGCCGCGATGGTGCCGCGCATCCTCGCCGCCATGCAGAGCGGGGATGACGGGCTTTTGCGCGCCGTGGTTGCGGTGTTCGAGGAGGCGGGCTTTACGGTCATCGGCGTGTCCGACATCGCGCCGCATCTGGTACCGCCCGAAGGCGTGCTCGCTGGCGCGGTGACGGAGCAGGACCGGCGGGACACGGAACGTGCGGTCCAGATCGTCGGCGCGCTTGGCGGTGTGGATGTGGGGCAGGGCACGGTCGTGGCCGAAGGGCAGTGCCTGGCCGTGGAGACGCTTCCCGGCACGGACGCGATGCTGGACTGGGTCGCGGCAACGCGGCAGGGCACGGGCGGTGTGTTCTTCAAGGCGCCGAAGCCCGAACAGGACCGTCGTATCGATCTGCCGACGCTTGGCGTGGCCACCATCCGGCGCGCGGCAGCCGCGGGCCTGTCCTGCGTCGCGTGGGAAGCGAACGGCGTGATCCTTCTGGACCGCGAGGCGTTGGTGGCCGAGGCGGCTGAAAAGGGCATCACCCTGTGGGCCCGCGCCTCATGAAGCTGTTCCTGATCGCCGGAGAGCCTTCGGGCGATCGCCTGGGCGCGGCCTTGATGGCCGGCCTGAAGACGCTTGCGCCGGAGGTGCGGTTTTCCGGCGTGGGCGGCCCGCTGATGCAGGCGCAGGGCCTGCAAAGCCTGTTCCCGATGGAGGAGCTGTCCGTCATGGGCATCGCGGAGGTGCTTCCGCGCTACGCCGCGCTGAAGCGCCGGATCCGCGAATGCGCCACCGCCGTGATCGAGGAGGAGCCGGCGGCCGTCATTACCATTGATTCGCCGGACTTCAACCTGCGCGTGGCGCAGCTGGTTCGCATGCAGCGGCCGGGGCAGAAAACGGTGCATTACGTGGCCCCCTCCGTCTGGGCTTGGCGGCCGAAGCGGGCCGAGAAGATGGCGAAGTGGATCGACCATGTTCTGGCGCTGCTGCCGTTCGAACCGCCTTACATGACGGCTGTGGGCATGACCTGCGATTTCGTGGGCCATCCGGTGGTGACGGAGCCGGTGGCCTCGGACGCCGAGGCCTGGACCTACCGCGAGGGGCTGGGTAAGGCTCCGGTTCTTCTCGCCCTGCCCGGATCCCGGCGCAGCGAAGTGACCCGTCTGGCCCCCGTCATCGGCGAAGTCATGGCCCGCATCCGGCAGGTGCATCCCGACGCGGGCGTGCTGCTGCCGACCATTCCGGCGATCGAGGGGTTGGTGCGGGATCTGACGGCTGGATGGCCAGTGGCGCCTCGCATCATCCTCGACCCCGAAGAAAAACGCGTCGCGTTCAAGGCAGCGGACGTGGCCATCGCGGCCTCGGGCACCGTGTCGCTGGAACTGGCGGCCAACCGGGTGCCGATGGTCATCGCCTATGACATGGCCAAGGTCAGCATGTGGATGATGCGCCGCATGGCGCTAATCGACACGGTGACGCTGGTGAACCTTGTGTCCGACACCCGGCACGTGCCGGAGTTTCTGGGAAAGGACTGCCGCGCCGACCGGATCGCCCCCACCGTGCTGTCTCTGCTGGCCGGCGAGGGCAACGCCATCCACCAGCGTCAGGCGATGGAGATCACGATGCAGCGGTTGGGCGAGGGAGGTGAGCCGCCCGGTCTGCGGGCGGCGCGTTCGGTCCTCGACTTCCTTTAGTAGCCGCGCCAGATCCAGCCGCCGCCGAAGATGCGGCTGCCTTCGCCGGCGTAGAACACGCAGGCCTGTCCCACAGAAACGCCATCCTCGGGCGACAGCAACTCCACCTCGGCCGTGGTGGCCGACAGGGGGCGCAGGATTGCCGGACGCGGTGCGCGGGTGGACCGGACCTTCACGTTCACATGCCATTCCGGCTGCGAATCAAAGGGCGAGTCGCCCAGCCAGTTGATCTCGCGCACCGGGATCACGCGGGTGGACAGCGCCTCTTTCGGGCCGACGATCACGTGGCGCGCGTCGGGGTCCAGGCGCACGACATACAAGGGCTCGCCCAGACCGCCGATGCCAAGGCCGCGGCGCTGGCCCACGGTGTAGTGGATGACGCCGCGATGCTGGCCCAGCACGCGCCCGTCCATGTCCACGATGTCGCCGGGATCGGCGGCGCCCGGGCGAAGCTTCTCGATGACCGAGGCGTAATCGCCGTTCGGCACGAAGCAGATGTCCTGGCTGTCGGGCTTGTCGGCCACCGACAGGCCGTAACGCGCGGCAAGGGCACGTGTTTCCGCCTTTGAAGCCAGATGCCCCAAGGGGAAGCGCAGGTAGTCCAGTTGCTCGGCCGTGGTGGAGAACAGGAAATAGCTTTGATCGCGGTTGGCGTCGGTGGCGCTGTGCAGTTCCGCGCCCGCGTCGCCCATCTTGCGCTGGATGTAGTGGCCGGTGGCCATGCAGTCCGCGTCCAAGTCGCGCGCCGTCTGTAGCAGGTCCTTGAACTTCACCCGTTCGTTGCAGCGGATGCAGGGCACGGGCGTGGCGCCCGCCAGATAGGCGTCGGCGAATTCGTCGATCACCGCCTCGCGGAACGTGTTCTCGTAATCGAGGACGTAATGGGGAAAGCCCATCGCCTCGGCCACGCGGCGGGCGTCGTGGATGTCGCGGCCGGCGCAGCAGGCGCCCTTCTTGGCCAGCGCTGCCCCGTGATCATACAGCTGAAGGGTGACGCCGACGACGTCGTAGCCTTCTTCCTTCAGCTGGGCCGCGACCACCGAACTGTCCACGCCGCCGGACATGGCGACGACCACGCGCGTGGCGGCGGGGGGCTTGGCGAAGCCAAGGGAGTTGAGCGGATGGTCCAGCATGGCAGCCTCATCAGGAAGGCCGCCAAGATAAGGAAAATCCTAGGCAATCTCAAGGGTCATGCTTACACTTGCTTAAGCCTCATCGGCGCAATGTCCCCCGACAGGAGGGCAAGATCATGTATTTGAAGAAAGTTTCGGGGCCGCGCCAGGTGACACTGCCGGATGGCACGATCCTGACGCGCGCCGATCTGCCGCCCAGCGACACGCGGCGGTGGGTGGCCAGCCGGAAGGCGATCGTGGTCCGCGCCGTGATGCACGACCTGATCACGGAAAGCGAGGCGTTGAGTCGCTACGACCTGTCCGAGGAGGAGTTCGCGTTGTGGCGGATGGCGGTGGAACGGCACGGGGAGAATGCCCTGAAAGTCACAGCCCTGCAGAAATATCGCTGAGGGTATGTCTTTAACCAGATTCACGTGAAAGTAACTGGTCATTAACCATTTGATTCCATGGTGTCTCCAGAACTGGTCACGGAATTTTCCTCATGCGTATCTTACTGGTCGAAGACGATCCCGCCACGTCGCGCAGCATCGAGCTGATGCTGACGCATGCAAACCTGAACGTGTACTGCACCGACATGGGCGAAGACGGCATCGATCTTGCCAAGGTCTACGACTATGACCTGATCCTTCTGGATCTGAACCTTCCGGACATGAGCGGGCATGACGTGCTTCGCCAGCTGCGGCTGGCGCGCATCAACACGCCCATCCTGATCCTGTCGGGGTCCGACGACACGGACAGCAAGATCAAGGGCTTCGGCTTCGGTGCCGACGACTACATGACGAAGCCCTTCCACCGGGACGAACTGATCGCGCGCATTCACGCGATCATCCGGCGGTCCAAGGGCCACGCGCAGTCCCTGATCCGGACAGGGGCCGTGACGGTCAACCTCGACGCCAAGACGGTGGAGGCGGAGGGCCGCATCGTCAACCTGACGGCCAAGGAATACCAGATCTTCGAACTCCTCAGCCTGCGCAAGGGCACGACGCTGACGAAGGAGATGTTCCTGAACCACCTGTATGGCGGCATGGACGAGCCGGAACTGAAGATCATCGACGTCTTCATCTGCAAGCTGCGCAAAAAACTTGCCCAGGCGACAGAGGGCGACAACTATATCGAGACGGTCTGGGGCCGCGGTTACGTCCTGCGCGATCCGCAGGAAAATCAGAAGGTCGGCGCGGCCTGACGCTGGACTGTTCCCCGGCGTCTTTCTAGACAGCACCGGGAAACGGAACCGGAGGATGACGTGAAGGCGGTCGACGATCTGACACTGGACGAGGCGCAGGCCGAACTGTCGCGGCTGGCCGGGGAGATCGCAGCCGCGAACACGGCCTATCACCGCGACGACGCGCCTCTGATGGACGACGCCGCGTTCGACGCGCTGAAGGCCCGCAATCTGGCGCTGGAGGTGCGGTTCCCCGAGTTGAAGCGGGCCGACAGCCCGACCGAGACCGTAGGCGCGACGCCTTCGGACGCGTTTGGCAAGGTGCGCCACAGCGTCCGGATGCTGAGCCTCGGCAACGCCTTTGCCAACGAGGACATCACCGAGTTCGAGGCGCGCATCCGCAAGTATCTGGGGCATGCCGGCGATCTGGCCTTCACGGCCGAGCCCAAGATCGACGGGCTGTCGCTGTCCTTGCGCTATGAGAACGGCGAGCTGGTCCGTGCCGCGACCCGCGGCGACGGGGAGGTGGGCGAGGACGTGACCGCCAACGCCCGCACCATCGGGGACATTCCCCACCGGCTGCCCGACGCCCCTGACGTGCTGGAGGTGCGGGGCGAGGTCTACATGTCCCATGCCGACTTCGAGGCGCTGAACGCGCGGCAGGCCGAACAGCGCGGCAAGACCTTTGCCAACCCCCGCAACGCGGCCGCCGGAAGCCTGCGCCAGCTGGACGCCACCATCACGGCCAGCCGCCCCTTGCGCTTCTTCGCCTATGCGTGGGGGGAGGTGTCGGTGCCGCTGGCGGACACCCAGTCGGGCGTGATGGAGCGGTTCCGCGCCATGGGCTTCCAGGTGAACCCCTTCACGGTGCTATGCCGCAGCGTCGAGGAGATGATCGCCCAGTATCGCACCATCGAGCAGCAACGCGCGACGCTCGGCTATGACATCGACGGCGTCGTCTACAAGGTGGACGATCTGGCGCTTCAGCGCCGTCTGGGCTTCCGTGCCGCGACGCCCCGCTGGGCCATCGCGCACAAGTTTCCCGCGCAGTTGGCCTGGACACGGCTGGAGGGGATCGACATCCAGGTGGGCCGGACGGGCGCCTTGTCGCCCGTCGCGCGGCTGCATCCGGTGACGGTGGGCGGCGTGGTCGTGCAAAACGCCACCCTTCACAACGAGGATTACATCGCCGGCCGTGATTCCAAGGGCGGCGTCATCCGCGGCGGCAAGGACATCCGCGTGGGCGATTGGGTGCAGGTCTACCGGGCCGGCGACGTGATCCCGAAGATCGCGGACGTGGATCTGTCGAAGCGGCCGGAGGGCGCCGAACCCTTCCGTTTCCCCGACCATTGCCCGCAATGCGGATCGCCCGCCCTGCGGGAAGAGGGCGACGCCGTGCGCCGCTGTTCGGGCGGGCTGATCTGCCCGGCGCAGGCGGTGGAGCGATTGAAGCATTTCGTCGCCCGCGACGCCTTTGACATTGAGGGTCTGGGCGCCAAGCAGGTGGAGGCGTTCTATTCCGACGGCTGGATCGTGCATCCCGCCGACATTTTCGAGTTGCCGAAGCGCTATGGCTCGGGCCTGCAGCAGGTGAAGAACCGCGAAGGCTGGGGCGCGAAATCGGCCGAAAAACTGTTCGCCGCGATCGAGGCGCGCCGAACGATTGAGCTGAACCGGCTGATCTTCGCGCTTGGCATCCGGCATGTGGGCGAAACCTCGGCCCAGCTTCTGGCCCGCCATTACGGCACGTGGGCTGCGTTCGAGCGGGCGATGACGGCGGCGGAGATCGGCAGCGGTCCCGAATGGTCCGAACTGACGGCCATCGACGGGGTGGGCGACGTTCTGGCCGCCTCGGTCGTGGCGACCTTCGCGAACGAGGCGGAGCGCCGGGCCATCGACGCCCTGGCCGCCCATCTGGACGTGCAGGAGGTGCGCCCGCGCGCCGCCGTGGACAGCCCCGTGGCGGGCAAGACGGTCGTCTTCACCGGCACGCTGGAAAAGATGTCGCGGGCCGAGGCCAAGGCGCGGGCGGAATCGCTGGGGGCCAAGGTGGCGGGATCGGTCTCCGCCAAGACGGATCTGGTGATCGCCGGGCCGGGCGCCGGCAGCAAGGCCAAGCAGGCCGAGGCGCTTGGCGTCGAGATGATCGACGAGGATGGCTGGCTTGCCCTGATCGGCGACGCATGAGTCGTTCCGACCGGTTGAACCCCATGTTCGCGGGGCTGGAAACGCTGGAAGGTGTCGGCCCCAAGACGGCGAAGATCATGGAAAGCGCCGGGCTGCGACGCCCGGCCGACCTTCTGTTCCTGCTGCCCCACAGCGCCATCGACCGCACCCGCCGCGCCAGCGTCCGCGATGTCGTGCCCCCCGCCGTCGCCACGGTGGAGGTGGCGGTCGGTCAGCACCACCCCCCCCGCAACAAGGGCGGCCGTTACCGTGTCGACCTGTTCGACGGGACGGAGGACGTGCAGGCCGTGTGGTTCCACGCCCGGGGCGACTACCTGACGCGGCTGATGCCGCAGGGGTCGCGGCGGCTTGTCTCGGGGAAGGTGGAGCTGTTCGACGGCCTCTACCAGATGGTGCATCCCGACTACGTCCTGCTGCCGGACGAGGCGGACAGCCTGCCGCTGTGCGAGCCCGTCTATCCGTTGGTGGCGGGGCTGACGCAGAAGGGCATGGCCAAGGCGGTCCGCTGCACGCTGGACCGCGCGCCGCAGGTGGTGGAGTGGATCGAGCCGTCGGTCGTCAGCCGCGAGGATTGGCCCGACTGGGCCACCGCGTTGCATCTTCTGCACCATCCCGCGACGCCCGAGGCGCTGGCGCCCTTCAGCCCGGCGCGTCAGCGTCTGGCCTATGACGAGCTGTTCGCCCATCAGCTGACGCTGGCCTTGGCCCGTGCAGACCGGCGCCGCGTGGCGGGGCAGGCGACGGTGGGCACGGGGCGGCTGGTGCGGCGCGTGCTCGATTCACTGCCCTACCAGCCCACCGGGGCGCAGACCCGCGCCGTGGCCGAGATTTCGGCCGACATGGCGGAACCGCACCGGATGAACCGCCTGCTTCAGGGCGACGTGGGGGCGGGCAAGACCCTGGTCGGGTTCCTTGCGCTGCTGACGGCGGTGGAGGCGGGCGGGCAGGGCGTCCTGATGACCCCGACCGAGATCCTGGCGCGCCAGCATCTGGAAAGCCTCGCCCCCTTGGCCGAGGCGGCGGGCGTGCGGATCGAGGTGCTGACGGGGCGCGACAAGGGCGGCGACCGGCGCGCCAAGCTGGCGGCGCTGGCCGACGGGTCCTTGCACCTTCTGGTCGGCACCCACGCCGTGTTCCAGCCGGACGTGATCTTCCACGACCTGCGTCTGGCCATCGTGGACGAACAGCACCGTTTCGGCGTCGCCCAGCGCATGCAGCTGGCCGCGAAGGGGGTGGCGGATGTTCTGGTGATGACCGCGACGCCGATCCCGCGCAGCCTGTCGCTGGCAAGCTATGGCGACATGGACGTGTCGGTGCTGGACGAAAAGCCGCCGGGCCGGAAGCCGATCACCACGGCCCTGATGGCGACGGAACGGCTGGAGGAGGTGATCGCCACCCTGGCCGCGCGCGTGGCCGAAGGGCGGCAGGCCTATTGGGTCTGCCCGCTGGTGGAGGACAGCGAGGTCGTCGACTACGCCTCGGCCGAAAGCCGGTTCGCGTCGTTGCGCGCGGTGATGGGGGACGACGTGGGACTGGTCCACGCCCGGATGCCGCCGGCCGAAAAGGACGCGGTGATGGCGCGCTTCGCCTCGGGCGCGGTGCGGGTGCTCGTAGCGACGACGGTGATCGAGGTGGGGGTGAACGTGCCCAACGCCTCCATCATGGTGATCGAGCGGGCGGAAAGTTTCGGGCTGGCCCAGCTGCACCAGCTGCGCGGCCGCGTGGGGCGGGGGGCGGAACAGTCGACCTGCCTTCTGCTGTATCAGGCGCCCTTGTCCGAAACCGCGAAGCGCCGCCTTATGATCCTGCGCGAGACGGAGGACGGCTTCCGCATCGCCGAGGAGGATCTCTCCATACGGGGGGCAGGCGACCTGATCGGAACGGCGCAGTCCGGCCTGCCGCGATTCCGCATCGCGGATCTGGAACGGCAGGCGGGGCTGATGGCGCTGGCGCAGTCCGACGCGCGGACCTTGCTGACGCGCGATCCGGACCTGACCAGCCCGCGGGGGCAGGCGGCGCGGGACCTGTTGTGGCTTCTGGGCCGCGACGAGGCGATCAAGCTGTTAAGAGTTGGCTAAAGGTTCTTAAAAAGTTCTTTACGCGTTCCGGATTATATGAGAACAATCGGGCAACACCAAAGGAGGTTGCCAGATGCTGAACCAGACGCGCCACATGCTGAACCATCCCAACGCCACCTTGGTCGCCGACGCCGTGGGCGTCGTCGCCTTGTTCGCGGGCCTTTTCGTCGGCCTGCACATCGTTTCCTGAACAGCGCGGTCCTGCCTGACGCGCCACCTGCCGCCGGCCCTCAGCGCTGGCGGCTTTTTTCCATTGCGGCGATGGCCGTGTCGAGGGGGAGGAGGATCGCCGCATGGCGGGCCGGAACCTCCCGCGCCGGGGCAAGGGCCTCGTATCCCGGAACGATCGCGCCGCCGGCCAGCATCGCGGCCACGGCGTCGCGCAGGGCAACCAGATCCTCGTGGTGCCGCTCGCCCATCAACGCGGCCGAGGCCTGACCCATCAGGCAGGCGTTCACCTGCTGGGCAAAGGCCGTCACGCGCCCGTCCGTCATCCGCACATCCACCGTCACCGTGGACCCGCAGACCGGGGAACGGAGCGTGGCGCTGCCGTCCGCCTCCTCCAGCCGGCCCGCATGGGGGATGTTGGCGGCCAGCGCCAGAAGTTCGGTGGAATAAAGCGCGGACATCGTTTCCTTCCTGCGTGCCATCCCATAGATAGGCGGCACTCCCCATTAGGAAAAGCCATGTCTTTCGATCCAAGCACGCTGACATACGACGCGAACGGACTGATTCCGGTGATCGCGCAGGACCACGCCTCGGGCGAGGTGCTGATGATGGCGTGGATGAACCACGACGCGCTGGTGCGCACGATGGACAGCGGGCGGATGACCTACTGGTCCCGGTCGCGCCAAAGCTTCTGGGCCAAGGGCGAAAGCTCGGGCCACGTGCAGCGACTGGTGGAGATGCGGGTGGATTGCGACCGCGACTGCCTTCTGGCGCTGGTGGAACAGACGGGTCCCGCCTGCCATACCAACCGCCGGTCCTGCTTCTACACCGCGATCCGAGACGGGAACCAAGTGACGATCATGGAGCCGGAGGCATAAGATGGCGCGCACACCGCTTCTGCAACTGAATGAAATTTCGCTGACCTGGGGCGGCGATCCGATCTTCGACGGGCTGTCGCTGGTCGTGCAGCCGGGCGACCGCGTGGCGCTGGTGGGCCGCAACGGGTCCGGCAAGTCCACGCTGATGAAGGTCATGGCCGGGCTGGTGGAGGTCGACAAGGGCGAGCGCACGCTCGCCCCCGGCGTGACCACCGGCTACATGGAACAGGACCCCGACCTGTCGGGCTACGAGACGCTGGGTGATTTCGCCGCCGCCGGCCTGCCGGAGGGCGAGGAATACCGCGTCGCCATGGTGGCCGAGGGGTTGAAGCTGAACCCCGAGACGCGCATCGACGCCGCTTCGGGCGGGGAAAAGCGGCGTGCGGCGCTGGCCCGGCTGCTGGCGGCCGAGCCGGAGCTGATGCTGCTGGACGAACCGACCAACCACCTGGACATCCAGGCGATCGAGTGGCTGGAGGACCATCTGAAGTCCACACGCGCCGGCTACATCCTGATCAGCCACGACCGTGCCTTCCTGAAGGCGCTGACAAAGGCGACCCTGTGGATCGACCGGGGCGCCGTGCGGCGGAGGGAGCAGGGCTTTGACGGCTTCGAGGAGTGGCGCGAGGCCACCTGGGCCGAGGAGGACGAGGCCCGTCACAAGCTGGACCGCAAGATCAAGGCCGAAGCCCGCTGGGCCGTGGAGGGCATCAGCGCCCGCCGCAAGCGCAACCAGGGCCGTCTGCGAGCGCTGGCCGACATGAAGGCCGACCGCGCCAGCCAGATCCGCCGCCAGGGCACGGCGGCGCTGGAACTGGAGAGTGGCCCCACATCGGGCAAGCGGGTGATCGAGGCGAAGGAGATCACCAAGACCTTCGGTCACCGCGTGATCCTGCAGCCCTTTGACATCCGTGTGCAGCGGGGCGACCGCGTGGCCTTTGTCGGCCCCAACGGGGCGGGAAAGACGACCCTGCTGAAGATGCTGACCGGAGAGATCGCGCCCGACAGCGGCACCGTCACCCTGGGGTCGAACCTGCAGATGGCGGTGTTCGACCAGACCCGCGCCCAGTTGGACGGCAACGCTACCCTGTGGGAAAACCTGACGGGCGATCCGCTTCTGGGCGTGTCGGGCCGGGCCGATCAGGTCATGGTGCGGGGCACACCGCGCCATGTGGTCGGCTATCTGAAGGACTTCCTGTTCGACGACGCGCAGATGCGCGCGCCCGTCCGGTCGCTGTCGGGCGGGGAGAAGGCACGTCTTCTTCTGGCCCGGATCATGGCGCGCGAGTCCAATCTGCTGGTTCTGGACGAACCGACCAACGATCTGGACGTCGAAACGCTGGACCTTCTGCAGGACGTTCTGGGCGAATATGATGGGACAGTGTTGCTTGTAAGCCACGATCGGGACTTCATCGACCGGGTCGCAAACACCACGATCGCGCTGGAAGGTGAAGGGAAAGCCACCGCCTATGCCGGCGGGTGGAGCGATTATCAGGCCCAGAAGCAGGCGGTCGAGACCCCCGCCGAACTGGCCTCCGCGACTCGATCTTCCGCCTCTGCGAAGCCCGCGGCGAAGGCCGCCGCGAACGGCCTGACCTTCACCGAACGCAAGCGTCTGGAGGCCTTGCCGGCCTTGATTTTAAAGCTGGAGGGCGAGATTGGTAAACTGGAAGAGCTGCTGGCCACGCCCGACATGTTCAGCCGCGAACCCGTCAAATTCGGCAAGGCCAGCGACATGCTGAAGGAGCGTCAGACGGCCTTGGCGGCCGCCGAGGAGGAATGGCTTGCGCTGGAAGACAAGGCGTCCGCCTGACACGGCTGTGTAAAAAATTCGTGACGCCGAACGCTCTGGCGTTTGGCGTCAGAAAGCACAATTTCCGTCCTGTCCCGACCGGCCATGCCCGTCGGACGGAAGAAACGGAGAATAAGAATGAAACGTATCGCAGCACTCGCCCTTGGCACCGCAGCCGTCCTTGCAGCCCCGACCGCCTTCGCTGGTGGCCCGGTTGTTCCGGTTGCTGAGCCTGTTGTCGCCGCTCCCGCTCCTGTTGCTGTCGTGGCCCCGGCCACGGGTGACTGGAACGGCGGCTACCTGGGTGCGCAACTCGGCTACGCCGATGGTGGCGACGTTGACGGCGACGGCGCCCTCGGCGGCATCCACGGCGGCTACCGCTGGGATCTGGGCCGCACGGTCCTCGGCGTCGAAGGCGCCTACAACTCGGCCGACGTGTCGAGCGATGACGACGCCATCAAGCTGGACAACCTGGCCACGCTGACGGGCCAAGTCGGCTACGACTTGGGCCGCACGCTGGTCTACGCCAAAGGCGGCGTGGCTTACGGCGACGGCGACTTCCTGGGCCAGGACAGCGCTTCGGACTACGGCTACACCGCCGGTCTGGGCGTCGACTACCAGCTGAACCAGAACTGGACCGTTGGTGGTGAAGTCTCGACCTATGTCTTCGACGATTTCGACGACACCGGTGTCAGCTACAACCCGACGGCTGTTCAGCTGAAAGCGGCCTACAACTTCTAAGATCCTCCGGATCGGAAGTGCGGGGCGTGGAGGGAAACCTCCGCGCCCTTTTTCATTCGGACGTCGCGTGCTATCTGCGCGGGACAGCCGGAGGGATGCCATGAAGCTTTACAACACCCGCACCCGCGTGAAGGAGAATTTCACGCCGATCGACCCGTCGAACGTGCGGATGTATGTGTGTGGCCCCACCGTCTATGATCGTGCCCATCTGGGCAATGCGCGCCCCGTGGTGGTGTTCGACACGCTGTTCCGGCTGCTGCGGCACCTTTACCCGACGGTCACCTATGTCCGCAACTTCACGGACGTGGACGACAAGATCAACGATCGCGCCGCCGCCACCGGCCGCGACATCCGCGACATCACGGACGAGACGATCGGCTGGTATCACGCCGACACGGACGCCCTAGGCGCCCTGCGCCCGACGCAGGAGCCGCGGGCCACGGACTACATCGCGCAGATGATCTCGATGATCGGCACGCTGGTAGACCGCGGCCACGCCTATGCGGCCGAGGGGAATGTCCTGTTCGACGTGCGAAGCTACCCCGACTACGGCACGCTGTCGGGCCGCTCGGTGGACGACATGATCGCCGGCGCGCGGGTGGAGGTGGCGCCCTTCAAGCGCGATCCGATGGATTTCGTGCTGTGGAAGCCCTCCGACGCCACTCAACCCGGCTGGGACAGCCCGTGGGGCAGGGGGCGGCCGGGCTGGCACATTGAATGCTCCGCCATGGCGTTCGACCTGCTGGGCGCGACGTTCGACATCCACGCCGGCGGCATCGACCTGCAGTTCCCGCATCATGAGAACGAGATCGCGCAAAGCTGCTGCGCCCATCCCGAAGGCGGCTTCGCCCGGTTCTGGCTGCACAACGAGATGCTGCTGGTCGAAGGGCGGAAGATGTCCAAGTCGCTGGGCAACTTCTTCACCGTGCGTGACTTGCTGGATCAAGGCGTCCCGGGCGAGGTGATCCGCTTCGTTTTGCTGTCCACGCACTACGCCCGCCCAATGGACTGGACCGAGGAAAAGGCCCGGCAGGCGGAGACGACCCTGCGCAAGTGGCACGATCTGGTGGAGGGAGTGGCGCCGACCGCGCCCGAAGATGCCGTGGTCGCGGCCCTGTCGGACGACCTGAACACGGCGGGGGCCATTGCCGAACTGCACTGTCTGGCGAATGCAGGGCAGGCGGCGGCCTTGCTCGGTTCAGCGCAACTGCTGGGGTTGCTGTTGCCCGGCATGGGGCAGTGGCGGCAGGTGGCCGGCCCCGGGGACGATGTGGCGGATCTGGTGGAACGGTTGCTGCAGATCCGGGCCGAGGCCCGCAAAGCCCGGGACTTCGCGCGCGCCGATGCGTTGCGCGACGGTTTCGTAGCGGCGGGCGTGGTGGTCAAGGACACTGCCGGCGGCGCGGAATGGACATTGGCCCCGGGCTTCGATGCCAGCCGCCTGAGGGAACTGCTGTGAGCCTTGACGCCTGCGCCGCTCTGGTCGCCAAGGGCGATCCCGACCGGTTCGCCGCGCTGATGGCGGCACCGGTGGCGGCGCGCGCACGGCTTCTGCCGCTGTATGCCTTCAACCTCGAAGTGGCGCGCGCGCCTTGGGCCTCGGCCGAGCCGATGATCGCCGAGATGCGCCTTCAATGGTGGGCGGATGTGGTGGAGGAGATCGCCGCCGGCGTCGCACCCGCGCATGAGGTGGCGGCCCCTCTGGCCACGCTGGTGCGGGAACAGGGCCTGCCGACCGGTCTTCTGGCCGAGATGGTGGAGGCCCGGCGCGCCGACATCTACGACGACCGTCCGGATGACGCCACATTTGCCGCCTATATCGACCAGACCGCCGGTCACCTGATGTGGCTGTCCGCCTTGGCGTTTGGCACGGATCCCAAGGCGGAGGGGGCCATACGCAACGTGGCTTGGGCCCAAGGTCTGGCGACGATGCTGCAGGCCTATCCACAGCTTGCGGCGCGTGGCCGACAACCTTTGCCCACGGACGACCTGAAAACCCTCGTCGGCACAGGGCTGAAGAAGCTGAAGATCGGACGTTCCGCCGCGAAGGGAGCCGCCGTTCTGCCTGCATGGCAGACGAAGGCCTTGCTGCAACTGGCCCAGGAGCATCCGGAATACGTGCCTCAAGGTCGGCTGAAGCTGAGCGAGATCCGGAAGCGTGGGCTGCTTCTGTGGCACGCGTTCCGTTACGCCTAGCAAGGATAAGGTTACATAATACCGATTATATTCATTTCGTACGGGGGCGATTTCATCCTCCCGTTTGGGCCCGATCCCGCAACACTGCACCCGGGTTCAGGATGCCTTCCGGGTCCATGACGCGCTTGATGCCGCGCATCGTGTCCAGCGCGACCGGATCAGCATAGCGCTCCAGGTCCTGCACCTTCAGGCGCCCCACGCCATGTTCCGCGCTGAAGCTGCCGTCATGTTCCGCCACGAGGTCGTGGACCAGCACCGTCATCTCCGCCGCCTCGGCCGCGTATTCCGCGCGTGTCCGGCCTTCCGCCGGGAACAGGTTGAAATGCAGGTTCCCGTCGCCCAAGTGCCCGAAACAATTGATGCGGATGTCGAAGGAATGCAGAAGGATCTTCGCATCCTCGATGAACGCCGGAATGGCCGAGATCGGAAGCGCCACGTCGTGGCTGGCGATGGCCCCGACCCGGCGGTTCCCTTCCGGAATGCTTTCCCGCAAGGTCCAGAAGGCCTGCCGCTGGGCGACCGACTGCGCGATCAGCCCGTCCCAGACCTGCGCGTTGTCGGCCCCTTCGGTGAAGATCGCCTCCAGCGTCCGGTCGGGGTCCATGTCGGGTGGCAGCCCCAGTTCGATCAGCACCATCCACTCCGCATCCTCCACGGGAAGGCGAAGTTCCGGCATCGTGGCGGCCAGAAAGCGCAGGCCCTGCCCCGAGATCAGCTCGAACGCGTCCACCATTCCGGGCGCGCGGCCCTGGGCGATCTGCAGAAGATTCACCGCCGCCTGCGGATCGGCGACGGTGAACAGTCCCGTGGCATACTGCGCCGGCCGCGGGAACAGCTTCAGGCTGGCCGCGGTGATGATGCCCAGCGTGCCTTCCGACCCGATCAGCAGGTGGCGCAGGTCATAGCCCGTGTTGTTCTTGCGCAACCGGCGCAGCCCGTGCAGCACGGCCCCGTCGGCGCGCACCGCCTCCACCCCCAGGCACAGGTCGCGGGCGGTGCCATAGCGCAGGACGTTCAGCCCGCCCGCATTGGTGGCCAGAAGCCCCCCGATCCGCGCCGTCCCTTCGGAGGCGAGGGCCAGCGGAAACAGTCGCCCTGCCCCTTCGGCCGCTGCCTGCACATCGGCAAGGATGGCGCCCGCCTCGGCCACGATCACGTTCTCCGTCGCGTGCACCGCGCGGATCGCCGACATGCGTTCCATCGACAGCAGCAAGGGCATGGGGCCCGTGGTCATCACCTGACCGCTGACCAACCCGGTTCCGCCCCCGATCGGCACCACGCCCACGCGGGCGGCATGGCAGGCGGCAAGGATCATCGACACGTCGTCCACCGTGCGCGGCAGCGCCACGGCGGTGCCGATGCCGGGAAAACGGCCGCGCGGTTCGCTCAGATGGCGCGGCTCGGCTGGGCGCAGCGTGTCGCGGGGAAGCCGCGCCTCCAGATCCGCCAGAAAAGGCGCATCGACCGCGTTCAGCATCAGCCCGCCCCTGCCCCTGTCCGCCCGCGCCGGTCATGGCGCAGCGCCGCATAGAGGACGTGGTTCCGCCAGCGCCCGGCAATCTGCAGATAACTTTGCGCCACGCCCTCATACTTGAACCCGCAGCGTTCCAGCACCCCGCGCGAGGCGGCGTTCTCTGGCAGGCAAGCGGCCTCAAGGCGGCTCAGGTCCAGGTTGTTGAAGGCGAAGTGCGTCAGCCCCAGAAGGCCTTCGCGCATGTAGCCCTGCCGGGCGAAGGGCTGCCCCATCCAGTAGCCCAAGGTTCCGGACTGCGCCGGCCCGCGCCGGATGTTGTCCAGCGTGATAGCGCCCACCAGCGTCTCGTCCTCGCGCCGGATCAGCACCATGGGCATGGCGGACCCGTCCGCGATGGACCGCGCTGACCACGTCACGCGGTTGGAAAAGGCGCGGCGGGTCAGGTGATCGGGCGACCAGATCGGATCCCAGGGCTGAAGGAACTCGGCGCTGCGGGCGCGCAGGCTGGCCCAGGCGGTGTAATCGCTGTGCTGCGGCAGGCGAAGCGTCAGGCGCTCCGTCTCGATCCGGGGGGAACGCCGCAGCCCCAGCATCAGGCGGCCAGCCTTTGGCGGATCGCGTCCAGATCCGGAGCCTTGCCCACCTGCCCGTACAGCGCAAGCGCCGCGGGCGAGGTCAGCAGCTTCGCCCCATACTCGCGAACGTCCGCGGTCGACACGGCGTCGATGCGCTCCACCGCGTCCTCCACCGCCGGCACGTGGCCCCAGATCGCCAGAAGCCGCGCGATCCGTTCGCAACGCGAGGACGGGTTTTCCAGCCCCATCAGCATTCCGGCCTTCATCTGGGCGCGGGCGCGGTTCACCTCGGCGTCCGTCATGTCCTCGGCGGCGCGCTTCAGCTCGTCGATGGTCAGCCCCGTCAGATCGCCCAGATCCGCGGCCGAGGTGCCGGAGTAGATGGTCATCTGCCCCGTATCCTCATACGCCCCCGCCTGCGCGAAGATGGTGTAGCAGAGGCCCCGCTCCTCCCGGATCTTCTGGAACAGGCGCGAGGACATGCCCCCGCCCATCGCCATCGCATAGACCTGCGCGGCATAGACGTCGGGGTCACGATACGCGGGCGCGGCGAAGGACAGGGCGAAATGGGCCTGTTCCAGCGTCTTCACCTCGCGGCGTTCCCCGCCGGTGAAATCGGCGCGGGCCAGCGCGGATTGGTTCAGGCGCGTCATGCCCCCGAACTGTTCGGTCGCCTGCGCCACGATCGCGTCATGGTCCACGGCGCCGGCGGCGGCCAGGATCATCTGGTCGGGGCCGTAATGCTCGGATACGAAGCGGCGCAGGTCCTCGCTCGTGAAGGACGACACCCGCTCCTCGGGGCCCAGGATGGTGCGGCCGAAGGGCTGGTCGGGATAGGACGCCTCGTGCAGCCAGTCGAAGATGATGTCGTCGGGCGTGTCGAGGGACTGGCCGATCTCCTGCAGGATCACGCCCCGCTCCACCTCGATCTCGCGCGTGTCGAAGACCGGGTTCAGAAGGATGTCGCCGATCACGTCCAGCGCCAGCGGCACGTCGTTTTCCAGAACGCGGGCGTAATAGGCCGTCATCTCGCGGCTGGTATAGGCGTTGATGTAGCCGCCCACATCCTCGATCTCCTCGGCGATCTGCAGGGCGCTGCGGCGCTTCGTGCCCTTGAAGGCCATATGCTCAAGAAAATGGGCGATGCCGTTCTGTTCGGCCCGTTCGTGCCGCCCCCCGGCCGTGACCCAGATCCCCGCCGAGGCGGATTTCAGCCCCGGCATGTGTTCGGTGACGATGCGGAAGCCGTTGGGAAGTGTGGTCAGGCGGACGCTCAACGGCCGGTCCTTTCAAGGATGAGGGCTTGCAGCGCCGCAAGATCGTTCGTCACCCGCGTCACCTGTTCGGCGCGGGTGAACAGGTCGGCCATGTGCGGCGGCAGTTCGGGGCGCGCGGCGCCTGCGGCTTCGACGGCGTCGGGGAACTTCGCAGGGTGCGCGGTCGCCAGCGTGATCATGGGCGTGGCGCCCAGATGCTGCTTCGCCACCGCGACGGCCACGGCCGAATGCGGGCACAGAAGCTCTCCGGTTTCGGCCAGAACCTCGCGGATCGTGGCGGTCGTCTCCTCTTCCGACACGCGACCCGAGGCGAAGGTGCCCGACAGCGCCTGAAGCGCGCCCTGGCTGATCGTGAAGCCGCCGGCCTTCAACTCGTCCATCAGCTGGCGCACGGCCGCCCCGTCGCCGTCATAGGCGTAGAAAAGCGCGCGTTCGAAGTTCGACGACACCTGGATGTCCATCGACGGGCTGATCGAGGGCACGACGCCGTCGGGCTTGTATTCGCCCGTGCTCAGCGCGCGGTGCAGGATGTCGTTCTGGTTGGTCGCAACCACCAGCTTCTCGATCGGAAGGCCCATGCGCCGCGCGATGTATCCGGCGAACACGTCGCCGAAGTTGCCCGTCGGCACCGTGAAGCTGACGGCCCGGTGCGGCGCGCCCAGCGAGGTGGCGGACGTGAAGTAGTACACGACCTGCGCCAGCACCCGCGCCCAGTTGATGGAGTTCACGCCCGCCAGCCCCACCGCGTCGCGGAAGGCGAAGTCGTTGAACATGTCCTTCACGCGCGCTTGGCAATCGTCGAAATCCCCGTCCATCGCGAAGGCATGGACGTTGGCCTCGGCCGGTGTGGTCATCTGGCGCCGCTGCACGTCCGACACGCGGCCATGGGGGAACAGGATGACGACATCCACATTTTCCAGCCCCTTGAACGCCTCGATCGCGGCCGATCCGGTGTCGCCCGAGGTGGCGCCCACGATGGTGATCCGCTGCCCCGATTTCGCCAGCGCGGCCTGCATCAGCTGGCCGATCAGCTGCATGGCGAAGTCCTTGAAGGCCAGCGTCGGGCCGTGGAACAGCTCCAGCAGGAAGTGGTTCGGGGCCAGTTGCACCAGCGGCGCGCGCGCGTCATGCGCGAAACCGGCATAGGCCGCGGTGATCAGGTCGCGCAGTTCGGCGTCGGCGAACGTGTCGCCGGTGAAGGGGCGGATGACGCGGAAGACCACCTCCTCGTAAGGAAGGCCGGCCAGGGCCGCGATCTCGTCCGTCGTGAAGGTTGGGATCGTTTCGGGCAGGTACAGGCCGCCGTCCCGGGCCAGACCGGTCATCATCGCCTCGCCAAAGGTCAGAACGGGCGCGGTTCCACGGGTCGAGATATACTTCATTGCGTCACATTTCCTTCGTCACGCCGCTTGATACGCCACTGCGACAGCACTGTCATCCCTGTCAACAGCGCGGCAAGGGCAAAGCCGATCATCGCGTAGCGCCAGTGATGCCCACGCGCCGCACCGGGATCGACGGGAACCGGCACGATCCCGTCCCCCGTGGGGGTGGTGGCCACGATCAGGACGGGCGCCGCCCCGGCGTCGCGTGCAAGGGTCCCCAGTCCGTCCGGCCAATCCAGATTGCCGTTCGCCTCGATCGCCGTCGCGGTCAGGGGCTCGTTCTTCCACGCGTCGTAGATGAAGCCGCGGTCGATCAGCAGGCGACGGCCCCCAACCTCGATCGGCTGGATCACGCGAAAGCCGGGGCCCATCTGCAGATGGTCCATGGCTTGCAGAATGGGATTGCCCGTCAGCGTGCCTTCAATGCGGACGGCACGGAACAGGTCGCGCGCGGGATCGGGCGCATCCGGCAAGGCGTCGGGGATGCCCTTCAGGGCAGGCGCGGCCGCCGCCAGACGCGCCTCGGCCGCCTGATGTTCGCGGATCTGCCAGCCGCCGGCGAACAGGCACGCCAGTGCCAGCCCGCCCAAGGCCGCCGGGGCCCATGTCCATCGTCCGCCTTGCGTCACGTCCACCCTCATCCACAGTCGACCCACATTAAGGATCGTCCGCGGAAACGGCAAGGTCACGCCAGCTTGGCCAGCGTGACCGCGAAGACCAGCAGCGCGAAGCCGGCCAGCACCCAAGCCAGCGCGCGATCGCGCCGCATCACCAGCCCCCCAGCCCGAAGGGCTTCAACGCCGCCTCGGCCAGGAAGGCCCCGAAATGGACGGCAAGGTAGAGGAGCGAGAAGGCGAAGACCTTTTTTTCCAGCTTGTAGCCGTCCGCTTCGGCCGCAGCCTCGTCCCGCCGCCAGATGCGCCAGGCGCCCCCGATGAAGATCGCGTTCGCCAGAACCGCGACCCCCATATAGACAGGCCCGCCGATGGAGGTCAGCCCCGCCCCGATCGCCACCGGCGCCAGCAGCAGCGTGTAGACGAGGATGTGCGCGCGCGTAGACTTGCGCCCGTGCGTCACGGTCAGCATCGGCACGCCCGCATCGCGATAGTCGCTTTTCATGAACAGCGCGAGCGCCCAGAAATGCGGCGGCGTCCACATGAAGACCAGCGCGAACATCAGCACGCTTTCAACCGACACGCCGCCCGTCGCCACGGCCCAGCCGATCATGGGCGGGAAGGCCCCCGCGGCCCCGCCGATCACGATGTTCTGCGGCGTGATCCGCTTCAGCCACATTGAGTAGATGACGACATAGAAGAAGATGGTGAAGGCCAGGAACGCGCCCGCGAACCAGTTCGCCGTCAGCCCCAGCATCACGACCGACAGCACCGACAGCGCCAGCCCGAACCACAGCACGTCCTGCGGCGCGATGCGCCCGGCCGGGATGGGCCGCCCCTGCGTGCGCTTCATGATCGCGTCGATGTCCGCGTCCCACCACATGTTCAGCGCGCCCGACGCGCCGCCGCCCAACGCGATGAACAGGATCGATGCGAAGCCGATCACCGGGTTCACGCCCACCGGCGCCACCAGAAGGCCGACCAGCGCGGTGAAGACGACCAGCGTCATCACGCGCGGCTTCAGCAGCGCGAACCAGTCGCCCGCCTGCCCGTTCGCCTCGAAACTGCGGATGTCGCTCATGCTGGTCCTCCGGGGGATGTGGGGCGTGGCTTACAGGCGCGCACGGGGGCTGGCCATTGGACATATCGCCCAAGGCTTGTTGTGCCCCTGCCCCCGGACACCATATACCTTGGGCAGATGCCGCGACCAGAGGACATGATGACCGACAGCCCCTTCCGCCCCTTCGAAAGTCTTCTGGACGAAACCACCGCCCTGACCATCCTGCGCGAAGCCGTCGCGGGCGCCGACGACGGGGAGCTGTTCCTGGAACGCCGCCGTTCCGAAGGGCTGATCCTGGACGACGGGCGCATCAAGACCGCAAGCTACGACGCCTCCGAAGGGTTCGGTCTGCGCGCCGTGCGCGGCGAAGTGGCGGGATATGCCCATTCCACCAAGATCTCCGAACAGTCGCTGCGGCGCGCGGCGGAAACGGCGCGGCTGGCCGTGGGCGACGGCGGCGGCACCTTGGCTCCGCCTCCGTCCGGCACGAACCGGCACCTTTACGCCGCGCTCGATCCCATCGCCGACGCCGCCTTTGCCGTGAAGATCGACACGCTGCGCGAGATCGACGCCTATGCCCGCAGCCTCGATGCGTCGGTGGTGCAGGTGTCCGCCACCCTTGCCGCCAGCGTGCAGGAGGTGGAGATCCTCCGCCCCGAGGGCCTGCGGCTAAGCGATGTCCGTCCGATGGCGCGGCTCAACATCTCCGTCATCGTGGAGCGGAACGGTCGCCGCGAATCTGGCGGCATGGGCGGCGGTGGGCGGCACGGCCTGTTGCAGCTGATGGACCCCGCCCACTGGAAGCCCGTCGTGGCCGAGGCGGTGCGGATCGCCACCCTGAACCTTGACGCCGTGCCCGCGCCCGCCGGTGTTCTGGACGTGGTGCTGGGCGCGGGCTGGCCCGGCATCCTGCTGCACGAGGCCGTAGGCCACGGGCTGGAGGGCGACTTCAACCGCAAGAAGACCTCCGCCTTCGCGGGCCTTCTGGGCCAGCGCGTCGCGGCCCCGGGTGTCACGGTTCTGGACGACGCCACCCTGCCCGACCGCCGCGGCTCGCTGACCATCGACGACGAGGGCACGCCTTCGGCCCGCAACGTCCTGATCGAGGACGGTATCCTTGTCGGCTACATGCAGGACCGCCAGAACGCCCGACTGATGGGCGTGGCCCCCACCGGGAACGGGCGGCGCGAAAGCTATGCCCACATCCCCATGCCGCGCATGACCAACACCTACATGCTGGGCGGGAATGGCGATCCGAAGGCGATCCTCGCCGATCTGAAGGACGGCATCTATGCCGTGGGCTTCGGCGGCGGTCAGGTGGACATCACGAACGGCAAGTTCGTCTTCTCCTGCACCGAGGCGTATCGTGTTCGCAACGGCGTGGTGCAGGAACCCGTCAAGGGCGCGACGCTGATCGGCGACGGGGCGACCGCGCTCCAGAACATCCGCGCCATCGGCAACGACATGGCGCTGGACCCGGGCATCGGCAATTGCGGCAAGGCGGGCCAGTGGGTGCCCGTGGGCGTGGGCCAGCCGACGCTGATGATCGGCGGGCTGACGATCGGCGGTTCGGCCACGTGATCGACAGGCTGAAGGCCGGCTGCTGACGATCAGCGGTCCGGCCATCTGATCGACATGCTCTGGCTCGACTGCATGGCCGACTTGACGATCGGACCTTCGGCCACCTGAGGAGCCGACTAAAGGTCGGTGATATGGCCGACCTGACGAGGGAGTTCTTCCGCATACTTGGTGAACGAAGAGGACCGAGCCGGAGGGGAGCTACGGCCTTCGTGAAATTTGCGAAGGCACCCTGCCTTACAAGGGCCACGCCCTCCTCTTCAACCCTGATCCCCGCAACGTCTCGTTAGATATTCGGGACGAGATCGAAACCTTCCGCCGAGACACCAGCCTTCGCTGTTTCCTTACCCCCGCAGCAACCTGCTAAGCCGCTTAAGCCGCCCTTCGCTACGTTCCACATGATGGGACGCACAATCGGCACATCCTGCGTGGCAGCGGCGGCGGGCAAGCGTCCCTCAAGGGGACGGAGCGCCGGCCGCCTCCCACGCAACCGTGAACCCGCCAAGGGCCGAGGCATCGCCTTCCACCCGTGCCACCAGACCACGCTCGCGGTCCTCGACCACCTCCACCACGCGGCCCCGGCCTTCCATGGCCGCATCGAAGACGCGGGTGATCGCCCGCCGCCGCAGGTCCGGCTTGAACACCTTGCCGACGGCGGTCTTCGGCATCTCGGGCAGGATCTCCACATGACGGGGCACGGCCGCGCGTTCACTGATGCGGGCGCGCGCGAACTCCCGCAACTCGTCGGGCGTGGCGGTGGCGCCGGCGACCAGTTCCACATAGGCGCAGGGCACCTCGCCCGCATGGGCGTCGGGCTGGCCGATGGCGCCGACCATCGCGACGGCGGGATGCGCCATCAGCGCCTCCTCGATCTCGGCCGGGTCGATGTTGTGGCCGCCGCGGATGATCAGGTCCTTCGCGCGCCCGGTGATGAAGATGTAGCCGTCGGCGTCGATCCGGCCCAGATCACCGGTGCGCAGCCAGCCATCGGTGCCGGGGCTGTTCACGACGATCTCCCCCGCGTCGATGCGCACCTGCGCGTAGGGCATCGCCAGCCCGACGGAGCCGACCTTCTTTTCCCCGTCCGGCGGGTTCGCGGCGATCAGGCAGGTCGCCTCGGTCAGGCCGTAGCCTTCGATCACTTCCACCCCCGTGGCGGTCTTGAAGCGGGTGAACAGTTCTCTTGGCAGCGGAGCAGAGCCGGAGAAGACCACGCGCAGGCTGGAGACGTCCGCATCCACCTTCCGCTGCATCAGCACCGACAGCGCGGTCGGGACGGCCACCAGATAGGTCGCCCCCCAGCGTTCGATCAGCTTCCACAGGTTGTCGAACACGCCCTTGCCGCGATAGCCGGCGGGCGTGGGCAGCACCACATGCGCCCCCGTCATCAGCGACGACATCAGCACCGGATAGGCGGCGAAGACGTGGAACAGCGGCAGCGGGCACAGGATCACGTCCCGGTCCGTGAACAAAAGCCGCCGCCCGACCCATCCGTTGTAGAGCATGCCGCCCACCCGGTGCCGCGCCAGCTTCGGCATGCCGGTCGTGCCGCCGGTGTGGAAGCAGGCGGCCACGCGATCCGCCTCGGGGTCGGGGAAGGTCAAACCGGGCGGTTGCGCGGCGGCGGCCCGGGCGAAATCCGTCACGTCCGCCCGATGCCGCACCGTATGGCGCGGCCGCAGCAGCGGCACGGCCCAGCTTTTGGGCGGGGCCAGATACGGCAGCAAATCCACCTCCAGCACTGTGCGGACGCCCGGTGCGTGGATCAGCGCCTCCGCCACCTTCGCCGCGATGTCGGTGGACGGAAAGGCCTTCAGCGTCACCACCACCCTCGCCCCGGTGTCCCGCAGCAGGCTGGCCATCTGCCCGGCGCCCAGCAGCGGGTTGATCGGGGCCGCGACGCCGGCGATCATGCCGCCCAGCAAGGCCGACGCCATCTCCGGCACGTTGGGCAGTATGATTGCCACCGTATCCTTCGGCCCCACGCCCAGCGACCGGAACAGGTTGGCCGCCTGCACCGCGTGGCGGTGAAGGTCGCCCCATGTCCACGTTATCGCCCGGGACCGGGGCCCGGACAGAAGCTGGAAGGACAGCGCGGGCCGTGCGGGATCGCGCAGGGCCAGCGCCCGGTGGATCGTCGCCGGCACGTCCTGCGCGGACCAAGGGCCCTCGGCCTCGATGGCGTCGCGGTCGGCTTGGGTGGCAAAGGGCATGGGACCCTCCGTCTGGGCTTACTGATCCGTGAATTGCAGCTTTGCCAGCCGCGCGTAAAGCCCCCCGTCGGCAATCAGGCTTTCATGCGTGCCTTCCGCGACAGTTTGCCCGTGATCCAGCACCACGATGCGGTCGGCCTTCTTCACCGTGGCCAGCCGGTGCGCGATGACGATGACGGTGCGGCCTTCGGCCAGACGCTCCATCGCGCGCTGGACCGCCGCCTCGGATTCGGCATCGAGGGCCGAGGTCGCCTCGTCCAGCAGCAGGATGCGGGCGTCGCGCAGGATGGCGCGGGCGATGGCGATGCGTTGCTTCTGGCCGCCCGACAGCATCACGCCGCGTTCGCCCACCTGCGTGTCATAGCCCTGCGGCAGCGCCGTCAGGAAGTCGTGGGCGGCGGCGGCGCGGGCGGCGGCCTCCACCTCGGCGTCCGTCGCCTCGGGGCGGCCGAAGCGGATGTTGTCGCGCGCGCTGGCGGCGAAGATCACCGGGTCCTGCGGGACCAGCGCCACCTCGCGACGGAAATCGTCGCGGGCCATGGTGGGCAGTTCAACCCCGTCGATGCTGATCACGCCCGCCTGCGGATCATAGAAACGCAGCAGCAGTTGCAGCACCGTCGTCTTGCCCGCGCCGGACGGGCCGACCAGCGCCACCGTTTCCCCCGGCGCCACGCGCAACGTGATGCCCGACAAGGCCGACTGGCCGGGGCGCTGGGGATAATGGAACAGGACGTTGTCGAAGACGATCTCTCCGCGCACGGGGCGGGCCAGCGGCATCGGGGCTTCGGGGTCCTGAACGGTGTCCTCGGCCTCCAGCAGCTCCACCAGCCGTTCGGTCGCGCCGGCGGCGCGTTGCAGCTCGCTCCAGATCTCGGACAGGGCACCCACGGCACCGGCCACCAGAACGGCGTAGATCACGAACTGCACCAGCTGGCCGGTGGTCATCCCCTCGGCCCGCACGTCACGCGCGCCGACCCACAGGATGCCCACCACGCCCGAGAACACCAGGAAGATGACGATCATCGTCATCACCGCGCGCGTGCCGATCCGGCGGCGGGCCGAGGCGAAAGTCTCCTCCGTCAGTTCGGCAAAGCGGGTGCGCACGGCGGACCCTTGCGTGAAGGCCTGCACGGTGGGGGTGGCCGTCAGGATCTCGGCCGCGTTGCCGGAGGATCGTGCGATCAGATCCTGGTTCTCGCGGCTGTGGTGGCGCAGGCGGCGGCCCATCACGACGATCGGGATTACCACCAGCGGCACCAGCAGCAGCACCAGCCCCGTCAGCTTCGCGGAGGTGAAGAGCATCAGCACCAGTCCCCCCGCCAGCATCATGACGTTGCGCAGCGCTACCGAGACTGACGATCCGATGACCGACAGGATCACCGTGGTGTCCACCGTCAGGCGCGAGATGACCTCGCCCGTGATGATGTTCTCGAAAAAGGCCGGGCTCATTGCCGTGACGCGGTCGAACAGGGCGCGGCGGATGTCGGCGATCACGCGTTCGCCCAGCCGGGTGACAAGGTAGTAGCGCGCCCCCGTCCCCACAGCCAGAAGCCCGGCGATGCCAAGAAAAGCCAGGAAGTATTCGTCCAGCAGAGCCTCGGTCGAGGTGCCGAAGCCGTCCACCACCCGCCGCACCGCGATGGGCAACGACAGGCTGGCCCCCGCCGTGACCGTCAGGGCGATCAGGGTGCCGATCACCATCACGCGGTACGGCCACAGGAACGGCACGAGCGCGCGCAACGTCCCCACCTTGCGCGACGATGCGCGGTCCGTGTCGTTGCGTCTGGCCATCTGCGTCCCCTTTTCGTCCGACGCGGGTTTAGGCCCATCATCCCCGGCGGGCAAGGCGCATCGCGCGGGCGTGATGGGGCTTCCCGCCGTCCCGCTTCCATGCCAACAAAGGCGGCACAGCACAGGGGATCGCCATGAACATCGACATGATCGAAGCCGCCGCCGCCCGGGCCCGGGGCCATGTCCGCCGCACGCCGCTGCTGGGATCGCCCTTTCTGGACGACCTTGCGGGACGCCGCATCCTGGTGAAGGCCGAATGCCTCCAGCACACGGGATCGTTCAAGTTCCGGGGGGCGTGGTCAGCGATCTCCGCCCTGCAGGGCGCGGCGGGCGTGATCGCCTTCTCCTCGGGAAACCACGCGCAGGGGGTGGCGCTGGCGGCGCGGATGCACGGGCTGCCGTCCGTGATCGTGATGCCGTCCGACGCCCCGGCCCTGAAGATCGCCAACACCCGTGCCTTCGGCGCGGAGGTGGTGCTCTACGACCGCCGCACCGAAAGCCGTGAGGAGATCGGCGAGCGACTGGCCCACGACCGCGACCTGACCCTGATCCGCCCCTATGACGAACCACTGGTGATCGCGGGCCAGGGCACCTGCGGGCTGGAGATCGCGGAACAGGCCGCCGAGCTGGGCGTGACCGAAGCCGACGTGCTGGTGTGCTGCGGCGGTGGCGGATTTACTGCCGGCATGGCGCTGGCCCTGGAAGGATCGCGCCTGCGGGTTCGCCCGGCAGAGCCCGAGGGTTTCGATGACACCGCTCGTTCCCTGAAAGCCGGAACGCGGCTGCACAACGGCGACGCGCAATCCATCTGCGACGCCATCGTCACCCCGGCCCCGGGCGAGATCACGTTCCCCATCCTTCAGCGCCTGTGCGGCCCTGGCCTCGTGGTTTCCGATGAGGAAGCCCTGCGCGCCATGGCCCTCGCCTTCCAGCGCCTGAAGATCGTGATCGAGCCGGGGGGCGCCGTGGCGCTGGCCGCGGCCCTTTTCCGCGACATCGAAGCGGAGACGGTGATCGTCACCGCGTCCGGCGGCAATGTGGATCCCGCCATGTTCCTCCGCGCGCTGGACACGCTCTGATGCCGCTGCTGCCGCTGTCCGACCGCGCGATCCAGTATGACACCCGTGGCGAGGGCGCGCCGGTCGTTCTGGCGCATCCCTTGGGCTTTTCGTCCGCGATCTGGGAGGGGATCACCCTGCCCGACCACCTGCGCGTCGCGTCCTACGACCTGCGCGGCGCACCGATGGGGGCCCTTGTCCGCGACGCCGAGGCGTTGATGGACGCGCTGGGCCTGCGCGACGCCGTATTCGTGGGTGCAGGCCTTGGCGGCTTGGTGGCGCAAGGGTTGGCCGTGAAGCGGATGGACCTGGTGCGCGGCCTTGTGCTGATGAACACGGCCGCCCGTGTCCCGGCCACCTCCGCCTGGCGGGCGGCGCAGACCACCGCCACCGACATGGCCCCGCTGATCGAGCCGATCATCGCCCGCAGCTTCGCCCCTGCCGCCCGCCGATCCGCCCCGGCGGACCGGGCGCGGGCGATGCTGTCGTCCTGCGATCCGGCGGTCTACGCGGCGGGCGCCGCGGCGATCGAGGGGACGGACTTCTACACGACCACCGCAACCCTGACCCTTCCCACGCTGGTGATGACCGGCGCGGACGATGCCATCACGCCGCCCGACCTTGCCCGGGAAACGGCCGATCTGATCGTGGGGTCCGAGTTCAGGTTGCTGCGCGGGTCCGGTCATTATCCCGCGCTAGACGCACCCCTTCCCCTATCGGAGGCGCTGAGCGCGTTTCTGGCGCGCATCGGGCATTGACGCGGAATCGGGCGGATCTATCTTTCGGGCATGGCTGACATATTCCGTATCATCATCGCGATCCTTCTTCCGCCGCTGGGCGTGTTCCTTCAGGTGGGCCTGCGGGGCGCCTTCTGGCTGAACATCCTTCTGACTCTGCTGGGCTACATTCCTGGCATCGTGCACGCGGTCTGGATCATCGCGCGCCGCTGATTGCGCTTGATCGCGGACGGGTGTCGCGACAACGTGAACGGATGCTCACGATCCTTCCCGAATCCCCGCTTCATCCTGATCTGGGCCTGCTGATGGAACGCCATCATCAGGCGATGCACGCAGACAGCCCGCCCGAATCCATCCATATGCTCAGCGCCGAACGGCTGGCGGAACCGGGCATCCGGTTCTTCGTCCTGCGCGATGATGGCCGTCCGGTGGGCATGGGCGCGTGGAAGGCCCTGACGCCCGATCATGCCGAGATCAAGTCGATGCACATCCTGACCGAGGAGCGCGGCCGCGGCCTTGCCCGTCAGCTGATGGAGTATCTGGTCGACCAGGCCCGCGCCGCCGGCTTCAAGCGCCTGAGCCTCGAGACCGGAGCGCAGGACAGCTTCGCCCCGGCCCGTGCCCTGTATGTGCGAGGCGGCTTCATCGAATGCGAGGCCTTTCCGCCCTACAAGCCGGACCCCAACAGCACATTCATGACGATGGCCCTCTAACACCTTGCGTCCTGCGCCTGCGTGACGCAAAAAGCGCGCGTGGCCCCGTAGCTCAACTGGATAGAGCAAGGACCTTCTAAGTCCTGGGTTGAGGGTTCAAGTCCTTCCGGGGTCGCCACTGCCCGCATAAGTATATGGCGAGAACGGATAAAGTCCCCAGTTTCCAGTCGGGTTTCCTGTTCCTGTGCTGCGTCCTTCCGGGTCATTTCGGCGTCATCCAATTGGTTCGCAAGCCGTATTTCATGGAAAACCAAGTTTCATCGGGCACGTCTATTGGGGCGAACTATCACGCAACCGCTCCGGCTGACGTAGCGTCTGGGTCTTTGGCGCGGCACTTTTTGCACACCACCTGCCAGTTTTCCGTCCTGCGATAGGCGCCGATGCGTCGCAGGTATAGCCTGACCTTGGCCCTTGGCAGAGAACGCATGCGCAGACGACGTCTTGACGAAGTTGCTTTGCACCGTTGCTTCCTCAGGCCGGTGAACAAAACGGCGGCTTGTCGGTTGATTGCCAAAGGGAGACCGACATGACCCAGAAACCCGACCAGACCCGCAACGACGAGCCGAAACGCGACGATGCACCTGCCGGCCAGCCGCAGAGCAAGGAGCACAGCCCAAACCCGGATCACACGTCTGATGACGCTCAGGCCAAATACGAAGGCTGAAGCCGCGGCCCTTAGTGCTTTATGCTGCGGAACGGCCTCGTATCGACCACCAAGTATAGGTCGAAGAGAATCGCACCGCTCTGGCAGGAGGCGCGCGGCAAGATCGTCGATGGATTTCTTAATACCATCTGTGCGCCGCAGAACAGGCCAATATCTTAAGGGCAACAGGCATGAAGAAGCCGCGGCGCTTGCGGGCGGCCGCGGCTCCTTTTGTGGACGTCCAGGTTAGCTGTCCTTGTGCTGATCCGGCTCTTCCTCGGGCATGATGTCGTCCGGCCTCTCCGGGATGATGTCGAGCGTGATTGGCGTGACCACGTTTCCAACCGGGTCCGGCCGGCGCTCGTCGTCTTCGCGATGTTCGGGATAGCCTGCCATCACTTGTCCTCCTCGGGGATACGGTTGCCGATGTGATCCTCGACCTGTTCGGTCAGGTTGTTCCTGCCGTCCTGGCCGCGGTCGCGCGAGTCCTGCGACTTGTCGCGGTTGGAAAGGATCTGGTTCTGCCCGATGTCCTCGGGCGCGATCTCGGACATGGCGCCGGTGCCGTCGCCTTTGCCCTGAACGTGCCCGCCGAACTTCTTGTGGTCTGCATGTGCCATGGTTGGTCCTCCTTGGGTACCAACGAAGTGCCGGGAACGATGTTCCTGCGCCAGCCATGCTGAGATGCTGATCTTGAGTGCGCGACGAACATCATCTTCCCATACGAACATCCGGGTGGACCGTCCGGATGAAATCTTGTCGGTGATGATCAGCGAACCTGCTCCACCACCCAGATACAGCCAGTTTCGCTGCTGGCGCCTCGGAATATTGTAAGTCGAGGATTTATCTAGACACGTGCGGGTATGAGCCTTCGATTTTTGTCTGCGGTAGCTGCGAGATAGTGCGGCCGAGGAGACGCGGCTTACGGCCATGCTGCGCCTTAGCGTACCAGCTTGCGACCTGGCGGGATCCGATTCAGCCAGTCCCCAGAGGAACGACTTGCGCAAAAGGCACAATGGCAGCCGCGCCGGCACCGGCCGCACACAGCCGAGGTTTGCCAAGTCAACTCCACCGACAAAGGGACTGACCCGTTGATCCTCATCGATCCAGTGATCGAGCCGATCCGGAACAGGGTCGTCTGCCCGTGCGCAACGCCGCTAACGTGACCCGACACGCCGATCCATGCTCACGTCGACCACAACACAGGTTCTCACCACAGCCAGACACAGGGCGACCAAAAGCCGGCTGCTCATTTCGATTTGTCAATACGGGGCATTGCCGGTTGCCATTCCGGGCAAGGGCGGGCGATAGTCGGGATGCCCCCCGAACAAGCGGAAACGCCTCCCCATGTTGACCGAACGCGACGTGTCCTTCTTCCATGTCATCGATCCGCCCGCACTTCTTCTGGACAGCATCATCCTGACCTGCACGCTGCGCCAGCACCTGCCCGGGGCGGAGGTGATCGCCTATTGCCCGGAAACCAAGCGCGATCTCGTCCCCGGCTACATCCGGGACTTCTACCAGCACATGGACGTGGACCTGCGCTTCATGCCTGCGGGGGAGTTTCAGCCCTATTACAAGCAGGGCAACAAGATCGTGGCCGCCTGCCAGCCCCGCAGCGCCAAGCACTCGGTCTTTCTGGACACCGACATCGCGATCGGGCGGCCCTTCGACATCAACCTTCTGGCCAAGGCGGGCCATGTGGGGGTGGTGCCGGAAGGCAAGTTCACCTGGGGCAAGGACCAGACCTGGTGGAACCGCGTGTACGAGAAGTTCGACATGCCCCTGCCCGAGGAGCGAATCCGGCTGAGCCGCGTTGCGCTTCCCAGCCTGCCCTATTTCAACGCGGGCATGGTGAGCTTCCCGACGGACTCCTCCTTCGCGGCCGAATGGATGGCCGTGGCGCTGGCGCTGGACGCGTATGAGGACATTCCCCAACGCCGCCCGTGGCAGGACCAGATCGCCCTGCCCCTTGCCATACAGCGCTCCGGCCTTGCGGCGGACGTTCTCGGCCCGATCTTCAACCTGTCCCTGACGCGCAACCTCAACAAGCCGCAAGAGGTGGAGCAGGAGATCCGTCGGGTCGACCGGGCCGACGGGATCATCCTGCACTTCCACCAGCCGCATTATCTGAACGACACCCGTTACGCCGGTGACGTGGATGCGGCCCTGCGCCGCTTCACCAGCTGGGACAGCGTGGACGCGATGATGGAAGGCCCACGCGAACGCAGCGCTCGCGCGGGCCACGTCTTCCACCAGTTTCACACGCTGAAGAACAACAAGCAGCGCACCCCGGAAGAGAACGAGCTGTTCAACAAGTACCGCACCGAGAAGGACGCGATCAACGTCGCGCGGCACAACATGGACATCTGGCTGAAGAGCCAGCCGGACTCCATCCTGCGCTGAAGCCCGGCCGCGACGCAATTGCTCCGTCCCGGCGCTGCTGCAGGGCGAGCCCTTGTAGCGATGTGGCTTTCGGCCATCCGGCGCCCGCGAGGGCACCGGACCGCCTTGCGGTCAGACGACTGTTACACCTTCGCCCGAAGCGACGGCCAGTGCTGCGACCACAGCGCTGCGATGGGCTTCGTATCGTTCCGGAAGCCGTGGAAGACGGTCGGATAGCACATGCCGGCTGCGGGATAGGCGCCGCCCGCCACACGGTCCACGTAATCCTTCCACGGGCGCCAGGCCGGGTGGAAAAGGCCAAGCGCGTGCAGCGCCCAGACCAGCCCCGCCGGCTGGTTCAGGCTGCGGTAATCCGCATCCAGCGCCGGGTTGATGCAGTTGTTGTTCTTCCCGTCATTGACGATCAGCCAATCCGGGTCCCCCACCTGCAGTTGAAACTTCGGCCGCATGAAAACCACATCCCCCTTGGCGAAGGGAATGGCGGGCTGGGCGTCGATCATCTCGGGCCGCACGCATGTCTCGTTTGCGCCGAGCGTGCCGGGATGGCGGGCGGTGACGGTGGCGCGGGCCCCGTCCCTTTCCCGCACGAGTTCCAGTCCCCCGACGCACAGGCGTGTCTGGTCGCCCTTCCAGCCCTGCGCCGTGTATTGCCGCATGAACGGCAGGCTGATCGACAGGCCGTCCACCGCATCGACCACACGGCGGCGGGTGATGGAGGAGCGGAACGGGTCGTCATGCGGCTCATAGGCGTAACGCAACGTTTCCGCCGTATGAGCGAAATACTGTTCGGGCCAGTTGCCGACGCGCTTCGTCGCCAGATCCTCGATCCCCTGCCCGAACGCCTTGCGCTTGAGGAGGATGGGCCCCAGCACGAATTGCCAGTGCCCGCCATCGGCGCCGATCTCCGGCCCGTCCCACTGGATGCCAAGGCTGATCAGCCCGCGCACCAGCGCCGTCTTTTCCGCCAGGGTCGGGATGTCGGTGCAGATCAGCATCATCGCCGTGTTGATCACGTTGCCGAGGTTGCGGCCGTAGTTCGTCTCGCAATCCCCGCTGTCGAAGGGGGTCAGCGTCTCGTACCCACCGTCGACATTGGTGCGGGTGGTCTTGCCGATGACCGGGTTGAAGCGCGAGATCCGCTCCACCAGAAAGGCCACGTCCACCGACACCCCGCCGCCGGGCAGGGCGGGAAGGCGGGACACGACACCGGCAAGGTCCAGAAGCGGGAACGCGGCCTTGCGCGTCGTGCGCACAACCGGCGGGGCAAAGGCGCGGGCTGGCGGCAGGGCATCGGTCACCTCCAGCGCGGAATACTGGGCCACCACCCCCCGGCGGGCGCCATAGGGGGATGCGGCCGTGGGCGTGCCCACGATCGGCCCCGGCACGCCCACCGACTTGAGGAGGTTGTCCCCGGCCTTCAGCGTCACCGGGAACGTCGCCAGCCGGGTCGCGTCAAAGGTTCCCATCGTGGCGCTGCCGGCGGCCCGCTGGTCCAGCCCGTGCATCCCGTCGCCGAGGGGATTCACCTCGGCCCCGTTCAGGACGCGCCCGAATTCGTCCCGTGCCGTGGGCGGCGACACGGAATGGACGGTGATCCCGGCGGTGGCCACCGCGGGCACCAGAACAAGAACGTCGTCCTGCGTCAGGCGGCTGCTTTTCGCCCCCGACACGACATAGGTCACGTTGCGGGCGACAAAGGATTGCGTGGTCACCGTCATCAGCGCGCCCCCGCCAGATGCAGGGCGTTCTGGGCGGCGTCTGCGTGTCTGCCTCGGATTGGGCAAGTCATAGAGGATCTCCTTGAACATCACGCGATTTGCGAGACCCTCAACCTGCCCCCAAGGTTTTTCGGAACGTTTGCGAGGGCGTGCGGCATCGATACAGGGCCTGCACATCCGCCGGCACGTCCGCCGTGTTCAGCCGGGCCCGATCCGTGTAGCACGTCATGGAAACATGCCGAAGGAACGCCGCATGACCACGACCGCCGCCGACAAGGCCGCCCTCCTCGCCACCTCCGTCCTGGTGCCCCTTGTCGGCTACCTGACGCTGACGCCGGGGGATGAGCTTCCGGTGGCGGCCCCCGGCAACGACAAGATCAACCACGCGCTGGCCTGGGCCGCGATGAGCTTCCCGCTGGCCGCGGCCCGTCCGCAGGCGATCAGGTGGATCCTGCCCGTGGCCGTGGCTTACGGGATCGCGGTGGAAATCCTTCAGCCCTTGGCAGGCCGGTCGCAGCAGGCTTCGGATGTGGTGGCCGACACCTTCGGCGCCCTGGCAGGATGCGGCCTTGGCTGGTTGCTGCACAGGGTTCTTATCGCGCGGCGGTAGGTTCCGGGGCGGGTATCCCTGCGCGTGCCGGCCGATGATCCTACTGGCGCCGAGCATGCTTCTGTCCGTCCATGTGCCGATCGCGTTGCATATGGGGAGACCCTGCCCTCAAGGCCGCCAAGCCCGCCGGTCATTGTGCTTGATCCTTGAGGACCTCCAGCGCCAAACAAACCATGCCTGTCTCGAGCCTCTGGCAAACAGGCCGAAACACCTACTTTCAAGCTTTCCAAGGCGACCGAAACATGGTCACGCTCAGCCGGAATGGCAAGGCAACTCAACTGAGACAACCGGTGTTGAGCCTGCTTGGCTAAGTCATTGATAATGATGGTACCGACTCCCCGGCTCGAACGGGGGACCCCCAGATCCACAATCTGGTGCTCTAACCTACTGAGCTAAGTCGGCACTGGGTGGGCGTTTAGCCCCCGGTTCGGGGGATTGCAACCCCCTTCTCGCTTGCATCCGGAACTTTCCGCGCTTACCCCCGAAGAAAGCAAGGAGCACATGGCCATGAGCATCGACAAGCAAAGCGACATCGCCGCGAACATCCAGATCGGCCCCACCACGCTGGGCATGGTCCGCATCTACATCGAGGCGGAGGGCATCGAACTCCCCCTCGACTTCGACCCGGACGAGGCAGAGGAGATCGCCGAGGAGCTGCTGGCCGCGGCCGAACGGGCGCGCCAGATGGGCGACAGCCCCGCCCCCGCCGGCAAGAAGAAGCGCTAGAACCGCGACAGCCCGAAATCCGGATCCCTCAGGCCCTGCAGGCGCTGCGCGGCGTGGCGGGCAAAGCACTGCACCATCGACTTGCGCCGCGCCGGGGCCAGCTTGTGTTCCGGCGCCATGCGCACGATCTCGGCGTCATAGGCGTCGGCCAGGATCAGGCCGGTGTCCTCGGGCAGAAGGTCGACCGGAAAGTCGGTGTCGACCGCCCAGAAGAACCGGTCGCACCATTCGCGGTAGTTCTGCCACTTGCGGTCCGACTGGAAGTCCGCGCGCCCGGACTTGCACTCCACGATCCAGATCTCCCCCTTCGGACCAAGGGCCATCACGTCGACGCGCAGGCCTGCGCAGGGCACCAGTTCGGGCACGGACACGTAATCCAGCGTCCGCAGATGCCGCGCCACGCCGCGCGCCAGCCGGAAACCGGGAGCTACAAGATCAAAGGGATCGGACATGCCCTTTGTATGAACGAAGCATGAACGGATGTCCAGATCAGGCGTAGAAGAGGCCGATCCGCTTGCCGTCCATCTCCTGCACCTCGATCTCCATGTCGTAGATGGAGGACAGGACGTCCGGCTGCATGATCTCGGCCACGGGTGCCGCGTGCACGATCCGACCGGCCTTCATCGCCACGATGTGATCGGAATACCACGACGCGAAGTTGATGTCGTGCAGGACCAGAACCACGGTCTTGCCCAGCTCGTCCGCCGCCCTTCGGATCAGCCGCATCATGTTGCGCGCGTGCTTCATGTCGAGGTTGTTCAGCGGCTCGTCCAGCATGACGTAATCGGTGTCCTGGCACAGCACCATGGAGATGTGGGCCCGCTGGCGCTGCCCGCCCGACAACTCGTCCAGAAAGCGGTCGGCCAGATCCTCCAGATGCAGGAAGCCGATGGCCTCTTCCACCTTGGCGCGGTCCTGCGCCGTCAGCCGCCCCTGCGACCACGGATACCGCCCGAACCCCACCAGATCCCGCACCGTCAGCCGCGAGGAGATGTGGTTGTCCTGCCGCAGGATCGACAGGCGACGGGCCAGAACCTCGCTTCGCGTCGTGTCGATGTCGAGCCCGTCCACCTGAACGCGGCCGCTGTCCTTGTCCATCAGCCGCGCGATCAACGACAGGAGCGAGGATTTCCCCGCCCCGTTCGGCCCGATGATCGAGGTCACGCCCCCCGCCGCGATGGTCAGGTTCACGCCGTCCACGCAGGGGGTGCTGCCATGACGTTTGGTCAGATTCTCGATGACGATCATCGCGCGGCCCCACGGATCAGAAGGAAGATGAAGATCAGCCCGCCCAGAAACTCGATGATGATGGACAGGGCCGTGTCGAAGGCGAAGACCCGTTCCAGCACCGTCTGCCCGCCCACAAGGCAGATGATGCCCAGAAGGACCGAGGCCGGCAGGATGAAGCGGTGCCGCCCGTCGCCGCACAGCACATGCGCGAGGCTGACGACCAGCAGGCCGAAGAAGGTCACCGGCCCCACCAGCGCGGTCGACACCGCCACCAGCACCGCGATGATGCCAAGGATCATGGCCACCCGGCGCCGATAGGGCACGCCAAGGCTGATGGCCCGCTCCCTCCCCAGCATCAGGACGTCGAAGCTGTGGGCGATACGCCACATCAGAAGGCTGGCCGTAAGCACAAGGGCGAAGGACACGCCCAGAAGCGTCGGATCAATGCGGTTGAAGCTGGCAAACAGCGTGTCCTGAAGGTTCTGGAACGCGACCGGATCCATCATCCGCTGCATGAAGCCCGACAGGTTGCGGAACAGCACGCCAAAGACGATGCCCACCAGCACCATCAGGTGCAGGCTGCGATGGCCGCGCAGGAACAGCCAGTGGAACAGAAGGGCGGCGAAGCCGGTCATCACCACCACCTCCACCCCGAACTGCGCCTTCACGGGCACGGCGACCAGCGCGCCAAAGCCGAAAAAGAACACGATCACCGTCCGGACCAGCACGAACAGCGCGTCGAACCCCATGATCGAGGGCGTCAGGATGCGGTTGCCCGTCACCGTCTGGAACAGGACGGTGGACACGGCGATGGAATAGGCCACAAGGCACAACCCCAGCAGCTTCGTCCCGCGGTATTCGAGGATGAAGGCCCAGCTGCCCTTGGCCCCCAGCGTCATGAAGGCGGCGGCCGCGATCAGGGCCACGATGGCCAGCGCCACCAGCACCAGTGCAGGGCGGCGTTCACGCAGCGGCATTGTGGCGTGTCCGAAGCAGCAGATACAGGAAGACGACGCTGCCGATCAGGCCCAGCATGGTGGCGATCGGGATCTCGTAGGGCTCGCGGATCGTGCGGCCCAGAATGTCGCAGGCCAGAACGAAGCCCGCGCCGGTGATGCCGACCCAAGGGACGGCGCGCCGCAGGTTGTCCCCCATCCGCAGGCTGACGATGTTGGGCACGATCAGGCCCAGGAACGGGATCGTCCCCACGCTGACCAGCACCGTCGCACTGACGAGGGAGACGATGACCAGCCCGATCACCACCGTCGCGCGGTAGTTCAGGCCGAGGTTCGTGCTCATGTCCCGGCCCATGGCGGCCAGCGTCAGCCGGTCGGCCGCGAACCATGCGGCGACGGCCAGCGCCCCCGCGATCCACAACAGCTCGTACCGGCCGCGCAGCACGCCGGAAAAATCCCCCATCGACCATGCACCCAGCGAGGCGAGAAGGCCCCAGCGATAGGCGATGAAGGTGCAGACCGCGCCGATGACCCCGCCCAGCATGATGCCGACCAGCGGCACCATCAGCACGTCGCGCAGGGGCACCATCCGCAGGATGCGCAGGAACAGCGCTGTTCCGGCCAGCGCGAAACCGGCGGCTACCAGCATCTTGGCCATCAGCGGCAGGCCGGGCGCGAACAGGGTGATCAGCAGCAGCCCCAGCATGGCCGATTCCACCGTGCCCGCGGTCGAAGGTTCGACAAAGCGGTTGCGGACGATCATCTGCATCACCATCCCCGCCACGGCGGTGGAGGCGCCGGCCAGCACCAGCGCCAGCGTGCGCGGCACCCGGCTGGCCAGAAGAACCTGGACCTGCTGCGCGTCCACGTCGCCGCGCAGCAGGTCCAGTGGGCCGATCTCGGTCACGCCGACAAACAGGCTCAGCCCCGCAAGGGCGAAGACGAGGCAGAGTCCGATCGTCAGCCGTGTCACGTCACTGCGCGTCCGTCAGGGCCGCGTCCACCTGATCCAGCAGCCGGTTCACGGCCTGATAGCCGTTCATGACAATATACGCCTCCTGCGGGTGCAGATAGACGACATGGTCGTTCTTCCAGGCGTTCGTCTGGCGGACCAGCTCGTTGTCCAGAACGGCCTTGGCAGCCTCGCCCGCCTCGCGGCCCACGGCGGCGTCGCGGTCCACGACGAACATCCAGTCAGGGTTGCGGTCCAGGATGAATTCATAGCTGGCCGCGTCGCCGCGGTCGGACCGGTCGTCCACCCCGTCCATGACCGACGGCAGCCCCAGTTCGTTGTGGATCCAGCCCGTGCGGGAATCCGGCCCGTAGACGCCGATCTTGCCGCCGCTGACCACGAGCATCAGGGCCCGGCCCTTGCCTTGCGCGTCGGCCTTCACCTTGGCGATCTTGGCCTCCAGCTCGCCCACCATCTCGGCCGCGCGATCCTGCGCACCGAAGATGTTCCCCAGTTCGGTGATGTTCGCGGTCACGCTGTCCAGAAAGGCGCCGTTGTCCACTGACAGGTCGATCGTGGGCAGAAGCCCTTCCACCTGCGGATAGGCCTTGGCCGACCGGCCGCCCAGGATCAGCAGGTCCGCATCGGCCGCCGCGATCGCCTCCACATCCGGTTCGAACAGGCTGCCGATCTTCAGATAATCGTTGCCGTTGTATTTCGACAGGTAGTCCGGCGCGTTCGACCCGGGCACCCCGGCCACCGCGACGCCCATCGCGTCCAGCGTGTCGACCGCGGCCCAGTCCAGCACCAGCACCTTCTTCGGCGCGGCGGGCAGCGTGACCTCGCCCTGGCGGTGGGTGATCGTCATCTCCTGCGCGCCGGCGGAGATGGCCAGAACCGAGGCGAGGCCGGCACCGGCCACAAGTCGTGCAATGAAGCTCATTCGTTTTCCCCTGAAATAAATTTCATCGGACTGGCGGTGGCTTGCCCCTGATACGGCGTCATTCACCATATCCGACAAAACTTGTAAACCTTCGGCGGCGCGTTGACGGGACACGGCGACGATTTAAGATGGGCGCATGATGCAGACCGAACCCGAAGACCTTGCGGCCCTGCCGCTGACACAGCTGCGGGCCTGTCCGCATTGCGATGCCTTGTATCGCCTGCCCACCGTGCGGCCGCGCGAACGCGCGGTGTGCCAGCGCTGCGGCCTTGTGCTTATGGCCCCCCGCGCCCGCGCCTTCACGCGCATCGTGGCGCTGTCGGCCTGCGCGCTGATCCTGCTGGCGGTCGCGCTGTTCACGCCGTTCCTCGACCTGTCGGCGGCGGGGCTGCATTCGGACGCCTCCATCTGGGACGCCGCGATGGCCTTTTCCGACGGGATCATGGTGCCTTTGTCCATCGCGGTGGCGGCCTTCATCATCGTGATCCCCGCACTGCGGCTGGCGCTGATCGTTTATACGGTGTTCCCCCTGATCGGCGGGGGCGCGCCCGCCCCGCACGCCGCCCGCGCCTTCCGCATCGCCGACGACCTGCGCCCCTGGTCCATGGCCGAGATCTTCGTGATCGGCGTGGCCGTGGCGCTGGTGAAGATCGCGGGCATGGCCTCCGTCACGCCAGGGATCGCGTTCTGGACCTTCGGTGTGCTGGTGATCGTGCTGATCTGGCAGGAATCCTTCGTGGACCGCGAACAGATATGGTCGGCGCTGGACGCGGCCCGGCCCGACCGCGGACAGGCCCCGGCATGACCGTGCGCATCCCCACCGCGCGCGGGGCCGGTCTGGTCGCCTGCACCCGCTGCGGCCGCGTGCACGAACCCCAAACGCCCCGTTGCACCCGCTGCGGATCCGCCCTGCAAAGCCGCGACACGCGCAGCCTGCAACGGGTCTGGGCGTGGTGGGCGGCGGGGCTGATCGCCTACATCCCCGCCAACATCTATCCGATGCTCCTGACCAGCGCGCTCGGCTCCTCCACCCAGTCCACGATTTTGGGCGGCGTGGTGGAGCTGTGGGCCCATGGCGACCTGCCGATCGCGATCATCGTCTTCGTGGCCTCGGTCGTGATCCCGGTGGGCAAGTTCCTCGCCATCGCCTTTCTGGCGCTGAAGCTGCGCGGGCCCCATAAACCAGACCGTCACGGCCGCCACCGCCTGTACGAGGTGGTGGAATTCATCGGCCGCTGGTCCATGATCGACGTGTTCGTGGTGGCAATCCTCGCCTCTTTGGTGCAGTTCAGCCTGGTTGCCACCGTCAATCCCGGCCTGGCCGCGATCTGCTTTGCCCTTTCGGTCGCCTTTACCATGCAGGCGGCCCTTTCCTTCGACCCCCGCATCATCTGGGATGACTGAGTGACCGACGAGACGCCCCCGCCCCGCCCCGCCGACATGCAGATTCGCCCGCCACGCCGGCGGTGGTGGCGGCGCATCTCCGTCATCTGGCTTGTTCCGCTGGTGGCGCTGGTCATCGCACTGGGCGTGGCCGTGCAAAGCTACACCAACCGCGGCACGCTGGTCCGCATCAGCTTTCAGGACGCCAGCGGGATCGAGGCGGGCAAGACCGTCCTGCGCTACCGCGAGGTGACGGTGGGCGCGGTGGAGTCCGTCAGCTTCTCCTCCGACCTTGGCCGCGTGATCGTGGCGGTGCGGGTGGCGAACGACATCGCCCAATACATGGATCAGGACGCCCAGTTCTGGGTCGTCCGGCCCGAAGTGTCAGTGCGCGGGATCAGCGGGCTCGACACGGTTCTGTCGGGCTCCTACATCGCCGGCGACTGGGACAACCGCATCAACGGCGAGGCGGAGACGTTCGAAGGTCTGGAAACCGCGCCCCTGCAGGCCCGTGGCGGCACCCCCATCACGCTGCGGCTGCAGGACGGGAACCAGATCTCGGCCGGGGCGCCGATCATCTACAAGGGGATCGAGGTCGGGACCGTGGGCACGCCCCGTCTGGACGACAGCGGCGCCAACGTCCTGATCGACGCCGTGATCCGCGCGCCCTATGACAAGATGCTGACCACAAACACCCGCTTCTGGGACACGTCGGGCTTCGACATCAGCCTTGGCACCAGCGGCATCCAGCTGGACGTGCGTTCGCTGGCGTCGCTGATCGAAGGCGGGATCACCTTCGACACCATCGTGTCGGGCGGCGACCAGATCGCGGCGGGGCAGGACTTCTTTGTCTATCCCGACGAATCGGAAGCGCGCAGCACCGTCTTCACCGGCGGCCCGCAGCTGGAACTTCCGCTGACCATGGTCATCGACGGATCGATCGAGGGGCTGAGCGAGGGGGCCGAGGTCCGCTACAAAGGCGCCACCGTGGGCCGCGTGTCGGATCTGGGCGCCATCGCCAACATGGATCCCGAAACCCCGCACATCCGCATGCTGGTGAACCTGCAGATCGACGTGGCAAAGCTGGGCCTGCCGAACGAGACGACGGTGGACGGCGCACGCGACTTCGTGGCCAACCTCGTGGAACGCGACAACCTGCGCGCGCGCCTCGCCACGGCCTCCCTCTTCACCGGATCGCTGATGGTGGAGCTGGTGGAGCAACCGGATGCCGAGCCCGCGACGCTGGACCTGACGAACGAGCCCTACCCCCTTATTCCCGTGGCGCCGCCGGCGATCACGGAATTCCAGACCACCGCGCAGGGCGTCATCAACCGCATCGGCGGCCTTCCGGTCGAGGAGTTGATGCAGGCCGCGATCGGCGCGCTGAACAGCGTGCAGACGCTGGCGGGCGATCCCGAAACGCGCCGCGTCCCGGCCGAGGCCGCGAACCTTCTGGCCGACGCGCGCGCCTTCCTGACGGGCGAGGACATCACCGGCACCCTGACCAACCTGAACCAGACCACGGCCAGCCTGCGCCGCATCTCGGAACAGCTGGAACAGGGACAGGCGGTGGCGAACCTGATCGCCGCGATCGACAAGGCCAACAACGCCCTGACCGGGGTCGAAGGCGCTTCGGCCGAATTCCCGCAGATCGCCCAGCAGGTCCGGGAACTGTCCGCCAAGGCCAACCGCCTGCAGATCGAGGAACTGGCCAACAGCGCCGACAGCCTGCTGCAAAGCGCCGACGCCGTTCTGTCGAACCCCAACACCCAACGCGTGCCGGGTGCGCTGTCCGACGCCCTGACCGAAGTGGCGCAGGTTCTGGCCGAGGTGCGCGAAGGCGGGGCCATCGGCAACGTGAACGATGCCATCACCGCCGCCGAGGAGGCCGCCAACAGCATCAACCGCGCGGCGCAGGACCTTCCCGCGCTGACGGCGCAGGCGGGCCGCGTTCTGAACGATGCCGGAACCACCGTATCCGGTTATGGCAGCGATTCCCGCTTCAATGTGGAACTGGTGACCGCCCTGCGCAGCCTGCAGGAGGCCGCCGATTCCGTGACCGCGCTGGCGCGGTCGATCCAGCGCAACCCGAACTCCCTCATCCTCGGGCGTTAAGGAGAGACACATGATGAAACCCGCCTTGACCCTTCTGCTGGTGGCGACCCTTGCCGCCTGCGGAACCCCCGACGCCTATCAGCTTCAGACCCAGCCCGTGGCGCAGCGGCTGAACACGTCCGCCCGCACGATCATGGTGCGCGAGGTGTCGATGCCCGATTACGCCACCGATGACAGCATGGCGCTGCAGGATGCGGGCGGCGCGGTGCAGATCCTGTCGCGCGCCCGCTGGGCCGACCTTCAGCCCCGCGCCGTGACGCTGGCCCTGTCGCGCCAGCTGAACCGCAGCCTGTCGGCCACCGTCGCCCCCGAACCCTGGCCCCTGTCCGGCCTGCCGGATGGCGAGGTGGACGTGCGCGTGGACCGCATCTTGGCCGGCGCCGACGGCCAGTTCCACCTTGACGGCATCTATTACGTGCGGGCCGAGGGTGTGTCGCTTGGCGCGCCGTCGCAGGATTTCGCCATCGCGGTGCCCGTCGCCGGTCAGGCCCCGGCCCAGATCGCGGTCGCCCAGTCGACGGCCGTCGCGCAGCTGGCCGCACAGATCGCCCGGTCCGTGGCGCGCTGACCCGGACTTGTGGTCCACGGGCCCGGACTTTATGTCAGGGCCCAAGACAGACGGAAGAGTGCATGCCCAAGAAGACGAAAAGCCCCGCGCGCGACTGGATCGAGAACGCGGCCCTACGCGGGCTGATCGGTGGGCTTCTTCTGTTGCCGTACCGCGTGCGCGTGCCCTTGTGCGGCTGGATCATGACCCATGTGATCGCCCCGATGGCGGGCTATCGCGACCGCATCCGCACGAACCTCGCCTTCGTGCTGCCCGACCTTCCGAAAGAGGAGGTGGAGCGTCTGGTCCGCAAGGTGCCGGACAATGTCGGCCGCACGGTGATCGAGTCCTATTCGGGCGCGGAGTTCCTGAAGCACGCGGGGGCCAGCCCCGTGCGCGGACCGGGACTGGCCGAGGTCGACAAGGCCCATGCCGAGAAGCGTCCCGTGATCTTCCTGACCGGCCATTTCGGAAACTATGAGGCGAGCCGCGCCGCGATGACGGCCCGCGGCTACACCGTCGGCGTCCTCTACCGGCCGATGAACAACCGCTATTTCAACAAGCACTATGTTGCGGCCATGGAATCGCTGGGCACCCCGGCCTTTCCGCGCGGACGTCAGGGCTTGGGCGGGATGCTGCGGCACCTGAAGTCGGGCGGCAAGCTGGGCATGCTGATCGACCTGCACATGTATGACGGCGCGCGGCTGACCTTCTTCGGCCAGACCGCGATGACCGCCCTGTCGGCGGCGGATCTTGCGCTGAAATACAAGGCTCTGCTGGTGCCCACCTATGCCGTCCGTCAGGAAAACGGTCTGGATTTCGAAATCGTGATGGAAGCGCCCATCCCGCACACGGACCCCGCGACGATGACGCAGGCCCTGAACGACTCGCTTGAAGCGCTGGTGCGCCAGCATCTGGATCAGTGGTTCTGGATCCACCGCCGCTGGAAGGCGGCGATGAAGAAGCGCCGGCGCTAGTTCAGGCGTTCCGCCGCGACCACGGCGCCGGGGCCCGGCGCCTGAAGGATCACCACCGTCCGGTCCTGCCCCGCAGCTGGGGCCTGGAGGTCCAGCGGCGCCTTGCCGTCCCAGTCTCCCACGACCTGCCAGTCCGTGACGATGTTGCGGTAGGCGATGGATTTGCCCGCATTCTCGCCGCGCTCGATCTCCACCGTCATCTCGGGGCGGAAGCGGACGACCTGCACCTGCACGGGCTGGGCCAGCGTGGCGGCCGCGGCCTGCACGTGGATCTTGTCGCCTTCGCGGGTCAGGGTCAGGTCGGGATCGGCGCTGCCCAGCTGCTGGGCGATCAGGGCCTGCACGCGGGTGGGCTGATTGCCTTCCACCCGCTCCGACCCGTCGATGATGAACTGGGGGGTGTACAGCATCCGGCTGCCTGCCACTCGGGCATAGTCCTTCTGACGCGCCGTGAAGGCCGCCTGCCCGAAGTGATCGGTCCAGCCGATGTAATCCCAGTAATCCACGTGCAGCGCCAGCGCCAGAACGCGCGGATCGTCCGCCAGCTGGGCCAGAAGCTCATCCGCCGGGGGGCAGGCCGAGCAGCCCTGCGAGGTGTAAAGCTCCACCACGACGGCGGGGGCGGAGTCCGCCCAGGCCGCGCCGGAGATCCCGAGGCTCAGTCCACAGACGGTGCCGAACAGTCGCTGCATGATCCCCACCTTCCTTCGCGGCCTTTCTAAACGCCCCGGCCCGCCCATGCCAATCAAGGAATTGAGAGATTTCGTGCCGATACTTTTCTTGCTGGCAAACCGGCATACATTCGTATACCGATAGGCCGAGTCTTGCACCGTGTCGCCGAGGCTGGCATCACGGAGGCAGCGCCACCAACCCGAGCCAGTGCCAGGAGGCCCGCTATGACCGTCACCGTTGGCCATGACAGCCAAAAGACCCGCAAGACGCTTTCCGTCAATGGAAAGAACGTCGCGTACTACTCCATCCCCGCGGCCCAGGCCGCCGGTCTGGGTGAATTCGACAAGCTTCCGGCCGCGCTGAAGGTCGTGCTGGAAAACATGCTGCGCTTCGAGGATGGCAAGACCGTCACCGTCGACGACATCAAGGCCTTCTCCGACTGGGGCAAGTCCGGCGGCAAGAACCCGCGGGAGATCGCCTACCGCCCTGCCCGCGTGCTGATGCAGGACTTCACCGGCGTTCCCGCCGTGGTGGACCTTGCCGCGATGCGCGACGGCATCCTTGGCCTTGGCGGTGACGCCCAGAAGATCAACCCGCTGAACCCGGTGGACCTGGTCATCGACCACTCGGTCATGATCGACGAATTCGGCAACCCCCGCGCCTTCCAGATGAACGTCGATCTGGAATACGAGCGCAACATGGAACGCTACACCTTCCTGAAATGGGGCCAGAAGGCGTTCAACAACTTCCGCGTGGTGCCTCCGGGAACCGGCATCTGCCATCAGGTGAACCTTGAATATCTGGCGCAGACCGTGTGGACGGATCAGGACCAGAACGGCGAGGAAGTGGCCTATCCCGACACGCTGGTCGGCACCGACAGCCACACGACCATGGTCAACGGTCTGGCCGTCCTCGGCTGGGGCGTCGGCGGGATCGAGGCCGAGGCCGCGATGCTGGGCCAGCCCGTGTCCATGCTGATCCCCGAGGTTGTCGGCTTCAAGCTGACCGGCCGAATGATGGAAGGCACCACGGCGACCGACCTCGTGCTGAAGGTCGTGCAGATGCTGCGCAAGAAGGGCGTGGTCGGCAAGTTCGTCGAATTCTACGGCGAAGGCCTGGATCACCTGCCGCTGGCCGACCGTGCGACGATCGCCAACATGGCGCCCGAATACGGCGCGACCTGCGGCTTCTTCCCGATCGACGCGGAAACGCTGCGCTATCTGGAACAGACCGGCCGCGACAAGGACCGCATCGCGCTGGTCGAAGCCTATGCCAAGGAGAACGGCTTCTGGCGCGGCGCCGACTATGCGCCGATCTACACCGACACGCTCGAACTCGACATGGGCGAGATCGTGCCCGCCATCTCGGGTCCGAAGCGTCCGCAGGACTACACCCCGCTGACGAACTCGGTCGCGGGCTTCCGTTCCACGCTGGCCGACTATCGCAAGGTCGAAGGCGACGTCATGGATCTGGTGAAGTCCGTTCCGGTCGAGGGCAAGGACTACACGATCAATGACGGATCCGTCGTGATCGCGGCCATCACCTCATGCACCAACACGTCGAACCCCTATGTGATGATCGGGGCCGGTCTGGTCGCCCGCAAGGCCCGCGCGCTTGGCCTGACCCGCAAGCCGTGGGTGAAGACTTCGCTCGCCCCCGGAAGCCAGGTCGTCCAGGAATACCTGGAAGCCGCGAACCTTCAGGAAGATCTCGACTATGTCGGCTTCAACCTCGTCGGTTTCGGCTGCACCACCTGCATCGGCAACTCCGGCCCGCTGGGCGATGCCGCGATCTCCAAGGCCATCAACGAGAATGATCTGGTGGCCACGGCCGTCCTGTCGGGAAACCGGAACTTCGAAGGCCGGATCAGCCCGGACGTGCGCGCGAACTACCTCGCCTCGCCCCCGCTGGTCGTGGCCTATGCCATCGCCGGCGACATGAACATCGACCTGACCACCCAGCCGCTGGGTCAGGATCAGAATGGCAAGGACGTCTTCCTGAAGGACATCTGGCCCTCGAACGAGGAGATCGCCGATCTGGTCCACAAGACCGTGACGCGTGAAGCCTTCCAGAAGAAATACGCCGACGTCTTCAAGGGCGACGAAAAGTGGCAGGCGGTGGAGACGACGGACAGCGAGACCTACGACTGGCCGCCGACCTCCACCTACATCCAGAACCCGCCCTACTTCCAAGGGATGGCGAAGGAACCGGGCGTGATCTCGGACATCAAGGACGCCAAGGTTCTGGCGATCCTCGGCGACATGATCACGACCGACCACATCTCGCCCGCAGGCTCGTTCAAGCCCACGACTCCGGCCGGGAAATACCTGACCGAGCGTCAGGTTCCGCAGAAGGATTTCAACTCCTACGGCTCGCGCCGCGGGAACCATGAGATCATGATGCGCGGCACCTTCGCCAACATCCGCATCAAGAACGAGATGCTGGACGGCGTCGAAGGCGGCTACACCAAGGGTCCGGACGGGCAGCAGACGTCGATCTTCGACGCGTCGATGGCCTATCAGCAGTCGGGCACCCCGCTGGTGATCTTTGGCGGGATCGAATACGGCGCAGGTTCGTCGCGTGACTGGGCGGCCAAGGGCACCGCGCTTCTGGGCGTGAAGGCCGTGATCGCCGAGTCGTTCGAGCGCATCCACCGTTCGAACCTCGTGGGCATGGGCGTCGTCCCGTTCGAGTTCACGAACGGCGACACCCGCAAGAGCCTGAACCTGACCGGCGACGAGACGGTGAGCATTGAAGGCTTGGCCGGCGATCTGAAACCGCTGAGCAACGTGCCCTGCACCATCACCTATGCGGATGGCACGGCGAAGTCGATCAAACTGAAATGCCGGATCGATACGGCGATCGAGATCGAATACGTCGAGAACGGCGGCGTGCTGCACTACGTGCTGCGCGACCTCGCCAAGTACTGATGAACGAGGCCCCGGAGCGATCCGGGGCCTTTTTCATTGCGCGAAGGGCAAGGTTAGCGGCAGCGCCGCGCCCAGCGTCTGACCGTGCGACAGGTCCGGGAACACGTGCTGCGTCACCGTCAGCTTCGGCCGGGACCGCAGCCGCTCTACGAACGCCTCCCTCCGCTTCGCGGCTTCGGCCCGGTGCTGGCGGAACGCTTCCTCATCCATCGTGCCGCGCCGTCCTTCCGCCGCGCTGTAGGCGAGGAACAGCGGCGTCGGCCGCGGCAGATCCGCCGGTGTGATCCGCTCCAACACCCCATCCCCCCACCACAGCGACGGGCTGACCGCCGCATACCGGTCGAAGCTTGCAGGCGCGGTCAGCAGCGTCCAGAGGGTGAAGAGGCCGCCGAAGGAATGCCCGGACAGGGTGCGCGTGGTGATGGCGAGCCCATCCTCCGCCGCCGCGCGCAACGGGCCGGTCAGGCGCGGCAGGAACAGCTGCGCACCGCCGATCCTGCGCTCGGGCCGCTCGGGGTCCGGCACCGGGCCGCCAGCCAGCGGGGTGTAGTCCAAGGAACGGCGGGTGGTGTCGAACCGTTCGTCGGTCGGGTATCCGATCCCCAGAACCGCAAGGCCCGGCACCGCAGTCAGCATGTCCGGCGTCAGCGCATCAAACATGCCGTTGCCGTCCAGAAGATAGAGCGCATGTGTCGCACCTGCGACAGGGACGGCACGGAAGATCCGGTACCCATCAACGTCCCACACGTCCAGACGATGGCTGGGAACCGCGGCCCTCAGAATCGACAGGTCGGCCTTCGACGGCCGGAACTGGGCCCGCGCCAGCGCGGGCGCGGTCAAGGCAAGGCCGGTCAGCATGAAGCGTCGTGTCCACATATTCCTACTCTTTTCCTAAGGCATAGAACGTCGCGGCGTGGGAAGGAAAGTGTCTTTTCCGGCTGCCGGTCTTGGGATAGGCGACGGGCATGGAATTGCGTGTTTCGGATCTGAGCTGCGCCCGCGGCGGGCTGATCGTCCTTCAGGGCGTGTCGCTGACGTTGCGGGCAGGTCAGGCGCGGGTGCTTCGGGGTCCGAATGGGTCGGGAAAGACCACGCTGCTGCGCACACTGGCAGGCCTGCAACCCCCCGTCGCCGGCCGGATCGACGCGGGCGCGGATGCCATCACCTACGCCTCCCACCTCGACGGCCTGAAGGCCACGTTGACCGTGCGCGAGAACTTGCAGTTCTGGGCCCGCGTCCACGATCGTCCGGTGGGCGATGCGCTGTTGCGCATGAATCTTGACGGTCTGGCGGATCGGCCCGCGCAGGCGCTGTCGGCGGGGCAGAAACGCCGGCTGGGGCTTGCGCGTCTGCTGGTGACGGGGCGGCCGATCTGGCTTCTGGACGAACCGACGGTGTCGCTTGATGCCGCGTCGGTCGCGCTTTTCGCTGCGGTCGTGCGGCAGCATCTGGCGGACGGGGGCGCGGCGCTGATCGCCACCCATATCGATCTGGGCCTTGATGCCGAGGTGCTGGAGATGGCCCCCATCGCCGCCCGTGACATCCTGCCCCAGGGCGGCTTCGACGAGGCGTTCCTGTGATCGCCCTTCTGCTTCGGGACCTGCGCCTGTCGGTGCGGTCGGGCGGCGGCTTCGGGCTGGGGCTGGCCTTCTTCCTGTTGGTCACCATCCTCGTGCCGCTGGGCGTCGGCCCCGAAAGCGCGCTGCACGCCCGCATCGCGGCCGGCATCCTGTGGATCGGCGCGCTGCTGGCCTGCCTGCTGTCCCTTGACCGCATCTTCGCGCTGGATCACGAGGATGGATCGCTGGACCTGCTGGTCACGGCGCCGATGCCGCTGGAAGGGATCGTCGCGGTGAAGGCGCTGGCGCACTGGCTGGTCACCGGCCTGCCCCTGACGCTGGCCGCACCGCTGCTGGGCGTTCTGCTGAACCTTCCCGTGCACGGGTATCCGTGGCTGTTCGTGTCGCTTCTGGTGGGCACACCCGCGCTGTCGGTCATCGGCACCTTCGGCGCAGCCCTGATCGTGGGGCTGAAGCGCGGGGGCCTTCTCCTCAGCCTGCTGGTGCTGCCGCTGTATGTTCCCACGCTGATCTACGGGGCGGAGGCGGCGCAGCGCGGGGCGGACGGCCTGCCCGCGCTGGTGCCGCTGGCGCTTTTGGCGGCCATCAGCGCGGGCAGCGCCGCCCTGCTTCCATTTGCCTCGGCGCAGGCGCTTCGGATCAATCTAAGATGACTTGTGCTGCGCGCGGAAAAGGATGAATCCACCTTCATGTCGATCTGGGAATACGCGAATCCACGGAAGTTCATGCAAGTCTCGGGGCGGTTCCTGCCCTGGGTGGCGGGACTGGCGGCCCTGTGTCTGGTCGTGGGCCTGATCTGGGGCTTCTTCCTGACACCGGACGACTACCGCCAGGGTGCCACCGTCAAGATCATCTTCCTGCACGTTCCGTCCGCCCTCGTCGCCATCAACGGCTGGATGGTGATGCTGGTCGCCTCGCTGATCTGGCTGATCCGGCGGCATCACGTGTCGGCGCTGGTGGCCAAGGCCGCGGCGCCCGTGGGCATCACCATGACGGTGATCGCGCTGATGACCGGGGCGATCTGGGGCCAGCCGATGTGGGGCACGTGGTGGGCGTGGGATCCGCGGCTGACCTCGTTCCTGATCCTGTTCATGTTTTATCTGGGCTACATCGCGCTGTGGCAGGCGATCGAGGATCCGGACACCGCCGCCGACCTCACCTCCGTCCTGTGCATGGTAGGGTCGGTGTTCGCCATCCTGTCGCGCTATGCGGTGCTGTTCTGGAACCAAGGGCTGCATCAGGGCGCGTCGCTGTCGATGGACAAGCAGCAGCACATGTCCGACACCTACTGGTATCCGCTGGTGCTGTGCATGGCGGGCTTCATGCTGCTGTTCCTCGCGCTGGTGCTGCTGCGCACCCGGACCGAGGTGCGCCGCCGCCGCCTGCAGGCCCTGATCCTGAGGGAGCGGATGGCATGATGCCAGAACTGGGAAAATACGCGGGCGCCGTTCTGGGCGCCTATGGCTTGTCACTTCTGCTGATCGCGGGGCTGGTCGGGCTGTCAGTCTGGCAGGCGGTGCGGATGCACGCCCGCCTGCGCGATGTGGAGGAACGGGGCAAGGAATGAAACCGCTGATCCTCATCCCTCCGCTAGCCTTTGCGGGCCTGGCCGCGCTGTTCTGGTTCGGCATGATGCGCACCGATCCCGGCGCCCTTCCCACGGCGTTCGAGGGCAAGCCCGCCCCCGCCATGGCCGCTACCCCTCTGGGCCCCGACGCGCCCCCCACCGACGCGCAACTGCGTTCGGGCGGGGTGAAGCTGGTCAACTTCTGGGCCAGCTGGTGCGCGCCCTGCCGGCAGGAACATCCGGTGCTGGAACAGCTCGCGGCCGAGGGGGTGGAGATCATCGGCGTCAACTACAAGGACCGGCCCGAAAACGCGCTCAGGTTTCTCGCGGAACTGGGGGATCCCTACGCCGCCAAGGGCGCGGACGAAACTGGGCGCATGGGGCTGAACTGGGGCCTGTATGGCGTGCCCGAGACGTTCGTCATCGACGGTCAGGGCAACGTGCTGGCGCGCATCGCGGGCCCCATCACCCCCGCCGCGGTGAACGCGGTCCTGCAACCGGCGCTGCAGGCGGGCGGCTAGACCGCCTGCCCCGCGGCCCAGCCCGACGACCACGCCCACTGGAAGTTGTAGCCGCCCAGCCAGCCCGTGACGTCCACCACCTCGCCCACGAAATGCAGGCCGGGCATGCGCCGCGCTTCCAGCGTGCGGGGGTCCAGATCCTCGGTGTCCACACCGCCCAGCGTGACCTCGGCCGTGCGGTAGCCTTCGGTGCCCACAGGCTTCAGCTGCCATGCATGGACCTGCCGCTCGATCGCCTCGATCGCGCCGTTCGACAGGGCGCCGATGGCCCCCGTCACGCCGCAGACCTCCTCCATCCGGCGGGCCAGCTTTTCGGGCATGTGCCGCGTCAGCGCCGTTCGCAGGGCGATTCGGGGCTGTTCGCCGCGCAACTGCCGCAGATCGTCCGACAGGCTGCGACCGGGCAGAAGGTCCACGGTCAGCGCCTCCCCCTCACGCCAGTAGCTGGAGGCCTGAAGGATCGCGGGACCTGACAGCCCGCGATGCGTGAACAGAAGGGCTTCGTCGAAGCTGGCGCCGGTGGTCACCCGCGCGTCCAGCGCGATGCCGGACAAGGGTTGCAGATGCACCAGCTCCTGTTCGGCAAAGGTCAGCGGCACCAAGGCGGGCCGCGTTTCGATCACGTTCAGGCCGAACTGGGTCGCAAGCTGATAGCCGAAGCCCGACGCGCCCATCTTGGGGATGGACTTGCCGCCCGTGGCCACGACCACCCGCTCCGCCTCCACCACCCCGCGCGAGGTGACGACACGAAAGCCGCCTTCCACCTTCTCCACGCTGGTGCCGAGCCAGAGCTGGACGCCCGCCTCGCGCATCTGGTCCAGCAGCATCCGCACGATCTGGGTGGAGGGACCGTCGCAGAACAGCTGGCCCAGCGTCTTTTCGTGCCAGGCGATTCCCGCCTCGTCCACGCGGGCCACGAAATCCCACTGGGTGTAGCGCTTCAGGGCCGACAGCGCGAAGCGCGGGTTGCGCGACAGGAAGCGGTCCGCCGCGATTCCGGTGTTGGTGAAGTTGCACCGCCCCCCGCCCGAAATGCGGATCTTCTCCCCCGCCGCCTTGGCGTGGTCGATGACAAGAACGCGCCGCCCGCGGCGGGCGGCCTCGATGGCGCAGAACATGCCGGCCGCGCCGGCACCAAGGATCACGATATCGGTTTTCATGCCACGTCCCTAGCCGTCCCCGAAGTTTTCGACAACGCGCGATTTTTTTCGCAATTGCCTCTTGCAGCCTCCGCAACCTCTCGCTAGAACCCGCCTCACGCAAGTTGGGGCGTCGCCAAGTGGTAAGGCAGCGGTTTTTGGTACCGCCATTCGCAGGTTCGAATCCTGCCGCCCCAGCCAAAATCTTCCGGATTTTCCAAGCTTTTTCGACGTGAACCCAAGGTTCGCGTTCTTGCGCATGAAGCGCGGGCTTTCCGTCCACAAAATCATCAAACTGACGGCCGGTCCCTACTTTCTCGCCGCAAAACAGCTATGATGAATATATGGCCTGCTCGAGGTTCAGACCCAAAAAGAGATGAAAGGCCAGCTTCATGGTTCTTGTGGACAAGGAAGAGCGTCGGCGGGGCATACCGCTGACGCCGGTCTGCGCGATCGGCGCCTCGGCCGGAGGCGTCAGGGCCCTTCAGCGGTTCTTTCACAAGATCGACGACAACCTTGGCCTGGCCTATGTGGTCATCATCCACCTGTCCCCCGAACATGACAGCGCGCTGAGCGAAATTCTGGCCGGACGCACGGCCATGCCGGTCCGGCAGGTCGGCGACACCCCGACGCTGGAGCCGAACTGCGTCTACGTGATCGCGCCCGACTGCGAGCTGGTGATCGAGGGGAACGGCATCCGCTCCCGCCCCTTCACGGAACCGCGGGGCAAGCGCGCGCCCATCGACCTGTTCTTTCAATCCATCGCTTCCGCGCGCGGTGATGGCATCGCGGTCGTGCTCAGCGGGGCGGGATCGGACGGCGCGCTTGGCGTGCGCCAGGTGAAGGAAGCCGGCGGCGTGATCTTCGTGCAAGACCCGGGGGACGCCGAATTTTCCATGATGCCGCGCAGCGCCATCGCCAGCGGCGTGGCCGATTTCGTCGAACCGATCGACAAGATGGTGGACCGGATCGCCGAGGTCAGCCAAAGCAAGGAAGCCCTGCGCCGGATCGGCGAGGGTGAGGCCGAGGACGACCTGCGCCGCATCCTGAGTTTCCTTCATGCCCGCACCGGCTACGACTTTTCGTCCTACAAGCGCGCGACCGTTCTGCGCCGTGTGACCCGCCGCATGCAGGTCAACCGGATGATCAGCCTGGCCGCCTATGCCGACTATCTGCGCGAGAATCCGGAGGAGGCGCAGGATCTGTTCGGCGACCTCCTGATCTCGGTCACGGCGTTCTTCCGCGACCCCACCGCGTTCGACGCGCTGTTGAAGGAGGCGATCGTCCCGCTGTTCGACAGCCTTGTGGGCGACCAGAAGCTGCGCCTGTGGTCCGTGGGCTGCGCCACGGGCGAGGAAGCCTACAGCCTCGCCATCCTGATGCTGGAAGAGGCGGAGCGGCGGCAGGTCACCCCCAACATCCAGATCTTCGCGACCGATCTGGACGATGGCGCGCTGGCGACCGCCCGCGAAGGCCGCTATCCGAAAAGCATCGAGGCCGACGTGTCCGAGGACCGGCTGCGGCGATTCTTTGTGGACGATGGCAGCCATTACCGCATCCGCAAGGAAGTGCGCGACATGGTGCTGTTCGCCCATCACAGCGCGCTGAAGGATCCGCCCTTCATGCATATCGACCTTGTGACCTGCCGGAACCTGCTGATCTATCTGGAACGCGACATGCAACGCCAGCTTCTGGCGCTGTTCCATTACGCGCTGCGGCCCCGGGCCTACCTGTTCCTTGGTTCGGCCGAAAGCATCGACACGCGGCCCGAATTCTTCACCGCCTGCGACCGCGAGGCGCGCGTCTATCTGGCCAAGCCCCGTGTGGACCGGCGGGGCGAGATGCTGACCCAGCTGCCGCGCGAACATCAGCCCTATTCGCCCCTGCCGCGCCCCGCGCTGGACCTGCGTGAACGTGCGGCCTTTGTGCCGCCCCTGATCCACAAGGCTGCACTGGAGGAAAGCGCCCCGCCAAGCGCCTTGGTGGACGAGGAGCACCGCGTCCTGAACCTGTCGCGCAATGCGGGCCGCTACATCCGCCCGCCGGAAGGCCCGCTCAGCAACTTCCTGCCCGACATCGTCCTGCCCGAGCTGCGGGCCGAATTGCGCCGCGCCCTGCACCGGGCGCTGGACGCGAAGGAGGCGACGCTGACGCTTCCCGTGGCGGTGGCCTTCGATGGGGCCGGCCGCCGCGTGGTGATGCACGTGTCCCGGCACGTGTCCGACGAACGCGGCGCGCCGCAGTCGCTCGTGCTGTTCATGGACGGAGGCCCGGTGACCGAGGCGACCGCGGTGGTCGACGAATCCTCCCCCGGCATCGACCACCTGCGCCGGGTTGAGGAAGAACTGCGCATCACCCAGGAACGGCTGAGCACCAGCCGGCGCGAACATGAAAGCGCCATCCAGGAGCTGCGGGTCGCGAACGAGGAACTCCAGTCCATCAACGAGGAGTATCGTTCGACCGCCGAGGAGCTGGAAACCAGCAAGGAGGAGCTGCAATCCATCAACGAGGAGCTGTCCACCGTCAACAGCGAGCTGAAGACGAAGCTGGACACCATCGCCTCGGCCCACAGCGACCTGCAGAACCTGATCAACGCGACCGAGATCGGCACCCTGTTCCTTGACACCAAGCTGCGGATCAAGATGCTGACCCCGGCGGTGGAGCAGCTGTTCAGCGTGACCGACAGCGACGTGGGTCGGCCGATCTCGGACTTCACGCACAAGCTGGTCTATGACGGTCTGGAACGGGACGCCGCCCGCGTGCTGCGCGACCTTGCCCCGTTCGAGGCCGAGGTCGCCACCCGCACCAAGGGCTGGCTGATGATGCGGCTGCGCCCCTATCGCACCGTGGACGACCGGATCGAGGGCGTTGTCCTCAGCTTCGTGGACATCAGCGCGCGGCGCGAGGCCGAGGAGCGGCTGCGCCAAAGCGAGGACCGCTATCGCCGCCTGTTTGAGGCGATGGACGAAGGCTACATCCTGGCCGAGGCGATCCGGGACGAGGATGGGACGCCGAAGACTTTCGTGATCCTGGATGCCAACCCCTCGGCCTATCGCCTTCTGCAGGCCGAACTGAAGGCCCGGCACCTGGCCCGCAGCCACGCCTCGGCCCGTCAGGATTGGTGGACCCTCGCCGAACGGGTGCTCGCCTCGGGCGAGACGGAGCGGCTGGAATTGTGGGACGGCGTCGTGCGCCAGTGGTTCGAGGTCAGCGCTTCGAACGTGGATGAAAACCGTGTGGCCGTGCTGTTCCAGGACATCACCGAACGCAAGCGTCACACCGACGAGCGTGAGCTTCTGGTGGGGGAGCTGAACCACCGGGTCAAGAACATGCTGGCGGTCGTCCAGTCCATCGCGCGCCAGACCCTGCGGTCAACCGACCGCCCCGAGGCCTTCACGGACTCCTTCAGCAAGCGGCTGGAAGCCCTCGCCCGCGCGCACAGCATCCTGACGCAAGATCACTGGCGCGGATCGGACCTGCGCGAACTGGCGACGGCCACCTTGCAAAGCTTCTCGTCCGAGGCGGAGCAGAAGCTAGTGCTGGACGGGCCCCCGGCCTTCCTGTCGCCCAACGCCACCATCTCCTTCGCGATGGCGCTGCATGAACTGGCCACCAATGCGGTGAAATACGGGGCCCTGTCCTCCGCCGCAGGTCTCGTCTCGCTGAACTGGGCGTGGACCAAGAGCGGCGACGAACGTCGCCTGATCTTCGCGTGGAAGGAAAGCGGCGGCCCGACGGTTGTCCCGCCGACCCGCAGGGGTTTCGGCGGCCGCCTTCTGACCAGCGTGGCGCGGGAACTGAGCGGCACCGCCACCCTCAGCTACGCGCCGGAAGGCTTCTCCTGCGTCATCGATTTTCCGGCAGAAAGGCCGCCCCATCATGCAACCGTCTAAGCCCCTGACCCTGTTCCTTGTGGAAGATGAAGCCCTGATCGCCATGGATCTGGAATGCATCATCGAGGATATGGGTCATGCGGCCGTCGGTCCGGCCGCCAATGTGGATCAGGCGATCGCCCTGCTGGGCAGCCTGTCCACCCCGCCCGACGCGGCCATCGTGGACGCCAATCTGGGCGGCGTGTCGGCCCTGCCCATCATCGAGGCGCTGAAGGCGGCACAGATCCCGACCATCATCGCTTCGGGCTACGAGCCCGACGAATTGCAGCGGCTGGGCCTGTCCGGGCTGCTGATCCGCAAGCCCTATCATCCCGGCAACCTGGCCGACGCGCTGACCCGGGTGCTTCAGGGCGGCTGACGCCGGGCCGCGGAACAGGACCGCGGCCGCGACGTTTACCCGAACCGGCAGGGGAGGACGAGATCATGGCAGGACAGCGCGCGTTGGGCATCGGGGGCTCCACCGGGGCCATTCCTGTTCTACGCACGATCCTTCAGCAGATTCCGGCCGATTTTGCGGCCCCCATCTTCGTGGTCGTCCATGTGGGCGGGCGCGGGCAGGACCTTCTTCACAACAGTTTGGCGGCGGCCTGCACGCTTCCGGTGCTTCTGGCGCAGGACAATGTGCTGGCACTTCCGGGGCATGTCTATGTGGCGCCGGCGGATCACCATCTTCTGGTGGTGGACGGCTGCATTCGTCTGGGCCGCGGCCCGCGCGAGAACATGAGCCGCCCCGCCCTCGACCCCCTGTTCCGGTCCATGGCGTCCAGCTACGGATCCGGAGCCATTGGGGTCGTCCTGTCGGGCAACCTGAACGACGGGGCCGCCGGCCTTTCCGCGATCAAGCTGTGCGGCGGCCTGACCGTGATCCAGAACCCGGGCGAAGCGGTTGCCCCCGACATGCCGCTGGGGGCGCTGGCCGCAAGCGACATCGACTATCGCAGCCCCGCGGCCAATATGGGCCTGCTTCTGGCGCGGCTGGTGGAGGAGCCTCCGGGGCCGTCCGTGCCCACCCCCCCGGATATCGAGCTGGAGATCGACATCGCCCTTGGCCGCCCCTGCCTGTCGCCCACGATCGCCCAGATCGCCAACCCGGTCACCGTGTCCTGCCCCTCCTGCGGCGGCGTGATGTCGGAGGTTCATCGCGGCCCGCTGCGTTTCCGCTGCCAGGTCGGCCATGGCTACACGGCCGAGGCTTTGGCCGCCGAACAGGAAGGCTCGCTTGACGAGGCCTTGCGCGTCGCCTTCCGCATCGTCGGCGAACGCGTCACGCTGATGGAACGTATGGCGCAGGAGGCGGGCGATGCCGGGCGCACCCACACGCGGGACGACTTCCTCGGCAAGGCCGCCGAGTTCACGCGCTATGTCGACATCCTGCGGTCGGCCGCGCTGAACGGGGTGTCGGGCCGCGCCTGATCCTAGCCGGTCAGAGCGCGCGTCTCGAACCCCTTCAGAACGCGGCGGGCCGTCTTGCCATAGCTGCCGGGCAGCGTGGCAAGGTCCGGGAACAGCGCAAGCAGCTCGGCCCGCGCGGTCGGGCAGATCGTGCCGAGGCCGTAGGAGCCAGGGTGGTAGCTTTCCGTGGCGGCACCATTGGCATAGACGACCTCATGTCCGTCGAACAGCATGTGGATATAGGTGACGCGGTCCGTCTCCTCCACCGTCACGTGCCGATCGTCCACCATGTGCTTGGCCGAGGCCAGCACCTCCCGCTCTCCGAACAGCAGCTCCGCGCGATACCCTTCCACCAGCAGGCGATGCTGGGGGGAGACGACGAGGTCCGCGGTCAGGTCCGGCACAGCCCCCTTGCGCAGGCGGATCGGCGCGAAGGTGCCGCGCCCCGACACGGTAGTCTCGCCGATCCAGCGGATGGGTTGCAGCCCATGGTCGCGGGTCACGACCAGATCGCCCGCCTTCAGCGTCTCGATCGTCCGCAGCCCGCCCAGGGTTCGGATCATCGCGCCGGGGGTGAAGCAGATGATCTGCTCGATCCCTTCATAGTGCAGCGTCGCGCCGTTGCCGAAGACGGCCGTGCCGTAGAAGGAGGTCACCCCGTCCACGACCTCCGATCCCGCGCCCTCGAGGGAAACCGGGATGGAGGTGCCGAAGTCGAGCACGTCGAACCCCTCACCCCCCGACACGGAGGCGGCACCTTCCGGCCCTTCCAGCACGAAACGGTCATCCCCCACGCCGCCGCTGGCCGTATCGGTGCCGGACACCGTGATCCGGTCGTTGCCCGCGCCGCCCAGCAGCACATCCGTGCCCGCCTCGCCCGACAGGGTGTCATCGCCGTCGCCGCCGTCCAGCGTGTCGTTGCCGGGCGTGACGGGCTGCGTGTCGAAACTCACATCCGTCAGGTAAAGATAGCGCTGCCCCGTGCCGGCTGCGCTGTCATAGGCCACCTCGATCCGCGCCACGGGGCCGGGAATCGTCACGGCCAGCGTGCCGGCCGCCTGGTTCGGATCGTCCGAGCCGGGGCCGGCCGTGACGGTCGATCCCGACAGCGTGTCGTTGCCGCCGGGGATCAGCGTCACCGGCACCGCGTTCCCGTCCGAATCGTACGCCGTCACCCGCACCCGGTCGACATAGGTGCTGGGGTCGGCATCGATGTCGTTGATGCGGAACGCCACGTTTCCCACCGCGTCCGAAACCCCCTCCGTGTCCGAGGTGAAGGTGAGCGTCGCCACCTCCGGCCCCGCGCCGGTGGAGGTCAGTTGAAGGCCCGAATTCGTCAGCGCCCCGGTGCCCGCGAATTGGGGGGTGTTGGTGATGGTGGCGGTCGGCGTCTGGGTCGGGCTGGAATAGCCGAAATCGATGGACATCCCCGCCGTGGTCTGGGTGAAGCCGCCGTTGACGTTGGTGCCGATGCCCTGCTGCGCCCAGGAAAACGTGCCGCTGGTTCCGGTGCCCGCCTCGGCATCGCCGCGCAGCACGTCGTCGCCGGCCCCACCGCTCAGGCTGTCATCGCCGCCGCCGCCTTGCAGAACGTCGGCATCATCGCCGCCCGAAACGGTGTCCCGGCCTTCGCCCCCGTCCAGCGTGTCGCGACCTGCATCCCCCTGCACCAGATCCGCGCCCGCGCCGCCCGAGGCGACGTCGTCGCCGTCCCCGCCCGAAAGGCTGTCCGCCCCGCCCGCGCCGATCAGCGTGTCGCCGCCCGCGCCGCCCACCAGCGTTTCCGCAGCGCCGGTGCCGGTCAGCGCATCGTCCTGTGCCGAGCCCAGAACAACCTCCACCCCCGTCACCACATCGCCTTGGGCGGTTCCGCCCGTGCCGACACCACCCGACAGGTCCACGCTGACCCCGGCGGCCGAGGCGGAATGGTCCAGCGTGTCGATGCCCGCCCCGCCCGCGATGGTGTCCGCGCCCTCTCCGCCCAAAATGCTGTCATCGCCCGTTCCGGCCGCGATGGAATCGTTCCCCGCGCCGCCCGTCAGCGTGTCGTTGCCGTCATTCCCCGTCAGCGTGTCATCGCCCTCCACGCCGAACAGGACGTTCGCGGTTGCATTGCCGGTCAGCGTGTCGTTCTGGTCGGACCCGATCACGCCCTCGAACAGACCGATCGTGTCGCCCGCGGCATCCCCGCCTGTGGGCAAGGCGGAAAGCAGCGACACGTTCACCCCGCCTGCCGAGGAGCTGTAGTCCAGGATGTCGAAGCCCGCGCCGCCGAACAGCCGGTCGCCCCCCGCGCCGCCGATCAGGGTGTCGTTGTCGTCACCCCCGTCCAGACTGTCCGCATCCGCGCCGCCGAACAGAAGGTCGTTGCCGATTCCCCCGGCCAAAGTGTCCGTGCCAGCCTCGCCGAACAGCGTGTCGGCCGCGGCACCGCCGTAAAGCGAGTCCACTCCAGCGCCACCGAACAGGCTGTCGGCGCCTTCATTTCCGAAGATGCCATCCACGCCGTCACCGCCATAGACGGTGTCGGCCCCGCCATAGGCATTGACGACATCGTTGCCCGTGCCTTGACCGGTGGCGTCGGGGCCTCCGTAAATCAGGTCAGAGTCAATGGTGCCGTTGAGGGTGTCGTTGCCTGAACTTCCGAAACGGGTTGCCATGCCATCCTCGCTGCGCTGCAGCGCGACGGTAGCAACAGGTCGGGCACCGATCAACCTGTGATTGACCGGCGCCCGACAAACTTACTCTTAGCAGGTGGCCCGATTACGTCCGGCGCGAGAAGTAGTTCGCCACCAGCGCGCCGGAAATGTTGTGCCACACGCTGAAGATCGCGCTTGGCACCGCCGCCAGCGGCGAGAAGTAGGCCGTGGCCAGCGCCGCGCCGAGGCCGGAGTTCTGCATCCCCACCTCGATCGCGATGGCCTTGCGTTTGGCGAGGCTGAGCCCGCACGCGCGCGCAGCAAGGAAGCCGATCAGGTAGCCGAGCCCGTTGTGCAGCACGACCACGGCAAAGATGGTCAGGCCCGACTGGATGATCGCGCCCTTGGAGGCGCCGACGACGGCCGCCACGATCAACACGATCCCCGCAACGCTGACCAGCGGCAGCGCCGGAACAGCCGCCCGCACGACCGCCGGCAGCAGCTTCTGCGCGGCGAAGCCTAGGGCCAGCGGCAGCAGCACGACCTTCACGATGGACAGGAACATCTTCCACGCGTCCACGGGCAGGTATTCGCTGGCCAGCATCAGCACAAGGAAGGGCGTCACCACAGGCGCCAGCAGCGTGGTCACGCTGGTGCAGGCGACGGACAGGGCCACGTCGCCCTTGGACAGATAGGTCATGACGTTGCTGGACGTTCCCCCCGGGCAGCACCCCACAAGGATCACGCCCGCCGCGACCTCGGGCGGCATGGGGATGATCTTGGTCAGGATCACCGCCAGCAGCGGCATGATGATGAACTGCGCGAGCACGCCGATCCCGACCTCCACCGGGCGGCGCACCACCTCCTGGAAGTCCTTGACGGACAGGGTCAGGCCCATTCCGAACATGATGATGCCCAAAAGCGGGATGATCCACGGTGTCAGCTGCTTGAACGTGTTCGGCATCAGGAAGCCCAATACCGCGAACACGATCACCCAAAGTGCAAATGTCTTGCCGACGACGGCCGAAAGCCTTGCGATGAACGCCATGATGTCCCCCTTGTGCGCAACAAAGTTGCGTCCGTACAGGGGGACGCTTAAATCCACGGCGATCGAAGATCAAGCCGGGAAGCGGGCTCAGCGGCCCTCCAGCACTTCGATCACGGCGGCGGCGGGCACGTCGTCGGCGATGAAGGCGTCTCCGATCGCGTTCATCAGGATGAAGCGCAGGCGGCCGTCGACCACCTTCTTGTCTTGCCCCATCAGCGCCAGAAGGGCCTGCGCGTCCGGCAGCTCGCCCGCAATGTCCGAAAGGGACGCCTTCATCCCCATCCCGCGCAGATGCGCCGCGATGCGCGAGGGCGCCTCCTGCCCCAGAAGCCCCAGCTTCCGGCTGAGGTCGGCGGCCATCAGGCAGCCGATGGCGACCCCCTCGCCGTGCAGCAGACGGTCGGAATACCCCGTGGCCTTTTCCAGCGCGTGGCAGAAGGTGTGGCCGAGGTTCAGAAGCGCGCGCTCGCCCTCCTCCGTCTCGTCCCGTGCGACGATGGCCGCCTTCATGCCCAGGGCATGGGCGACCGCGTCCAGGCGAAGATCGTCGCTGGATCGGATCTGCGGACCGTTCGTTTCCAGCCATTCGAAGAAGGTGGCGTCGCCCAGAAGGCCGTATTTCACGACCTCGCCATAGCCGGCCCGGAACTCCCGCTCGGGCAGCGTGTCCAGCGCGCCGATGTCGGCCAGCACCAGCGCGGGCTGGTGGAAGGCGCCGACGAGGTTCTTGCCCTGCGCGGTGTTGATCCCGGTCTTGCCACCCACCGAACTGTCCACCATCGCCAGAAGTGAGGTCGGGATCTGCACGAAGCGCACCCCGCGCCGCAACACGGCGGCGGCAAAGCCCGCCAGATCGCCGATCACGCCGCCGCCAAGCGCGATGACGATGTCGCGGCGCTCCACCTTCTGCTCCAGCAGCCATTCGACGGTGCGGGTGAAGTGCGGCCAACTCTTGGTGCCTTCGCCGGCGGGCAGGATCAGCGCCTCGACCGCGATGCCGGCCGCGTTCAGGCTGGCGCGCAGGGCGGGCAGCTGGGTGGCGGCGACGTTTTCATCCGTGACGACCACGACCTTCGGGCGGCGCAGCAGCGGCCCGACATGCTCCGCCGCCGTTTCGATCAGGCCGCGCCCGATGCGCACGTCATAGCTGCGGGGGCCGAGGGATACGGGAACGGTCTTCATCTCAATCCTCCAAGACGTCGGGATGGGCGGCCAGCGCGTCCTGCACGCGCTGCGCGGTGCGTTCCACGCTGGTGCCACGCTCGCTGGGAACGGTGACGCGGGCCCGGGCATAGATGCCTTCGCGCGCGGTCAGAAGATCGGCCAGCGTGCGGCGCGGGTTCGGCGTGCGCAAAAGGGGGCGCGTGTTGCGGTTGCGCACGCGCTGCCACAACGTCTCCAGATCCGCGCTCAGCCACACCGACACGCCGTAGGCGTCGATCAGGTCGCGATTCGCCTCGGCCAGAAAGGCCCCGCCGCCGGTGGACAGAACCGAAGGCGGGCCCTGAAGCAGCCGGTCCAGCACCTGGGTTTCGCGGGCGCGAAAGAACGCCTCGCCGTCGCGGGCGAAGATCTCGGGGATGGTGCGATGGGCCGCGGCCTCGATCTCATGATCCGTGTCAAGGAAAGGGACGCCCAGCTGGCGCGCCAGCTGCGTGCCCACGGCGGTCTTTCCCGCGCCCATCATGCCCACAAGAACGACGGTTTTCTTCAGCCGCGTCACGATCGTGCCATCTCCGTCCGCTTTTCCTGTCCGCCGGCTGGTCGCCTGCGGCGTTATGCGGTAATGGCGTGAACCGAAAGCGATTGCCATATGTAAATCGGACAGACGCCGAAACGGCGCAAGGGGCAGAAGGGCGGAACGATGGGTCTTATCATCAAGGCGGTGCTGGTGATTGCGGTGCTGATCTTCCTGGGGCTGACGGGATACGCCTATCTGGGCGATCTGACACCCCCGCAAACCGAAGTGACGGCGCCGGTGACGCTGGATGGGAACTAGGCACGCCCTTGCCCTGACGATGTGCCTTGCCCCCGGCCTTGCCGGGGCCGAGGCGCCGATGTCGGCCATCGACTGGCTGTCCCGTTCGGTCACGGCGCCCGCGCCCGTGGCGGCACCGCCAGAGGTGCCGGCGGAGCCCCCGACGGCGCAGGTGCCGGACACGCCGGTGCTGGACGTGGCGGGCCTTCTGACCCCGCGCCAGACCGGGCTTCCGCGTGAACTCTGGGGGGCCGGATCCTCACGCGTGATCGCTGAGAAGATCACAGCGATGCCGGTCAACACTCTGCCCGCCCTGCACGAGCTGGCGATGAACGTGCTTCTGGCCGAAACCCACGCGCCCCGCGATGCGGGGACCGAAGGCCTCGTGTTCTTTTCCCGGCTGGACAAGCTGCTGGCCGTCGGCGCGCTGGAACAGGCGCAGGCGCTTCTGGACGTGTCCGGCGCGGTCGAGGCCAAGGCCTTCCGCCGCCAGTTCGACATCGCCCTGCTTCTGGGGACCGAGGATCAGGCCTGCGAGACGCTGGAGGCCGCGCCCCAGCTGGCACCGACCTATCCCGCCCGCATCTATTGCACGGCGCGCACGGGCGACTGGTCCGCCGCCGTGGTGGTGCTGCATTCGGCGCAGGCCCTTGGTCTGGTCGATGCCGAGGATGACGCCCTTATCTCCCGCTTCCTTGATCCGGAACTGTTCGAGGGGGAGCCGCCCCTGCCCCCGCCCGCGCGCCCGACCCCCTTGGAGTGGCGCATGTTCGAGGCGATCGGCCAGCCGCTGCCCACCCTGACCCTGCCCTTGGCCTATGCCCATGCGGAGCTGCGCGATTCGTCGGGCTGGAAGGCGCAGCTGGACGCGGCGGAGCGGCTGACCCGCGCCGGCGTGCTGGACCCGAATCGCCTTCTGGGCCTGTACACGCTGCAACGTCCTGCGGCGTCGGGCGGGGTGTGGGACCGCGCCTCGGCCATTCAGGCGCTGGATCGGGCCGTGACCGATGGTGACGCCCGCGCGGCCGCGCAGGCGCTGCCGATGGCGTGGTCCGCCATGACGGGGGCGGAGCTGGAAGTGGCCTTTGCCCGCATGTACGCGCCACAATTGCTGGCCTTGCCCATGACCGGCAGCGCCGCGCAAATGGCCGCTCGCCTTGGTCTTCTGACGGGGCGGCTGGACGGGGTGGGGACGCTGAACGCCTCCTCCGAACCGAAGGACCGGTTCCTGACCGCCATCGCCACCGGATCGCCTGCCAACGCGCCCACCGTGGACGGGCTGTCCCGCGCCATTGCCGCAGGATTCTCCAGCGATCCTGTCCCGCCCGAGGCAGACGAGCTTCTGTCCCAGCAACGGCGGGGTGAGGCGTTGCTGCTGGCCATGACGATGCTTTCACGCGGTGCGCAGGGCGATCTTCAGGGCGTGACCGAGGGGATTTCGACCCTGCGCGCGCTGGGGCTGGAACCCGCCGCGCGCCGGGTCGCTCTGCAACTGATGATCCTTGACCGGCGCGGCTGATGGAGGAGCGCTGGATCTCCCTGTTCCTGGACGCGCAGGCCGCGGATGTGGGGGCGGCGCGCAACACGCTGCTGGCCTATGGGCGCGACCTGAAGGACTTCCTGTCCTGGCTGGAGCGACGCGGCGGAAGCTTCGCCACCGCCGACCGTGCGGCGGTGGAGGATTACCTGATCTTCTGCGATGCCCAGGGGCTGTCGAAGGCGACGCGCGCCCGGCGACTGGTCTCCATCCGTCAGTTCTACCGCTTCCTGCATGATGAGGGGCTGCGCGAGGACAACCCCGCGATCCGCCTGAAGGGACCCGGAACGGACAAGCGCCTTCCCGGCACTCTCAGCATCGACGAGGTGGACCGCCTCCTTGATTCCGCCCGCGACCGGGGGCGCGGCGACACGCTTCAGGTGCGCAACCGTTGCCTGCTGGAGCTTCTCTATGCCACGGGCATGCGGGTGTCCGAGCTCGTGGGGCTTCCCATCGCCGCCGCGCGGGGCGATCCGCAGATGCTGCTGGTGCGCGGCAAGGGCGGCAAGGAACGCCTTGTGCCCCTGTCCCCCCCGGCGCGCGAGGCGCTGATCGCCTGGCTGGAACGCCGGGACGCCGATGAGGCCGAGGCGGATTCGAAGTTCCTGTTCCCGGGCCGCGGCGCCACCGGCCATCTGACGCGGGAATACTTCTTCCGCCTGATCCAGCAGATCGCGGCCGATGCGGGCATCGCGCCGTCGCGGGTGACGCCGCACACGCTGCGCCACGCCTTTGCCACCCATCTTCTGGCGGGCGGCGCCGATCTGCGGGCGATCCAGCTGATGCTGGGCCATGCCGACATCGGCACGGTGGAGATCTACACCCATGTGCTGGACGAACAGCTGAAGAACCTTGTCCTGAACCATCACCCGCTGGCCAAGGACTGACAAAGCCGTCACGCCCGCGTCACATTTGGGTGTTGACGCATGACCCCGCCGCGCATAGCCTTTACCCCAATAAGTCGGCCCGTCCGACAGGGGGTGTACAAGGGGAAGGGCTGGCCGTTGGGCCGGCCCTTTCCTCATTTCGCGCCTGACAGGGTGATGTGCGCATGCTAAGCCCGGATCGGAACCACTTGAGGACCGAACTGCATGTCCAAGACCCTCTCCACCCTTCTTGCCCTGACCCTCGGGATGTCGCTGGCGCAGGCCGCGCTGGCGCAGGACTCGGCGCCCGCCGCCGCCCCTGCCCCCGCCGCACCGGCCGCCACGGCCGATGACGCATCCGGACAGGACCTGAACATGGGCCAGACGGCCGAAGACCAAAATCCGATGAAGGTGGCCGGCACCTTCGGATCCTGGGAACAGCGCTGCATCGCCGACGAGGCGGGCAAGGACCGGTGCCAGCTGTACCAGCTGCTGAAGGACAAGGACGGCAACAACGTCGCCGAATTCAGCATGTTCAACCTGCCGGCCGGCCAGCAGGCCGCCGCAGGCGCCACGGTCATCGTGCCGCTGGAAACGCTGCTGACGGCGAACCTGTCGCTCAAGATCGACAGCTCGCCCGCCAAGGTCTACCCCTACACCTGGTGCAGCACCGTGGGCTGCGTCGCCCGCATCGGCTTCACGCAGGCCGAGGTGGACGCGCTGAAGAAAGGCTCCGCCGCGCAGCTGACGCTGGTGCCGGTGGTCGCGCCGGACCAGAAGGTCGTCCTTGATCTGTCGCTGTCGGGATTCACGGCCGGTTACGACGCCGTTGTTGCGGCGAACGGGAAATAAGGACCAAGGGCCCCGGCGCGATCCGGGGCCCTAGGCCCTTTTCAGGGCCAGAACCGCGTTCAGCCCGCCAAAGGCAAAGGCGTTGGACAGCGCGACCTTCACCTTCGCGTCGCGCGCCACGTTCGGAACCACGTTCAGCGCGCATTCCGGGTCCGGCTCCTCATACCCGATGGTCGGGGCAATGACGCCGTCGCGCAGGGCCATGATGCAGGCCAGAAGCTCCACCGCGCCGGTGCCGCCGATCAGGTGCCCGTGCATCGACTTCGTCGAGGAGATCATCAGCCGGTCCGCATGCGGCCCGAACACATCCGCCACCGCCGCGCATTCCGTCTTGTCGTTCGCCGCCGTGCCGGTGCCGTGGGCGTTGATGTAACCGACCTCATCCCCGTTCAGGCGCGCGTCGCGCAATGCGCCCGCAATGGCGCGGGCCGCGCCCTGCTTGTTCGGCATCACGATGTCGGAGGCGTCGGAGGTCATGGCGAAGCCCACCACCTCGGCCAGGATTTCGGCCCCGCGGGCGCGGGCATGCTCATGCTCCTCGAACACGAAGATGGCGGCGCCTTCGCCCTGCACCATGCCGTTGCGATTCAGGCTGAACGGGCGGCACGCGTCGCGGGACATGACGCGCAGCCCTTCCCAGGCCTTGATCCCGCCAAAGCACAGCATGGATTCGGACCCGCCGGTCAGCATCACCTGCGTCATGCCCGACCGGATCATGTGGAAGGCCTGCCCCATCGCATGGTTGGAACTGGCGCAGGCCGTGGCCACGGTGAAGCTGGGACCCTTGAGGTTGAACTCCATCGACAGGTGGCTGGCGGCGGCGTTGTTCATCAGCTTGGGCACGACAAAGGGATGGACGCGGTTCTTCCCCTCCTCGTAGACGGTGCGGTAGTTGTCGTCCCAGGTATTCACGCCACCCGCCGCAGTGCCGAGCACCACGCCGGCCTCGTAGCTCAGCCGGCCGTCGAAGTTCAGGCCGGACTGGGCCACGGCCTCGCGCCCAGCCAGAAGGGTGAACTGGGTGAACTTGTCGTAAAGGGCGATCTGCTGGCGGTTGAAGCGCGCCTCGGGGTCCCAGTCGTGAACCTGCCCGCCGATCTGGATGCTCAGCCGGTCCTTGTCGCGGATGTCCAGCTCGGTGATGCCGCAGCGCCCCTCGCGAAACGCCTCGAACGTGCCCTTCACGTCGTGGGCCAGGGCGTTGATGGTCCCGGCCCCCGTGATGACGACGCGCTTCATGCCCGGGCAGCCACCAGATCCTCCACCGCGGCGATGATGGAGCCGACGGAGGAGATGTCGAACTGGCTGGCCGCAGGCTCGTTCGCGTTGAAGGGGACGGAGACGTCGAACGTCTCCTCGATCGCGAAGATCGTCTCCACCAGGGCCATGCTGTCGATCCCAAGCTCGGCCAGGGTGGAGGCCGGGGTCACGTCCGACGGATCAAGAAGCGCTTGGTCGGCGATGATCCGGATGACCTTGTCTTCAACCGTGTCCATCCGCGGTCTGTCCTTTCCCGTAGGTTCAGTCTTCTTGCACGTCCTTTGCAACGATTTTTTGAAGGTCTTTCACCGTCGCCGCAAGGCGCGGCAGGCGGCGCAGGGCCTTCTGCATCTCCACATGCGCGTCCATCTTCACGGCGGGATAGCCCAGAAGCACGCGACCTGCGGGCGCGTTGCTGAGGATCTTGGTCCCGCCGCCCGCGATCACGTCGTCGCCGATGAAGATGTTGTCCGACACGCCGACCTGCCCCGCCAGCACCACGCGATCACCGATGCGAACCGATCCCGCCACGCCCACAAGGCCGCAGAGCAGGCAATCACGCCCGACGCGCACGTTGTGGCCGAGGTGGACGAGGTTGTCGATCTTGGTGCCGCTGCCCACGACCGTGTCGCGGATCGTGCCGCGGTCGATGGTCGAATTCGCCCCCACCTCCACATCGTCCCCAATCTCGACCGAGCCGAGGGAGTGGATGCGCGTCCAGGCCTGTTCGCGGATACCCTCGCGCACACCAAGCGTCTCGCGGATCTCCTCGATCCCCGACTTTTCGGGCGTGACGAAGCTGAGGCCGTCATTGCCGATGGCGCAACCCGGCTGCGCGATGAAGCGGTCGCCGATGCGGACCCGCGCGCCGATCTTCGCGCCTGCGTAGATCAGCGCGTCGTCCCCGATCCGCACCCCTTCGCCGATGGCGACGTGCGAGGCGATGCGGGCGTTTCGCCCGATCACGGCCCCCGCGCCCACCGACACGAAGGGCCCGATGGCCGCCCCGTCGCCGATCACGGCGGTGGGATCGATCGCGGTCATGGGATGGATGCCGGGGGCGATCAGCGGACCCTTGTCCATCATGCGCGACAGCCCGGCCATGGCAAGCCGGCCGCGCGGGGCAAGGATGGCCGCCTTCAGGCCCAGCGAACGCCAGTCGGCGCCCGGCCAGACCATCGCGGCCTGCGCGGATCCCTTGCCCAGCCCTTCCGCGTATTTGGGGTCCATGGCCAAGGCCAGGTCCTGCGCGGTGGCCGCGGCGGGTTCGGCCACGCCGTCGATCCGGATGTCCAGGTCGCCTTCAGCCTCGGCCCCGATGGCGGCGGCAATCTCGCGGATGGTGTGTGTCATGGTGCGCTCCGTCTTTGAGGGCAACGTAACCTTCGGCTGCCCGAAGTGCCACCCCGGGCATCATGTGGTGGTTCTCGGCGCGATTACGCCGAATTGTGCCATGACGCAGCGGAACAGGCCGTAAAAACTTTTGGAATTTCCGGCCGAATGCGCCATAAATTAACCCATCAATCACGAAGACCTCGCAGACAAGGGGCCGTGACAGAAATTGGGACAGGCAGACTGATGGCAGGACAATCCTTTCCGGCGTTGACGCGGCGCGGTCTTCTGGGTGCCTTTGCGGCGACGGTCGTCGTGGCGGCCCCTTCGGCGTCGAACGCATTCGGGTTTCTTCGGGGCGCGGGCGATGTACGCCGCATCCGCATGTACAACGGACGCACGGGCGAATCGCTGGACTCGATCTACTGGATCGAAGGGCAGTACATCCCGGAATCGCTGCAGGACGTGAACCGCTTTGTCCGCGACTGGCGCACGAACGAGGTGATCAACTTCGACGCCCGCACGCTGGACATCATGGCCGCGTCCCATTCGCTGATGGACACGACCGAACCCTACCTGCTGCTGTCGGGCTACCGTTCGCCCAAGACGAACGCCATGCTGCGCTCGCAATCGGAAGGCGTGGCGCGCAACTCTCTGCACATGTCGGGCAAGGCGGCGGACCTGCGGCTGAAATCGCGATCCGTGTCGCAGATGGCCCGCGCGGCCGAGGCGTGCTCGGCCGGCGGCGTGGGTCGCTATTCGGGGTCGAACTTCGTGCACATGGATTGCGGCGCCGTCCGCCACTGGGGCGCCTGAGGGCGCCACCCGTAACGGGCGTCATGGACGCCCGCGGAACCCCATCGCCACCACGAACTTTTCCGACGAATCCGCGCGCGACGCCGGCGGCTTCACGTTGGCGACCTTGGTGAAGTTGCGCTTCAGCAGTGTTTGAAGCTCGTTCTCGGCCCCGCCCGCCAGAACCTTGGCGACAAAGGTCCCACCCTCCTCCAGCACGTCGAAGGCGAAGAAGGCCGCGGCCTCGCACAGCGCGATGATGCGCAGGTGGTCCGTGCCCTTGTGGCCCGAGGATGCAGCGGCCATGTCGCTCATCACGACATCGGCGGGCCCGCCCAGCCAGTCCTTGACCTTCTGATCGGCGTCATCTTCCAGGAAGTCCAGCTGATGCACCTCGGCGCCGGATATAGGCTCCACCTCCTGAAGATCCACACCCAGAACGGTGCCCTGCGGCTTGTTCGGCTTCTGGCCAAGGGCGTTCACACGCTCCACCGCCACCTGGCACCAGCCGCCGGGGGCGCAGCCCAGATCGACCACGCGCGAACCCGGCTTCAGGAAGCCGAACTTGTCGTCCAGCTCCAGGATCTTGAAGGCGGCGCGTCCACGGTAGCCTTCCTTCTTCGCCCGCTGCACGTAGGGGTCGTTTAGCTGCCGCTCCAACCACAGCGTCGAGGACAGCTTGCGCCCCTTCGCCGTCTTGACGCGCACCCGCAGATCGCGCTGGCCCCGTCCGGAGGTGTTCTTTTCCGTCATCACAGTGGTCCGTCTTCCAGAACGCCATCCGCGTTCATCTGTTGATAGAGCAAGCCTTCCCGCAACCCGCGATCGGCCACCGAAAGGCGGTCCGTCGGCCAGATCCGCATCAGCGCCTGAAGGATGGCCGCGCCCGACATGATCAGGCTGTGCCGGTCGCGCCCGATCTGCGGGTCCACGCGCCGCCCTTCCGGGCCAAGCGCCAGATAGTCGCGGATCACCTGGTCGATCTGGTCCGACGTCATGTGCAGCCCGTCCACCTTGGTCCGGTCATAGCGCCGCAACCGCAGGAAGGACGCGGCAACCGTCGTGATCGTCCCCGAGGTCCCGATGATCTGGAACCCTTCGCGCGCGTTTTCGGAGTTGTAGGGAGAGAAGCTCGACAGGTTCTCCTCGAAGAACCAGCTCATGAGCGCGAAGCGGGCAGCGTCATCCTCCACATCCGCGAACTGGTCCTTCAGCGTCGCCACGCCTAGGGGCACCGAGATCCAGTCGACCACGCGCGCCGCACCACGCCGCGGCTTGAAGCCGTTGTGCAGCGCCATGATGGAGCGCGCGCGCTGATCCGGCGCCACCTCCGACAGGTCGATCCACACAAGTTCGGTCGAGCCGCCGCCGATGTCGATCACCAGCAACTGCTCGGTCTTCGGGTTGACCAGCGGCGCGCAGGAGATGACGGCGAGGCGGGCCTCCTCCTCGGGATTGATGATCTCCAGCTGCAGGCCGGTTTCGCGGCGCACCATGCGGATGAAGTCGCGCGCGTTGCGGGCGCGGCGGCAGGCCTCTGTGGCCACCAGACGCATCCGGCGCACCCGGTGCTTTTCCAGCTTCTTCTGGCAGATGCGCAGCGCCTGCACCGTCCGGCCCATGGACGCACGCGAAAGCCGACCGGACGCTTCCAGCCCCAGGCCCAACTGCACGGTCTTGGAAAAGCTGTCCACGACCTGAAAGTGACTGCCCTTGGGCTCGGCAATCAGCATGCGGCAACTGTTCGTACCCAGATCCAGCGCCGCATACAGCGTGGAACCGGGCGAGGTGGCGGAAGGTTCGACCCGCGACGAATCGACGGGGAGCGCGTCCGCACCTCTGGGACGCTCGGGCGCCATTGAATCGCCCTCCAATTCGGTTAACCCCTACTTTAAGTCCGCCCTGCCGCTGTTGCAAGGCCACGGGGGAACCCACGCCGGGGGGTCGCGTTACAAAGGTGTGATGAAGGAGTGTGCCATGCGCTGGATCCTGCTTGCCGCGACCTGCCTGATGCCCCTGCCCGCAGTGGCGGCCAATGTCTATGATTTCGCAGCGGAAACCCCCGGCTTCAGCCGTTTCGCCGCGCTGATGCGCCAGACGGGCATCGACCGGGCGCTGTCAAATCCCGGCCCCTACACCATCTTCGCCCCGCAGGATTCGGCCTTCGCGTCGCTGCCCGCTGGCCTTGAGCGGGAAAAGCTGGTGCAGATCCTGACCTGCCACATGGCCCCCACCCGCGCACTGACCGAAGTTCTGGCCACCGGCCGCCCCGCCGTCGTCCGCACGGTCGGCGGCTGCCGCATCGCCATGTATCGCACACGCGACGGGATCATGCTGCGCGATGACACGGGCCACGAGCACCGGCTGACGGCCGCCGACATCCCGCGCTCGAACGGAGTGATCCACACTGTCGACTCACTGATCCTCCCGGCCTATTGACGCCCCGCTTGCCGTGGACTACTGAAAACCCGTCGCGGGTGTAGCTCAATGGTAGAGCAGAAGCTTCCCAAGCTTACGACGAGGGTTCGATTCCCTTCACCCGCTCCAGACAGCATCACCCTAAGGCATTGCTTTAGCTCGCATAATTTTGGAATTGGGTGTCGTTCAGGACCGCTTGGGATTTAGAACAGAAGGACAACATCTGCCTGTCGCGGCCTTCGAATCCCGAAGACTCCCGAAGGATGTTCTTGATTTGATCAGGTGCCATCGCCCCAGGCATACATCCCTTTGCGGTTTCGCTTGTCATCGATTTGCTTCTCGAGATCGGGGATTTTGAGGCACCACTGCCTAACCGCTTCCAAGGCCTCTTCCATGGTGTCTGCATAGCCCAGAGACGCCGGGTAAAGCTGAACGGACCAATTCCATTCCTTTGTCGCGTATGTCGTCTGATACATGACGCGGCCTACCTTGATGTGCTTGTACAGCACCAGCCAGTCGGTGTGATTTCCCTCGCCGGGCCATGTTAGCTTGCGTGTCCACATGCATGAACATTTGCAGAACTTTACTTGATTCGGGAAGAAGGTCGCGTGTTGATCATCCTCGCGCCTGATGCCTTCGGTTCGGCACTATTGCCCTACCTCCTGCGCTGGCTCCTGATCCACAGGGACGTTGCCTTTCATGCGATATGGATGACCGCGCCTGTGGATGTAGGCATGACCATGGCCAACGGCGCCTCCGCCTCTGGCTCCGGCTTCATCGACGCCGCCAGTTCCACCAGATCGGCCGTCAGAGGCTGCAAGCTGACGGCCAGGCTTTCGAGGATCTGGGGTTGGGTGCGCATCTGCATAGCGACAGCCGTTAACCATGTTGACGCCGCTCACGTTCACGTTACGGTTGAGCAGCCGAGGCAGCCGGCATACAGGCAGAAGCGGGGGTGGTCCGGCGACCCCCGCCGCCTTTCCCATATGGCTACATTTTCATCATTGTATGTCTATTCGCTGGACAATGTGTCTTTTCGGTCACTATTTGCGATAATTATGTTAAAATTAGTCAATAATTATCAGAGCGCGCAGAAGTTGCGTACGGTTGCGTACTGACCCTTCGATCACCGGAGTATCGTGCACAACATCGGATCAGACTATGGCAACGTTAGACTTCATCTACCTTGGCAATCGGGGGATAGCCAATTCGGACCTCATTGGGAACTACGGCACCAGCGAGACGCCTCTTCTGGAAACAGGGATATCACCCACGACGTTTGGAGGTCCGGATACGAACAGCTTGAGTACGGGCAACGCGCTTTCTTATGAGGTTGACGGAACAACCATCAACTCCACCGTAGCATCGATCCGCCGCTACAACTCGGAGCTCACTCTGACAGATGGCAGCGTCCAGACGGTGAACCTCTTCATTGTGCAAACGGCGGCAGGTGATCTGCTTGTGACGCCTGGTGGCCTGACCGCCCCCTTCTTCGCGGATGGTGCGGGTCTGGTCTCGATCGACGTGGTCACATTCTCGTCCAATACCGGCGGCTTGACGGGCATCACGCCCACCCAGTGGGCGTGCTTCGTCAAGGGCACCCTGATTGAAACGGATCGGGGCAAGATCCCCGTCGAAGATTTGAAGGTTGGGGATCTAGTTATGACCGCAGATCACGGCCTTAAACCGATCCAGTGGGTCGGAAGCAAGAAGCTGGATGGCTTTGATCTCCAAGCCACACCCAACCTTCATCCAATTCGCATACGCCAAGGCGCGTTGGGAGATGGCCTCCCGACTGCGGACCTCGTTGTGTCTCAACAACACCGCATCCTTGTGCGCTCGAAGATCGCTATGCGGCTCTTCGGAGCGTCTGAAGCTCTCGTAGCCGCGAAGCATCTGACGTTGCTCGAAGGCATCGACGTTCTCGATACTGTCAGGGAGGTTGAATACTTCCATTTTCTGTTCGACGGCCACCAAATCATCTTCGCCGAGGACACCGCGACAGAGTCGCTTTACGTCGGCCCCATGGCGAAGAAAGGCGTCGGCCCCGAAGCGCTGGAAGAGATCTATGCGCTGTTTCCCGAGCTGCGTGATTACAAGGATGGGGTGCTGCCGGAGCCTGCCCGTCCGTTCGTCCCGAAACGGATGGCAATCAAGATCGCTGAGAAACATGTGGAAAAGAACCGCGCATTGCAGTCGGCAGCCTGAGACGCAAAGTAGGCGATGCCTCTGTCAAGGCACGGTAGGACGACTGGGCGGCTCGCCTGACAGGTTGAACCCAGTTAGGTTACCGTTAAGGTTGAGCTGCCGAGGCAGGTAGCATGCAGGCAGAAGCGGGGGCGGTTCCGGCGCCCCCCGCCGCCTACTCTGCCGTCAGCAAGCTCAAAGACGAAGTTGCCATCCACGATAAGCGCGCCGTGCACGACATGCAGTTGAGACTTTTGATAACTCAGCGTCAGCTAAAGTTGTACAACATTCAATGATTAGCCGCGTTACAGAACAAGCCGATCAAACAAATACGGTCTTTCCCGATGGCGCACGAACTGTCTAGCAGCGTGTTCGGTCTCTATCAGGGCTGCTGATAGCAGAATACGAGCGTTCCTTGTAGTCTCCGAAACAAATGCATCGGATTGCGACAAATCGAGAGCCAGTCGAATGCAATCGTTCAACTCATCGATAATGTTCTCGGGCGAGAAGGTGGCTGAGATCCGCGGACATCTTTTTGCCTTCTGGTCATCAGTCACTTTGGCCTCTTAAGGTGATTGCTGCATGCTTGTGCTTGTATGTGAGGCGTCTATTGCTGTCGCTCCACGTACCACCTGGAGCTTAGCAAGGATCGGTTTACGGAAAGTTACGATTAGCAGACAAGTCTTCCAGGCCGTAATCCTCTTAGCCGAGCCTGCAAGGCCCATACCTGATAGCGCAGCCGCGTCGCACCCACGTGACCGTCCCGAACAAGTTGCGCGCCAAGGTCCCCTCGCCCACACACGACGCGAACCTGAGGCAAGCCGTCAGGACCAGTTCCGTACGGGATGACATATATCTTCCGCCATTTGAGTAGATGAAGCAGTCGTGCACGGGCCTCATAACTTTCGTGCGGCCATGAGACGCCCCAAAGGCGATACTCTGAATGATCGATCGACAATATCCCGGAGCTAGAGACAAGGATGATCTCCGACGCGAAGAAAGCGTTCTTATCCACGTGCGAAAGTGCCCTGGTGAACGTCCAGAACCATCCAATCGCTACATATAAATTTAATATATTCACAAGTTCCTCCTTTGACGAGGAGGACTGATGACGAAGGACAGTTGCTCTCATGTTAAAGCGAAAACGAATAAAATTAGCTGATCATCTAAGTCAGTAGCTTCATGCAACGATCCGTTAACCGCCTCCTGCCATGTCTTCTCCCGGGACAACGCAGGATGGATGCATCGTGATAACGAAGGACATGTTTGGTGGGCATATGCTGTACACCAAGGACATGACAGATGCCGGGGGACCCTTTGACAAGTTCACCGACCTCATTCCGACATCTTCTTTACGTTATCCAGGCGGTGGCGTAACCGAACATCTGAGTCCCGAAGATGGTTCTTGGGACGCTATCTTTGGTGATCCCGGAACCGTCGGCGATCCTGCCAGGGTGCTGACGGTTAAAGAGGCTTTCTCGTTCGCTGCAGAGCATAATGCTTCGATCGACTTCGTACTTCCTACCTATAACTTCCTTACAGATGGAGCGGTGGGAGAGCGCGAACCCGACACAGCGGCCATCGACTCGATGATGGATCGGGTCACCGAGATGCTCAGCGGTGTGTACGGTGACGTAGATATCAAGTCATTTGAAATTGGCAACGAATACTGGGGCGGCGACACGATGACCGCCACCGAGTATGGCAAGTTGGCCAACTACATGTCGGTCCGCCTAGACGAGACAATAGAGGCATATAAGGATACGCTGACCGATACAGCGAACTTCGTTGAGCCGGAAATTGGTGTGCAAAACGGGGCGTGGTGGAAAACATCGCAAACCGATACGCAGGACATATTAGACCAATTAGGAGCCGAAGCCAGAGCAACCATAGATAACGTAGTAACTCATCATTATCCGAAAACGTACGATCAAGCTGTGGACCATGATCTATTCTACAATGATCTTGATGTTTTTCGAAACGCCGAAGGTTTGAAAGACGTAGGCGTTCACGTCAGTGAGTGGAACATGAACAGCCGGTTTGACGAGCCGGGAATGCCGCAAATGTCTGGAATGCTGGCAACGTTCGACCAGATGGTGAGCGAAGGTGTCACAGATGCCAACATCTGGGGCAATCAATATAAATTCTTGTCCACTCGTCTCTCCGGCATGTCTCACAATCCCGGCGAAGGCGTGGCCCCAGAGGATATAGATGTCTGGTTGACACCTGCGGGCGAGGCCTATCGGCTGCTTGCAAACAACACCACGGGCACTGATTTGAAAGGCCTGAAGGCGGAGGACGTCTTCGACGTGATGCCGGCGGACAAGGTCGATATCCACTCCTACGGCAACGCCGAGAAGACTGTCATCTACCTCGCATCCCGCTCTGACAGCTCCCAAGCGTTGGATCTAAACCTGGACAAGTTACTGCAGGAGTTCCCCGGAGCACATATCTCCGTAACTTCGCTTGCCGGTCAGGACATCCCTTCAACCGGCGCCAATGAGGCGGACCCGCACACCGTCAAAGCCCGCGTCGAGATGAACCACACAGATCAGCAGGATCTCGTAGCTGATGGCGGCATGCTGAATTTGTCGCCTTTTGGCCTAGTTCAGGTTGTGGTGACGAAAGCCGGTCACGGGGTCAACCTGTACGGACAAGACAGCGTCCTCGACCCGAAGGATGACTTGGGCGAAGTGATGACGGGAGGATCCGGCGGAGACAAAATCTACGGGAATTTGGGCGACGACACACTGCATGGGATGTCCGGCGGTGATATCCTTTATGGCGGCCAAGGGGATGATGTCCTGTACGGGGGGGCCGGTAAGGATGTCCTTGTGGGAGGCGATGGCAACAACCTCCTCTATGGCGGCGCCGACTCAAACGTCCTCATCTCCGATGATGGTCATTCCGACATCATAACGGGTCCCGATGGGGACCTGGTGATGATCACCGGCGACAGTTCTGCAAAAATCACGAGCAACGGAAACGACTTCTTCTCACTGGCAACAAAGGGTGAAGTCGAGATCACCGGCTTCAATGCCGTCAGTGATTTCCTGAAGATTGGCTACGGAGAGGATGATGTTCTGGATGCCCTGGATGGCATGAGCATCATCAATGACACGGATATTTTGATTACATCGACGAAGTTCGGCTCCATCAAGCTGACAGGCGCTGCAGACCAGTTTTCGGAAGTTGAGTCAGCCTTGTCTGATCAACTGAGCGACGACAAAATGAACGAGTACTTGTCGTCCAAGGAAGATCCTCAGAATACAGAAGACGACAGCGCGCCGGCAGACAGTGATCACCTTCCTGCATCGGAAGTCGCAAAAGCCTCTATGTTTGCGCTGCAGGGGGCTGGCAGTAGTAGTGCGCCCATATCTGCAGACACCATTGCCGAATATATTTCGACCTACGTCGGCGATATAAATGTCGATCAGGCGGCACTCATGGCGCGGGCCTCTATTGGAGAGGATGGAGCGTCCAGCCTGTTCTATGGCACAAAGGCTGATAGCATCGCCACATACTTCGGCGATGAAGCCGCAAACGGCATCATGAAAACGCTGTACAAGGGCTATATTCCCAGCGGCCCAGACGAAGATCAAGATGAAGGTCAGGAGCCGACCCCTGTACCGGATGATGGCCTTCCGACAGATCCCTCCAATCCGCCTCCTGTAGACGAAAACACCCCGCAGCCTGATCTTCCGATCAAGCCGACGCCGACACCTGAAGCACCGAACCCTCCCCCGCCCGTAACAGAACCGCCTCTTGAGGACGGGGACGATGGGGATGACGAACCTCTGTTTCCAGAAATACCCTGGGAAGAGGAGCCGTCCGATGAAGAGAACTATCCCCCTGCGGACGATTACGATGACAGCGCGGCCAGCGGCGGAGGGGGCTCCTGCTTCGTTGCAACTGCTACCTACGGTGACGGCAGGCATACTGACGTCGTCGAACTGCGACGTCTTCGCGACGAACATCTTGTGACCCACCCGCTTGGAAGAGCCTTCATAGGGTTCTACTGGGCGGTCGGGCCCACATTGGCGAGTTTCACGTCACCGAGAAACTTGGCGGGTCGTGTGTCAAAGCGTTGCATCAGGCATGTTCTCGCTCTCGCAGCCACTGCTCAAACGCGAACCGACAGAATATCCTAGAATTCGTAACGCCTAGCATGTACCTCACCCCCTCAACTCAAGCATCTGTCACTACGCTGTCTAATTTTCTTTAATGCACGAACCACGCGACCAGCCCGCTGATGATGCAATCTCTCCGCATCTCGCAGAGGCGTCAGGACGTACGCTCCAAGATGAATATCTACTCCTACGTGACGAAGCCCAAGCCCAGCTTGAGGTGATTGCCAAAGGCGATCACGAACGTGCTGCAAATTATGATGTTCGATATCTCAAGCTACTGCTGCCCCTGATCAGGGCAGCAGACGTCATGAATTCCTGATGGTTGCATACCAAACAGCCCTGAGGGGTAAACCTTCTTTCCAAAAAAGTAAATTTTTTCATATGGTTATGATTGTTAAACCTTTAGTAACCTTGTGGCGGGTAGATCGGCGGATAATTGCCGACCACAACGAGCGTGGAAACGATGAACGAAGAAGACGACGGTATGCGTGGAGCACTAATCAGCCTAAGTGCCCATGCCTACGCCCGCGGTATGCCCGAGCTTGGCGATCAGCTTATACATTTGACTAACATGGTGCCGGTTCGTGAAGTCAGAAAATATCGCCGGCCTACTCTGCGGCTCGTCGTTCCCGGGCCGTCGAGCCGCGAAATTAATCTATTATCTCAAACAGACAGTCCGACCGATACGCCGAAGACAAAGTGTGAGCCGACAAAATGCATAGTCGAATAAGTCGTACTCATATGCTTATCTCCTGTCATCTTGGTCGACTCAGCCAGATCTCCGTTCAGTTAACCTAACATTCAGCTTACAGGATGTATGTTGAAGGCTAAGGAGGATCCAGATGATTGACCGAGCAAACCTCATGGCTAATTCCCTTTTAAGCCTGAGCGCGTGTGCCTACAGAGATGGTTTTGCTGATGTGGCGGAGGGGCTTGAAGCACTCATCGCGCAGCTGCCTATCCCAAAAGACAGCTGCTTATCACAAAGACCTGTCTCTACTGAGGTGCCGTTATTGAAGCTAAGGAAACGCACTATTCGTAGCGTTACCTGAGCAAGATGATCAGTCTCACGATATTAGCGCAGGACACCTCACTGAGGCGAAGGGCTTGAAACAAGCTCTGAGTCTACAAGAGGTGAGCGAGAAATGAGTCGATTGATGACAACAGCTGAATTAATTCCCGTTCTCACCTCGGCAGCCGGTCCTTGATGACCTCGCCCAATCGCTCCATGCGCTCAGATCGCTCTTCAAGTTGGTCGAAGCGGCGCTCCATCTGATCGATCCTGCGCATTGCATCGTCCAGCTTCCGGCCGAGCTGCCGCACCTCCTCCAGAACGAAAGGGATCAGCTTGGCGTTTTCCTTCACCGCCTCCATGGGCGAGGCATGCGGCTCCGGGGGTGGCCGCTTCCACATGTAGACGATGGCGAAGATGAACCCGAGCAGCGCCAACGTTCCGATCAGGCCGTATTCGCCCAGTGATCGTTCCGTCAGGGCATCAATGGGTGGCATAGTGGATGCGCTCCCAACGCAGGCGAGAAGCCGCGCGGAACTCGGCTAT
>NZ_JAQMHV010000049.1 GCF_028307215.1 Falsirhodobacter sp. 20TX0035 | reverse complement strand
CGCCCCCACCCCCCCCGGCTTTTTCTGGCCGACGCGGGCTTGACCGATCTTATGGTGTGTCTGGTGGGGTCGGAGTTGTGTATAAGATACTCGCCCAAAAAGGCGCTGATCGTGGGCGACGTGACCGACCGCATCGCGCTGACCCCCATCGCTCTCTCTAATACACATCTGACGCAGCCGACGAAAGTACACGAGAGTAGATCTCGGTGGTCGCCGTATCAATAAAACATCGGGGGGGGGCGG
>NZ_JAQMHV010000048.1 GCF_028307215.1 Falsirhodobacter sp. 20TX0035 | reverse complement strand
AGTTCACGCCGCGGACGTCGATGACGGTGCTGTTCACCACGACGGTGAAGGGCTTGCCGATCGCGTCGTCCGCGGTGTCGATCCGGGCCGAGCGGAAGCCCGTCTTCGCCGTCCGGCGGTCCAGGACCTCGCCGTCGACGGTCTGCAGCTCGACGGTCACGTCGTACCGGGGCTGCTCGCCGTAGCCGCGCGGCCACCAGCGCCGCACCTCGGGCACGCGCACCGTGACGACGGTCTCGTCGTCCTTCGGG
>NZ_JAQMHV010000047.1 GCF_028307215.1 Falsirhodobacter sp. 20TX0035 | reverse complement strand
ATATTGTCCGTCGTTTACCAGAAGAAAATGTAGAAATTGAAGTAACGTCTAATTACCAAACCAACATTAGTTCTGGTCAAGCCTCCTTTACACTAAACGGCTTAGATCCAATGGAATATCCTAAATTACCTGAAGTAACAGATGGAAAAACAATTAAAATTCCAATTAATGTACTAAAAAATATTGTTAGACAAACTGTTTTTGCTGTTTCTGCTATTGAAGTTCGTCCAGTACTTACTGGTGTAAACTGGAT
>NZ_JAQMHV010000046.1 GCF_028307215.1 Falsirhodobacter sp. 20TX0035 | reverse complement strand
CCGGGGTAGAGACGGGTTGCCTTGTCGTAGGTGACGGACGCCATGAGCGTTCGATCCTTCCTTCACCGGCAGGTACGTGCCGGACGATCCGTTGTGAAGCGGTTGCCCGTGGGGGCCCCGGATGGTCGTCGTCGACCATCGGTGCTCATACAACACGAGTTCCCCCGCCAGCGCCAGTGTCCGGTCCGACCTGGTTGGCTGGTCCCAGGAAGGACCACTACGATCGGCGGGTCCGTCCGGCGTACGGGGGAAGGC
>NZ_JAQMHV010000045.1 GCF_028307215.1 Falsirhodobacter sp. 20TX0035 | reverse complement strand
CTCGTCGGCATCGCCGGCGCCTACCAGGTGCAGGGCGCCGTGACCTCGGGCTTCACCTCGGGCATCGACGCCGGCATCGGCTTCGACGCGATCACGGTCGCCCTCCTCGGCCGTTCGAAGCCGTGGGGCGTGTTCTGGGCCGCGATCCTGTTCGGCGTCCTCAAGAACGGCGGCTACGCCATGCAGGCCGCGAACGACATCCCGATCGACATCGTCGGCGTGATCCAGGCGCTCATCGTCCTGTTCATCGCCGCACCGC
>NZ_JAQMHV010000044.1 GCF_028307215.1 Falsirhodobacter sp. 20TX0035 | reverse complement strand
AGATAGTTGGGGCCGGTTAAACCAGCTATCGATGTTTAACCGCGGCGAGCTGAGCAAGCGCCCCAGCTTCCCGGCCAGCCTGATCGAGCGCGAGTCGGTGGCGGCGGGGCCGTATTGGGGAAAGACATAATCGCGTACCCGCCTTTTTCAGGTGCTACAACGCTTGAACCCGTCTCTTCGACAAAGCAAAAATCCCCAGCGCGCTGCCCAACGCCAGGGAGCTGGCGGCTGCCGTGGATAGCGCGAACTCGCGCGTGTAGGGCA
>NZ_JAQMHV010000043.1 GCF_028307215.1 Falsirhodobacter sp. 20TX0035 | reverse complement strand
CTCAGGAAGCGCTGTGCCGTCAGTTCCGGTCGGTTCAGGTAGCCCAACGCCACCCCCACGCCGCCGATATGCAATTCCCCCACCGCTCCCATCGGCACCGGGCGCCCGCGGGCGTCCAGCAAGTAAGCGCGGGTATTGCCGATCGGTTTCCCAATCGGCAAGCGCGCCTCCCCTTCAGCCCGCTCGATACGTGCCGTTGTCGCAAAGGTGGTGGTCTCCGTCGGCCCATAGGCATGGATCAGGTGCACCGGCCCCCGCTCTTGCAA
>NZ_JAQMHV010000042.1 GCF_028307215.1 Falsirhodobacter sp. 20TX0035 | reverse complement strand
AGCCAGAACACCCTGAACGCCTTTGGCCCGTTGCTGCCTGAGTTCCTCGGCGGTTCGGCTGACCTGGCCGGTTCCAACCTGACCCTGTGGAAGGGGTGCAAAGGTGTCTCGGCCGAAGACGCCAGCGGCAACTACATGTACTACGGCGTGCGCGAGTTCGGCATGAGCGCCATCATGAACGGCGTGTCCCTGCACGGCGGCATGGTGCCTTACGGCGCGACCTTCCTGATGTTCATGGAATACGCACGTAACGCCGTACGTATGGCGGCGCTGATG
>NZ_JAQMHV010000041.1 GCF_028307215.1 Falsirhodobacter sp. 20TX0035 | reverse complement strand
CTGTGCCCCTTGGGATTATACCTGAATTACCGCTCAGATTTAATCGTCGCCGTTCAGGCCTGCACGGTTGAGCAAGAACTGAGACAGCAGCGCCACCGGGCGGCCGGTCGCGCCCTTGGCTTTACCGGAGCGCCAGGCGGTGCCGGCGATATCCAGATGCGCCCAGGTGTACTTGCGGGTGAAGCGCGACAGGAAGCAGGCGGCGGTGATGGCGCCGCCAGGGCGGCCACCGATGTTTGCCATGTCGGCGAAGTTGGAGTCCAGCTGCTCGTAGTAC
>NZ_JAQMHV010000040.1 GCF_028307215.1 Falsirhodobacter sp. 20TX0035 | reverse complement strand
CATCAGTAGTTATTTACAACGTGATATCAAGGCGTTGAAGTCTCAGTTGCTTCTGGGAGAAAGCGCCACCAGCGGCAGTATTTTTTCCAGCTACACCTTTACTGGCGTGCAACTCGCTTCCGACGATAATATGTTGCCAAACAGCCAGCGCGGATTTGCCCCAACGGTACGCGGTATCGCAAACAGTAGTGCAATCGTGACTATCAGGCAAAATGGTTATGTGATCTATCAAAGCAACGTGTCAGCGGGTGCCTTTGAAATTAACGATCTCTACCCCTCTTCCAAC